>JBAZOO010000009.1:0-107992 GCA_041648735.1 Lentisphaeria bacterium
TTCGGCGGGCCCCGCACGGGCCGGGCCCCCGCCCCCGCCTGGTCCCCCGCAAGCTGGACCCGCCTCGCGCCGATCCCGTGACACCCCCACCCCCACCCCCCCCCAAACTCGGCCCGACCACCCGGCAGGTGCTGGAACTGCTCCAAACCAGCGCCGGCGCCAACCTCTCCGGCCAGGAAATGTGCCGCCGCCTCGGCATTTCGCGGACGGCGGTCTGGAAGCACATCAACCTCCTGCGGCGCAATGGCTACCAGGTCGAGGCCCACCCCCGCCGCGGCTACCGCCTCGCGGAACGCCCCAACCGCCCCCTCGCCGCCGAAGTCGAAAGCCGCCTGCGGACTTCGCGCCTGGGGCGGCCGTTGACCTATCTGGCAAGCCTCGACTCCACCAACCGCCGGCTGCTGGCGCTGGCCGAACAGGGCGCGCCCGAAGGCACCCTCATCGTCGCCGAAACCCAGACCGGCGGCCGCGGGCGGCTGAGCCGGAGCTGGTTCTCGCCGCCGGGGGTCAACCTCTACCTCTCCCTCCTGCTGCGCCCGGCGGTGCCGCCCCTGCGCGTCCCCTCCCTCGCCCTGGCCGTCGGCCTGGCCGTGCGCCGCGCCGTCGCCCGCCTCGCCCCGGAACTGGAGGTCCAGGTGAAATGGCCCAACGACCTCTTCCTCGGCGGCCGCAAGCTGGCCGGCATCCTCTGCGAAATGCGCAGCGAGCTGGACCGCGTCCATTACGTGGTCGCCGGCATCGGCCTGAACGTGAACCTGCTTGAGGCGGAACTGCCGCCAGAGCTGCGCGGCCGCGCCACCTCCCTGCGCATCGCCGCCGGCCATGAGTGGTCCCGGCCGGAGTTGCTGGCCACCCTGCTCGAAGAGCTGGAGCCAGTCTACGACCAGTGGCAACGCGCCGGCCTCGCCCCCTTCCTCCCCGAACTGGAGCGGCACGCCTACCTGCAAGGACGCGAGGTGACCGTTGATTTTGGGGCGGAACAGCTCCGGGGCCGCGTCGCCGGCCTCGCCGCCTCCGGCGCCCTCATCCTCGAACTGCCCGGCGGCCGCCGCCGCGAAGTCCTCTCGGGCGACGTCTTCCTCAGCGCGATCGGCGCCGCCCCGTAAGCCGCCGCCCCACCGGCGTCACGGGGCCTCGGCCACCGCCAACGCGGCGTCAACCTGCCCCCGCATCGCCGCCACCACCCCCTCCCGCGCCAGCAGCTCGGAGTTCCGGCCACCGTCGCGGCGCTTGAACTCGACCTTGCCCTGGGCCAGGGACTTGGGGGAGACGATGAGGCGCAAGGGGCAACCGATGAGGTCGGCGTCGGCAAAGGCGAAGCCGGCCTTCTCCCCCCGGTCGTCGTAGAGCACCTCCAGCCCGGCGGCCTGCAACTCGCCATAGAGCTTCTCGCAGGCGTCCTTGACCTCCGGCTGGTTCAGGTTCAATCCGATGAGCTGGACCTGGTACGGGGCGATGCCCATCGGCCAGACCGGGCCATAGGCGTCATGGCTCTGCTCGATCACGGCGGCCATGGTCCGGCCGACGCCGATGCCGTAGCAGCCCATGATCATCGGATGACTTTTCCCATTCTGGTCCAAGTAATTGCAATTCATGCTCAAGGTATACTTGGTGCCGAGCTGGAAGATGTTGCCAACCTCGATCCCGCGCAGCAGCCGCAGCGGCTGGCCAGTGACCGGGCAGGGGTCGCCCTCGCGCACGGTGGCAATGTCCGCAACCTCGCCGCCACTGAAATCCCGCCCATAGTTGAAGTTCTTGAGGTGCCAGTCGGGCTTGTTGGCGCCGACCACCAGGTTGGAGCTGTTGGCGAAGGAACGGTCCAGGATGATCCGGCATTTCCAGGGATCGACCGACAGCACGGAGGCGAAGCCGGGCTCGGCGCCGATGGCGCGGATCTGCTCGTCGTTGGCGTACTTGAGTTCCTTGGTCTTGAGCAAGTTGCGCAGCTTCGTCTCGTTCACCTCGAAGTCGCCGCGGATGCAGGCGAAGACCAGCCGGCCGTCCGCATCGCTGAAGAACACCGCCTTGCCGGTCCGCTCCGGCTTGACCCCCAGGAACTCCGCCACCTCCTCGATGCTCTGCCGGCCGGGGGTATGCACCTCCTCCAGCGGCAGGGCCGGCGCCGGCTCGAAGACAATCCCGTGCGTGGCAATCTCCTTGTTCGCCTTGTAGCGGCCATCGGGCGAGATGTAGATCGTGTCCTCGCCGCACTCGGCAATCGCCATGAACTCGTGGGAGACCTTGCCCCCCATCATCCCGGTGTCCGACTGGATCGAGATGCACTCCCGCAGCCCGACCCGGCGGAAGATCCGCTCATAGGCCTCATGGACGCGGGCGTAGTACGCCTCCAGGCACTCCTGCGACGCGTGGAAGGAGTAGGCGTCCTTCATGGTGAACTCGCGGACGCGGATCAGGCCGGCCCGCGGCCGCGCCTCGTCCCGGTACTTGGTCTGGAGCTGGTAGAGCATGCAGGGGAGCTGCTTGTAGCTGGTGACCTCGGTGCGGCAGAGATGCACCACCGCCTCCTCGTGGGTCATTCCCAGCAGCATCGGCTTGCCGTTGCGGTCCTTGAAGCGGAGCAGCTCGGGGCCGACGGAATGGGCGCGGCCGGACTCCTCCCACAATTCCTGGGGCAGGACGACGGGCATCAACACTTCCTGCCCACCGACCCGGTCCATCTCCGCGCGGATGATCGCCTCAATCTTGGCGGTGATCCGCTTCCCCAGCGGCAGCAGCGAATAGATGCCGGCCGAGACCGGGCGGCAATAGCCGCCGCGGATGAGGAAGATGTGGCTGGCCGTCTGGGCGTCGCGGGGCGCATCCTTGAGGCGCTGCCCGACCATCTGCGAAAGGCGCATGGCTCTGGACTCCGTGTCAATCACTTCCGTTTCGTGCGTTCGCCGCGCCGCCCCAGGGCACCCATGTCGCCCAGCCGCCTTTGGGCGGCGGTCGCCGCGGTGTGCTGCGGGTATTGGGCGATGGTCGCCTCGTACCAGGCGCGGGCATTCTCGAAGTTCCGCTGGTTTTCCTGGCAGACGCCGGCCCAATAGTAGGCTTGGGGCACGTCGGGATGATCCGGGAACGCCACAATCGCCTGCTCAATCCCAGCGCAGGCGTCGGCGTGATGTCCGACCCAGTAGAGCGCCCGGCAACAGTTGAACGCCGTGGCCGGCGCCCAAGGCTTGGCCGGGTTTTTCAGGCTGGTGGAAATCAGGAAGTTGCTGACGGGGCGCACCGAGACCACCAGCAAAAACAGCACTGCGGCAATGGCCAACAACTTTTTCATGATGCCTTCTCCTTGCTTGCCGGCTCCGGTGGGGACGGGGGTTCGGCCGTGACTGGGGCGGCCGCCGGCGGCGGTTTCGCCCCGGCGTTCTGCCGGGCCTTGTGCCGCGCCCGGGCGTCCACTCCCTTCTGGTAGTGTTCCCAGATGATATAGGCCATGAAACCGAAATAGCCAAGGTCGACCAGTAACAGCAGCCAGGAGGCGATCCGGATCGTGCCGGCCGGTTTGAGCAGCATCACCAGCATCAGGTAGCCCAGCACGATGCAACTGAAGGAGAGGCCCAGCATCAGGTACTTGGTCTCGCGGCGGTTGGCCTCGGCCATGGCCAGCTTGCGGATCTGGTATTCCGCCTTGGCCGCCTCGGAGAGGCCGGCCGTCTCGTCAACGGCGGCGGGGCGGGGCGCCGCCGCCGCCGGGGCGCCGGCCGCGGCCGGCCGGGCCAGGGGCGCCGCCGCCGGACGCTTGAAACCCTTGAGGCCGGCCTTGCCGCCGGCCTTGCCCAACTTGCCCAACTTGCCCAACTTGCCCGGCGGCCCCGCCGCCGGCGGCTCGGCGGCAGGCACCGCCTCCTCGGCGGGCGGGGGCGCGGCAACCGCTTCCGCCTCAACTTTCGCGGCCGCCACCACTGCCGCCTGCGCTTCCGCTTCCGCCGCCACTTTCGCCGCCGCCGCCGCCGCCTGCGCCTTGCTCTCGGCCAGCAACGTTTCCGCCGCCTTCGCCGCCTCCTCCCGGATGCGCAGCGCCTCCTCCTCGGCCATCCGCAGTTCATCGGCAAGCTGTTTCTGGGTGTATTCCTTCAAGGCCGCCAGCTCCGCCGCCGCCTTCGCCTGCAGCTCGGCGCGCAGCGCAGCCGTTTCCGCCGCGGCCCGGGCGTGGGCCTCTTCGACCAGCCGCCGCGCCTCCGCCGCGCCCTGCTCCCGGGCCTTTGCAACGATCGTGCCCGCCTCGGCTTGGACGGCGGCACGCGCCTCGGCGGCGGCAGTCTCGGCCTGCTGCCGCACCGCCTCCTCCGTCTGCGCCTTCAAGGTCGCCGCCTCCGCCAGGGCCCTCGCCCGCAACCGGGCCGCCTCCGCCGCCGCTTCCTGGAGCAGCACCTGGGCCTGCGCCTGGGCCAGATCCAGGCTGGGCGGAACCGCCACGGCCGGCGGCATGACGCCGGGGACGGCCGGTGCCGGAGCGCCACCCACCGGCTGCACCGGCTGCACCACCGGCATGGCCGCCGCCGGCGTCTCCGTCCGCGGCGGCGGCGGCGGAATGATCCGCGCCGAGGCTCCCGGCTTCACGGGCATCACCCGCTGGGACGTTGCGGCGCCGCCCAGCTTGAGCCGCGCCGAAGCGGAGGCCGGCAACGGCTTGAAGGAGGCCGTCCCCGCCGCGGTCATCCGCCCCACTGAGCGGGAGGAAGCACGGGCGACTTTCAGCACCGGTGCCGCCGTGGCCGGCTCCGAACTGGCGGGCGCCGGGGCCGGGGGCAGCTCGGCCGGCGTCATCGCCACGGCGCAAAGCGGGCACACCGGCTCCGCCTCCGGCTGCTCGCTGGTCCTGCTCGCGCCGCACTTCGGGCAAATGTAGGTGATGGCCATGTTTTGGATTCCTCAACCTTCCAGGTCAAGCCCCCGGCGCGGGGGGCGTTCCGGCTTTGGCAATCGCGATGCGGCACGGCTCGCCGTTGATCTCGGCCGCCGGCGTCTCCGGCAGGGCCGCCGCCGCCAGCTCCACCGCCAGCGTCTCCCCCTTCACGTACTCCGCGAACGCCGCCAGGGCCGCCGCGGGCGCGGCCGGCAGGTCGTAGCGCACGGCAATGCGGTCCGTGACTTCCAGCCCCGCCTCCTTGCGCAAGGCCTGGATGCGGCTGACCAGGTCGCGCGCCCACCCCTCCCGGACCAGTTCCGGCGTGAGCCGGGTGTCGAGGGCAATGGTGACCTCGCCTTCGTTGGCGACGGTCAGGCCGGGCCGCTCCTGGCGCTGGATCGTCACGTCCGCGGCGGCCAGTTCGATGGGCGGTTCGCCATCGGCAAGGTCGAGAGCCACCGGCTGGCCGGCGCGCAGGTCGCGGATCCGCGCCACCGGCAGCGCCTCGACCGCCGCCGCCGCGGCCTTCATCCGCTTGCCCAGCTTCTTGCCCAGCACCTTGAAGTTCGCCTTCGCCGAAAGATGCACCAGCTCCTCCTCGTCGGCGCCCAGGCGCACCGCCTTGACGTTCAGCTCGTCGGCAATGACTTCCGCCATCGCCGCCAGGTCGGCGCGGGCCGCCGCGTCGGCGGAGACCAGCACCGCCGCCGCCAGCGGCTGGCGCACCCGCAGCTCCGCCTGCTTGCGCAGGGAATGGCCAAGGTTGACCGCCGTCATGGTCCGGGCCATGCGCCGGTTCAGCGCATCGTCGCGCCGGGCCGGCTCCGGCCGCGGATAGTCGCAGAGATGCACCGATTCCGGCATTTGCGGAGTCCGCAAATTGCGGTAGATGGTTTCGGTGACGAAGGGGATGAAGGGCGCCGCAAGCTGGCAGAAGCTGACCAGCACCTGGTGCAGCGTGGCGTAGGCCGCCTCCTTGTCGGCGTCGTTCTGGCTCTTCCAGAAGCGGCGGCGGCTGCGGCGGATGTACCAGTTGGTGAGATCGTCGAGGAAGCCGGTGAAGCGGGTGGCGGCGCGCTGCAAGTCGTAGGCGTCCAAGGCGGCGCGCATCTCGGCGGCCGTCTCGTCCAGCCGCGAGAGGATCCAGCGGTCGAGCAGGTTGGCGGGGGTGGCCGGCGGGCCGGCCTCGCCCCGCGGCGTCCAGCCGTCGACCCGGGCATAGGTCACCAGGAAGCTGTAGGCGTTCCAGAGCGGCAGGATGACGCTGCGCAGCACCTCGCGCACCGCCTTCTCGCTGAAGCGCAGGTCCTCGGCGCGCACCACGGGTGAGGCCAGCAGGCTCAGCCGCAGCGCGTCCGCCCCTTCCCGGGCCATCACCTCCAGCGGATCGGGATAGTTCTTGAGGCGCTTGGACATCTTCCGGCCGTCCTCCGCCAGCACCAGGCCGTTGACCACCACGTTCTTGAACGCCGGCTGGTCGAAGAGCGCCGCGCCGAGCACCACCAGGGTGTAGAACCAGCCCCGGGTCTGGTCCAGCCCCTCGGCAATGAAGTCCGCCGGGAAGTGCGCCTCGACGAACTCCTTGTTCTCGAAGGGGTAATGGTGCTGCGCATAGGGCATCGAGCCGGACTCGAACCAGCAGTCCAGCACCTCCGGCACCCGGCGCAGCGGCGCCCCGCCCTGGGCCGAGGGGATCGCCAGCTCATCAACGAAGTGCTTGTGGATGTCGGGCGCCGCCTGCCCCGTCAGCCGCTCCAGTTCGGCGACGGAGCCGACGACCACCGTCTCGCCGGCGTCGTTGCGCCAGATCGGCAGCGGACAGCCCCAGTAGCGGTTCCGGGAAATGGCCCAGTCATGGGCATTCTTCAGCCAGTTGCCGAACCGCCCCTCCCGCAGATGCTCCGGCATCCAGTGGATCCGCGCGTTGGCGGCCAGCAGCCGCTCCTTGATCGCCTCGACCTTGACGAACCAGGTCGAGACCGCCCGGTAGATCAGCGGCGACTCGCAGCGCCAGCAGTGCGGGTAGTTGTGGGTGACGCTCTCGCGGTGGACCAGCTTGTGCTCCGCCTTGAGCCGCTGGATGATCTCCTTGTCGCAATCCTTGACCGCCCGCCCCTGCCAGTCGCCAACCTCGGCGGTGAAGCGGCACTCGGCGTCCACCGGACAGACCAGCGGCACGCCGTGCCGCCGCCCCGCCGCCGCGTCCTCCTCGCCAAAGCCAGGGGCGATGTGGACGATCCCCGTCCCCTCCTCGGTGGAGACGTACTCGGCGGGGATGACCCGGAAGGCGCCCTGCCCCGCGAGCTCCGCAAAGTAGGGGAACAACGGCTCGTAGCGCATCCCCACCAGCTCCGCGCCCTTCAGCACCTCAAGGATCTCCGGCGGCTGCTTGCCAAAGACCTTGGGCACCAGCGCCGCCGCCAGGATGTACTCCTCGGCACCGTCGCGCACCCGGGCGTAGTCCACCTCCGGATGCACGGCCAGCGCGGTGTTGCTCGGCAGCGTCCAGGGGGTGGTCGTCCAGGCAAGGAAATGGAGCTTTTCCCGCCCCACGGCGGCGAAGCGGACGGTGATCGCCGGATCCTGCACCTCGGCGTAGCCCTGGTTCGCCTCGAAATTGGAGAGCGGCGTGGCGCAGCGCGGGCAGTAGGGCAGGATCTTGTGCCCCTCGTAGACCAGCCCCTTCCCCCAAAGCTGCTTGAACACCCACCAGATGGACTCCATGTAGTCGCGGTCCATGGTGCGGTAGCCGCCCTGGAAGCTGACCCAGCGGCCGGTGCGCTCCACGACCCGCTCCCATTCCCCGGTGTAGCGCAGGACGATTCCGCGGCAGGCCTCGTTGAACTTGGCGACGCCGTAGCGCTCGATCTCCGTCTTGCTGGCGAGCCCGAGCATCTTCTCGACCTCGTTCTCCACCGGCAGCCCATGGCAGTCCCAGCCAAAAGTGCGGCGGACATGCTTGCCGAGCATGGCCTGGTAGCGGGGAATGACATCCTTGATGGTGCCGGCCAGGAGATGGCCGTAGTGCGGCAGGCCGGTGGCGAAGGGCGGGCCATCGTAGAAGACGTATTCCGGGGCACCCTCCCGCTGGGCCAGGGAGCGCTGGAAGATCTGCTGCTCCCGCCAGAAGGCAAGCACCTCCTCTTCCAGGCGGGGGAAGGAAACATCGCTCGGCACGGCGGCAAACATCCGGATTCACCTTGGCTGGCGGCTGCGGGGACGGGGCGGCGGCACCCCGCGGGGGAGCGCAAAAAAAAGTGGGGAATAATGTAGCCCAACTCCCCACATTGCAACGGCCCCGCCCAGCACGGGCGAATTCGCCGTTGGCCTCGGCCGCCGGCCCGCGGGAAAGCGGTGCCGGCACGGTGGGGGGAACCTCCCCGCGCCCCAGGCACCGGCGAGCGCCGCCATCAAAGGCTGAATTTGCCTGTCCCCAACCTGGCGCCTACAAGGTGGGGCAGACACTCCTGCCTGCCTCCTGGACATTGGCGGAAATCCATGATTGATGCCCGTCCCCCTCTTCGTTCCCGTCCTCGAATCAGTTGTTGGGGACAGGCACGGCTTCCCCCGTCAGGCCGTGGGCGGAAGCGCGGCCAGGCGGCGGTTGATGGCGGCGGCGGCGCGGCGCCCCTGCCCCATGGCCAGGATCACCGTGGCGGCGCCGAGGACGATGTCGCCGCCGGCAAAGACGCCGGGGATGCTGGTCTCGCCATCGTCGTTCACGAGAACGTTGCCGCGCTTGTTGGTCTCCAGCGCCGGGGTGGTCTGCTTGAGCAGCGGGTTCGATTCGTTGCCAATGGCGACAATGACCGTGTCAAGGTCCATCAGGTACTCGCTGCCGGGAATCGCCACCGGGCTGCGGCGGCCGGAGGCGTCGGGCTCGCCGAGCTGGTAGCGCAGGCACTCAAGCTGGGAGACGTGCCCCTGCCCGTCCCCAAGGATGCGCTTGCCGTTGGCGAGGAAATGGAACACCACCCCCTCCTCCTTGGCATGGGCGACCTCCTCGACGCGCGCCGGCATTTCGTGCTCGGTGCGGCGGTAGATCAGGTGCACTTCCTGGGCGCCGAGGCGCACCGCGGTGCGGGCGGCGTCCATCGCCACGTTGCCGCCCCCTAGGACGGCGACCTTCCGCGACTCGGCGATCGGGGTCTGGGCCCGAGCCTTGTCGAACGCCCGCATCAGGTTGGAGCGGGTCAGGTATTCGTTGGCCGAAAAGACGCCCACCAAGTTCTCCCCCGGAATCTCCATGAACTTGGGCAGCCCCGCGCCGCTGCCGATGAAAACGGCGACGAACCCATCCTTCGCCATCAGGTCGGTGAGCTTGCGGGTGCGGCCGACCACGAAGTTCGGGACGAGCTTGACCCCCATCCGGCGCAGGGTGTCCACCTCCACCTCCACGATCGCCTTGGGCAGGCGGAACTCGGGGATGCCGTAGAGCATGACCCCGCCAAACTTGTGGAACGCCTCGAACACGGTCACCTCATGCCCCTCGCGGCGGACGTCGGCGGCGCAGACCAGGCTGGCCGGGCCGGAACCGATGACCGCGACCTTATGGCCGGTCGCCGGCTTGACCGGCGGCGCCGTGATCCGCCCCTGCTCCCGCTCCCAGTCGGCCACGAACCGCTCCAGCCGGCCAATCATCACCGCCCGGCTGCCGTCCTTCAGCGCCTTGCCGACGGTGCAGGGCGCCTGGCACTGCGACTCCTGCGGGCAGACCCGGCCACAGACCGCCGGCAGCAGGCTCGCCTGCTTGATTGCCGCGATGGCCTTGGCATAGTCACCCGCGGCGATCGCCTGGATGAAGCCGGGGATGTCGATCCGCACCGGGCAGCCCTCGACGCACGGCTGGTTCTTGCATTGGAGGCAGCGCTGCGCCTCCAGCCGCGCCTGCGCCTCGCTGTAGCCCACCGCGACCTCCTGCATGTTGCCCCGGCGCACCTCCGGATCCTGGGCCGGCATCTCCTGCGCCGGGATCGCCAGCCGCGCCTTCGGCGTCAGCGGCTGCCCGGCCAGCTTCGCCAGCTCCGCCTGCGCCGCCGCCTGCAACTCTTCCTTGGTCGGGTGACTCATATCTTGAACCTCTCGTGGCTGGCAAAATCAATTTCTGGGGGGGAATGGCCACCCCGGTCAGGAATGCACCGCCTTGTCGAAGGCGGCGTCGAGCTTGCAGAGGTGCGCGTCGAGCTGGCGCTTCTCCTGCGGCTTGTAGGAGCCCTGCCGCTGCATCAGCTCCTCGAAGTCCACCGCGTGGCCGTCGAACTCGGGGCCATCAACGCAGACAAACTTGACCTTGCCGCCGACCGTGACGCGGCAGCCGCCACACATCCCGGTGCCGTCCACCATGATCGGATTGAGGGAGACCACGGTGTGGACGCCGAACGGCCGGGTCGTGGCGCAGCAGAACTTCATCATGATCGCCGGGCCGATGGCGACGGCGAGGTCGGGCTTGGGCGTGGCGGCGCACAGCTCCTTGAGCGGCTCGGTGACCAGCGCCTTGCGGCCGGCGGAGCCATCGTCGGTGCAGAGGATCAGCTCGTCGGAGATGGCGCGGAACCTCTCCTCGAGGATCAGCAGCTCCCGGGTGCGGGCGCCGAGGATGGTCACCACCCGGTTGCCGGCGGCCTTCAGCGCCTCCAGGATCGGATAGAGCGGCGCCGCGCCGATGCCGCCGCCGACGCCGACGACGGTGCCGAGCTTGGCGATGTGGGTCGGCGTGCCGAGCGGGCCGACGAGCACCGGGATTTCGTCCCCGACATTCATCTCGGCGAGCTGGCGGGTGCCGCGGCCGACGCGCTGGAAGATGAGGGTGATCCAGCCCTCGTCGGCATTGGCGTCGGCAATGGTCAGGGGGATGCGCTCGCCGTAGTCAACGTCGCCGGAGAGGATGATGAACTGGCCAGGCTTGCGCTCCCGGGCGATGAGCGGCGCCCGCAGCCGCAGCAGGAACACATCCGCCGAGAATTGGCGCTTTTCCAGGATCAAATGGGATTCGAGCACGGGGGGGGCCTCCAGCGTCCCCGGCGGCTGGCCCGGGGAAACGGGAAAATGTAAGCGTCCGCCCCCCGAATGCCAGCCCTCGCCTGCGGGCGTGGACAGCCGGCGTTGGCCGGCTACGTTATGCGGACAAGGCCTCCCTTCCGGCCACGGCCGCGGAGTCCGCGGCACGCGCTGGCACTTTTGCCCCCGCTTTTTTCATGAGGAACCGCCCCCGATGACGACCCCGACCAAGGAAAGCTTGCTCGCCCTCGTGCAACCCCACGGCCAGGAGCATCTGCTGCGCTTCTGGGACCAACTGGCCGAGGCCGGCCGCGCCCAGCTCGCGGACCAGCTTCTGGCCATCGACTGGGAGAGCTTCGACGGCTGGGTCACGGACTACGTGCTGGCGCCCAAGTCCGCGGCGCTGCCGGCCGACCTCAAGCCGGCGCCCTCCTACCCGCTGGCGCCCCGCGGTCCCGCGGAGGCGGCGCTCTACGAGGGCGCCGTCCGCCGCGGCCAAGCGCTGCTGAAGCAGGGGAAGGTGGCGGGGTTCACCGTCGCCGGCGGCCAGGGCACCCGTCTGGGGTATGACGGGCCGAAGGGCACCTTCCCCGTCACCCCGATCCACAACAAGCCGCTGTTCCAAGTGTTTGCGGAGACGATCCTCCGCACCCAGGAGAAGGCCGGCAGCCCGATCCCCTGGTACATCATGACCAGCCCGATCAACGACGGGCCGACCCGCGAGTTCTTCCAGGCCAATGGCTTCTTCGGCCTGAACCCGGCGAAGGTCAAGTTCTTCACCCAGGGCACCATGCCGGCCATCGGGCTGGACGGCAAGCTGCTGCTGGCCTCTCCCGACTCGCTGGCGCTCTCCCCCAACGGCCACGGCGGCTGCCTGCTGGCGATGCGCCAGTCCGGCATGCTCCAGGAGCTGGCCGCCGCCGGCATCGAACACATCTCCTACTGGCAGATCGACAACCCGCTGGTGCAGATGTTCGACCCCCTCTTCCTCGGCCTCCACGACCTCACCGAATCCGACATGAGTTCCCGCGGCCTGGTCAAGACCGGCCCGCTGGAGAAGCTCGGGAACTACGCCCTCGCCGACGGCAAGCTGACCATCATCGAATACAGCGACATGCCCGAGGAGCTGGCGCGGGCCAAGGGGCCGGACGGACGGCTCAGGTTCCGCGTCGGCAGCCCGGCGATCCACCTCCTCCGCCGCGACTTCGTCGAACGCCTCACCGCCGGCGGCCGGCTCCAGTTGCCCTTCCACCGCGCCGTCAAGAAGGTGCCGGCCGTGGACGCCAACGGCCAGGTCGCCGCCCCCGCCGAACCCAACGCCGTCAAGCTGGAGATGTTCATCTTCGACGCCCTGCCGCTGGCCAACCGGCCGCTCATCCTCGAAGCGGACCGCGACGAGCAGTTCGCCCCGGTCAAGAACCCGACCGGCGTCGATTCCCTCGAAAGCAGCCAGAAGATGCAGCAGGAACGCGCCGCCCGCTGGCTGGAGGCCGCCGGCGTCACGGTCCCGCGCCGGGCGGACGGCACCCTCGACTGCACCCTGGAACTCTCCCCCCGCCGCTTCGCCGACCGCGCCGACGTCGTGGCCGCCGCCGGCACCCTGCCGACCCCCGAGCCCGGCGCCGCCCTGGCCCTCGACTGACACCAAGGAGGCCCGACCATGCAGAAACTCTGCGCCTTCACCGTCCAAGACCTGATCCTGGAACCGAAGACGGTGGCCGCCCGGCTGGCCCAGGCGTGCCGCGCGCCGACGCCGAGCCGCGTCGCCGCCGTCTGCCAGCTCGACCGCCAGGTCTGGTTCATCCTCCAGCCCGTGCCCGCCAGCGCCACCCCCGAGGAGTATGTGCTGGCGCCGGTCAAGGATCCGAGCACGGACGGCTTCCCCGCCGAGCTGCTTGACCGCTGGGTCAACCGCTTCCTCGTCCGCGGCACGGTCGCCCTCGACGGCCACACCTTCCTCGCCCTCTACGCCCGCGAACTGCCCGGCTGAAGCCATGCCCCCCGCCTACACCATCGGCCGGGCCGCCTGCCTCCCCCCCTACCGCGGCGCTTGGGAGGCGCCGCCCTGGGACCAGGCGGCGGTGGCGGAGATCGCCTGGTTCCATCCCCGGAGCGGCGGCCACCGGCCGGCGACCCAGGTGAAAATGCTGTACAGCGCCGCCGCGCTCCACCTCTTCTTCCGGGTTCAGGACCGCCACGTCCGCTGCGTCCACACCCAACCCCAGGCGCCGGTCTGTCGCGACAGTTGCGTCGAGTTCTTCTTCGAGCCCAAGCCCGGCGGCGGCTACCTGAACCTGGAGGCGAACTGCGGCGGCGCCTTCCTCTGCCACCACATCCGCGACCCCCGGCGCGTCCCTGGCGGTTTTGCCGACGCCACCCCGCTCGACCCGGCCTGGCTGGCCCGGATCCGGGTCTTCCACAGCCTGCCGGCCCGGGTCGAGCCGGAGCTGGCCGGCCCGGTGGAATGGTCCCTGGAATTTTCGCTGCCGCTGGCCCTGGTCGAAGCGCAGGTCGGCCCCCTCGGCCCGCTGCCGGGGCAGACTTGGCGCGGCAATTTCCAGAAATGCGCCGACCAGACCTCCCACCCGCATTGGGCCACCTGGGCGCCCCACGACGCCGCCCAGCCCCTCAACTTCCACCAGCCCGCCTTCTTCGCCCCCCTCCATTTCGCGCCGGCCGCCGTCACTCCCGCCCCGTGAGCAGATGCTTGCGCATCTTCGCCAGCGCCCGCTGCAGCATCGGGCCGATGCTGTTCATCGGGATGCCGGTGATCTCGCTGATCTCACGGTACTTGCGCTCGCGCAGGTAGAAGAGCTGGACCAGGGCGCGTTCCCGCTCCGAGAGGACTTCAAGCGCCGCCAGCCCGTGCTCGGGCGTGAGCGCGTCACCGCTAGGCGGCGGTTCCGCCGGCGCGGCGAGGGGGCACTCGTCCGAAATCGGCTCGGCCTGGATCTTGTGCCGGCGCATGACGTCAACGCAGCGGTTGCGCACCAGCACGTAGAGCGTCGGCAGGAAGTTGCGCCGCCCCAGGCAGGAGCGGATCCGCTCGCAGTCGCGGGCCAGCAGGTTCTGCCAGACCACGGCGACGGCGTCCTCGTGGTCGTGATGCGAGGCGGAAAAGCCGTAGGCGGCAAAGGTGCGGCGGGCCGTCTCCAGCATCAGCGCCGAATAGCGGCGGACCAGTTCGTCCCAGGCCGCGGCGTCGTCCCGGAGCAGCCGTTCCAGAAGCGGGTATGTCGGATCCTCGGTCACCGGGCGGACGCCTCCACGGAATCGAAGCGGTTGCCGGCCGGCCAGCCGGAGCCAGGCCGGAGCCGCAAAAAAGCGTAACATACCGCCACAACGGCGCGGGCGGGCGCGCCAAGTTCGCATCAACCGGCCACCAAGATATATTGCAAAAAAGGCTGCCAATCTTCACCAGGGCACAGCCAAGGCCGCCCCAACCTGATCTATTCAGGTGAAACATTCAGGCTAAAACTGGGAGAGACATCATGTCGAAGCTGGTCTGTGTCGGGGGGCTGAACAAGGGGGATGAATTCTCGCTGCTCCACGGCAGCAACCTGATCGGCCGCGCCAAGGACTGCCAGATCAGCCTCTTCGACAAAAAATCCTCCCGCCGGCATTGCCGGATCTCCCGCGAAGGCAACTACTACGCGATCGAAGACCTCTCCAGCCGCAACGGCACCGCCCTCAACGGCAAGCTCCTGGCAAAGACGGTCATCCTCAAGTCGGGCGACAAGATCAAGATCGGCGGCACCGTCCTCGTCTTCAGCGACCAGACGGCCGGCGGCATCCTCGAACATGCGGTCGCCGACGCCGCGGCCGAGGTGCATGAGAAGGACTTCGGCAAGGCCTTCAAGAATGCCTCCAGCCGGGCGGCCGCCGTACACCAGCACCATCAGGCCCAGATTTCCCACGATCTGGCCGAGCACGAACAGGATGCCAAGGCCGGGTTCTTCGCCCGCCTTTTCCGCTGCTTCCGCCACCATTGACCCCGGAATCACCCATGAGCTACCTCCCCGCCGCCACCCGCTACGAAGCCATGCCCTACCGCCGCTGCGGCCAGAGCGGCCTGCGCCTGCCCGCCCTCGCCCTCGGACTCTGGCACAACTTCGGCGGCGTTGACCCCTTCGAGAACGGCCGGGAAATGATTCGCACCGCCTTCGACAACGGCATCACCCACTTCGACCTCGCCAACAACTACGGCCCGCCGCCAGGCGCCGCCGAGGAAGCCTTCGGCCGAATCCTGCGCCAGGACCTGGCCGCCCACCGCGACGAACTGGTCGTCGCCACCAAGGCCGGCTACCGCATGTGGCCGGGACCCTACGGCGAATGGGGCTCCCGCAAGCACCTCCTGGCCAGCCTCGACCAAAGCCTGGAACGCCTCGGGCTCGACTACGTCGACATCTTCTACTCCCACCGCCCCGACCCGGAGACGCCGCTGGAGGAGACCATGGGCGCCCTCGCCGCCGCCGTCCACGCCGGCAAGGCCATCCATGTCGGCATTTCCTCCTACACCGCCGAACAGACCGAGGCCGCCGCCGCCATCCTCGAACGGCTGGGGACCCCCTGCCTCATCCACCAGCCCTCCTATTCCCTGCTCAACCGCTGGATCGAGCGGGGACTGCTCGAAACCCTCCGCCGCCGCGGCATCGGCTGCATCGCCTTCTGCCCCCTCGCCCAAGGGCTGCTCACCGACCGCTACCTCGACGGCATCCCCGCCGACTCCCGCGCCGGCCGCCCCACCGGCTTCCTCAAGCCCAAGGACATCAGCGAAACGGCGCTCGCCAAGGTCCGGGCCCTGCGCGCCATCGCCCGGGAACGCGGCCAGAGCCTGGCGCAGATGGCCCTCGCCTGGACCTTGCGCGACGGCCATGCCACCACCGCCCTCATGGGCGCCAGCCGCCCCGCCCAGATCCTCGAAAACCTCCAGGCCCTGCGCAACACCACCTTCACCGCCGCCGAAGAGGCCCGCATCAATGCCATCACCCATGACTGAACCCGCCGCCAACCCCAAGCCGCCCGCCAGCTTCGAGGAGGCCCTCGCCCGCCTGGAGGCGATCGTCGCGGAAATGGAAAGCGGCAGCTTGAAGCTCGACGAGTGCATGGCCCGCCACGCCGAGGGCGCCAAGCTGGCGGCGTTCTGTGAAAAGAAGCTCGCCGAGGCGGAGCGCAAGATCGAAATCCTGGCCGGCCGCGATGCCGCCGGCGAACCGCGCTGGGAGGAATGCCCGGCCCCAAGCCCCAAACCCGAGGCGGATGACCAGCCGTGAACGCCTGGGAACCCCAACCCGCCACCACTGACGCCGCCCCCGCCCCCGCCGGGGCCGCCACCGCCCGCCTCTTCGTCGCCATCCCCCTGCCCGAAACGGTGCGCGCCGCCCTCGCCCTCGCCATCGGCCGCCTCCACCGCGCCGGCGGCCGCATCGGCTGGGTCGCCCCGGAAAACCTGCACGTCACCCTCGCCTTCCTCGGCGACCTCCCCGAAGAGCGCCTGCCCGCAGCCGCCGCCGCCCTCGACCAGGCCGCCGCCGGCCACCAGCCCTTCCCCCTCACCGCCGCCGGCCTCGGCACCTTCGGCCACCCCCGCGCCCCCCGCGTCATCTGGGCTGGCCTTGCCGGCGACCTCCCCCGGCTGCTCCGCCTCCAGGCCGCCGTCGCCGCCGCCTTCCAGCCGCTGGGCTTTGCCGAAGACCGCCCCTTCCACCCCCACCTCACCCTCGGCCGGGTACGCGGCGGCGGCCTGCCAACCGCCTTCTTCGCCGAACTCGCCAAGCGCGGCCACGACCACTTCGGGGATTTCACCGCCGACCGCCTGGAGCTGATCCGCAGCCAGCTCCGCCCCGCCGGCCCCCACTACGAACTCCTCCACGCCGCCCCCCTCACCCCATGACAAGCCGAACCGACCGCGACTGGATGCGCCGGGCCCTGCGGCTGGCTGAAAAGGCCTGGGGCCAAACCAGCCCGAACCCACTGGTCGGCGCCGTGGTCGTGAACGACGGCCGCGCCGTCGGCGAGGGCTGGCACCGGCGCGCCGGCCTGCCGCACGCGGAACCGGAGGCGCTGGCCGCCGCCGGCGCGGCCGCGCGCGGCGCCGAGCTGTTCGTCACCCTCGAACCCTGCTGCACCTTTGGCCGCACCCCACCCTGCACCGAAGCCATCCGCGCCGCGGGGATCCGCCGGGTGGTCGTCGGCTGCCTGGACCCGAACCCGAAGCACGCCGGCCGCGGCATCGAAATCCTCCGCGCCGCCGGGCTCGACGTGAGCGTCGGCATCGAGGCGGCCCGCTGCCGCCAACTCAACGAGGCCTTCTTCCACTGGGTCACCACTGGCCGCCCCTTCGTCCTGCTCAAGATGGCCATGACCCTCGACGGCAAGATCGCCACCGCGGCGGGCGAGTCGCAGTGGGTCACCGGCCCCGCCGCCCGCCGCCGGGTCCAACGGCTCCGGCAATGGGCCGACGCCATCCTCGTCGGCGGCGAGACGCTGCGCCAGGACAATCCCGCCTTGACCGTGCGGACTCCGCAAGACTGGCCGCGGCAACCCCGCAAGTTCGTCTGGAGCCGCCGCCCCCCCACCGCCTTCCCCCAGAGCCTGAAAATCTTCGCCGACCCCGCCAACCCGCCGGAGTTCGTCGCCCCGCGGACTCCGCAAGAATGGCGGGAGTGGCTCCAGGAGCTGGGGCGGCGGCCCCTCACCGCGCTGCTCCTCGAAGGCGGCGGCGAACTGGCCGCGGCGGCGCTGCACGCCGGGGCGGTCGACCGCCTCGAGTTCCACATCGCCCCCAAAATCCTCGGCGGCCGTGCCGGCCGCCCGGTGGTCGGCGGCCCGGATCCGGATCGCCTGGCGGCGGCGCTGGGCCTCCAGGAACTGCGGTTCCGCCGCCTGGGCGACGACTGGCTGGCGACCGCCCGCCCCCAGCCGCCACCCCAGCCCTGAGAGGAAGGCGGCGGGACGCTTGCATTTTGCCCGGCCGGCGTGTATGGAAGCGGTGAAGAAGCCGGCAGGACGGCTCACAAAACCGGAGGTGGAACATGTTCACGGGCTTGGTGGAGGCAGTTGGCAAAATCGTGGGACGCTCCGCCTTGGGCAAGGCGGGCAAGCTGGTGGTGCATGCCCCGGACCTGCCGCTGCGGGAAATCAAGCTCGGCGACAGCATCGCCGTCAACGGCGTCTGCCTCACGGTCGAAGCCATCAACCTGGCGGAGCAGGACATCACCTTCCACACCCTCGCCGAAACCTTGGCCCGCACCAACCTGGGGCGGCTCGACATTGGCCGGCCGGTGAACCTGGAGCCGGCGCTGCGGCTCGGCGACCGGCTGGGCGGCCACATCGTCACCGGCCACGTCGACTGCACCGTGCCAATCCGCGCCATCTGCCGCCCCCAGGACGACTGGGTGGTGACGGTGCCGCTGCCCGCGGAGCATGCCGCCCTGGTGGTGGAAAAGGGCAGCATCGCCCTCAACGGCATCTCCCTGACGGTGGCGGCGGTCGCAACCGACCACTTCACCATCCACGTCATCCCCCACACCTGGCTGGCCACCGCCCTCCATGGCGCCAAGCCCGGCGACCCGGCCAACCTTGAGTTCGACATCGTCGGCAAATACATCCTCCGCCAGCGGCAGCTCGCGGCGCCGGCCGCCGCCACCGCCGCCGGCAAGGCGGCCGTGGAGCTGGAAACCCTCGCCCAAGCCGGCTTCCTCGACTGATTCATCCCGGCCCGGGCGGCGTGCGCCGGGCGGCGGCGCCACCCGCGCCCTTTCCGGGCGCAAGCGTGGATTGCTTTCCCAAAAACCACGGGTGCCCGCGCCCGTGGCTGCCAACCCTGGCCGCGTCGCGGCCCAAGCCGTGGTGGCTGCCGACGAGGGGTGGAGGCGCCGCCACCACCAGAAATGTCATGCCCCCGCCAGTGGCATTGGCTTGACAGTTCACCCCGGCGTGATGTAACGCCTGAAACTTATTCTGCGACGGCCGGGCGGACGCCCTCGATCCCTTCGATTGTTTCGCGTTGACCCCAAGCTCTGGCATTACAACCAATAGGGGGAAGGCGGCTCCGCTGACCTCTCCGCCTCGGTCACTCCCCCGTGCCGGAATCCCCGCCAGGACAATGGACCGCCGGCGTTCATTCACGGCAAGAGGCGCTGCACCCTGGCGTCAGCGCCGGGGGTCGCCAGGCGGCAACGGCGAGTCGGGAGGATTGGCCAGCCGCGACAACCCCTGGCCGCAGAGCGGCTGGATCGGCGCAGCATTGCCTGCATTGGCGATGGCCGTGAGATAAATTGTGCCAGGCGGTTCGGTGGTGAGCGACGGAGTGTCGACCAGGCAGGTCACCACCGGCGACGGCAACGGCGTAGAAGGCCAGGGCCGGCCAACTTGGGCATCACGCCAGGCCGTGAAGAGATGCACCCGCAGGATGTGGATGCCGGCACGGGTCTCTTTGCGGTCCTTGGGCTCGAAACGAAGTGCCAGTTCCATGGGTTTGCCGGCCTGGGGGACGATGAATCCCCATAGTCGCTGCGCGCGGGCGCAGGGCTGGCGATCCCCCACGGTCTTGAAGGCCGCCGCCACGGCAAAGCGGTTTTCGTCGCCGGCTTTCCAGACGACCAATTCATGGGCCGCGGGATAGGCGACGCGCAAGCTGCCAGCCGTTTCGTCCAGGAACTCCACCGCCACATCGCTGCGCGGCGGCAGCGGCCCGCCGAGTTCCCGCGGATCGATGGTCAAGGCCATAGAGCATTTGCCACATCCAGGGATCGACGGATTCCTTGGGCGGCAGTGCCGCTGGGGCGAAGGTCTTGCCGCGCACCTGCGCGAAGATGCGGCAGTAGAGGTAGGGGTCGCCCTCATACCCTTCGTACATCGGCCCCGGCTCGATCGCGCTGTTTTCCTGCCAGTCGTTCCACGAGCTGACCATCAGGAAATCGGGGGAATGGCCGACATAGCGCTCCAGGGTGCGAACCACCGACCGCCCCCGGTCGCGCGGCAGCCAGCGGATCGACTTGCGCCTATCATGCATGACCTTGGCCGACTCGTTGAAGCCGGGATAGAGCCACAGCCTCAGCGCCCAATGCGGGAACTTCCGCTGGAACCCCTTGGCTTGGGCAACCTGCCCTTCAAGCATCTCCCAATCATCCCTGACCGGCCCGTAACCCGCCACGCGATGGAGCATGGCATTGGTGTTGGACATCGGGACCAGCGCGTCAATGGTGGGCACGGCGCAAATGTCGTCGGCCGGCGCCGCGGATCGTTTGGAGCTGCCAGCGGATGATGCCTTGGTCTTCGGAGTTGTACAGCCCGGGCAGGGGATAGCCCACCGCCGCCTTGTCGCGCATCCAGTCCGGGCCGGCCGCCACTTCGGCCCTTTCGTTGGTGATGTCCCAGTGGACGAAGCCATCGTAGCCATCGGGGCCGAACGGCGACTTGAACCAGACGTGGTATTCCATCAGGTACATCGGCCGCCCAAATGCCGGCGGCTGGAGACCTGGCGGCGGGGCCGGGTCGGCGGCATGCAGGCAGGACGCCCCCACGCCGGCCAGCACCATCCCCAGCAAGCCGGCCATCCCCCAGCGGATCCATGGACATACACGCATCGCCATCTCCCAATTGCCAACCTCAAGCCGGAAGGATTGGCACCATTTCCGCCAGCCGCCGGGTGCTCTCCCGAATCACCAGGTACGGCTCGACCGTGACATGCCGCGGCGGCAACTCCGGCCGCTCGATGGCCTGTTCCAGGGAACCGATGATCGCCTGGCCGTACTGCTCCAGGTCGTATTCGACGCTGGTGGCCGGGGGATAGAGGTAGTCCGCCATTTTCCCCAGCCCGGAGGAGACGATCAGCGACATCTGCCGGGGAACCTCGATGCCCGCCTCCCGCAACGCCCGCAAGGCCCCCATGCCGGCATGGGTGGTCGCGGCATAGAGCCCCGTCGGCGGCCGGTTCGCCGCCAGCCATTGCCGGAGGGTTTGGTAGGCGCCATCCAGCGCCCTCTCAAACGGCTTGAGGCAACAATCAATGATGCCCAACCCGGAATCGGCGCACCCCTGCCGGGCCAGCGCCGCCCGCCAACCCGCCAGCGCTTGCCGCATCGGCCAACTCTCGCACGACGGCAGGAGAATCGCCAACTGGCGATGCCCCAGCGCCGCAAAATGCTCCACCGCCAGCGCCGCCATGCGGGCATCGTCCGGGCAGACACTGGGCAGCGTCAGCCGTTCGTCACGGGCCTGCACCAGCACCACCGGCTTCCGCGGCTTGCACAAAACCTCCCGCAGATGCTTGGGCAGCGGCTCGCCGGTCAGTTGCAGAATGGCCGCGTCGTTCTCCCCCATCGCCCGCTCCAGATCCAGCCGTTCCAGGGAACGGTAATAGGTGTAATCGAACGCCCAGTCCTTGGCCCGGCCGGCCTCGACGGCAATGCGCGTCACCGTCTCAAACAGCTCGGATGGATAGTCGGGGCGGACGATCACCACCCGCCGCAAGGCCGGATCACAGAACTCCGCCACTACCAACCGCTGCTTGCCGGCTGGCCGGCAAACCAGTCCCTCCCGCCGCAGCCGCGCAATTGCCCGGTCCACCGTTGCCTGTGACGCGCCAAACTCCGCGATCAGGTCACTGACCCGCGGCAGCACCTCCCCCGGCTGCATCCCCCGGATCTGTTCCCGCAGCCGGGATGCCATCTGGAAGTGTTTGGTGTTCACGAGCTTGGTTGGCATGGCGGCCCCGACATAATATCCATATAAGAGCAGACGGCAAACTTTACCACGCCGGGGCGCGCCGTCAAGCCCAGAGGGACGACACCGATGACAACGATGGCGGATTCCCCTTCCCACGGCCCGGCCGTGGCGGTGGCAACGTCTTTCTTTACCCCTGCCGCCACACTACGCGGACGCCGGAGGGGGAAGAACCCCGCCCCCGGGTGGTATGCTACGCGGCACACCCCGGGAGGCCGCCATGGCTGAGAGCAATTCCGATCTCGTCCTCTTCTTCGAGCCGGTCCGCGTCTATCTGGAGGACGACGACGTCTCGGAAATCCCGATCACCGGCTCCGAGCGCATCTACTTCGAGCGCAAGGGGAAGCTGGAGCTGACCCCGGCCAAATTCGTCAGCGAGCCGGCGCTCAAGGCCGCCGCCACCAAGAAAGTCGGCCCCACCGTCCCCGGTGCCACACCAGAAAAGCCAATCTCCCGCCCCGCGAGTTTTTTGGCTGGACGGCAGGTCCCCGCGGGCGAGTGTGGGTGCGGCATGCCCCCCAACTCACTGAGCGGTTACCCCGCGCCAGCCCAGAGAAACTGGCATTTCCCCGCCATGACGGCTATAATCCTTCTATCCCCCGCCACCGTTGGCGCCGGGAATGCCAGAAAACACGGGACGAAGGAGGATCTAGCCATGGCCAAGAGAATCGAAGCCGAAACCGCGGAGGCCTTCGGCAGGATCTCGTGAAGGGGAACATCCCCGAAATCCACCCCGTCCGCTGCCTGGGGTGCCGCCACTGCGTCAACCTCTGCAAGGCGCGCCACCCCCCGCCACCCCTCACCCAAAAAGCCGGAGTTGCCGCGCCATGAAGGCAAGACCAATCGCCGACTGCGTCCACTGGCTGGGCGCCGTGGACTGGAACCGCCGCCTCTTCGATGCCCTGATCCCCCTGCCCGACGGGACCAGCTACAACGCCTATCTCGTCCAGGGCTCCGAGAAGACCGCCCTCCTCGACACCGTTGACCCGACGATGGAGGCAACCCTGATGGCGCAACTGGCGGCGGTGCCCGAGATCCATTTCGTCGTCTCCCACCATGCGGAGCAGGACCACTCGGGCGCCCTGCCCGCCGTCCTGCGCAAATACCCGGACGCGCAACTGCTCTGCAGCCCCAAGGCTAAGCCGCTGCTCCTCGAGCACCTGCACCTGCCGGAGGAGCGGATCCGCACCGTCGCCGACGGCGAAACGCTCTCCCTGGGGGACAGGACCCTCCGCTTCCTCCACACCCCATGGGTGCATTGGCCGGAAACCATGATGACCTACCTGCCGGAGGCGAAAATCCTCTTCTCCTGCGACCTCTTCGGCTCCCACCTCGCCACGACGGAACTCTTCGCCGGCGGCGACCCTTTCGTCTGCGAGGCGGCCAAGCGCTACTACGCCGAGATCATGATGCCCTTCCGCGGCAAGGTCAAAGAACATCTGGCGAAGCTGCAAGGGCTCGACATCGCCTTCATCGCCCCCAGCCACGGCCCGGTCTACGACCGGCCGGAATGCATCCTGGCCGCCCACCAGGAGTGGGTGGCGGAGCGAGTCGCGAACCTCGTCGTGCTGCCCTACATCTCAATGCATGGCAGCACCGCCGCCATGGCCTGCCACCTGGTCGGCGCCCTGGCCGCACGGGGCGTCAAGGTCCAGCTCTTCGACCTTGCCGTCACCGACCTCGGCAAGCTGGCCATCGCCCTGGTGGACGCCGCCACCATCGTCATCGGCACGCCGACGGTGCATGTCGGCCCCCATCCGGCGGTCGTTGCCGCGGCGCACCTCGCCAATGCCCTCCGCCCCAAGCTGCGCCACGCCGCGGTCATCGGCTCCTATGGCTGGGCCACCAAGGCCGGGGAACAGATTGCCGCCCTGACCCCCAACCTCAAGGCGGAATTCCTGGGCGCGGTCCTCTGCAAGGGCTGCCCGCGGCCGGAGGACTTCGCCGCCCTCGACGCCCTCGCCGACCAAATCCAGGCGAAACATACCGCGCTGGAAGCCGGTTCCGCCGGCGCTACCGGCGCCGCGGCGAGGCGGCCATGACCGAAGCAACGCCCACCAGACCGGCCACCGAGCCCGCGGCGCAAAGCGTCGGCGAGATCGTCGCCGCCGACTACCGGACAGCCGCCGTCTTCGAACGCCACGGCATTGACTTCTGCTGCGGCGGCACGGCGCCCCTCGCCGCCGCCTGCCGGGAAAAGGGGCTCGACCCGGCGGCAATCGCCGCCGAACTCGCCGCGGCCCGCCGCGGGCCGGCCGAACGCGGCCAGGACCATGCCGCCTGGGCG
Organism: Lentisphaeria bacterium; assembly: GCA_041648735.1. Classification (GTDB taxonomy): domain Bacteria; phylum Verrucomicrobiota; class Lentisphaeria; order Oligosphaerales; family CAITYL01; genus JBAZOO01. The sequence continues at coordinate 23,871 of JBAZOO010000009.1, forward strand.
CCCCCCTTCCTCTGCGACTACATCGTCAACGTCCACCACGCCTATCTCAAGGCAAACAGCGGCCAGATTGCCGTCCATGCCGACAAGACCGCGGCGGTCCACGGCGCCCGCCATCCAGAGCTGCCCCGGATTGCCGCCAACTTCGCCCAAATCGCGGCAGCGCTCGCGGCGCATTTGCGGGAGGAGGAAGAGAGCTTCTTCCCCGCCGTCAAGCGGCTCCATGCGGCCCGGCAGGCCGCCACGCCGCCGGCGGCGGCCGACCGCGAGACGCTCCAAGCCGCGCTCCCCAAGCTGCGCCGGGAGCACGACGAAGTGGGGGAAGCCATCCACACGATCCGCCGCCTCGCCACGGACTATGCGCTCCCAGGCGACGCCTGCAACACCTTCAAGGTCACCTACGAGCTGCTCAAGGAGTTCGAGGCCGACCTCCACAAGCACGTCCACCTGGAGAACAACATCCTCTTCCCCACGGTCGCACGCCTGCTGGAAGGTGACAGCGCCGCGCCCCCTGGGCACCTGCCGGAATGACCCGCCGCCGCGCCAGGGCGTTCCTGGGCAAAACCGGTTCGGAGCCTTTGAGTTGTGGGGATTTGTGGGGAAAACAGCCGCGTCCTTCGCGGAAGGATTGCCGTGCTTTTTGGAGCCAGGCCATTGACTGGAGCGGGAAGATGGCATTGGATGTCCGGACAAAACGGGTCTACGCGCCGGCGCAGCCGGACGATGGCTGCCGGGTGCTCTGCGACCGACTCTGGCCACGGGGGATGACCAAGGCCCGGGCCAAGGCCGACCTCTGGCAGAAGGAGGTGGCCCCCACTTCCGCCCTCCGCGCCTGGTTCGGCCACGACCGGGCGAAATGGGCGGAGTTCAAGGCCCGCTATTTCGCGGAGCTGGACGCAAACCCGGAAGCCGTGGCGCGCCTGCTGGCGGTGGCGGCGAAGGGGCGCATGACCCTCCTCTTTGCCGCCCAGGACACCGAGTGCAACCAGGCCGTGGCGCTCCGGGAATACCTGGTGGCGCGGGCCAGCAAAAACGGCGGCTAGCCCCGGCGCACCCCCGGCAGCGCCGCCGCCGCCAGCAATGGCAAACCCCGCCCCCGGGTGGTATGCTACGCCGCACACCCCGGGAGGCCACCATGGCTGAGAGCAATTCCTATCTCGTCCTCTTCTTCGAGCCGGTCCGCGTCTATCTGGAGGACGACGACGTCTCGGAAATCCTGATCAACGGCCCCGAACGCATCTACATCGAGCGCAAGGGGAAGCTGGAGCTGACCCCGGCCAAATTCGTCAGCGAGCCGGCGCTCAAGGCCGCCGCCACCAACGTCGCCAAGTCCGTCGGCCGCCTGCTGAACGACGAGAACCCGCGGCTCGACGCCCGCCTGCCCGACGGCAGCCGCGTCCACGCCGTCATCCCCCCCCTCGCCCGCTGCGGCACGGTCATCGCCATCCGCAAGTTCAAGAAGGAGAAGCTCACCATTGCCAAGCTCCTCGACTTCGGCAGCCTCTCCCCCGCCGGCGCCCAGCTCCTCGACACGATCGTCAAGATCCACAAGAACATCATGGTCTCCGGCGCCACCTCCTCGGGCAAGACCTCAGTGCTCAACGTCCTGAGCTGCTTCATCCAGGAACAGGAGCGCATCCTCGTCCTCGAGGACGCCAGCGAACTCCAGCTCATGCAGCCGCACGCCGTCTATTTCGAGACCCGCAAGCCGGACAAGAACGGCCAGGGCGAAGTCACCATCCGCGACCTGCTCAACTCCTCCCTCCGCCTCCGCCCCGACCGGCTGGTGATCGGCGAAATCCGCGGCGGCGAGGCGCTCGACCTGCTCCAGGCGCTCAACACCGGCCACGCCGGCAGCATGTCCACCATCCACGCCAACTCCCCGATCGACTGCCTCTTCCGCATCGAAACCTGCGCCCTGCTCAGCGGCATCGACATCCCCCTCGCCGCCCTCCGCGCCCAGGTCGCCTCCGCCATCGCCGTCGTCGTCCACACCGCCCGCCTGCCCGACGGCACCCGCAAGGTCACCCACATCTCCGAAGTCCTCGGACTGAAGGACGGCAACTACCAGCTCCGCGACCTCCACCTCTTCAAGGTCGAAGGGCACGAGGCCGACGGCCGGATCCGCGGCCGCTTCGCCGGCACCGGCGCCAAACCCTCCTTCCTCGCCGAGGCCGCAACCCTCGGCCATCCCCTCGCCGAGGCCATGTTCGCCGCCGACTGACACCCCGCCCCATCACCACCCAAAAAACACTCCATGCCCGCCCCCAACCTCGCCGAAGCACTCCAGGACGTCAGCGAACGCCTCGACCGCCTCCTGGCCACCGCCACCCTCCCCACCACCGTCCGCCCCGCCGCCCTCGCCGAGGCCGTCCTCGCCTATCCCCGCCGCGGCGGCAAGCGGCTGCGCCCAGCCCTCCTCCTCTGGAGCTGCGGCGCCGTCGGCGGCGACCCGGAACCGGCCTGGCCCGCCGCCCTCGCCGTGGAACTCTACCACAACTGGACCCTCGTCCACGACGACATCATTGATGGCGACGAGACCCGGCGCGGCCGCCCCGCCTGCCACGTCCTCCTCCGCGCCGCCTGCCCCCGACCAGCCGAAGCCGCCAAGTTCGGCGCCGACCTGGCCATCCTCGCCGGCGACATCCAGCACGGCTGGGCCGCCGCCAGCCTCGCCGCCGGCCACCGCCACGGCGTCCGCGCCGAAGTCGTCCTCGCCCTCCTGGAACGGCTCCATGGCTGGCTCACTCCCGCCCTGATCAGCGGCGAAGCGCTGGACGTGGAGTTCGCCTGCCGCCCCCCCGGCGCCGTCCCCGCCGCCGCCCTGGAGGAGATGATGGCCGGCAAGACCGGCGCCCTCCTCCAATTCTGCGCCGAAGCGGGGGCGATGATCGGCCTCGACGAGACCGACCCGGCCCACCCGCTGGCCGCCGGCCTCGGCCGCTTCGCCCGCCAGGGCGGCATCGCCTTCCAGCTCATTGACGACTGGCTCGGCCTCTTCGGCGATGAAGCCCGGCTCGGCAAGCCCGTCGGCGCCGACCTGCGCGAAGGCAAGCAGACCCTCCTCCTCGCCCTCGGCCTGGAACGGCTCCAGGGCCCAGATCGCGCCGAACTGCTGGCCATGGTTGGCCGCCCCGGCCTGCCGCCCGCCGCCGTCGAGCGCGCCCGCGCCCTCCTCCGCGGCTGCGGCGCCGAGGCCGAACTCCTCGCCCGCGCCCGCACCCTCGCCGCCCAGGCCGCCGCCGAACTCCAGCCCCTCGCCGCCACCCCCTATCGCGCCCTCCTCGCCGCCTGGCTCGACGCCCTCGTCCACCGCACCGCGTAACCCCCCGCCACCACCACCGTCACGGGCAAAGCCGGACGGGGACGGGGCCGGCGAGGCGGATCTCCGCCGGCGAGACCGCCGCCTCCCAGGCGAACAGCTCCACCCCCGCGGCCACGGCCTCCCGCAAAGTCGCCGCATAGGCGGGATCGATCTCCCAGGCGGGGCGGAAGCCGTGCCCGTCGCGCCGCTGGAGGACGTAGAACATGGCCCCGCGCTGCCCGCCGCGCACCACGTCCATCAGCTCCAGCAAATGCTTGCGCCCACGTTCGGTGACGGCGTCGGGGAAGGCAATCCAGCCGTCGGCGGCGAGCAGCGTCACATTCTTGACCTCGATGTAGCAGCGGCGCGCCCCGTCCTCCAGCAGCAGGTCGCTCCGGCTCCTCCGTGAACCATACGCCACTTCCCGGCGCGGCGCCGGCCAGCCGGCGAGGGCGGGGACGCGCCCCTCGCCGAGCGCCTCGGCGACCAGCACCGGCGGCCAGCCGGTGTTGACCCCGATCCAGTCGGTGCCGTCGTGAGTCATCTCCAGCGTAAAAGGCAGCTTCCGCCCCGGTTTGGCGGCGGGGCTCAGCGCGACGCGCCAGCCCGGTTCGCAGCAGCTCTTCATGCTGCCGGTGTTCGTGCAGTGCGCCGTCACCTCCCGGCCGTCGTCCAGCCGGACATCGGCGAGGAAACGGTTGTACCGCCGCCGCAGCGTCCCCAGGAGAAGCGGCTGCTCAAACCGCATCGGCCGCGCCCGCCGCCGCGATCCAGCCGCCGCGATCCAGCCGCCGCCGAGCACCCGGTCGCCGTCGTAGAACACCGCCCCCTGCCCAGGGGCGACGCCGGCAAGGGGTTTTTCCAGCGTCAGGACGGCGGACTGATCCGGGCCCGGCGTCACCACGGCCGGCACCGGCGTCATCTTGTAGCGGAGCTGGACGTGCGCCGGCAGGGGCGCCGCGGGCGGCGGCACCAGCCAGTTCACCGCCGTCACCCGCACCGTGCGGCATTCCGCCTCCGCGGCGCCGCCGACCACCACCCGGTTCGTCGCCGGCTCGACCCGCAGCACGTACCACGGCCCACCGCCGAGCCCAAGCCCCCGCCGCTGCCCGCAGGTGTAGCGGAAAAAGCCGTCATGCCGGCCGAGCACCCGGCCGTCGGCCGTGACGATCTCCCCAGGGCGCGCCAGCTCCGGATGCAGCTCAGCCACCAGTTGCGCATAGGCGCCGTTGGGCAGGAAGCACAAGTCCTGGCTTTCCGTGCTCGCCGGCCGCAGGATGCCGCGCGCCGCCGCCGCCGCCACCACCTCCGGCTTGCGCCGGTCGCCGAGCGGAAAAATGGCCCGCCGCAGCCGCTCCACCGGCACCCGCGCCAGGAAATAGGCCTGGTCCTTGTGCGGATCCAGCCCCCGGCGCAGGCAGACCTCCCCCGCCGCCGCCACCTCCAGCCGCGCATAATGGCCGGTGGCCAAAAACTCGCAGCCCTCCGCCAGCGCCGCCTCCAGCAGCGCCCCGAACTTGATCAAAGGATTGCATTCCATGCAGGGCGACGGCGTCCGCCCCGCGGCATAGGCCTCGGCAAAGGGCTGCACGATCGCCCGCCGGAACGGCGCCCGCAGATCCAGCGCCACGTGGCGGATGCCGAGCCGCGCCGCCACCGCCCGGGCGTCCGCCACCGCCTGGCCTTCGCCGCCGCCGGCCCCGCCTTCGCCGAACTTCCACAGCCGCATGGTGAAGCCGGTCACCCGCGCCCCCGCGTCCAGCAGCAGCGCCGCCGTCAGCGAGCTGTCGGCGCCGCCCGACATCGCCACCGCCACCGTGCGCCCCTTGAATCTGGCCAGTTCCGCGTCCGTCATGATGCGCGGCAATGTACCACGCCCGCCGGCCGCCGCCACCCTGATCGCGGAACCACATCGGGATGGGGCTGGCGTCCTCCCCCGCGCTTCGCGCTCGCTGGTCGTGCCCCCCGTCCCCAATCCCATCCCTGGCGGCCCCCCCCGCACTTCGCGCTCGCTGGTCGTGGCGCCCGTCCCCAATCCCTCCCCTGGCGTCCTCCCCCGCGCTTCGCGCTTCGCGCTCGCTGGTCGTGCCCCCCGTCCCCAATCCCTGAGAAGAACTTCGATCGGACTTCGTGTCCTTCGGGCGTTGACGCTTCGCTGCCGCCCTTGCCGGCCCGTGCCGCTCCGCGGCGTTCGTGGTGAATAATTCAGGTTAAACCTTCGGCAGGGAACCGTCGGGCCGGCGTCAATGCCGGGATGGATCGAAAAACCGGCAAACCCGGCGAAATTCCGGCAAACACCGCGCGCCCCGCCCGGAGGCTTGCTTTCCCCCGGGCGGCGGGTACAGTGGTTTCTGCTGGCCCGCCGCGGCGGGAACCGCCGCCCGTCCGATTCGGCCGGCATACCCGGAAAAACCGTTGAATAACAAGTTGGGGCACAGGATAATGATGACAAACGCAAACAAACAGGAGCACGCGATGGATGCACTGAGTTCCGTAGATCAAACCGACGAGATTATGGAAGACGATGCCCTTGACTCCCTTGATGAGGGCGATCTCAACGTGTCTAGCGATCAGAAGATTACGCTCGACAAAGCGGATCGTAGCCTTTCCGAACTACAGCGGTGGCATAAGTCGGGACGAATCATAATCGACCCTGAGTGGCAGCGGAACTATGTGTGGGACAAGATTCGTGCCGCGAAACTAATCGAATCATTTCTTCTCGATATCCCGGTTCCGGTCATCTACCTCGCCAAAACAGAAGAAGGGAAATACGAGGTGATTGATGGTCTGCAACGCTTGACATCAGTATTCAACTATTTTGACAATCAATATCAACTTTCTCGATTGGATATTTTGACAAACTTGAACGGAAAACGATTCAAAGAGCTTCCCGACAAATACCAGCACAAACTCGAGGATTGCGTTCTTCGATCTTTCGAGCTTTCCAGTGCCGCCAGTCCAGATATCCACTTCATCGTTTTTGAACGCCTCAATACCGGCGGTGTCAAACTCAATGACATGGAAATCAGGAATTGTCTTTATCGTGGTTCGCTCAATGACCTAATTAAGGAACTGGCGGCCAATGACAATTTCAGAAAGTGTTTGCGACAAAGCAACTGTGAGAAGCGGATGCAGGATCGCGCCCTTGTGCTCAGATTTCTGGCCTTCTACGAGAGAACACATCACAAATGTCAGGCTGGGTTAAAGAAATTCCTTAACGAGTTCTTGGACACTTACAAGAATGCCGGCCCAGATAAAATAGATGAGTATCGGAAGGTTTTCGAGAGGTCGATGAAAGCTTGTCTCACTGTCTTTGGCGAACATGGTTTTCGTTTGAAAGGTGAGATCACAAAACCGAACTCAAAGAGTTCTGGAGAATGGGCATTCCGCCCGAATGCGGCGATCTTTCAGGTTTTATCGACATCTTTTGCGAATCATGACTTAGGGCAAGTCACAAGGTCTGCCGATGCCGTTTATGAAGAGTACCTCGATCTTATTCACAAAGATCTGCTATGGGTTGATCGGGTAAGGCGAGCAACTGGTGAATCAACGCGATTGGGTTACACATTCGACACATGGTACAAACGTTTATCAGCAGTCCTCAACTCCAACGCTGTCCCGAATGACGGAAAGCGTATTTTTACACAGCAACTTAAACGTGAGATGTTTGAAGCGAATTCGACATGCGCACTTTGCGGACAGAAAATTCGTTTAATTGACGATGCTGCACTTGACCACACCGAGCAATACTGGCGCGGTGGACAGACGATTCCCGAGAATGCTCAGATTGTGCATCGTCTATGTAATCTTCAAAAAGGATAGAGAGGCCCCAACAAGAAAGTGGACACGTACGCAAGTAAGCCGCGCCGCTTCGCTCTGCGGCTCACTTGCGCCGGTCACTTTCGACGTTGTGCCGGAGAGGGAGAGATGAAGAGTCGACTTCTGACGGTCGGCCTGATAGCGGTGGTCGCGATAGCGTCGCGGACGGCCAATGCCGATGAGTGGCAGACCAAACTCCAGTCGGTGATCCGACAATTCGACACCAATGCCGTCGTCACCGTCGTGAATAATGCCTATGTCTATCGCTATCACACGCAGACGTTCAAAATCCACACGATCCATAAGACAGGAGCCATTTCCGAGACGGCCCATGACGCGGAAGGCCCGAACGTAGACGGCATATTCTTGGAGGCCACCCTCCAAGATGATCCGTATCAAGGAGCAGCGGAGATCCCTCAAGATCTGAGAAGGCCATACTGGACCACGTTCATCAACGCCTATCCGGTATCGGGCGGCAAGTACCTATGGCTCAGCCTGTCCTACGGCAGCCGCGCCGACAAAAAGCTAATGGAAGCGGTTAAGACCTGTTTCGGCCCGGTCCTGCCACCCGAGCCGGGAGCAATCAACCAGACGATTGAGAAGGCACAACCACCGGCTGGTGGCGACGGGAAGCCCGCGCCACAGCCGTAACGTTAGGCGGCATTGATGACTACGCCCTTGCCCTATGACCCAGGTGTGCTTCCACATCTGCCGGCGCCGAAGCCTGGTACTGACCTCATCATCCGCGTTGATGGCTTTCCCCCTATCAAGGATCGCTCGCGCTCCATCCGCAATAGAACCCACAAACTGCACGAGCGCTTCATTGCGCTACGTCGCGTCGCCATTGATGTAATGGCTGGTCGAGCTTGGACGCATCAACCCGTTAGCTTGGAGCTAAAGCTACATGCACCAGCCTTGGAAGAAGGTCTAGCGCTGCTGGACTACGAGGCGGGCATCATGGATACGCTGGATGGGAGTCACGGGACTCATTTCACATTCCTCCCCGTTGTCTACAACGATGATTGCCAGATCGCATTGTTGAAGGCTCGTTTTGAAAAAGCTGATCGGCCACACTATGAGATCAAACTTACGATTCTTGCCGGCCGGACGCATGCCGCCTAACAACGCGCTCCACTCGGACGCCCCTCGCCCTGCGGGCTCGGGGGTTCCTCATTCGCTTCGCTCACTCGGCGCCGGTGAGCGCGGGCGTTCGGCAAGAATATGAAGCAGCGCCTTCTCATTATTGTATCCATCTTAGCCCTGGTAGCCGCTTTGTTTTTGATCAGACCAATGTATGAGATTGGGGTATTTGTTTATTATAGCTTACGCCTCAGCAAAGCCGCTGAGTTCAAGATTTCCTCATTAACTTCAGAGCGAGTGCAAAAACTAATTGTGGATGCGGAGAGGTTAGCAGCACAATCCCACACTCAAGATGAACTGCTTTTTTCCAGTGATGGATCCGTTCCCAAGGAGTTTTCTGATCTTGCTCCCACATGGGTGAGTATTTTGCCAGACCAGGTGATGATTGAATTTATGGGAGGCTTCGATCATCGTGGTATCGTGATGCGCAAAGACACATCTGGGAGTTGGCTTGCTTTCCGGTATAATGAGGCTACTGAAAAGCCACTCAAATGAAACAGCCGAACAGGCCAGTCGACCTAATCCCTGTCCCTTCGGGACTTTCGGCACAGTTCCTGCTAATCCGCTTCGCGGGCAGGAACAGTGCCGAAAGCAAGCAGGGATAGGTCACTGGGAACGTTATGCGTCTCAGGGGAATGACTGAGTGATCGGATTTTTTCTAATTGTAACGCTGGTAGCTACCGCACTGATTCTTCCTGGGTGGTTTTGGGCAAAGAGACAACAATCCCAAACTCCATGGGTGCTCTTCTTGCCTGTTTCTGGCGTAGGGTTTTGGTTTGTTTTGGTTATGTTGCGTATCGGGCCGCAAAGCCTCTCAAACTTAATCGAAATTCCGATAGTGGCAATCATTGCGGTTGCAGTGGCCTATCTAAAAATATTTGCCATCGACAAGCAGCTAAAGAAATCTACGTATGGTGAAATAATTGCCTATGCAATAGTGGCTTCTGTTACTTTGGGATTAAGACTGTTCATGCCGCTCTTACCGGAGTGACAAATGAAACTGCGCCAAGAAAAGATGCATAACAACCGCTTCCAGCCGACGTCGGCGCTGTCGCGCCGCCGCGACTGAAGCGGGGCGTTAGGTGCTCTCATGAATAAGCCAACTACCACAAATTTTGTATTGCGCCCTGGTGTAACCAATCCATCGCTTTGGTATCCAGAACGCCCACCAAAAGCACAATGGGACAAAATCCGAAAGGTGGTATTGGAACGAGATAACCATACATGCATTTCATGTGGGCATCGCGCATTGAAATACATGAATGTCCACCACATCGAAGACAGTGGAGAAAACGTCCCGGAAAATCTCGTCTCTATGTGCGTCGCATGCCACGCAGTGTTGCATATCGGAAGAAATCTCGACCTTAAAGTTATTGAAATATGGGAGTCTCCCTTTTCACAGGTCGAAATAGTCCAAAAAACTAGGGCCGCCGTACAACAAGGCCTTGCTCTTGCAGATATAAACAAACAATTCAAGCTCAAAAAAGGGCCGCACTCTCCAGACTCCCTGCTTTACGCAAAAGAGTTAGTCCATGAAATGGGGCAGGAACCACGGGCTTATTTAGCTGAGCCGCTGTGCGCAGTTTTTGTAAATCTGAACCGGTGGCAAATTGAATAACGCACCTAACCCTGCGCTCGAGTTCGCTCCCTTCGGTCGCTGGGACGCGCCTACGGCGCGCCCCTCAGCTCCACGTTAGAGATGTGATGAAAAAGACTACAAAATGGACATTCCTAGTCGTTGGTGTATTGGCCGTTTTGGGATTGGTATTAATTATACCAATGCCGCATTTTCGTTATCCATTCACAGAAAGAGAGTCCGTAACGCGCATAAAGAGAATCTCCGAACTGAAACAAATCAAAATGGCATTCAAAATTTATCAGGAGGAAAATGAGAAGAGTCCTGATTCTTTGGCAAGTCTTGTTCAAGCAGGGATTTTGGAACCGGAATTCATTCAAGATTATATGGAAGTTACGACTCCCCAACGAGCAATATTTCTAAAGATGTCATTCCGAGCCGTAAAGATAGGTGAGCCCTGGGGAGGTCTTGGAGACAGTGCTGAAAATAATATCCCGGAAGGTCGGCTTATTTGGACTATCGGCGAAGAACCTAAAATCATAGAAGAAAGAGAATTCCAAAAATTATATAAATAAATCTCTAACAAGAGGATGGATGAGAACAGCTATTTCGCTCAGCTCAAAAGCTGTCCATCATCCTAAACGTTAGGCGTTTTTTTAGAAGGAGAAACAATGCAATCCAATCCAATCATTCTTATTGCTGTTGTTTGTGGCTTTTTTCTGCTTTTGTTAGGGATGATTGTTTTTGTAGTTCTCTTCATACGGAAAGAATCGGCAGAAAAAGCCAAAATCGCCCAGTCGTTGGGACTGACCCCAGCGGCAGATACGCAGCAATTATTACAAAAAGTCGCATCCGTTAATGGTATCACCAGCTCTGGGTTATATCGCCTTGAGCAAGTTTTTCACCGGCATCATGATTCTGGTGAAGATGTGTATTTATTTAGTTTGCACCGCAGTTACTTTAACGAACAAGGCGTTAATCGCGGAAAGCGTCCAACAGGTTCGCACAAGATGACACTTGAAGCAAGCGTTCTTGCCTTCATATCTTCATCTTGGAAGTTGCCTCGCTTTGTTGCGTTGCCTCGGCTTGGCGGGGATGGCAAATTGGCTGACATTGGCAATAGCCTGTCAGAAGCGGCGGCAGAAATCAAACAGGAAGTTGTCAAATTCCCGCACATCCCCAACTTGGATGAACAATACTTAATTGCCACACCTGAAACGCCCGCTTCGCAGGTAAATCCGCCCGAAAGATTTTTGCGTGTGTTGACTGCCCATCCTAATTTACGTTTGCATGCTGGCGGCGATACAATAACTCTTTCCTATGCAAATAGTAATTCCCAAATTCCAGATGAAGAAAAGATGAAGCACTTGTATAAAATTGGAATGCAACTGGCGCAGGAATTGAAATGAGACAATTCTCAATATATGCGGCGGGAGTTGTGCCAGTTTGTAGTGGAAACATTCTTTTAGGGGCGAGTCATGTGCAACCCGAAAACGCCTAACAAAGCGTGCAGCGGACGGGTGGTACGGTTCCGCCAAAAAGGCATTATCATGACGATGGAAGTTGTCCGTTTCGTTGGCTGGTTCTCACCACCCGCCGCTAACGCAAGCCGTTCGGTGTAATGACGATGAAGACAATCACATCAATCATCCTCATGATCTTGGTAGCAGTTATCGCCTTGGCGTCCGACAAGCCCCTGGTACCCGACGGTATCAATCAGATTCTAGGCAGGATCCAGCCGAACATGAGCGAATCGCAGGTCGAGACCCTTATGAAGAAGTACTATCCCGACGTGAAGAGAACACTCGGGACTTGGTCAGGACAGACGGGATACGTTGATTTCAAGGTCTCGCCCGCTTACACGATTTCAATAGCCGAGTACAATGACCCCAAGGACTTCAACCTTCGATTCGTTCACGCCGACATGATCATCTACGTCTTTGAGTGGCAGACCAAGACCAGACTCAATCTCTCGTTCTTCAAATGGGATGATGGCGAGAACAAAGACAAGAAGAACACCGAACCAGCGGGTGGAGCGTCCGGCGCACTCGCGGCGGGCGCGCCGTCCGCTCACCCGTAACGTTAGGCGCGCAAGGGGAGTTCATCGAAGGAGTTCGTGCGCCTCCACCAATCAACGCTTCGCAAGGTAGACACGCTTGCAAATGTCTTTGAACGCACAAGCAGCAGAAAGCTCAAGACAAACTCGTCGTGGGCCGAGCAATATGGATTCACCCCTTCCGTTTTGGCTGAGTGGGCTAAAGAGCACTGGATTGTCAGCCTTGTTGTGGTCGCAGGAAGCGTGCTTACGGTTGTTCTCAGGGCGTTTGACTTGTGGCATCTCATTGCCCCAGCACCCCCCTAACAATTCATTCAAGCCGAAGCCGCTTCGCGGCTCGGCTTAATTCAGGCGTTCGATCACGGAGATAATACATGACAAATGACATGAATTCTGGTCTTGGGCTGGAAAAAGCGCCCGTGTCCTGTCACCGTGCGTGCCCGCCCCGCCCGGAGGCTTGCTTTCCCCGGGCGGCGGGTACAGTGGTTTCTGCTGGCCCCCGCGGCGGAAACCGCCGCCCCGTCCGATTCGGCCGGCAAACCCGGAAAAACCGTTGAATGACAAGTTGGGCCAAACGGAAAAGGAGAACCACAATGCCAACAATCTCGATGTTTTATGGCATTTTGATACAGATGTATTTTTACGACAACAAGAAGCACTAATGTCCCCACCTGCAGGCTGAATGCGGCGAGCACCAGGTGACGGTTGGCATCGAGGATGGCGCCATATTGGCTGGAAGTCTGCCCACTGCCAATACCAAAGCGATTCCGTTGGATGATTACCGAATTGACATTCTGACCAGCAGTGGCATTTCGGGTGTCTTTGATGTCAAGCCATACCTGATAAGGTTCGGCATTCAAAGAACTTGCGAACCAAGCTTATTTTCGTCTGGTGCGGCCTGCGCACCACGGAATTATGTGGCCGAATGAACAAGATTTTAGTTCGGATACCATTATCTGGGACATCACGAAGTCCCAACCATCGGCTTCAGCGGACGGCGTTCCGCCGCCCTTGGCGGCCCGTGCCGCTCCGCGGCGCTCGTGGTGAATAATCAGGCGAGGAAGCATTTTCACCGCTTTCCCCTCCCGCCCTTGCCAAGGGTTGGCCGGCGGCTATCTTACCGCCCCGGAAAGCACTGGATCCCAGCGGCGCCCCCCCCGGAAAAGCCATGTCCCACGAAACCCTTTACCTCGGATTGGACATCGGCGGCACCAAATCCGCCGCCATCGTTGGAACCGCCACGGGCACGATCCGGGAACGGGCCGAATGGCCCTCCCTTGCCCACCAAGGGCTGGAACCGATGCTGGCCACCATCCTCGAAACCGCCGCGGAAATGGCCGCCAAGCATCCGGGGCTGGCGGCGGTCGGCGTCTCGATTGGTGGTCCGCTGGACGCCAAGGACGGCGTCATCCAATCCCCGCCGAACCTGCCTGGCTGGGACAATGTCCCCCTGAAAAGCATCCTGGCGGAAAGGCTCTCCCTGCCGGTGCAGGTCGGGCATGACGCCGCCGCCTGCGCCCTGGCCGAATGCTGCTGGGGTGCCGCCCAGGGGCTCAACCGCGTCGCCTATCTCACCTGTGGCACCGGCTTCGGCATCGGGCTCGTCTTCGACGGCAAGATCTACTGCGGCGCCCATGGCCACAACTGCGAAATCGGCCATGCGCGCTATGCGGAGGACGGCCCGGTGGCCTTTGGGAAGGCCGGCAGCTTCGAGGCCTACTGCGCCGGTTCGGCCCTGGGGCGCATCGCCGCCTGGAAGTTCCCCAACCTCTGGCCAAAGGCGCCGCCCTCCGAGGAAATCAGCAAGCTGGCCAAGGGCGGCCACCCGGAAGCCAGGCAAGTGGTCGCGATTAATGCCCGGGCCGTCGGGCGGGCCTGCGCCCTGATCGCCGACATGCTGTTCCCGGACATCATCATCCTGGGCAGCCTGGCGAACCATCTGGGAAAACTGTGGCTCGACCAGGTGCAGGACGCCTTCGCCGCCGAGGCCCTCCCCGCTGCCCACCAGGCCTGCCGGATCGCCCCGTCGGCGCTGGGCAAGCGGTTGCAGGACTTTTCGGCCCTCGCCGTGGCCTGCCGCGGCGGCCAGTAGCCGCCCCCCCCCAGCCACCAACAAAAAAAGGCCGGCACAAGGCCGGCCTGGAAACGGGTGCGCTCCGCGTCGCCTGGCTCAGAACGAGTAGGAGAGCTTCACGCCGAAGACCGTCTGGTCGGAACTGGCGTCGGCGTTGGCCGCCGCCGAGTCACGCAAGGCACGGCTGAGGAAGTTGGAGTGCTTCACATAGGGGGTGATGGTGAAGCCGCCCCCCACCGACCAAGGCAACGCGACGGAGAGGCCGGCGTCGGCAAACCCCTCCTGGCAGACGCCGAGGTTGCCTTCGTTGCAGGCCTGGTCGGCCCAGGCGACATGGCCGCCGAGCACCAGGGCCAGGACGTCCGCCGCCGCCTCGCCTTCACCCTTGGAGATCAAGGTGAAGCTGTGGGAGCCGGCAAGATCCACATAGGTGCCGTGGAACTCATCAACGTCATGGTAGACGGTCAGGGTCGGGCCCAGCGGCAGGTCGGGCAAGCCGATGCCGGCAAAGAGTTCGGCGGTGTCGTCGAGCGTGGTGCCGTCGAAGGTGTACCAGATGACGCCGCCGGTCACGGCGATGGTGGTGGGCAGCGCCGCGTAGGCCTCCTTGCTGAAGGAATGGCTGTAGGCGAGATTGTAGTCAATCTCTGCAAAGCGCCCTTCCCGGTTGTTGTAGCGGCCGTCTCCCCAGTCGGTGCTGTCAAGGCTGCCCCAGGCCGAAAGGCTCAACCCTTCCCAGCCGACGGTGATGGCCGGCTGGAAGACCGGGTCGGCGTTGAGGCAGAGGCCACGCCAGACGTAGCGGCTGGCGAACTCCGCATCCAGGGTGACGCTGGGCGCCGCGAAGGGCGCCGGGCTCTCCAGGGCGGGAGCCGCCGCCTCCTGGGCATGGGTGGCGGCGGCGAGGAGGCCGCCGACGGCGACGCCGGCCCGGGCGGCGCGGATCATGGAACGATGCAAGGTGCGGGACATGGGAGTGGTTCCTTGGGTTGGTTGGCTTGAAGTGGAGCGGAATTGAATGGGCGGCGGGCGGCGGGGACCGCCGCCCGCCCGGCCGGGCCTGGCTCAGCCGATGGCGGCCTTGCCGCGTTCGCCCGTGCGGATCCGGATGCACTCCGGCAGGTCGAGGACGAAGATTTTCCCGTCCCCGATGTTACCGGTGTGCGCCCCCTTGATGACCGCCTCAATGGTGGACTCCACGAACTCGTCGTTGACGGCGATCTGGAGTTCGACCTTCTTGAGGAGGTTCACCTCGGTCACGGCGCCGCGGTAGTTCTCGCGATACCCCATCTGCTGGCCGCAGCCGATCACGTTGAGGGCGGTCATCTTGCAGATCTGGTGCTCGAACAAGGTCTGCTTGACGTCGGTCAGCTTCTCGGGCTGAATCACTGCGATGATCATTTTCATGGCTGGTGTCCTTTCATGTCCTCACTTCGTCAGGAAGCCCTGGAAGTCGGGGTAGGCTTCGTTGCCGTGCTCGCCGATGTCCAGCCCCGCAAGTTCCTCCTGGCGGCTCACGCGGATGCCGATGGTCGCCTTGATCGCCAGCCAGAACAGGGTGGAGATGCCGAGGGTGAAGCCGCCCACGAGCGCCACGCCCTTGAGCTGCTGCAGGAACTGGGCGCCCGCGCCCAGCCCGGTGGCGGCGCCGGCCACGGCGGCGGCAATCCCGTCGTCGTAGAACAGCCCCAAGGCCAGGGTGCCCCAGATGCCGTTGACCAGGTGCACGGAGAGCGCGCCGACCGGGTCATCAATCTTCAGCCGGTCAAAGAACAGGACGGCCAGCACCACCAGCACGCCGGCAATGGCGCCGATCAGGAGGCTGGCGGGGATGGAGACGAACGCGCAGGGCGCGGTCACCGCCACCAGGCCGGCCAGCAGCCCGTTGAGGATCATGGAGAGGTCGGGCTTCTTGACGAGGAGCCAGGCGGTCGCCATGGCGGTGAGGCTGCCGGCGACGGCGGCCATGTTGGTGCTGACCAGCACGTGGGCGATGGCGCTGCCGTCCCCCACCCCCATGGTCGAACCGGGGTTGAACCCGAACCAGCCGAGCCAGAGCACCAGGGCCCCAAGGGCGGCCGAGGTCATGTTGTGGCCGAGGATGGGGTTGACGCTGCCGTCCGCCTTGTACTTGCCCAGGCGCGGACCGAGGATCAGCGCCCCGGTCAGCGCCGCCCAGCCGCCCACCGAATGCACGGCCGTCGAGCCGGCAAAGTCACGGAAGTTGCCGAAGAAGGCGCCGAGGCCTGACTCGGCCGGGCTCATCCCCAGGATGCCGCCACCCCAGATCCAGTGGCCGGCGACCGGGTAGACGAAGGCCACCAGCAGGAAGCTGAAGAGGAGGAAGGAGACGAACTTGATCCGCTCCGCCACCGCGCCGGAGACGATCGTCGCGGCCGTGCCAGCAAAGACGAGCTGGAAGAAGAACTTCGCCCACAGCGGGACGCCGCTCCAACTGAGCGCCGAATAGACGCCCCGGTAGGCGGCGCCCGTGGCCGGCGAGCTGTCGGCGCCGGTGACGAAGAACAGCCCCTTGAGCCCCAGCCACGGCGTGCCGTCACCGAACATCAGCCCCCAGCCAATCAGGTAGAAGGAGATGGTGGCGATGGCAAAGACGATGAAGTTCTTGGCCAGGATGTTCACACAGTTCTTGGCCCGCGCCAGGCCGGTCTCGACCAGGGCAAACCCCATGTTCATGGCGAAGACCAGCATGGCGGCGCCCAGCACCCAGAGGGTGTCGAGCCCCACCCGCAAGTCCCCCGCCAACGCCTTCAGCCCGGCGGCGGCGTCGGCCGCCCCGGCCGCGGTTGCCGCCACCGGCGCCACTGCCTCCTGGGCATGCGCCCCGGCGACGGCCAGCAGCAGGAATGCCCCTGCCGCCACGCTCCCTGTCACTCGTTTCCGTTTCATTGCCTTGCACCTTTCTGGTTGGATTTTTCAGCATCCAGCGGGCGCACCTTGGCGGATCGCTGTCGCCCAGCCTGTAGACGCAACCATGCCAGCCTTGGCAGAAAATCCACTTCACCTTGATCCCAAAACTGTTGCCGCCAACGCCACCCTTTTTGTTTGAAACATTTACGTCGCTTTGGCGATTGGCGCAAACATTTTTGTATGACAGTGGCGGGGCGCCGCCGTTTCCTTTTCCGGGAAACCGGATTAGGTTACGCCTCTTCACCCCCATCCCACGGGCGGCAGCCGGGCCAAGCGGAGCCGCGCAACGAGGAGGACGACGACCATGAAACGGATGCGAATCCTGGCGGCCATGCTGGGTCTGGCCGTGGCCGGCACCGGCTGCGTGACGCTGGAGACGCCAGCGGAACGGGAGGATCGGGAGCAGCAGCTCACCCGCCTGCAGTACAACGTCCAGGCCCTGCTCAACGAGCGCGCCCAGGTGGCCGCCCTGCTGACCGAGGCCCGGGAGGATAATAGCCGGCTGGACGCGGAACTCGGGCAGCTCGCCCGCCGCCTGGACCTGGTGGAGCGGCAGTACGCCACCGCCGATGCCAACTACAAGCGCCAGCTCACCGATCTCCAAGGGCTGCTGGCCAAGGAATCGCAGGCCCGGGCGACGGCGATCAAGGAAATGGGCTCCAGCGTCTCCAAGACCATGGCCGACATGCTCAAGGAGCAGGAGAAGCGGATCGTCCAATCCCTGATCAAGTCAACCTCCGCCGCCGCCCAGGGCGACTACATCGTCAAGCGGGGCGACAACCTGACGCTGATCGCCCAGGCGTTCAACGTCTCGATCCAAAGTCTGATGCGGGCCAACGGCCTGACCTCCTCCAACCTGCGGGAAGGGCAACGGCTGACCATCCCCAAGCAATGAGGGTTCTGCCACCATGGATGCACAAAGCTTGAAACCGGAAATCCTGGCGCTGCTGCAACGCAACGCCCGCATGGGGCTGGCGGAGATCGCGGACCGCCTGCAAACCACCCCGGAAACCGTGCGGGAATTGATCGCCGAGCTGGAACAGGAGCGGGTCATCCTCGGGTACGCCACTTTGGTGGACGAGACCAAGACCGGCGCCCCCGGCAGTGTCCGAGCTATCATCGAGGTGGAGGTCCAGCCGGAGCGCGACTGCGGCTTTGACCGCGTGGCGCGCCAGATCGGCAAGTACCCCGAGGTGCAAACCGTCTACCTCGTCTCGGGAAGGTACGACCTCCGCCTCGAAGTCGTGGGGGACTCGTTGCAGGACGTGGCGTTCTTCGTGGCCAGCAAACTCTCGTCCCTCGAGGGCGTGAAGGCCACCGCCACCTATTTCCTGCTGAAGAAGTTCAAGCAGGCGGGTTTCATGATGGAAGAGGAAGAGAAGCATGAGCGGCTCAAAGTCGTGCCGTGATTGGATTGCCCGGCAGATCGTTGACCTGCCGCGCAGCGGCATCCGGGATTTTTTCGAGTTGGTCAACACCATGGACGACGTCATCTCGCTGGGCATCGGCGAGCCGGACTTCGTCTCGCCCTGGAACATCCGCGAGGCGGCGATCTACGCCTTGCACCAAGGCTTCACCTGCTACACCTCGAACCTCGGCATGCCCGCCATGCGCAAGGCCGCCTGCCGCTACGTCGCGGCGGAGTTCGGCGCCGAGTATGACTGGGAACGGGAGTGCATCGTCACCGTCGGCGTGAGCGAGGCGCTGGACCTGATCCTGCGCGCCGTGCTCAACCCCGGCGACGAGGTCATCTACCCGGAGCCGAGCTACGTCTCCTATCCGGCCTCCGTGCGGATGTGCTTCGGCGTGCCCCGGCCGGTGCCGACCACCGAGGCGGACAAGTTCGCCCTCGACCCGGCGCGCATCGCGGCGGCCATCACCCCCAAGTCCAAGGTGCTGCTGCTCAATTTCCCCAACAACCCCACCGGCGCCAACCTGACCCTCGACCAGAAGCGGGCCATTGCCGAGATCGCGGTGCGGCATGACCTGCTCGTGCTCACCGACGAGATCTACTCGGAGCTGACCTACGGCGAACGCACCCCCACCATCGCCTCGCTGCCCGGGATGCGCGAACGCACGGTGTTCCTCCACGGCGTCAGCAAGGCGTTCGCCATGACCGGCTTCCGCGTCGGCTTCGCCTGCGGGCCGCACGAGTTGATCGAGGCGATGATGAAGATCCACCAGTACTCGATCATGTGCGTGTCGAGCCTGGCGCAGTCGGCGGCCATCGAGGCGCTCCAGCACGGCAAGCCCGAGATGCTGAAGATGCGCGAGGAATACCGGCAGCGCCGCAACGTCATCGTCAAGCGCCTCAACGAGATGGGGCTGCCCACGGTCATGCCCGAGGGCGCCTTCTACGCCTTCCCGCGGATCGCCGGCACCGGCCTCACTTCCCAGGAGTTCGCCACCCGGCTGCTCCAGGAGAAGCGCGTCGCCGTGGTGCCCGGCACCGCCTTCGGCCCTTCCGGCGAAGGCTATGTCCGCTGCGCCTACGCCACCGCAATGCCGGAGATCGAGGAGGCCATGCGCCGGCTGCGGGAGTTCGTGGAGCCGCTGAAGCGCTGACCCGCCCCACCCCCACCCTCGACCCCGACCGGCACGGCCGCGCCATGATCCATTCCCTGTTCCAAACCTGGCAAGTCCTGGATCCGTGGTTCGGGCGGCCACCGCGCCCGATCGAGCTGGACCTTGGCTGCGGCTGGGGCCGCTTCGCCCTCGACCTGGCGGCGCGCCACCCGGAGCGGCTGGTGCTCGCCAGCGACCTGCTCCTGGCCCGCCTCCGGGCCATCCAGGGACGGGTGGCGAAGCGGGGGCTGGCCAACCTGGAGCTGCTCTACGTCAACAGCCTCCAGGTCACCGGCTGGCTGCTGCCCGACGGCTGCGTCACCCGCGTCCACCTGCTCTGCCCCGACCCCTGGCCCAAGGCGCGCCACCGCGCCCGGCGGATCATGACCGCCGACTTCGTCAGCCGCGTCGCCCGCATCCTCAAGCCCGGCGGCGTCCTCCATCTCGCCACCGACCATCCGCCCTATGCGGCCACGCTGCGGGAGGTGGTCGAGTGCCTGCCCCTGTTCACGCCGGATCCCGCGGGCATCGCCGACATCGCCGACCTCGAGACCGGCTTCGAACGGCTCTGGCAAGGCCAAGGCAAGACCGTGCCCCACCTGGCCTACCGCAAGACGGCGGACGGCTGAGCCACTGCCCGCCCCAGCCGATCCTGGCCGCCGCCCGCATCCTCCACACTCCAAACCCTTCCCCGGGAATCCCATGCTCTTCCTCTACAACATCCTGCTGCCGTTGGTCTTCCTGGTCTATCTGCCGGCCTTCGCATGGCGCCAGCTCCGGCGCGGCAACTTCCTGCCCCGCTGCGGCGAACGCTTCGGCTTCTACGGCAACGCCAAGCTGGCGGCGCTCAAGCGGCTGAAGGCGCCGGTCTGGATCCACGCCGTGAGCGTCGGCGAGGCGGTGGCGGCGCTTAGCTTCATCCGCCACTGGCAGGCGCTCCACCCCGAGACCGACTTCGTCCTCTCGACCACCACCACCACCGGCCAGGCCACGGCCCAGGCGCGGCTGCCGGCGCGGGCCGAACTGATCTACTGCCCCTTCGACCTGCCCTTCGCGGTCAACCGCGCCCTGCGCGCCATCCGCCCCTCGATGCTGGCCATCTTCGAAGTCGAGATCTGGCCCAACCTGATCACCCGCGCCGCCCGCTACGGCGCCAAGGTCGTGCTCGCCAACGGCCGCGTCTCCGACCGCTCGGCCAAGGGCTACGCCCGCCACCGCTGGTTCTTCGCCCCCATCTTCCGCCGCTTCGCCCTCTTCTGCATGCAAAGCGACGAGGACGCCGCCCGCATCCGCGCGGTCGTGGGCGACGCCGTGCCCATCCGAAGCTGCAACACCATGAAGTTCGACCAGATCCCGGACGCCGATGCCCAGGACAAGGCGGCCGTGCTCGCCGACGTCTTCGGCCCCGGCCCACGCCTGACCTTGACCGCCGGCTCCACCCACGCCGGCGAGGAGGAGCTGGTCGCCACCGTCTTCAAGCGGCTGCGCGAAACCTACCGCACCCTGCGGCTGGTGCTGGTGCCGCGCCATGTGGAGCGCACGGCCGAAGTCGAGGCGGTGCTGCGCAAGCTCGGGCTCACTTGGCGCCTGCTGAAGCCGGGCGCCAGCGGCCAGGTCTACGAGGAGCCAGTCGAGGTGCTCCTGGTCAACACCACCGGCGAGCTGATGGCCTTCTACGCCGCCGCCGACGTCGCCTATGTCGGCAAAAGCCTGGCCGGCAACCACGGCGGCCACAACATCATCGAGCCCGCCATCTTCGGCAAGCCGATCCTCCACGGGGCGCACATGGAGAACTTCCGCCTGGTCACGGCCATCTTCCGCAAGGCCGCCGCCGCCGCCGAGGTGCCCGACGACGCCACCCTGGAGCCGGCCCTCAAGCTGCTCCTGGACAAGCCCGCCCTCCGCCAGGAGCTGGGGCGCAAGGCGCGCCAGGTCGTCGAAGCCAACCGTGGCGCCATCGCCCGCACCATCGCCGCCCTCCGCGAACTCCGCGGCCAAGGCTGACCCCTCCCCATGGCCTCAACCCTCTTCTGGAATCTCCTCGCGATCCTGCTGCTGATGGCCCCCGGCGTCTGGCTGCGGCGCACCGGCGTGGTCACCGACGAGGCCGCGGCGCGCATGGCGCGCTTCGTCTTCACCGCCGCCTACCCCTGCCTCATCTTCGCCGCCATCAGCGAGCGCTACACGGCGCCAGCGCTGCTCCGCGCCTGGGCGTTGCCGGTGGGGGTGTTCGGCATCGTCGTCGTCGGCTGGCTGGCCGGACTGGCCGTCGCCCGCCTCCTGCGCTTCGCCACGCCGGCGCAAAAACACGCCTTCATCTTCCAATGCGGCTTCAACAACTACTCCTTCCTCGCCCTGCCGCTGGTGGAGGCGCTCTGGGGCGCGGAGGCGGGCGCCATGCTCCTGCTCTCGACCGTCGGCGCCGAACTGGGCGTCTGGACGCTCGGCGTCACCACCCTCGGCGGCCACGGCTTCCACTGGCGCCAGTTGCTGACCCTCGCCCGCCGCCCACCCTTGCTCGCCCTCGCCGCCGCCGGCGCCTGGCTCGCCGTGCGCGACCTCCTGGGACTGCCCCCCGTCCTGGAGACGCTGCACAGCGGCACCGCCGGCACCGCCATCTTCCGCGCCGTGAAACTGCTCGGCGGCGCCACCATCCCCCTCTCCATGACCGTGGCCGGCTGCAGCCTCGCCGTCCTGCCGCCGCGCGAACTCCGCAACCGCCTCGTCTGGCTCGCCAGCGCCCTGCGGCTGCTGGCCATTCCCGCCCTGGTGCTGCTCGGGTTGCGCCTCCTGCCAATCCCCGCCGACCAGCTCCGCGTCCTCAGCGTCGTCGCCGTCATGCCCGCCGCCGTCGCCAGCATCAGCCTCTGCAAAGTCTATGGCGGCGACGAACACCTCACCGCCGGCACCGTCCTCCTCACCCATCTCGCCGCCGCCGCCACCGTCCCCATCCTCCTCGCCCTCGCCTTGGGCTGATCCCCCGCTTGCCGCTTGCCGCTTACGGTTCACAAAAAAAACTCCGTTGCGCCCGCCGCCGCCGCCGCTATATTGTCGCCCATGAACGCCCCAGCCCTTCCCATCCAGCTCTACGACACCACCCTGCGCGACGGCTCGCAAGGGGAAGGGATCTCCTTCTCCAAGACGGACAAGGTGCGGATCGCGGAACGGCTGGACGGCTTCGGCGTCAGCTACGTCGAGGGCGGCTGGCCCGGCTCCAACCCCAAGGACGTCGCCTTTTTCGAGGAGATGCGCCGCCGGCCGCTCAAGCACGCGAAGCTGGCCGCCTTCGGCAGCACCCGCCGCGCCGGCAACACCCCCGAGGGCGACCCCAACCTGCGCGCCCTGCTGGAGGCGGAAACCCCCGCCGTCACCATCTTCGGCAAGGGCTGGCTCCTGCACGTCCACGAGGTGCTGCGGATCACGCCCGACGACAACCTGGCGCTGATCCAGGACTCCTGCCATTTCCTCAAGGGCCACGGGCGCGAGGTGATCTTCGACGCCGAGCATTTCTTCGATGGCTTCACCGACGCCCCCGACTATGCCCTGGCCGTGCTCAAGGCGGCCGTGGCCGGCGGCGCCACCACCGTCGTCCTCTGCGACACCAACGGCGGCCTGCTGCCGTCCCGGATCGCCGACATCACCCGCCAGGCCCGGGCCGCCCTGCCGACGGCCGTGGCGCTGGGCATCCACTGCCACAACGACAGCGACTGCGCCGTGGCCAACAGCCTGGTGGCGGTCGAGGCCGGCGCCAGCCACGTCCAGGGCACGGTCAACGGCATCGGCGAACGCTGCGGCAACGCCAACCTCTGCTCGATCATCCCCGGACTGGAATTGAAGCTGGACCGGCGCTGCCTGCCGCCGGGCCGCCTCCGCCACCTCCGCGAACTGAGCCAGTTCGTCTACGACCTGGCCAACATGCGGGGCAGCTCCTGGCAGCCCTACGTGGGCGCCAGCGCCTTTGCCCACAAGGGCGGGATGCATGTCAACGCCGTGGCGAAGAACCCGCGCACCTTCGAGCACATCGAGCCGGAGCTGGTGGGCAACGAGCGGCGCGTCCTGGTCTCCGACCTGGCCGGGGCGAGCAACGTCCTGCTCAAGGCCGCCGAGCAGCACCTGCACCTGGCACCCAACAGCCCGGAACTCAAGACGATCCTGGCGGAGGTCAAACGGCTCGAAGCCATCGGCTACGAGTACGAGTCCGCCGACGCCTCCTTCAAGCTCCTGATGCAGAAGGCGTTGGCCGGCGAGGCGCACCGCAAGCCGTTCTTCGACCTGGAAGGGTTCCGCGTCATCGTCGAGAAGCGCGGCCCCGAAGAGCCAACCCTCTCCGAGGCGACCCTCAAGGTCGCCGTCGCCGGCCAGACCGAAATCGCCGCGGCGGAAGGCGACGGCCCCGTCAACGCCCTCGACCGCGCCCTGCGCAAGGTCCTAACCCATTTCTACCCCGAGATCGCCGACGTCCATCTGCGCGACTTCAAGGTCCGCATCCTCGACGGCGAGGACGGCACCGCGGCCAAGACCCGGGTGCTCATCGAATCGGGCAACGGCCAGGAGTTCTGGGGTACGGTCGGGGTCAGCGAGAACATCATCGAGGCAAGCTGGCAGGCGCTGGTGGACTCGATGGAGTACGCCCTCTACAACCGGTGCCAGGCCGCCAACGGCGAAGCCGGCGCCTGAACCCCCTCCCCAGCCCACCGGGCGGCCGGCGGCGGCCAGCGGCGGAGCGGTTTGCGTTTTTTTGATAACGCATTATCGTTTGGGCCGTCACCGCCACTGCGGAACCGCTGACCACCCCCAAAAAACGACCGGAAAGAGGAACCCCCGACACCATGACCACCATGACCCGCCGAAGCCGTCGCCGGCTGCTGAGCGCCGCCCTGCTGGCCACCACCCTCGGTGCCGCCGCCACCGCCAACGCCAAGGCCGCCGCCGCGGTGGGCTCGGCCGAGTGCGCGCCGCCGCCGGAAAAACCCCAAACCCTGCTCCGCCTCCAACAGGCGCCCGAGTTCCACGCTGAGCTGGATGTGGTGAACAAGTATGTCTCCCGCGGCCTGGTCGCGGTGGACGACCCCGTGCTCCAGCCGTGCGTCGGCATGGCCTGGGGCGGCTTCGACCTCTGCCTCTGGGGCAACCTGGACACCACCGACTACGGCGCCGGCCGCTACAACAACCGCGAGTGGCGCTTCTCCGAAACCGATGTCTGCCTCACCTACTCCCACACCTTCAGCAAGGATGTCCACGAGTCCCTGCCCACCAGCCTCGAACTCGGCGGTGGCGCCCGCTACGAGAACTATGACGGCACGCAATGCGACGACACCGTCAAGCTCCTGGCCTGGGCGACGCTGCCCGACCTGCCCGTCACCCCCACCCTGGCCGCGGAATGGGATGCCGACGAGACCCACGGGCTCTATCTGAACTTCAGCGTCGAACACAGCATCCCCCTCATCAAAGGTGCCGACGGCAAGGCCGACCCGCTCTGCCTCGTCCTCGGCGCCGGCATCGGCTGGGGCGACGACAACCAGAACGAGGCCGACTTCGGCGTCTCCAGCCAGCGCTTCTCCGACGCCGGCGTCGCCGCCAAGCTTGTCTGGGCCCTCACCGAGCATGTCCAGGTCGCGCCGTTCGTGCGCTACACGGATTTTGTCAGCAATCCATTGCGCCAGGCCGCCGCCGACGCCAACGACAACGGCAGCTCCGAGCAGTTCGTCTACGGCCTCAACCTCAGCTTCGCCCTCTGACCGGCCTCAGGCCTTGGGGGGGACGGGCCGCTTCGGCCATGCCTGCGTCCGTGCCCCCCGAACCCGCCGTCCCCGGGCGGAACGGGGGATCGCCTTTTTGGGTGGGGATTTGTGCGGATTTGGGGGGAAGATTCTCCGCGCCCGGCGCCGGCTGGCGGGCCCGCGGATGGGCTTCGGCATAGGCTTGGATCAGCCGCTCCGTGCTGACATGGGTGTAGATCTGGGTGGTGGAGAGGCTGGCGTGCCCCAGCAGCTCCTGGACGCTGCGCAGGTCGGCGCCGGCGTCCAGCAAGTGGGTCGCAAAGGAATGGCGCAGCTTGTGCGGCGTGCAGTCGGGGGGCAGCCCCGCTTCGCGCAGGTAGTTCTTGAACGCCCGCTGGACGGAGCGGGCGGTGAGCCGGCCGCCATCCCGCAAGTTGACGAACAGCGGTTGCGGACTCCGCACCACCGCCGCCAGGCCGCCGCCCGCCGGCCGCAGCTCCAGGTATTGCCGCACCGCCACGCGCGCCGGGCCGCCAAGGTAGCAAAGCCGCTCCTTGCGACCCTTGCCGGTGACGCGGAAGACGCCGGCGGCGAGGTCGAGGCCGCCGAGGTTGAGCCCCACCGCCTCGCTGATGCGCAGGCCAGCGCTGTAAAGGATTTCGAGGAGGGCGGTGTCGCGCCGGGCCGCGAACTCCGCATCCGCCTTCGCGCCTGCGGAGTCCGCACGGACGGCGGCGCGCCGCCAGAACGCCGCCGGCGCGGCCAGCAGGCGGCTGGCCTGGTCGCGGGTGAGCACCTGTGGGAGCTTGCGCTGGCGCGGGAGCCGGGCCTGTTCGGCGGCGGGGTTGCGGGCCAGGACGCCGGCCTCCAGCAGGAAGCGGCAGAAGCTGCGCAGGGCGGAGAGCTTGCGCAGGAGAGAGTTGCGGGCAAGTTTCCCGGTCTGGAGGCGGACCAGCAGCCGGCTCACCGCCGCGCGGGTGAGCGTGCCCCAGGGCAGGGGCTGGCCGGCGGGGAGGCGATCCCATTCCAGCAGATGCACGCATTGCACCAGATCGTGCCGGTAGGCGGCAAGGGTGTGCGGCGAGGCGTTGCGCACGCCGGCCAAGTGGCGGAGGAAGGCCTGGAACGGCGGATCCTGCGCCAGCCGCTCCCCGGCGGCCGGCGGTCCACCTGGCGGGTTCAGGGGGCGACTGCCACGCCCGCCCTTCACGGCGCGGCCGCCGCCGCCCCTTGCCGGGTGGCGTTGCGGATGACCACCGGCTCGACCGGGACGTTCTGGTGCATCCCCTGGGTCGCGGTGCGGACCGCGACAATCTTGTCCACCACCGCCATCCCCTCCACAACCTTGCCGAACACGGCGTAGCCATAGCCGCGCGGGGAGCCGTCCTGATGGTCGAGGAAGGCGTTGTCGGCGACATTGACGAAAAATTGGGAGGTGGCGCTGTCAACCACCGAGGTGCGGGCCATGGACAGGGTGCCGCGCCGGTTCTTCAGGCCGTTGGCCGCCTCGTTCTTGATCGGGGCGCGGGTGCTCTTCGGGGAGAGGTCGGGGAGCAGGCCGCCGCCCTGGATCATGAAACCTGGGATCACCCGGTGGAAGATGGTGCCCGCATAGTGGCCGCCGTCCACATACTCGAGGACGTTCTTGACCGTGATGGGCGCTTCCGTGGCGAACAGTTCGACGGTGAAGCGGCCCAGGGAGGTCTCGAACTCCACCCGCGGGTTGGCGGCGGCCGCGGCCGCCGCGCTGCCCTCGCCCAGGAAAGCAGTGGCCAGGAAACCGCCAAAGATCCGTCGCAACGCCTTGCTTTTCATCATGAGGCTCTCCAGGATGGGGGATGCAAACCGCGAACTCCGCAAAAACATGATGCGGCGGCCCCGGGAATCAAGCGCCCGGGACTTGCCGCCCCAAGCACGGACGAAGGGGCGGGAGATGACACAGTGACGCAATGGCTTGATGACGCCAAGTGGCTGGCCGGTGGAAGGCCATGCCGCCCCAGCGCCAGCCCCGGCTTCCCTCACAGCGCCAGCTTGAAGACCGCCTTGCGCACCGGCCCCGCCGCCGCCAGCGGCGCATGGGCGTCCGTGGGCAGGAAGAGGGCGAACTGCCCAGGCTCCAGGTCGAACCAGGCGGCGGGGCGGTCTTCATAAAAGAGGATGTCCCGCTGCGGATCGTAGTCGAAGCGCAGCTCGCGGCATTCCGCCAGGGGGCGCCAGCCAATGCGCTCGGCGCCGGCGAGGACGACCTGGATGTCCACATACCGCCGGTGCGCCTCGAGCACCGCGCCCGCCTCGCCGCGCCCCGGCTCCACGTTGATGCCCACATACAGGGCAGCCCCCTCGATCTCGTGCCGCCCATCCGGCAGCGCCGCCAGCGGCTGCCGGGCCAGGAACTCCTCCACCCGGGCGATGGCGGGGTGGAGCAAGCGGTAGGAGGAAAGGCAGGCGAGCGAGTCCAAAATCATGCGAAACCTCTTAGTTTCGGCCCAAAAATGGTGGCGGCGCCACCCCAGTTCCAGACCGGGCCAACGCCGCCTATCTGAACTTCCCAGTGTTTTCGGTGGGCTTCCACCGATTCCGGATTGCTTCCACGGGATCCGCGTCGCCCATCCGGCCTCGTCCCTCGCCTGGCTCACTCCTTGGACTGAGCCTCGACCGAACCCACTGGGGAGTCCTATTAACATTATACTCCATCCGGGGGATTTGTCAAGGGATTTGCACTTTCGCGGGAGTGGGGCATGTTGATGCCGTTTTTGCCCCGCCGCCCGCCCGCCCAATCCACCCCCCAAGGTTGCCGTCCCATGCGCGTCACGCCCCGCTTTTGGCTTTGCCTCCCCCTCCTGCTCGCCCTCGCCCTCCTCCCGGCGCCGCTGCCGGCCCAAGGTCATTTCATTGACATCCGCAAGACGGCTGGCCAGGAAAACCCCGGCCTCCACCTGGCCGAGTTCAGCGGCTCGCCGGCGACCAAGGCCCGGCTGGAGGCCACGCTCCGCCGCTGCGGCTGGTTCACCATCCTCCCCTCCCCGCGCGGCGCCAGCTACATCCTCACGGCGGTGGAAAGCGGGCCGGCGCTGGAGCTGACCGTCACCGCCGCCGGTGGGGCGACCTTCAGCCTCCGCCAGCCCGCCCGGAGCCGCCAGCCGGAATGGACCCTCTACCAGGCCGTGGACCAGCTCATCGAGCGGCTGTTCAAGGTGCCCGGCCCCTGCGCCAGCACGATCGCCTTCGTCAACGGCAAAGGCGGCTACAAGGAGATCGTCACCTGCCACTTCGACGGCAGCGGCATCCAGCAGCTCACCTTCAGCCGCAGCATCGCCACCGAGCCATCCTGGGGGCCGCGCGGCAGCCTGGTCTACACCCTCTACCAGAACAACTACACCGACGTGGTGCTGGTTGACACCCTCTCCAGGCAGCAGCGCCGCCTCTCCGCCTTCCCCGGCCTGAACTCCAGCGCCGACCTGGCGCCCGACGGCCGCTTCGTGGCGCTCACCCTCAGCCGCGACCGCAAGGTCGAGCTGTACGGAATGGACGTGCGCACCCGTGGCCTGCGCCGGCTGACCCACGACGCCGCGGTGGAAAGCTCCCCCTGCTGGTCGCCGGACGGGGCCCGGATCTGCTACGTCTCCGACCTCCCGCGCAGCCCCAAGCTCTATGTGATCCCCGCCGGCGGCGGCCGCGCCCAGCGCCTGTGCAGCCTCGGGGGCGAGCAGGTCTCCCCCGACTGGTCCGCCGTCGCCAACAAGATCTGCTTCGCCACCGGCAGCGGCGGCAACTATGACCTGGCGGTGATCGCCATGGACACTCCGGGGCAGATGGCCGAAGTGCTCACCCGCGGCGGCGTCTATGAAGCGCCCTCCTGGGCGCCCGACGGCCGCCATGTGGCCTGCACCAAGCGCGCCGCTGGCGGCCGGCGCCAGCTCGTCATGTTCGACACCTGGCTCAAGCGCGAAACCCCCATCACCGCCCCCGGCGACCTCTCGCTGCCAAGCTGGTCCCCGGCCCACGACTGAAACGCCCCCCCGCACGATCCATCCGGCCATGAGCAACGACCCCGCCGCTCCCGTCTACGACGAGAGCAAGATCAAGACCCTCAGCTCCCTCGAGCACATCCGCACCCGGCCGGGGATGTACATCGGCCGCCTCGGCAACGGCTCGCATCCCGACGACGGCATCTACGTCCTGCTCAAGGAAGTCATCGACAACGCGGTCGATGAGTTCATCATGGGGCACGGCCGCAAGATCGAGGTCGAGACCGGCGCCGACGGCCAGGTCCGCGTCCGCGACTACGGCCGCGGCATCCCCCTCGGCAAGATCGTCGAGTGCGTCTCCCAAATCAACACCGGCGCCAAATACAACAGCGACGTCTTCCAGTTCTCCGTCGGCCTCAACGGCGTCGGCCTCAAGGCGGTCAACGCCCTCGCCAGCCACTTCACCGTCCGCGCCTGCCGCGACGGCCGCTTCGCCAGCGCCACCTTCGCCAGCGGCCAACTGCGGGCGGAAGAGCGGGGGCGCACCCCGGAGCCCGACGGCACCGAAATCCGCTTCCGCCCCGAGGAGTCCTTCTTCCCCGGCTTCAGCTTCGACGAGAAGATCATCCGCAAACGCCTCTGGAACTATGCCTGGCTCAACAGCGGCCTGAGCCTCGTCTGGAACAGCGAGAAGTTCCTTTCCCGCAACGGCCTGCTCGACCTGCTCGAGGAGAAGGTCAGCGGCGAAAAGCTCTACGAACCGGCCTATTTCAAGGGGCCAACCCTCGAGTTCGCCTTCACCCACACCGCCGACTTCGGCGAAAACTACCATTCCTTCGTCAACGGCCAGTACACCAACGACGGCGGCACCCACCAGAGCGCCTTCCGCGAGGGGCTCCTCAAAGCGGTCAACGAGTACGCCGGCAAGAACCTGGACGGCAGCGACGTGCGCAACGGCATCGTCGGCGCCGTCGCCGTCAAGCTCAAGGATCCCCTCTTCGAGTCGCAGACCAAGAACAAGCTCGGCAACAGCGAAATCCGCGGCGAGATCGTCGCCAAGGTCAAGGAAGTGGTGCTCGCCTGGCTCTACAAGACCCCCCCGGCCGCCGCGCGCATCCTCGAGAAGGTCGCCCAGAACGAGAAGCTGCGCAAGGACATCCAGTCGGTGCAGAAGGAGGCGCGGGAAAAAGCCAAGAAGACGATGCTCAAGATCCCCAAGCTGCGCGACTGCAAGTACCACCTCAACGACGGCAGCGTGCCAGGCGCCAGCTCCATGCTCTTCCTCACCGAAGGGCAGTCCGCCGCCGGCTCCATGATCTCCTGCCGCAACGTCGACAACCAGGCCATCTTCTGCCTCAAGGGCAAGCCGCTCAACTGCTTCGCCCTGGAACGCGCCACCGTCTACAAGAACGAGGAGCTGTACTACATCATGCGCGCCCTCGACATCGAGGAGTCGCTGGAGAATTTGCGCTACGAGAAAGTCATCATCGCCACCGACGCCGACGTCGATGGCCTCCACATCCGCAACCTGCTGATCACCTTCTTCCTCACCTTCTTCGAGCCCCTGGTCGTCGCCAACCACCTCTACGTCCTCGAAACCCCCCTCTTCCGCGTCCGCACCAAGAAGGAGACGGTCTACTGCTTCGACGAAGGCGAACGCAACCTCGCCCTGGCCCGCCTCGGCGCCGCCGCCGAAGTCACCCGCTTCAAGGGGCTCGGCGAAATCTCCCCCTCGGAGTTCGGCCAGTTCATCGGCGGGGAGATGCGCCTCCAGCCGGTCAGCGTCGAGAACCGCCGCCAGGCCGAGCACTACCTCGCCTTCTTCATGGGCGCCAACACCCCCGACCGCAAGCAATACATCATGGACCGCCTGCTCTGACCCCCCTTTGGACTTTCGCCGCCGGTACGCTTCCTTATCCTTGCCACTTTTTCCGTCGTTCCACGCCCCCCCCCACCGCCACCAGCCCCACCGCCACCATGAGCCGACGCCAACGCATCTTCGACCATTACGGGCCCCGGGTGCATCCGGAACGCCCCAGCCATGAAATCCTCGACTGGGCCAGCGCCGAGGCGCAGCACGCCCGCTTCGACGCCCTGATCCGCGCCCTCCGCCCCCTCGCCGCCGCCAGTCCCGAACCCCTCACCTTGCTCGATGTCGGCTGCGGCCTGGCCGACCTCTTCACGCACCTGCGCCGCGCCGGCCTCGCCGTCGCCTACACCGGCTGCGACATCACCCCGGGCGTCCTCGCCGAAGCCCGCCGCCGCCAACCCGCCGCCCAGCTCGTCCACGGCGACCCCTTCAGCGAGGCGCTCTTCCCACCCGCCGCCTTCGCCGTGGTCTACGCCTCCGGCGTCTTCAACCTCGACCTGGGCAACAACCACGACTTCCTCGCCGAGGCCGTCCCCCGCCTCTTCCAGCTCGCCCGCCGCCTCCTCGCCATCAACCTCCTGCATGTGCGGAGTCCGCACCACTACCCCCACTGCCACTACTACGACCCGGAAACGGTGCGCGCCCGCTTCGCCACCCTCCCCTGCACCATCCGCCTCGACGATTCCTATCTCCCCAACGATTTCACCCTCCTCTTCGAACGCGCCTGAAGGGATTTCGCGCCGCCACCCCACAATAAGGGCGGGGGTTCAAGCGTTCATTCCAAGATGCCATGCCACCCCGCGGCGGCCACGCCCCCGACCAACAAGGCCCGGAACCTCCCATGAACCAACTGCTGACCTGGATTTGGCACCGGCGCTGGCGCACCCTCGCCCTCCTGGCCGCCGCCGCCGCCCTCGGCGGCTGGGGCTGGCACCGGCGGCAACAAGCGGCGGAACCGGCGGAGATGCCGGAACGGGCCACCGTGATCCGCACCGACATCACCCTGCGGGTGACCTGCAACGGCAAGGCCGTCGCCAACCAGGACGTGGAAGTCAAGTGCAAGGCCGGCGGCCAGATCGTCAAGCTGCCCTTCGACATCAGCGACCCGGTCAAGGCCGGCGACGTGCTCCTGCAAATCGATCCGGTGGACGAGCAGCGGGTGGTGCGCCAGATGGAGGTCAAGCTCGCCATCTCCAGCGCCAAACTGCTCGCCGCCCGCCAGAACCTGGCCATCGCCGAACGGAACCTGGAAACCGACCGGAACCGGGCCGGGGCAACCTTGAAGGCGGCGGAAGCCCGGCACCAGGACGCCGCCGCCAAGGCGGAACGGATGCGCCAGCTCCTGGCCAAAGCGCTGTGCAGCGAGGAGGAATGCGATTCAGCCACGGCCACGGCGGCCTCGGCGGCGGCCGACCTGGAAAATGCCCGGATCCGCCTGGCCGAACTGGAGACCGCCGCCCTCGAAATCGAGAATCGCCGCCAGGAAGTCGTCCAGGCCCAGGCCCAAGTCGCCACCGACGAAATCCAGCTCACCGTCGCCCAGGACCGGCTCCGGGACACCACCGTGGCCGCCCCCATCGCCGGCGTCGTCGCCACGCGCGAAGTCCAGGTCGGCCAGATCATCGCCAGCGCCACCAGCAACGTCGGCGGCGGCACCCTGCTGCTGACCATCTCCGACCTCTCGCGCATGTTCATCCTGGCGGCGGTTGATGAAAGCCTGATCGGCCGGGTCAAGGTCGGGCAGAAGGCCATCGTCACCGCCGACGCCTACCCGGGCAAGCTCTTCGAGGGCACCGTGGAACGGATCGCCACCCGCGGCACGGTCACCGCCAACGTCGTCACCTACGAGGTCAAGATCGAGGTGACCAGCCCCGCGAAAGGGCTGCTGAAGCCGGAAATGTCGGCCAACGTCGAAATCCTCACCGAGGCCAAGAGCGGCGTCCTCGCGGTGCCGGTCGCCGCCGTCCGCCGCCAGCCGGCGGGCTACGTGGCGCACCGGGTGGACAAGGGCAACGGCCGCGTCCGCGAAGTCCCCGTCAATCTCGGGTTGAATGATGGCACCCAGGTGGAAATCCTCGCCGGCCTGGCCGAAGGCGACACGGTGGAACTCCAGAAGGCCGGGGACGGCAAATGGGGCGGCCAGCCGGCCAGCCGTGGCGCGCAGCCGCGCCCACCCATGATGATGGGGCTGGGAAGGGGCCGCCGGTGAGCGTCATCGAAGCCCACGACCTGGTCAAGCACTACCTCGTCGGCGGCGAGGTGGTGCGCGCCCTCGACGGCGTCAGCCTCACGGTCACGGCCGGCGAAATGGTCGCCATCACCGGCGCCTCGGGCAGCGGCAAGAGCACCCTCATGCACATCCTCGGCTGCCTCGACACCCCCGACCGCGGCCAATACCTCCTCGCCGGGCAGGACGTGGCCGGGCTGCCCTCGGCCAGGCTCGCGCAAATCCGCAACCGCACCATCGGCTTCGTCTTCCAGACCTTCAACCTGCTTCCGCGCCTGGACGCCCTCGAAAACGTCGAACTCCCCCTGCTCTATGCCGGGCGCCCTCATGCCAAGGAGGCCGCCGCCGCCGCCCTGGAGCAGGTCGGGCTCGCCGACCGCCGCCACCACCGCCCCAACCAGCTCTCCGGCGGCCAGCGCCAGCGCGTGGCCATCGCCCGCGCCCTGGTCACCAACCCCGCCCTGCTCCTCGCCGACGAGCCGACCGGCAACCTCGACACCCGCACCGGCCAGGAGATCATGACGCTCTTCCAAAAACTCAATGCCGCCGGCCACACCCTCATCCTCGTCACCCACGAATCCGACATCGCCGCCTGGTGCCACCGCGCCATCCAGATGCGCAACGGCAAGATCGTGGAACCCACCGCCCCACCGGCGACGCCACCCCCCTAACCACCGCCACCCCATGCTCTTCTGGACCATCGTCAAAGTCGGCATCCACAGCCTCTGGGCCAACAAGGCCCGCTCGCTGCTGGCCATGCTCGGCATCATCATCGGCACCGGCGCGGTGATCGCCATGCTCGCCATCGGCGCCGGCGCCCGGCAGCAGATCCTCGGGCAGATCTCCAGCCGCGGCGCCAACCTGCTGATCATCACCCCCGCCGACGTCTCCTTCTCCGGCATCACCGCCGGCACCCGCGAAAACCTGACCGTCGAGGACGCCCTGGCCATCACCCGCCTGGAGGGGGTGCGCCGCGTCGCCCCCGTCATCCGCGGCAACTTCCAGGTCAAGTTCGGCAACCAGAACCAGCGCAGCCCGGTGATCGGCAGCAGCGCCACCTATCCCGCCATCCGCGCCTTCGAGATCGACCGCGGCCGCAACCTGGCCGACGGCGACGAGGAGCAGGCCGCCCGCGTCGCCATCATCGGCCCGACCCTCGCCGAAGAGCTGTTCGCCCTGGACGACCCCCTCGGGCAGACCATCAAGGTCCGCGGCATCAACTTTCGGGTCGTCGGCATCACCAAGCCCAAGGGCGACCAGGGGTGGTTCAACCCGGACAAGCAGGTGATCATCCCCTTCACCACCGCCATGCAGCAGCTCTTCGGCAACGTCAGGCTCAACGAGATCAACATCCAGGCCACCGACTCGGACCAGCTCAAGCCCGTCCAGGAACAGCTCACCGAACTGCTCCGCCAACGGCACCGGCTGCTGCCGGGCATGGACAACGACTTCAACGTCCGCAACCAGGCCGACTTCATCACGATGGTGATGGAAGTCAACCGCACCTTCACCCTGCTCCTCGGCAGCACCGCCAGCATCTCGCTGCTGGTGGGCGGCATCGGGATCATGAACATCATGCTCGTGACCGTCACCGAACGCACCCGCGAGATCGGCATCCGCAAGGCCATCGGCGCCACCGAACACAGCATCCTGCTCCAGTTCCTGCTGGAATCGCTGCTCATCACCGGCCTCGGCGGCCTCATCGGCTGCCTCCTCGGCGTCGGCACCGCCCTCCTCCTGCCGGCCTATTCCGCCTTCCAGACCGCCCTGGAACCCGGCAGCATCCTCCTCGCCTTCGGCTTCTCCGCCGCCGTCGGCATCTTCTTCGGCTGGTACCCCGCCCGCCGCGCCGCCGGCCTCGCCCCCGTCGAAGCCCTGCGCTACGAATGAGCCCCTGACCCGCCCGCGCCCGCCATTCCCACGGATTCCAGCCATGACCCAACGCCGCACACTCCATCCCGGGCGAATCCTCCTGGCCGCCGCCGCCACCCTCTTCGCCGGCGCCTGCGCCACCATCCCCACCCACCCCGAACGGGACCGCATCGCCCCAGCCCAGCCCGCCACCCCACCCCCAAAAACCGCCAGCGCCCCGGAAGAAGGGGCCACGGCAACAGCCGCCGGCCCGCTCACCCTCGACCTGCCCGACGCCATCCTCCTGGCGCTGGAGAACAACCGCGGCCTCGCCATCCAACGGCTGGAACCACAAATCCGCCGCACGACTGAAGAGACCGCCCGCGCCGCCTTCGACCCGACCCTCGCCGCCAGCTTCGCCCGGGAACGCAGCCGCGACGACCGCCGCGCCGCCGCCGGCCAACGCCCCCACACCGACGCCTGGACCGCCGCCGCCGGCGCCAGCCAGTTCCTCCCCACCGGCACCACCCTCGAAGCCTCCCTCCAAGCCAGCAAGACGATCCAGGACGCCACCGCCACCGCCACCGACAACAGCAGCAGCGCCGCCGGCCTCACCATCACCCAAGCCCTCCTCCGCGGCTTCGGCGCCACCGTCAACCTCGCCACCCTCCGCCAGGCCCGCCTCGACACCCTCAGCTCCCAATACGAACTCCGCGGCTATGCCGAAACCCTCGTCGCCGACGTGGAAAAGACCTACTGGGACCTCATCCTCGCCCGCAGCCAGGCCGGGATCGTCAGCCGCTCCCTCACCCTCGCCGAAAAGCAGCTCGCGGAAATCCGCGAACGCATCCAGGTCGGCAAGCTCGCCCCCACCGAACAGGCCGCCGCCGAAGCCGAACTCGCCCTCCGCCACGAAGAGCTGATCGACGCGGAAAGCACCGCCGCCAAGCTCCACGTCCGCCTCCTCCGCCTGCTCAGCCCCGCCACCACCGCCGGCGCCACCAGCTTCGACCGCGTCCTCACCCTCACCGCCACCCCCGAACTCCCCAACCGGCAACTCGAGCCGGCCGAAACCCACGTCCGCCGCGCCCTGGACCACCGCGCCGACCTCAACCAGGCCCGCCTGCAACTGCAACGCAACGAGCTGGAACTCGTCCAGACCCGCAACGGACTCCTCCCCAAGCTCGACCTCTTCATCAGCCTCGGCCAGAGCGGCTACGCCGACAGCTTCGCCGGCGCCTGGCGCGACAACGACGGCGACGACTATGCCCTCACCGCCGGCCTCAAGCTCGAGTTCCCCCCAGCCAACCGCGAAGCCCGCGCCCGCCACACCCGCGCCACCCTCACCCAGGCCCAGGCCCGGGAAGCCCTCGCCAACCAGGCCCAGCTCGCCGAGGAGGACGTCCGCTCCGCCTGGCTCGAAATCCAGCGCACCCGCGCCCAGGTCGCCGCCACCGCCGCCACCCAGCGGCTGCAACAGGAAAAATCGCGCGTCGAAAGCGAGCGCTTCCGGGTCGGCAAGACCACCTCCCTCCAACTGGCCCAGACCCAGCGGGACGCCCTCGCCAGCGAACTGGCCGCCACCCGGGCGGTGGCCGCCAGCCTTAATGCCTGGGTGGATCTCTACAAGGCCGAAGGCATCCTCCTGGAGATGCGGGGCATTGCCGCCCCGGCCACGGAGCCCATCCCCGCCCCCTGACCTGCCCCCCGTCCAATCCGTTAAATTTTTCACGATTGCCGCCCCAGCCACTGGCACCACCCCCCACCGGGTGCTAAATTACGCTTTTGTCGGGTTTTCGCCAGACGCCGCCCACCCAGGAGACCAGCCCATGTCGGACCAGCCGCCGAAAATCTTCAACTTCCATCCCGGCCCCGCCACCATGCCCCGAGAGGTCATGCTCAAGGCCCAGGCCGAATTCGCCAACTTCCCCGGCCTCGGCTACGGCATCATGGAGGAAAGCCACCGCAGCAAGACCTTCCTCAAGGTCCACGAACACGCCATCCAGAACGTCAAGGACCTCCTGGGCATTGACGATTCCTACGCCGTCCTCTTCCTCCAGGGCGGCGCCAGCCTCCAGTTCGACATGGTCCCCATGAACTTCGCCCTCCCCGGCAAGCCCATGCTCTTCGCCAACACCGGCTACTGGGCCAGCCGCGCCATCAAGGAGGCCAAGCTCTTCGGCGAAGTCCAGCTCGTCCATGACGGCAAGGACAGCAACTACAGCCGCATCGGCGACCCCGCCGAGTGGGAGTGGCGCCAGGACGCCGCCTTCGGCTTCATCTGCTCCAACAACACCATCTACGGCTCCCAGTACCGCACCTATCCCGACACCGGCGCCCTCCCCCTCGTCGGCGACATGTCCAGCGACATCTTCTCGCGACCCTTCAACCTCAAGAAGTTCGCCATCGTCATCGCCGGCGCCCAGAAGAACCTCGGCCCCTCCGGCGTGACCCTGGTCATCCTCCGCAAGGACCTGCTCAGCCGCGAGCCCGCCAACCTGCCGACCATGCTCAAATACAGCACCCATGTCGCCAACGACTCGATGTACAACACCCCCCCGACCTTCGGCATCTACATGATCGGCCTCGTCACCGACTGGATCAAGGCCCACGGCGGCCTGGAAGGCATGGCCCGCCTCAACAGCGCCAAGTCCCAGGCGCTCTACAACGCCATTGACGGCTCCGGCGGCTTCTACCGCGGCACCGTCGAGGCCGCCGACCGCTCCCAGATGAACGTGACCTACCGCTTGCCCAGCGAGGAGCTTGAGGGGAAGTTCGTCAAGGAAGCGACCGCCACCGGCCTCATCGGCCTCAAGGGGCATCGCGCCGTCGGCGGCATCCGCGCCAGCATCTACAACGCCATGCCGCTCGAAGGGGTGGAACGGCTCGTGGACTTCATGCACGAGTTCCAGGCCCAGAACGGCTGACCCCGCCCCCACGGCCCCACCACCGCACCCCCGCTCGCCCCGCCCCGAGGACAACCCCAGGCGGGGCGGTTTTTTCCCGCGCCCGGCCGCCAGGCCGCATGATTTCCCGCGGTCACGACGGCAAGGCCTCCGCCAGACGCCGTGACTCAGGACTCAGCCCCCATGTCCCCCTACCGCCCCATCGTCAGCACCCTCGGCTTCGTCCTCGCCCCCGACCGCCGCCATCTCCTCATGGTCCACCGCAACGCCCGCGGCGACGACGAGCAGCTCGGCAAATACAACGGCCTCGGCGGCAAGCTGCTGCGCAACGAGGACGTCGCCGCCGGCATGGTCCGCGAAATCCGCGAGGAGGCCGGCATCGAGGTCCAGCGCATGACCCTCCGCGGCACCGTCAACTGGACCAACTTCGGCCCATCCGGCCGGGACTGGCTCGGCTTCATCTTCCTCATCGAGGCGTTCACCGGCACCCCCTTCCCCGCCAACGAGGAAGGCACCCTCGAATGGGTGCCGCTGGAACAGCTCCCGGAACTGCCCATGTGGGAAGGGGACCGCCATTTCCTGCCGCTGGTCTTCGACGGCGACCCGCGCCCCTTCCACGGCTTCCTCCCCTACGACCACGACCGCCCCCAAGGCTGGAGCTTCACCCGCTTCTGATTACCCCAAGCGTGGCACAGCCATTCCTGCCGGTGAAGAACGTGGCACAGTTGCCTGGATCATCTGGTTGGCACCCGTACCTCTCCAACGGGCAACGCCGGACAAGCCGGGGTCGCCTTCCGGAGCGCCACACCCCCACCGCGCGCCGCTAGCGCCACCAGCCCCGGCCCATGACCAGGACCACGGCCAGCCCCACCGCCAGCAGCAGCCACCCCCCCGCCCGCACCAGCAAGGCGACGCGGGCCGCCGCCCCGTAGCGCCGCCGCTCCTCCGGCACATAGACATGGCGCTTGGTGAAGGTGTTGGCGTCCCGCCGCCGGCACCACCCCTCGGGATCCACCAGGTTCAACAGGTAATAGGCCGCGGCCAGCAGGCAGCCAGACGCCGCCAGGGCAACCACAAAAATGGCAAACGCCATGAACCACCCCTTCAACCGGAACCGCCCCGTTTGCGGCACATAAAAAACCGTCCCCACACTCCAGGGACGGGCAAATGAATGGTAGCGGGTGCCGGGCTCGAACCGGCGACACGTGGATTATGATTCCACTGCTCTACCAACTGAGCTAACCCGCCACACAGGGGTGAAGCGGGGAAATGTAGCCGCATTTCCGCCCTTTGCAAGGGGGTGGAAGGCCGATTCCCAGCGCTGGAGAGTCTCCGCCTTTGGAAGCCATGCCGAAAACGTTCAGGCCACGGAGAGGGGGCGGCCGGCCGCCGCATCGCCGCGGGGCTGGATGGCCCAGTACGGGCCGTCCCGGCGTTCCGGGGGTGCGGCCAGGCGCCGCTCGGCCTGCCAGAACTGTTCCAGGATCTCTTCCCAGCTCGAATCCCGGGCGTTCGCCAGGGCGCGGACGGCCAAGTCGGCGTACAGGGTGCGGTCCTCGCAAAGCCGGCGCATGGCCGCGGCCAGTTCGCCGGGCCGGGCGATGTCCACCACCAGGCCAGACTGGTGCGCCCGGACAATCTCCGGGGGGCCGCCCCGGTCCGCCACGATGGCGGGGAGGCCGCTGGCCTGGGCCTCCAGCACGACATTGCCGAAGGTGTCGGTGGTGCTGGGGAAGACAAAGGCGTCGGCGCTGGCGTAGGCCGCCGACAGGGCCTCGCCGTGCAGGACGCCGGTGAAATGGATGCCCTCCGCCTGCCCGCGCTTGCGCAGCTCGGGCAGCAGCGGGCCGTCCCCCACCAAGGCGAGTTGCACCGGCTGCCGGGTCTGCCGCCGCAGTTCCTGGAAGGCGGCGAGCAGCGGCTCCAGGTTCTTTTCCGCCGACATGCGGCCCACGTAGAGGAAGAGGAAGCCGTCGCCGACCCCATGGCGGCGCCAGAAGCCGGGGTCGCGGTGCGCAGGGTTGAACACCTGCAAGTCAACCCCCCGCGGCATGACCAGCAGCCGCTCGGCCGCCAGTCCGTGCTCGGCCAGCAGTTGGCGATAATAGTCGCTGGGGACGAAGACGGTGTCGAGCTGGCCGAAGAACCATTGCATGAACCGCCAGGTCAAGGCCTCCATGATTTCATCCTGGGTGAGGTGGCGCAGGTAGAGCGGGAAGTCGGTGTGGTAGATGCCGGTGACGCGCAGCCCCAGCAGCCGCCCGGCGAAGAACGCCGCCAGCCCGACCGGTCCGGGGGTGGAAATGATGATCTCGGCATACTTTTCCTTCTCGAAGTGGCGGAGCATCTCCAGGAAGGGCGGGAAGGCCAGCGTCTGCTCCGCGTACTCGGGCAGCTTGAAGGAGCCGACCGGCCGGAAGTTGACCAGCGGCAGGTCACACTTCGGCGGCTTCTCCAGGCTGGTGACAATGGTCAGCTTGCGCCCCTTGGCCCGGGCGACCGCGCCCAGGGCCTGGATCGTGCGGGCGACGCCATTGACGTCGGAAAAGGTGTCGGTGACCCACGCCTTCTTCTCGCTCGGCTTCAGCAGCGGCGCCGCGGCCGGGAAGCGGGTCGCCAACGCTTGCAGGAATGGTTCGTCCTGGTGCTGGGTCTTGAACGCCGCGAAATAGGGGGCGATGCCGAGGGCGACCGGGCCGAGGGCGGAGACCGCCTGGATGCTCTCCAGCAGTTCGCCCCGCCGGAGATGGGCCGTCACCTTGTTCAGGAACACATAGCCGAGCTGCTGGCCGATCTGGCAGGCAAACTGGAAGGCGCGCTGGTCGCCGATGCTGGCGTCGGGATCGCCAGAGGCCGGCTTTTTCATCATCTCGGAGAATTCCTGGATCAGGATGGCTTCCAGGGCGTTGCGTGGCCCGTGGCGGCGGAAGAGGCGCCGGCCGACGTGGCGCAGGTTGTCACGCCAGGTGCGCGGGGCGCCGCCTTCGGCCAGCCGGCGCAGCAGGGTGCCCAGGGGGCTGAAGCCGGCGCGGTCGCCGGCCATGCGCCGCCGGTAGTATTGCCAGGCGATATGGTAGAGGCTGTGGGCGAGCTTGAGGCTGGAGCCGCAGCAGCCGGCCATTTCGTGCCGCCCCTCACGCAAGTGCCGCAGGAACTCCGCCACGGCGGGGGCGGGCGGCGTGATCGTGTGGGCGTCGGCCAGGTAGCAGCCGCTGTGGTCGTCGCTGCCGCCGGTGAACCGCTTCTGCCAGGAGCCGGGGGTCAGCGGGGCGATCCCGTGCTTGTCCGCCAGCTCCGCCAAGGTCGCCGCATCCAGGTTGCGCAGGATCACGTAGACCAGCTCGCCGGCGCGGGGATGGCGGGAGCCGTTGATCCCCTCGAAGGTGTCGAACAGCAGGAGCAGCTTCTCCACATGCTCGACCGTCAGCCGGCCATTGACCCGGAA
Organism: Lentisphaeria bacterium; assembly: GCA_041648735.1. GTDB lineage: Bacteria > Verrucomicrobiota > Lentisphaeria > Oligosphaerales > CAITYL01 > JBAZOO01. The sequence continues at coordinate 65,320 of JBAZOO010000009.1, forward strand.
GAAGGGATGGGCGATGGAATGGAAAATGCCCCGGGCCGCCAGATAGGCCCGCAGCTCGTAGATGTTCTCCCGGAGCTGGTTGATCTCGGCGAACTGCGGCTCGCTGATGCCGGCGACCAGGCAATGGATCTTGCAGCCGTCCTCGGGGAAATAAGTGGTGACCTCGGCGGAGAGGAAGGTGTCCGGGAACTCCGCGATCTCCAGGGCGCCGGCAATCGCATTGTGGTCGGCGAGGGTGACATACTGCATCCCCTTGGCCTTGCACCGCCGGTACACCTCCCGCGGCTCCATGAAGCTTTCCGGAGCACCGATCCGGCGCAGGAACCACTCGCTGGGGTGGTCGGAATATTTGCTGTGGACGTGCAGGTCGCACGTGCCGGGTGGCGGCGCGGCGGCGGCGGGTTCGATCCGGGGGCGGCGGCGGGATTCCATGCGGGTCTCCTCGGGAAAAGGCTTACGCTGCCACTTATCCTACCCGCCAACCATGAGCCGCCCATGAGCCGCCCATGAGCCGCCCATGCAATTCCGGTTAACCCGAATCCCGGACCCCCTCCCCCCCCCATTTCCGGCCAGAAATCCGCTTCCGGCCAGCTCAGCCGGAATTGTTCGCCATGAAGGCAGCCCCAAGGCTTGGCAACCCTGGGCTGGACCTGTCCGTCGCCGTCCCCGACACGGGCACGGGCAAAAAAAAACGGCCGGCGCCCGCCTTCCCGAAGGAAAGGGGGCGCCGGCCATGGCCGCGGCGGCCAGGCCGGGTCAGGCCGGCGCGGCGGCGGGCGCTTCCGCCGCTGCCGGGGCGGGCTGCTGCTTGGGCAGGGTCAGGATCGCCAGCGGCCGGGTCATGACCTGTTCGTCATTGACATAGATGCTGATCCACCAGACCCCCGGCTTCTCGAACTTCACCCCGCGGAAGCCGAACGCAAGCTGCACCACGCGGCTGGTGTCCGGGCAGTCCACCTCCCCCTTGGCGTCAAAGGCCACGGCGTCGCCATCCCCGTGCCGGCAGACCAGGCGGCAGTTCTTCTTGCCCGTGATGTTGGACAGCTCCACCACCACATGCATGACGGGGTGGACGCAGGGGAACTGGGCGGCGTGCAGGCCGTCGAACAGGCCGATCAGGCTCTTCTTGCCGGTATGGCGGTCTTCGAGGATCGTGTCGCACACCAGCAGGGCCAACCCCTGCGGCGCATCCGGTTTGTTCGTCATGTCCATTGCCTTCCTTCTCCGGTATCGTGGAGGGTTTGCCCAGGGACGTCCGGTCCATGCCGGCCGCCTCGCCCACAACGTAATCGCTTCCCCGGCGGATGCGAACGGCCCCAAGCGCCTTGCGGAGTCCATGCAACCTTTCCCCCCGTCCCGGCGTCTTCATCTTGGCGATCCATGCCGCCCGCACGGCGCGCCCGGCCCAAAAAAACTTCGCCCGGACTCCGTGCCCTTCATGCCGTTGTGGTGACTGTGGAGCCCCCCATGTTCCTCGCCTCGAAACGCAACGCGGAACTGCACGCCAACATCCGCCGCTACCTGGCCGCCGCCGGCGACACGGTCGGCCTGATGCTCGAGGGGCTGCGCCATTACACCCAGCACGGGGTGGACGCCCACTTCGAAACCCTCGCCGCCCACAGCCACACCCGCGAGGCCGACGCCGACGCCGTCCGCCGCCAGATCAGCATTGACCTCTTCGCCCATTCCCTGCTCCCCGACTCCCGCGAGGCGCTGCTGCTCCTCCTCGAACGGGTCGACCTCATCCCCAACCAGGCCAAGGACGTCCTCCGCATGCTCCTCATCCAGGACATCCACATGCCCCCCTTCACCCACGGCGTCCTCCTCGAACTGGCCGAAACCGGCGACCAGGCCTTCCATCTGGTGGACGACGGCATCACCGACCTGCTCGGCCCCCGCCGCCAGATCGGCGAAACCACCCAAAAAATCGACGACGCGGAGCGGATCGGCGACCAGCTCGAACAGCTCCTCATCGCCAAACTCTTCCGCGCCGACCTGCCCCTGGCGGAAAAAATCCTCGCCCGCGACGTCATCTACGCGACCGGCCACCTCTGCGACTTCGCCCAGGACGTCGGCATGTTCATCACCGTCATTTCCGTCTCCCGCCACGAATGAGGCCCGGCACATGCTCGGCTGGATCAGCGGACTCTTCCTCGGCCTGAACCTGGGCGCCAACAACCTGGCGGCGGCCTTCGGCACCGCCGTGGCGGTGCGGATGGTCTCCTGGCGCCAGGCCGCCCTGCTCGCCGCCTTCTTCGTCCTCCTCGGCGCCGTGCTGGAGGGCGCCCCTGGCCTGGACACCATCGGCGGCCTGGGCACGGCGGATGCACGCGACCTCGCCACCGCCATGCTGGGCGCGGCGCTGGCCATCGCGGGCCTGACCGCGGCGGGGATGCCCGCCAGCACCTCCCACGCCGTCGCCGGCGCCCTCGCCGGCATCGCCCTGCTGCGGGGGACCCTCGACCCCACCCGGAGCGGGCTGATCCTCGCCGTCTGGCTGGCCACCCCTCTCCTGGCCGGCCTGCTGGCGCTGGCAATCGGCGCCGCCCTCCGCCCGCTTGTCCACCGCCGGCTCCCGTCAATCCTGGCGCAGGACCACCTGCTCCGCATCGGCCTCCTCGGCGCCGGCTGCTACGGCGCCTATGCCCTCGGCGCCAACAACGTGGCCAGCATCGCCATCGCCTTCCTCCCCCGGGCGGGCACCACCCTGGCCTGCCTCCTCGGCGGCATCGCCATCGCCCTCGGCGCGCTGACCATCAGCCGCCGCGTGATCCTCACCGTCGGCCAGGGAATTGCCCGGCTGAGTTCCTTCGAGGCCTTCGTGGCCGTGCTCGCCGCCTCCGTCACCGCCCATCTCTGCGCCCAGCTCGGCGCCCCGGTCAGCGCCACCCACGCCATCGTCGGCGCCGTCTTCGGCGTCGGCCTGCGCCAAGGCACCCAGGCCGTGCATTGGCCGCGGACGGGCCGCATCTTCCTGACCTTCCTCCTCACCCCCCCCACCGCCGCCCTCCTCGCCATCGGGCTGCATCTGCTCGACCATCTGCAATATGTGCCGTGACGCCCCGCCCCGCCGGCAAACGCCGGTATATTGCGCCCATGCCTCCCATCCGCATCCTCGGCCTCGACGTCTCCCTCCGCTGCACCGGCTATGGCCTGCTCGACCTGGACGGCCCGGCGCTGCGCGCCGTGGACTGCGGCCTGATCCGCACCCCCGCCAAGGCGCCCCTCAGCGAATGCCTGCGCCGGCTCGCCGGCGGCCTGCGCGAACTGCAGGAGAGCTACGCCCCCGACTGCGTCGCCATCGAAGGCGGCTTCTTCTTCAAGAACGCCAAGACCGCCACCATCCTCGGCATGGCCCGCGGCGCCGCCGTCGCCATCTTCGCCGAACGCCAGACCCCGGTCTACGAATACGCGCCCCGGCGGGTGAAACAGGCCGTCTGCGGCTACGGCGACGCCGGCAAGGCGCAAGTCGCCCTGCTCGTCGCCCAACGGCTGAAGATCCCCCTGGCCGACGTCAAGGATGATGCGAGCGACGCCCTGGCCGTGGCCATCTGCCATGTCCAAACCGCCACCTCCGTGCAAGGGCTGCTCCTGCCGGCGCCGCTCTGACCGCGGAATGCGGAGTCCGCACGGCCGCCGGCGCTCAGCGGGCCGCCAGCAGGCCGTTGACGGCAGAGATGATCGCCCGCACGGCGGCCTGGTCGATGTTGACGCCGATGCCGATGCCGTAGCAGGAATGCTTCCGGTCATCCACCAGCCGGACGAAGGTGATCGCCTCCGCGTCGGCCGTCTGGCCGATGGCATCCTCCTCGTATTCCTCCAGCGAGAAGGTGAAGGGCAACGGCAGTTGCGCCAGGGCGCGGACGAAGGCGGCGATGGGGCCGGGCGCGCTGGCGGTCAGCACCTGTGTCCGCCCCCCGTATTCCACATGCGCCTCCCCCTCGATCATGGTCGGATCCTCGGCGCCGGGGCGCGGCCAGTAGTTGACCAGCCGCACCGGCCCGTCCTGCCGCGAATAGGTGGCGCGGAAGATGTCGAACAGCTCGCGGGCCTCGACCTCCCGCGCCGCCCGGTCGGCGAACGCCTGGACGTGCTGGCTGAAGTCAACCAACAGCTTGCGCGGCAGCCGGATGCCAAATTCCTGCTCAAGCACGTAGGCGATCCCGCCCTTGCCCGACTGGCTGTTGATCCGGATGAACTTCTCGAAGCTCCGGCCAAGGTCGCGCGGATCGATGTGGAGGTAGGGGATCTTCCAGCCGCCGAAGTGCGCGGCGAGCTTCTCCGTGTTGGCCAGCCCCTTGTGGATCGCATCCTGGTGCGAACCGGAGAAGGCGGTGAAGACCAGTTCGCCGGCGTAGGGATGGCGGGGGCTGACCGGCATGCTCGTCAACGCCGCCAGCTCGTCGCGGATCGCCTCGATCTGGGCGAAGCGGATGCCGGTGTCGATCCCCATGTATTGGAGGTTCAGGCAGAGGGTGACCAGGTCAACGTTGCCGCAGCGTTCGCCGTGGCCGAAGAGGGTGCCCTCGACGCGGTCGGCGCCGGCCAGGAGCGCCAGCTCGGTCGCGGCCACGGCGCACCCCTGGTCGTTGTGCGCGTGGAGCGAGATGAGGCAGCGCCCGCGGTGCCGCTGCCGGCGGCTGAACTCCTCGATCCGGTCGGCATACTGGTTCGGCATGACCCGCTCGACGGTCATCGGCAAGTTGAGGATCACCTTCTCCGCCGGCGCCGGATTCCAGGTCTCGACCACGCGGTCGCAGAGGCTCACGGCGAAGTCCAGGTCGCTGTCGGTGAACTCCTCGGGGGAGAACTCGAGGCGGATGTCGCTGCCGGGAAGCGTCGCTTTCGCGTCCCGCACCATGGCGACGGCCGCCAAGGCCATCGCCGCCGTCTCCTCGGCCGTCTTGCCGAAGACGTAGCGCATGTGCAGCTCGCTGGTGGCGGTGTAGAGGTGGACCACCGCCCGGCGCACCCCCTGGAGCGCGGCCATCGTCTTCTGGATGAGATGCTCCCGGGCCTGGGTGAGCACGGAAATGGTCACGTCCGCCGGGATCAGCCCCCCCTCGATGAGGTCGCGGCAGAACTGGAAATCGTCCGCCGACGCTGAGGGGAAGCCGATCTCGATCTCCTTGAACCCGAGTTCGACGAGAAGCTGGAAATAGCGCTTCTTCTGGACCGGCGTCATCGGATTGGGGAGCGCCTGGTTGCCGTCGCGGAGATCAACGGCGCACCAGATGGGCGACTGGGCCAAGACCCGGTCGGGCCATTCCCGGCAGCGCATCGGCACGGGCGGCGGCAAGGCATAGCGGGGGGTGGAAGTCATGGGATTCCTCGTCTGGATGGCTAGTGGAAGAGAAGATGCAAAAAAAACGCCCGCAACCTGGCGGGAGGCTGCGGGCGTTTTCCTGAGTCAAGGTTCAACCGGCGACCAGCGCCGTTCAGGCAACCCGCAACCATCCCGCGCCCCGCAGGGCCAGGCTCAGCAGCAGGTTGGTAAGTCGTCCGTTCATGATTGGCTGAAGGTGTGACGGCCGGGCCGGAAGCAGCCCAAGCCGTGGGTCAGCCATACTGTAGGCCATCATCGCCCGGTTGCCAAGCCGGCGGCCGCAAAAGGTGGTTCCGTGGACTTGCGGAAATGCATCTGGCATGTACAATTCCCGTTTCAATCCCAAATCCGCGGCGACAAATATGCCGGCGGAGTGGAAAACCGGACGCGAGTTCCAGGCAATCTGGAGTTGGAGCCAGCATGGGCATGCACATTGGACACGGCCTGTTTCCCGGACACATCTTGCAGCGGATGCCGCACGGCGCCCGCGCCACCGTCAGCGGTGCCTGCACCGCCGCCGGCGAAGTCACGGTCACGGTCACCAGGAAAGGCGGAAAGGCCCTGCGCGGACTGACGGCCGCGCCGGCCGGCCACGCCGCCGCCGGCCGCTTCACCGCCACCGTGGCCGGGCTGCCGCCCGGCGGCCCCTACACGGTGACGTTCGCCTGCGGCAAGGAGCGGGTGACGGTGCCGGACGTGCTGGTCGGCGACCTCTGGCTGATGGCCGGCCAAAGCAACATGCAGGGCGTGGGCAACCAGGCCGATGCCCCGAAGCCGCACCCGCGGGTGCGCAATTTCACCATGGGCCGCTACTGGGAAACCGCGTGCGACCCCCTCCATTTCCTGCCCGAATCCCCTGACCGCGCCCATGGCGGCACGGCGCTGGCGCCGGCGGCCGCCGCGGCGGCGAAGAAGCGCGAAGCCAAGGGCGTCGGGGTGGGGGTGTATTTCGGCAAGCTCATGCTGGCGCGCACCGGCGTGCCGCAGGGGCTCATTGCCACGGCGCACGGCGGCACCTCCATGGCCCAATGGGATCCGGCGCTCAAGGATCGGGGCGGCGACTCGCTGTACGGCTCGATGTGGCTGAGCCTCCAGGCCGTCGGCCAGCCGGTGGCGGGTGTCCTTTGGTACCAGGGCTGCAGCGAAACCGGCCCGGAACCGGCGGCGGCCTACACCCGGAAGATGCAGGAACTGGTCGCGGCGGTGCGCCGCGACCTCGGCCAGCCGAAACTGCCATGGATCACCGTGCAGATCGGGCGCGTGATCCAGGACCGCGAAGATGTCCTGTCCTGGAACAACATCCAGGAACAGCAGCGCCGGCTGCCCGAAACCATTCCCTTTTTGGAGACGGTGCCGGCGGTGGACCTCGAGCTCGACGACCTTATCCACATCAGCGCCAAGGCGTTCCCCATTTTGGCGGAGCGCCTGGCCTCCCAGGCCGCCCGCCTGGTCCACCGCGACCGCCGCGAGAAGCCGGCGCTCCAGGTGAAGTCCGTCCGCTTCGTGGAGGCGCCGCCCCCCGTCGGGCCGACGCTGGAAGTCACCTTCGCCAATGCCGTCGGCGGCCTGGTGGCCACTGGCCGGCCGCACGGCTTCACCCTGCTGGACAAGCAGCGGCAGCCCCGGGAGCGGATCTACAAGACGGCCCTGGAAGGCAACCGCGCCATCCTCCACCTGATCAACACCGACATCGGCGGCTTCAGCCTCATGTACGGCCACGGCGTCAATCCGGTGTGCAACATCACCGACGGCCGCGGCATGGCGCTGCCGGTCTTCGGGCCGCTGCCGATCCGTGGCGCGCCGGTGGCCTCCGCTTGGTTCCAGCGCTGGAACCTGACCCCGATTGAGTCTGGAGAGGACATTGCCGGGCTGCCGTGCCCCGCCGTGGGCGGGCCAGCCGCCGCCGGCCGGATGTTTGCGGACACCAGCTATCCGGGCCTTGTCAACTGCCATCCCGACTGGGAAGGGCGCAGCGGCCACGTCGGCTTTGCCAGCCACTTCGACCTCCCCCAGGAGATGGAGCTGGAAGTCCGCACCGGCTATGACGGGCCGTTCCGCCTCTGGATCGGCGGGCGGGAAGTGCTCACCGACCTGGGCGGCACCAATCCGGCGTTGCCGGACGGCAAGCGCGTCCGCCTTCGCCTGCCCCAGGGGCGCCACCCCGTGGCGGTGCTCATGGCCTTGAACGGCGGCCGGGCCTGGGGGTTCTTCCTGCGCCTGGCAGTCCCCGGCCTCGATGCCGCCGAAGTCGGCCCGGACCAACCGCTGCCGCGCCCCTGGGCCTGACCGCCGCGGTCACTCTGGAGCGCCGCCGCCGGCGAGGGCGAGGACGGCGGCGGCGGCGCGGGCGCTGCTGGGTTCGCGCCCGCCGAGCCGGCTGACGGCCTCGGCCATGCCGGCTTCCACCTCGGCCCGCCGGGGACCGCCGGGCAGGATCGCCTCCAGGGCGGGGGCGAGCACCTCGGAACGGACGTCGCCTTGCAGGAATTCGGCAAACACCCGGCGGCCAGCCACTAGGTTGACGATGCAGAAGAAGGGCAGCCTGACCAGCAGCCGGCCGAGCCAGTAGGTCAGGCAGTTGACCCGGTAGACGACCACCAGCGGCAGCCCGAGGATGGCGGCTTCCATGGTGACCGTGCCGCTGGCGGCCAGCCCGGTGCCGGCCAGTTGCATCTGGGCATGGGTCTCGCCGACGACAATCTCCAGCGGCAGCCCGGCGCCTTCCGGGAAGGCGGCCAGCCGCTGGCGGCAGCGCGCCGCAATCCGTTCGTCCGGCGTGGCCAGGACGAAGTGCAGCTCCGGATGCCGCTGATGGAGGCGGCCGGCGGTGCGCACCAGGTCGGGCAGCAGGCTATCGATTTCCCGGGCGCGGCTGCCGGGGAGGAGGAGGATGCGGCGCGGGTCGCGGACAAGGGCGGCATCCCGCCGTTCCGCCAGGATTTCCAGCAGCGGATGGCCGACAAACTCCACGTCGAGCCCGCTGCCGGCATAGACGGCGGATTCAAAGGGGAAGATGGTCAGCATCTTGCGCACCGTCCGGGCGATTTGCGGGATCCGCCGCTTACCCCAGGCCCAGACCTGCGGGCTGATGTAGTAGGCCACCGGCACTCCCATGGGGAGCATGCGCTGGGCGAAGCGCAGGTTGAACCCAGGATAGTCAATCAGCACCACGGCGGCGGGGCGTTCGGCGGCCGCCCGGCGCACCAGGCCATGGAAAAGCCGCCAGAAGGTGCGGATCTGCTTGAGCACCTCGACCAGGCCGATGACGCCAAGGTCGGAGGAGTCCACCAGCAGCTCCACGCCAGCCTCGTGCATGGCCCGCCCCCCCATCCCTTGCAGGCGCAGCCCCGGCGCCTGGCGCCGCAGCTCGCGGGCGAGCCGGGCGCCATACAAGTCGCCGGAGGCTTCGCCGGCAAAGATCCAGATGGTTTTCATGCGACGGGGCTCACTGGAAGCCAGGCCATGACGGGAGGTGGGAAACGGGGAGTGTTGAACATACCGTGGGGCGGCCGGTTTGCAACGGCGGGCTATATTTGCCCTTCCCCAAGCCCGGATAAGGAAGCGCCGGCCCCGCGCCATGAACCACCGCCCCAAGACATTGCTGGAAAACGCCTACCGCCAGGAAAGCCCCGCCCGCTCCCTGCTGCGGCTGCTGGAGGGGCAGCGCACGGCGTTCCTCCGGATGCTGGCCATGAACCTGGTCAAGTCCTCGCCGATCTGGGTGATGCCGATCTGCACCGCCAACATCATCAATGTCATCACCTACCCGGAACGGCACGAAAGCTGGGAACTCTGGCTCAATGGCGCCATTGTCCTGGCCTTCCTCTTCCAGAACCTGGTGACCCACGTCTGGTTCCAGCGCCTGCTCAGCACCATCCTCCGCAACATCGAGGTGAACCTGCGCAGCGCCCTGGTCCGGCGCATCCAGCACCTCTCCCTGGCATTCCTGGACACCACCGAGAGCGGCCGGCTGCAGTCCAAAGTGCTGCGGGACGTGGAGAACGTGCAGATCTTCTACAGCAACCTGGTGGTCAACGTCTTCATCAGCCTCGCCGGCCTCGCCGTCGCCTGCGGCGTCACCCTCTCCCGGCGGCCGGCCATGGTGCTCTTCTTCCTCCTCATCGTGCCGCTCTGCGTCTTCCTGGTCCAGCACTTCCGCAAGCCCCTCGCCAAGGTCAACCGCATGTACCGCCTCCACATGGAGCGGATGTCCTCGCGGGTGATCGAAATGCTGGACATGCTGCCGGTGACCCGCGCCCACGGCGTCGAGGAGACCGAGATCGCCCGCATGGACCTGCGCCTGGCCTCGGTGCGCCGCTCCGGCCTGCGCGTGGACGTGCTCAACGCCATCTTCGGCTGCTCCGCCTGGGTGACCTTCAACAGCTTCCAGGTGGCCTTCTTCCTCCTCTGCGCCTGGCTCGCCTACCACGGCGACCTGCAAATCCTCGGCTGGAACCTCTTCCCCGGACGGATGCCCGTGGGCGACGTGATCCTCTACCAAAGCTTCTTCGCCATGATCGTCGGCAATGTCAACAGCATCCTCAACGTCTATCCCATGCTCACCAAGGGGGCGGACTCCATGCGCTCGATCGGCGAAGTGCTCGAGTGCCCCGACATCGAGCGCAACGCGGGGAAGCGGCTAGTGCCGAAGGTCGCCGGCGGCTTCCGCCTCGAACAACTCTCCTACACCTATCCCGGCGCGGCGCAGCCGGCGCTGCACGACCTCGACTTGGAGATCCCCCCCGGCGAATGCGTCGCCGTGATCGGCGGCTCCGGCTCCGGCAAGTCCACCCTCATGAGCCTGCTCATCGGCTTCCGCCGCCCCACCGCCGGCCGCATCCTCCTCGACGGCCAGGACATGGAGACGCTCGACCTGCGGCAGTACCGCCGCTTCCTCGCCGTCGTCCCCCAGAACACCCTCCTCTTCAAGGGCACGATCCGCGACAACATCACCTACGGCCTCAGCGACGTGACCGAGGCGCAGCTCCAGGCGGCAGTCGAAATGGCCAACTGCGCCGAGTTCATCCGCCAACTGCCGCAGGGGCTGGACACACCCCTCGGCGAACACGGCGGCAGCCTCTCGGGCGGGCAGCGGCAGCGCCTCAGCATCGCCCGGGCCATCATCCGCGACCCGCGGGTGATCATCCTGGACGAGGCCACCTCGGCGCTGGACGTCGCCGCCGAGAAACAGGTGCAGGAGGCCATCGCCCGGCTGGTCGAGGGGCGCACCACCTTCATCGTCGCCCACCGCTTCTCCACCATCCGCATAGCCAGCCGCATCCTGGTGATGAAGGAGGGGCGGTGCGTCGAAGCCGGCAGCGCGGCGGAACTGCTGGCCCGCGGCGGCGAGTTCCAGCGGCTCCACAACCTCCAGGCCTGACCGACCCATGCCCCAACTCCCGTGGCGCCTCCTTCTGCTCGACGTGGATGGCACCCTGGTGGATTCCCGCAAGCGCCTGCTGCCGGAAGTCCGCCTGGCCGTGCGCCAGGCCGTGGCCAGCGGCCTGCCCGTGACGCTGGCCACCGGCCGGATGAGCAGCGCCGTCCTCCCTTGGGCGCGGGAGCTGGGGGTGCGGACCCCCCTGATCTGCAACAACGGCGCCGACTTGGTTGACCCGGCGACGGGCGACTGCCTGCGCAAGCTCACCCTCGACCCCGCCGCCGCCCGCCAGGCGCTGGCCTTCGGCCGCGACGCCGGGGTGAGCATCGCCCTCTTCAGCGGCCCACGGGTGTTCGTGCCGGAACGCACGCCGGACCATTGGCTCATCGAACGGAACTATGAAACCGTCACGGTCCGCCCCTTCCCCGAGCTGATCGCCGCGCCGCCGCCCTCCGAAAAGCTCCTCTTCCTTGACCAGGCCCATCCGGAGCGGCTGCCCCCGTTGCGGGACGCCCTCCTCCGCCACGCCGGCGCCGCCGAGTTCCTCGCCGAAATCACCGAACCCGGCATCCTCAACATCTGCCACCCCGCCTCCGGCAAGCTCGCCGCCCTGCGCGAACTCGCCCGCCGCCTCGGCCTCGCCCCCGGCGAGCTGGCGGTCATTGGCGACAGCGACAACGACGCCGGCATGATCCGCTACGCCGGCCTGGGCATCGCCATGGCCAACGCCACCCCGCCAACCCTCGCCGCCGCCCGCTTCGTCACCGCCGCCGGCGACGAGGCCGGCCTCGTCCCCGCCATCTGCGACCGGCTCCTGCGCCGCGAGTTCGCCCCCGACGCCCCCGGCAGCCTGGCCACCACCCTGCGCGAACTCCGCCTGCGCATCCGCGCCGCGGGCTCGGCAGTCGTCGCCTTCTCCGGCGGCAGCGATTCGAGCCTGGTCCTCCGCCTGGCCGCCGAGGAGCTGCCGCCCGAGAAGCTGCTGGCGGTCACCGCCACTTCCGCGGTCTTCCCCGAAGCCGACCGCCAGGCCGCCGCGGCACTGGCGGCGGAACTCGCCGTCACCTGGCAATTGCTGGACATGGAGGCGACAAACCGCCAGCGCTGGTACGGCGCCAACCCCGAAAACCGCTGCTACCTCTGCAAGCACGCCTTCTACGGGAAGCTCGCGGCAATCGCCCGGGAACGGCAGCTCGCCGCCGTGCTGGACGGGGAGAACGCCGACGACCTGCGGAGCCACCGGCCGGGCCGGCGCGCCGCCGTGGAGCACGGCATCCGCAGCCCCTTGGCGGAGTCCGGGCTGGCCAAGGCGGACGTGCGCGCCTTGGGCCGCGAGCTGGGCCTCCCCCAGTGGGACCGGCCGGCCAATGCCTGCCTGGCCACCCGCTTCCCCCATGGCACGCCCTTGACGCCGGCGGCCTTGGCGCAGGTGGCCCGGGCCGAAGCCGTCCTGGCCGAAGCCGGCTTCCGCTCCGTCCGGGTGCGGGTCGTGGAAGGGACGGCCCGGGTGGAAGTGGCCCAGCCCCAGGTGCCTCTGGCCCAGGCCCGGATTGGGGAACTGGAACGCCGGCTCATGGCCTGCGGCTTCGCCCGGGTCGAGGTCGATCCGCGGGGGTACCGGCCGGGGGCGATGGCTGAACGGGCCGTCCCCGGCCAGGCGGCGGGCGCGGCCTGATGTCACGCATTTCTTTGCATTTTAGAGAATTGCAACTTCCCGGGGGCTTCCGGCCGCGTTGCAATGGCAAGATGGGGTGGCTATACTACTGGCAGGATGGGGCCGCTGCCGGCGCAGCAACGGCCGGGCGCGAGGCCAGCACGGCAGGGATGCAGCACGATGGCTGAACAGGACACCAGCTCCGGGGAACGTGACGGGGCGCCGCCGCCGCCAAAGATCAACATCCGCCACTCCCTGGCCAGCGGCCGGCGCCTCGGCTCCCCGATCATCCCGCCGTTCCTGAAGAAGGAACATCAAGCCCCGGCGGCAGTTCCACCCGTGGCGGGGGCGGAGCGGGGATCGGCGCCGGCACCGCCGCCTCTGCCTGCCGCTCCGGAGACGGAGGAGGCGCGCCGGGAGCCGCCGCCAGCCGGCACCTCCCTGCGCCGCCGGACGGAAAGGCGAGCCATGCCGCCCATGGCGAAAGGGATGGTGCTCCACCAGGCGCCAGCCCGAAAAACCGCCGTCGCCTTGGATCGGGTTTGGCTGCTGGCGACCTGCGCCCTGACCCTGGCCGCCGCCGCCGGCGGGCTGCTGCCCCTGGCCTGCCGTTTCCTTTTCACCAGGCATTTGCAGTTGGATCTTTTGCGCCTCGAGCTGGCCGTCTTTTTCCTCACCACCTTGTTCGTCGCGCTCAACAAGGGCTGGTCGAAAGTCCTGGCCGGCCTGCTCCTGCTCGGCACGATGCTTGCCTATGGCGGCCTCGCCCTCCTCCTGGCGGCGGGGGAGGCGGTTTTCGCCGAATTGCTCCCCAGCCTGCTGCCGGCCATGCCCACCGCCGGCGGCGCCGCCGGCGCCACCATGCTTGCCCTGGCGGCCGTCATCCTCCTGACCGGCCACACCGGCAATTTCCGGCGAAGCTGCCTCGTGCTGTGCGTGGCCGGCGGCGCCATCCTCCCCTGGCTGACGTTGGAATCGCGGCTGCCCGCGGAGATCGGCGAACCGGTCGCCATGGCGGCACGGGAGGCCCAGGCGGCACTGGCGGCGGCACGCCTGGCCACCGCCACCGCGACACCCGAAAGCGCTTCCCAGGAACCGGCGGCAGGCAGCCTGTGGCAGGCAACCGGCCAGCCGCCGCCGCCCAGAAGAGCGGCCGCCCCCACCACTTCCGGCCGGGATTTTGGCGTGGCCCTGCCACCCGACTGGCGGATCATGGAAAGCCGGTTCAACGGTGGCTTCGAAACCTTGTTCCAACCGACGGACGCCTCCGTCACCCTGCGCTTGCAGCGGGAGCTGGCGACGGAACCACAGTCCCTCGACCAACTGCTGGACCGCGAACTGTACGAAATCCGCAAGGAGTTTGTCAACAGCCTGGTGAAGAATCTGCCCGGCCTGCCGGACCGCAAGCGGATTTTCGCGGCCGATGGCGACCGGCGCCTCCTGCGCCTGGTGGTGCTGGCCAAGGACGACCGCCGGCAATACATCCTTTCCTGCCGGGCGGAACGGAGCACGCTTCAGCGCAACCTGCCGCAACTCGACGCGATCTTTGCCAGCTTCCGCCCCGTCCCCTGAGGGTTGCATTGACCCGGTTTGGGGCTAAACTACCCCCTTTCGTGCCGGGAAAACCGGCGGGCGGGCGGTGACAAAGCCGTGAAAGATGAAGTGAACCAGCGCATCTCCGGCCGGAATCCGGCCAAGCCGTCATGGTCGAAGTGGCTGACGACCCAGTTGCTGCGCGTGCTGGCCAGCACGGCGCTGCTGGCCGCGCTGCTGCTGGCCCTCCGGGCCGGCTGGCACTGGCAGAAGCGGCTCTTCCTTTCCGCCAACCCCCATTTCACGGTGCGCAACATCGAGGTCAGGGGCGAGTGCGGCGACGCCGGCCGCGCCGAAGTGGCGGCCGCCCTGGCGGCACTGGGCATCCGCAAGGACGTCAGCAACCTTTTCGCCATTGATCCCGCCCGGCTCCAGCGGCAGTTGACCGCCGCGGCCGCCACGGGCCGGGCCAGCGGGCCGGTCATGGTGGCGGAGGCCCAGGTGGCGCGGCGGCTCCCCGACACCCTCGAAATCACCGTCTCCGAACGGGTGCCCCGAGCCCGGCTGGCCACCGGCGCCCTGGTGGATGCGGACGGCTGGATCCTGCTCCCCCGCCGCGGCGAGGATCCGACGCGCCTGCCCGGCATTGTCGCCCCCGAAGCGGCCCGCTTCCCCCCGGGCAGCCGCGCCAGCGGCGAAGCCATCACCCCGGCCCTCGACTTCCTCCGGCTGGTGGCGACCCGCCCCTCCGGCCGAAGCCTCGACGTCTGGAACGTGATGCTCGCCCCCAACCGCCGCTGCCTCGTCGTCATCCTCCACGCCAAAGGCACCTTCCGCGAAGGGGCCCGCCTCCATCTGCCGCTGGAGCCGGCGGAGATGGACCTGGCCTTGGAACGGGTCGGCGGCATTGCCCTCGACCGCCTCGCCGGCCAGCAGCCAACCGGCTTCATTGACGCCACCTACAAGCGCAACGTGCCCGTGCGCCCATGAAAGGGAACGGCTTGGCCATGCCCCCTGAACGCCCCCGCCTCCTCCTGGTGACCGGCAACGATGCGCCGGGGATCGAGGCCGCCGCCCGCAAGGCGGTGGCCGCCTTCGCCGGGCCCAACCCGCCGGCCGAGGCGCTGGAGCCGTTCCGGGAACGGGAGGGGCGGACGGTCGCCGAAGTCATCCTCGACGCCGCGGCCGCCCTCCAGTCACCCCCGTTCCTGGGCGCGGCGAAGACCGTCTGGCTGCACCTCGACGGTGGCTTCCCCGACGAAGCCGGGGAGCGCGGGGAAAAGGCCGCCGCCGGCACCGCCATGCAGCGGCTCGCGGCAGCCCTGCGCGCCGGGCTGCCCCCCGGCGTCGCCGCCGTCCTCAGCGGCGCCCAGGACAAGAAGAAGCCGCTCCAGCTCCTCCCCGCCGCCGTGGCCGCCGCCGGCGGCCGCCTGGAAAGCTGCAACCGCCCCGAGTTCAACAGCCGCGACTGGCGCGCCCAGATGGCCCGGCTCATCGTTGCCCGGGCCCGGGAAAAACAGCTCGAACTCCCAGCCGACGGAGTGGACTACCTGGTGGATTGCCTGGGCACCGACACCGGACTGCTCGACGGGGAGCTGGAAAAGGTCGCCTGCTATCTGGGCAAGCCCGGCCGCGCCACCCTCGCCGATCTCCAGGCGGTCTGCCAGGGGACCGGCGAAGCGACTGACTGGAGCCTGCTGGATGCCGTCCGCCGCCGCCAGTTCGCCGGGGTCTGGGAGGAGCTGAGTGCCCGCCTGGCCCAGGAAAAACGGCCCGAGGACGTCGTCCTGCGCCTGCTTGGCCTGCTCCACCGCGAATTCTCCGCCCAGTTGCAGTTGCTGGTCTTCGCCCAGAGCCGCCGCCTGCCCGGGCCGGCGGCCATCCCCGGGGCGGTCCGCGCCCTCTCCCCCGAGCAACGGGCGGCCGCCATCCGCGAAGGCTTCACCTTCCTCGAAATGCCGCCCTTCGCCATCCAGAAGACCGCCGCGGCCATCGGCCCCTACAAGGGGGCGGAACTCACCCGCATCATCCCCCTGCTCCGCGACGCGTGGTGGGCCGTGGTTTCCGGCCAGAACGACGACAAGCGCCTGATCCTCGAATCCCTCCTGCTGCGGCTGGCCGGCGGCTGGCCGCTGGCCACTGGCTGACGGACAGACCGCGCCATCGCAAAACCGTGCTTCCAGAAGGCCCCGCCCCATGACCTCCGCCATCCCCCCGGCCTGGGAACCGGTGCTTGACCGCTTCCTCGCCTATGCGGCCCTCCAGCGCGGCTATGCCGAAAACAGCCTGCGCGCCTATCTGCGCGACCTGCGGGCGCTCGCCGAATGGTGCGCGGCCCAGACGCCACCCGTGCCGCCCGCGGAGCTGCGCCGGGAGCAGGTCACGACATTCCTGGAGCAGGCGCGGACGGCGGGCGGCCTCGGCCAGCGGTCGGTGGCGCGACGGCTGGTGGCCCTGAAAATCTTCTATCGCTGGCTGGCGCACGAAGACGGCCTCGCCGAGAATCCAGTGGGAAACATGGGCGGGCTGAAGGCCGCCCGGCGGCTGCCCGCCGTGCTCTCGGTGGCCGACGCCCTCCGCCTGCTCGACGCCTGGCCCGCCGCCAGCGCCGAGCCGCTGGCCTGCCGGAACCGCACCATCCTGGAACTCTTCTACGCCTCCGGCCTGCGCGTCAGCGAACTCGCCGGCCTGCTCCTGCACGGCCTCAATTTCGACCAGGGCACCGTCCGCGTCCTCGGCAAAGGTTCCAAGGAACGGCTGGTGCCGATGGGGCGGCCGGCGCAGCAGGCCCTGCGCCACTACCTGGCCACAGCCCGCCCCAAGCTGGACAAGACCGGCACCGCCCCCCAGGTCTTCCTCTCCCGCAATGGCCGGCCGCTCGACCGGGAGCGGATCTGGGGGATCTTCAAGGAGGCGGCCCGGCGGGCGGGGCTCGGCCAGCCGGTCTATCCGCACCTGCTGCGCCATTCCTTCGCCAGCCATCTCCTCCGCGGCGGCGCCGACCTGCGCGCCATCCAGGAAATGCTCGGCCATGCCGACATCGGCACCACCCAGATCTACACCCACGTCGAGGCGGAACGCCTGGCCGCCGTCCACCGCCGCTTCCATCCCCGCGGCTGAATGCGCGGCGGGCCTCGACGCGCTGGTTGCCAAAGGCGCAGGTGCGGAGAGACGGTTTGGCCCGGCGTTCAAGATCACCGCGCATCTCGGCCGCCATGGTTGGCGGATCAACCACAAGCGGGTGTTCCGGCTGATGCGGGAAATGGGGCTGGCTTCGCTGGCCCCCGGCCCGAGCACCAGCAACTGGAAGCGCATGACGAGGCTTTGTCGCGGGGCCGTCCCACGATATCATCGGCGAGCGGTTTTGGCGCAACGTGAAGTATGAACCGCCAACCCTGGCCGCGTCGCGGCCCAAGCCGGGATTTGACTGCCGACGGCCGAGGGGTGGAGACGCCACCACCAACAGAAATGTCATGCACCCCTAACGGATCGCCCCTGGCAATCGCCCCGGCGACCGGCTATGCTGGCCACGCCACCTTGCTTGACCCCGCCTCCCGCGGCACACCGCCCCCCCCCGCCATGATCCACGCCATCCTCGACACCCTCTACGGCCGCATCCTCACCCCCGAACGGCGGGCACGCCCGGAAAAGCCCGACCTCCCGGGCGCCGGCACCATCGCCTGCCACAGCCGCGATGGCTGCCCACTGCGTGGCTGGTTTGTGCCACCGCGGGGTGTCGGCCGCGGCACCATCTTCTGGCTGCACGGCTTCGGCGCCCACTGCATGATCCACTTCCCCGAATGGGCAGGAGTGCTCACCCATGCCGGCCTGGCCTCAGTCGCCCTCGATTTCCGCTTCCACGGCCACAGCGGCAATGCCATCCCCACCTTCGGCACCGCCGAAATGGGGGATGTCCAGGCCGCCTTGGACTGGGCGGATGCCCACGGCTTCCCCCAACCCCATCTCCTCGCCGGCGACTCCCTGGGCGCCATGGCCGCCACCCGTACCGCCATCGCCGACCACCGCGTCCGCGCCTGCCTGCTCAAGAACCCGCCCGCCACACCGCGCCACGCCATCCAGGCCACCCTGCGCAGCCGCTGGCGCAGCCGCCTCGCCGCCTGGGCAATCAACGCCGCCTATGGCTGGCCCATCCTCGACGACGGCGACCCCTGCCGCCACCCCGGCACCCTCCCGCACCAGCCGCTCCTCTTCTACCTCATGGGCAGCGAAGACCACTTCGACATCGCCAAGACCCGGCGCGTCTACGACCATTTCCACTCCCCGCGCCATGGCTTCGCCCTCACCATCCGCCCCGAAACCGACCTCACCCGCTACGCGCCCCTGCTCGCCTCCGGCCAGGATCCGCGGATCCGGAAATGGTTCGTCACCATCCGCGGCGGCAGCCACCCCGACCAGCGCGGCCGCCACTTCGGCGACTTCAACTATCCGTGGCCCCGCCCTCTGCGCCTGGCTCGCCCACCTCGCCCGCACCCGCCCGCCCCCGCCAGCGCCGGCCCGGAAGTAGCGGCGCCGGCGCCGTCCCCGGTGCCACCCCCGTCGCCATGGCGACCGCCAGCCCGGCTCAGCCAATCTGAATCGGCTGCCCCGCGGCGGCGCTGGCGTAGATCGCGTCCAGCAGCTCCATCACCACCAGCCCCTCCTCGCCGGTGGCGATGTGCGGGCGGTCGTGGACAATCGCGTCAATGAAGTGGTGCGCCGACGCGGGCGCCGGAGTGTCGGACCAGCGGACACGCTGGTCGAGCAGGCAGCCATCCACTTCCGTGTACAGTTCGGACTCGAACTCGTAGCCTTCGTTGAGGTTGTACTGCAAGAGCCCGCCCTTGTCGCCCAGGAGGCGCGTCCGCATCTGCTCGCGCTCCTTGATGTTGGCGGCCCAGGACGCCTCGACCTCCAGCGTCGCGCCATTGGCGAACTTGACCATCCCGACCGCCAGGTCCTCCACGTCGAACGCCTTGCCCTCCTTCTTCGCGCGGGCGGTGGCAATCGGGTTGTAGGTGCTGCCCATCACCCAAGTCGGCTTCGGGTAGCCCATCAGCCACAGCGCCAAGTCCAGCCGATGCACCCCCAGGTCGATCAGCGGCCCGCCGCCGGCCAACGCCTTCTGGCCGAACCAGCCGCCGAAGCCGGGCATCCCCCGCCGCCGGTGCCAGACGGTGCGGGCGAAGTAGATGTTGCCGAGCACGCCGCTGTCCACCAGCCGCTTCAGCTCCTGCGACTTCTGGTTGAAGCGGTAGGAGAAGTTGATCATCAGCCGCTTGCCGGCCTCCTTCGCGGCGGCGAGCATGGCCCGCCCCTCGGCGGCGTTCATCGCCATCGGCTTCTCGCACAGGACATGCGCGCCCGCCTCCAGGGCGGCGACGGTGTACGGCTGGTGGAACTTGTTGGGGGTGGCGACGCTGACCACGTCGAGCCTCTCCGTGGCCAGCATCTCCAGCGCGTCGGCGTAGCGGCCGGCAATGCCATGCTTGTCGCCGAACTCCTTCAACCGTGCCGGATCGGTGTCGGCGATCGCCACCACCGCGGCCTGGGGATGGCTCTCGTACCCGGTGATGTGCCCGCGGCCCATCCCCAGGCCAATCACGCCCACTCGCAGCTTCTGCTTCATGCTTGCAGCTCCTTGGAAATCAAGTTGTTGATGACAACATCGGCGCCATTCAGGCCCCGCCGCGCAGCGGTTCAAGCGGCTCCGGGCAGTGCGGGCAGGAGGAGGGCTGGCGAATCACCGGCCGGGCCCAGCGCACGGCGTTGGTGATCACCTTTTGCACGTTCGCGTCATGGAAGATCGGATAGCTCTCGTGCCCAGGCCGGAAATAGAAGATGTTGCCGTTGCCGCGCCGCCAGGTGCAGCCGGAGCGGAACACCTCGCCGCCTTCGAACCAGGAGATGAAGATCAGCTCGTCCGGCGTCGGGATGGTGAACGGCTCGCCATACATCTCGGTGCGCGGCAGCTCGAAATGGTCGCCGATCCCCTGGGTGATCGGATGCGCGGGGCAGACGTTCCAGAGGCGCTCCCGCTCGCCGGCCTCGCGCCACTTGAGGTCGCAACTGTCGCCCAGCAGCCGCTTGAAGATCTTCGAGTGGTGCCCGGAATGCAGCACGATCAGCCCCATCCCGGCCAGGACGTGCCGCTGCACGCGCTCGACGATGGCGTCCTGGACCTCGCCGTGGGCCAGGTGCCCCCACCAGGCCAGCACGTCGGTGGCGGCCAGCACCGCCTCGCCCAGCCCGTGCTCCGGCTCGTCCAAGGTCGCGCAACGCACCTGTAGATCCGCCTGGGCGGCCAAAAATTTGGCGATGACGGCGTGCATGCCGTCGGGATAGATCGCTTGAACCTGCGGATTCTTCCGCTCGTGGCGGAACTCGTTCCACACCGTGACGCGGATGGGGGTGGCCATGGCAACTGTCTCCTGAAGCTGAGGATTGTCCTGAAACCGTGAATTTCTTTGGGAGGCGTGGCAATAATGTGGCCGGCAAACCTGCTTGCGGCAAGGGTGATGCGCCATTACTTTTCCGCAAACATCCGCACAAAACCTGGATCGCTCGGACACCCCCGCCCATGCCGGACACCTATGCCCTCGCCCTGAACCCGCCGCCGGATCCCCGCCCCGTCATGCGCCAGCTCCTCGCCGAGCAGATGGAGCGGCTGCGCACCCGGAACGAAACCCTCCGCCTGCCGCCCAGCGCCGGCACCGGCCGGCTGGAGCGCGGCATGCACATGCACCTGGAGCCCGAACTCTTCCTCCAGATCGGCGGCCGCACCGAGTTCCATTGTCCCGGCGGCGGCTTCGCCCTGGACGCCGGCGAAATCTGCCTGATGCCCCGGGCCACCGCCCACGGCGAACGCGCCTTGGCGGCGGACGGCCGGGCCTTCCTCAATGCCGTGCTCCTCCTCCAGGCCGGCCACGCCTCCCTGCACTTCGCCCGCGCCACCGAGCGACGGCAGCCGTACATCTTCGCCGGCCCCCTCCGCCTCCCCATGGCCGACCCGGCGCCGCCCCTCGCCGCCCTGCTCGACGAGGCGGCTGTCCAACAGCGGCGCGGCGACGCCGACAGCTTGGAGGCCTGCCGCGCCCTGCTCCGGGCGGCGCTGGCCATCGTCCATCAGCGCCTGGGCGAGCCCGATGCCGGCGCCGCCCCGCACCGCCCCGGCCGCATCGTCCAGTGCCAGGCCCTCGTCCACGCCCAGCTTGGCGACGCCGCCCTCTCCGTGCGCCGCCTCGCCGCCGCGCTCCAGTGCAGCGCCGACTATCTCTCGCACCAGTTCCACGGGGCAACTGGGATGCGCCTGGCCGAATACATCAACCGCAAGCGCATCGCCCAGGCCCAACGCCTCCTGGCCGCCACCGGGCTGACCATCGCCGAAGTCGCCTGGGCCTGCGGCTACCAGGAGCCGGCCTACTTCGCCCGCCAGTTCCGCCGCCTGACCGGCCATACCCCCCGCGCCTGGCGCGGCCGGCCCGACGGCGGCGGCCAAGGGGATCCAGCCCCAACTGTTTCGAAACCATGAACTTTGCCACCGGAAGCTCCGGCTCTGACGAATTGCGAGTTTGTCCAGTTGATTTCACTACCGTCCCATCGGGGATAAAATCCCCTCGGGTTAGCGGAGTTCCAGAGCTTGGTGGCGGGATTTTCGGTGGCGACCCATTTTGCATTTTCCTTGGCTTGGCCTGTGGCTGTCCCACAGGTCAACGGAGGTTCAAGTTCGGCAGGCAAGCCTGTTCCGGTGCGGCGCGGCAGCGGGGCGGTGGCGCGGCTGTCCCATAGCGTCCCAGCAAGGCGAAGAGGCCGTAGCATCATCCGCCTTGTCAAAGACCACGATCTCCCCGGCGAGGATGCCGGCACAAACGCCGCGAGCCTCCTTGGCATCCTGTCGTCGTCGAGTCCACAACATTGATGATCCGCTTCCTGAACCGCCGGGGGAAGCCGACCTACTTGCGGCCCATGCCAAACTGCGGCCAGCAACCCTGAAGATGCGCCAGCGTCTCCCAGAACAGCGCCTCGGCCATGTCGGCGTTGCGCTCCCGGGTCGCGTGGGAGAGGCCGTTCCGGCTTGGCGGCGCCGCAGGCCGGATCGTCGTCAGCACACCGCCGTGGTTCTCCAGGGTGTCGCAGACATCGTTCAGGCTCAGGGCAGGGGAAATCGGCGCGAACATCAGAGACACTATCTTTTGTGGTAAAAAGAACGTACGCTGTGCCCGGCCCATTTCCACTTAAAACTCATCCCCCCTGTGGGATGGCTGTGAAAGCCCTTCGGGAATCTATCTTAATTTCTTTGTCAAGTTGTACTTGGCAAGGGGTTCACTTCAATGGACGGAGTTCTGGTATATCCTCTGCTAAAGGAGAGATAGCTGCCATCTCCCGAATGCGAGGTGCATATTTATCGAGCGTTTGAATCTTCTTCGTGAAGTAAGCCCCAAACTTTTCAAGCGCAAAGAGGACTTCCTGAAATCCCTCGGCATCTCGCAACGCCTCATCTCGCGCCTTTCTAAACTGATCCCGGAAGTACACTTTTACTGCTTTTTTCATCGCTGAATGGCTCGGATGCGGACCGCCCGTTGCTTCAGCGTTTGTGCTTCTTTGTCCCGTTTGGTAGCCCGATACAGATCTGCCAAGTTCTCAAGGCTCGTGGCCACAGAGGGATGGTCGGGGCCGAGGGCTTTCTCCGCGATCGCCAGGGAGCGTTTATAGAGCGGCTCGGCCTGTGCGTACTGGCCTTGGGCGTGGTAGAGCAAGGCGAGGTTGTTCAGGCTGTTGGCCACATCGGGATGGTCGGGGCCGAGGGCTTTCTTTCTGATCGCCAGCGAGCGTTTATAGAGCGGCTCAGCCTGTGCGTACTGGCCTTGGGCGTGGTAGAGCAAGGCGAGGTTGTTCAGGCTGGTGGCCACGGAGGGATGGTCGGGGCCGAGGGCTTTCTCCCTGATCGCCAGCGAGCGTTTGTAGAGTGGCTCGGCCTGTGCGTACTGGCCTTGGTCGTCGTACAAACAGGCCAGGTTGTTCAGGCTGGTGGCCACGGAGGGATGGTCGGGGCCGAGGGCTTTCTCCGCGATCGCCAGCGAGCGTTTGTAGAGTGGCTCGGCCTGCGCGTACTGGCCTTGGGCGCGGTATAACCCCGCAAGGTTGTTCAGGCTGTCGCCCACATCGGGATGGTCGGGGCCGAGGGCTTTCTCCGCGATCGCCAGCGAGCGTTTATAGAGCGGCTCAGCCTGCGCGTACTGGCCTTGGTCGTCGTACAAACAGGCCAGGTTGTTCAGGCTGGTGGCCACATCGGGATGGTCGGGGCCGAGGGCTTTCTGCTTGATCGCCAGCGAGCGTTTGAAGAGTGGCTCAGCCTGCGCGTACTGCCCTTGGGTTTTGTAGAGCAAGGCCAGGTTGTTCAGGCTGGTGGCCACGGAGGGATGGTCGGGGCCGAGGGCTTTCTCCGCGATCGCCAGGGAGCGTTTGTAGAGTGGCTCGGCCTGTGCGTACTGGCCTTGGGCGTCGTACAAAGAGGCGAGGTTGTTCAGGCTGGTGTCCACGGAGGGGTGGTCGGGACCAACTGTTTGCTCGGCGACTTCGAGCGCCTTCTTGGCCACCACCACTGCACGACCGTACTGTCCCTTTTGGTAGAGGGACAGCGCCTCATCGGTGAGGATCTCCCACTCGATGCCCTGCCCATGGGCGGACGCGGCAGCATCAAACAATAGGATTAGGCTAAGCAATACGGGCACTAATGTTTTCATGTGTTCTCTCGCTGTGTAGCTAACCATACGGTATACAGCCCATTACAATGGACAAATCTTGCAGCCTTCGCGACATCTGCCTATGCCAACCTGGACATGATCATGACGGAAAATGTCCAGATTGACAACGCTCAGCCTTCCAATCCTTGACGCAGACGTTGTGTGAGGTACTGACTGATAGGAATTTTGATTTCAGGGGGCGGATCGGACGGGGGAATTCGGGGGGTGAGAGGGTGATGCTGACCCCGAAATCGGCGATTCCGCCGGCGTGGCGGCGACGTCGGAGAGGGTTCCGGCGGGGGAATGGGTCGGCGTGGGGCTTTGGGTGAGGTTTGGCATGTTCCCGGCCGGTTTTCGGGCGTACGGTTGCGGTTCCCACAGGTGGCGATGCATGGGGGGGACTTTATCCTGCCGGAATCGGGGCGTCAAGCCCGTGACCTGAAATTATTCACCACAGAGGTCTCAGGGGGCACGGAGGACGCCGCGGAGTGCGGTTCATGAATCGCCCAGGTCAGTCGTACTCCGGAAACGGCTGGCAGTCGTTGTCCGTGCTGGAGAAGAGGTCGGGCTGAGACCATTTTGGATTTCACTACCGTCCCATCGGGGATAAAATCCCCTCGGGTTAGCGGAGTTCCAGAGCTTGGTGGCGGGATTTTCGGTGGCGACCCATTTTGCATTTTCCTTGGCTTGGCCTGTGGCTGTCCCACAGGTCAACAGAGGTTCAAGTTCGGCAGGTAAGCCTGTTCCGGTGCGGCGCGGCAGCGGGGCGGTGGCGCGGCTGTCCCATAGCGTCCCAGCAAGGCGAAGAGGCCGTAGCATTATCCGCCTTGTCAAAGACCACGATCTCCCCGGCGAGGATGCCGGCACAAAACTGCGGCCAGCAACCCTGAAGATGCGCCAGCGTCTCCCAGAACAGCCCGGCGCCGGGAACGGCATTGCCCCCGGAACCAAACGATCGCCTTCGCCGTCACTTACCCACGCGTCATTGGAAACACCTTTTCACACTTGAATGTACGCGCGCCTGGCAATGCCGCCTGGCCCCCGACTGAGCCACAAGGCCGCCGCCGTCCCATCTCCGCCCCGCCGCCCGTCCACCCCATCCCGCCCCGGTCCCCAATGGCCGCCCAAACCGCCGCCCGATGGCCGCGCCGGCCCGAAACGCGCCGAACCCGCCGGGCTGGCAGCGCTTGCAACCCTCCGGGCGCGGACGAAATTACCGGTTCCTTGGCGCGGCCCGCGGCCGCCCCCCGCGCCCGCCCCGCTCCCCCACCGGAACACTTTTGCCCCCCCGGAGACTCCGTCCATGACCCTTGAGATCCGCCGCGGCTTCCAAGCCATCTTCCATGCCGAGCCAGAGGTGATCAGCCGGGCGCCGGGCCGCCTGGAGATCCTCGGCAACCACACCGACTACAACGAAGGCGTCGTCCTCAGCGTCGCCGTTGACCGGGCCAACACCTTTGCCGCCCGGGCCGTCGCCGGCACGGAATGCACCGTCCATGACCTCCAATCCCGCGAAGTCCGCCGCTTTGCCGTCACCAACGTCGGCCCGGCCAAGCCGCGCGACTGGGCGAACTACATCAAGGGGATCGTCGTCGAACTGCAAAAGCGCGGCGTGGCGGTGCCGGCCTTCCAGGCGGCGATCCTCGGCAACGTCCCCCTCTCCGCCGGGATGAGCAGCTCCGCGGCCTTCGAGATGGCGGTGGCGCTGACCCTGACCCGCCTGGCCAAGGCCGAGCTGCCGTGGCTGGAGCTGGCGAAGGCCGGCCAGGCCTGCGAAAACCACTACGTCGGCGCCAAGACCGGGCTGCTGGATCAGTTCAGCTCGCTCAAAGGGCAGGCGGACATGCTGGTGTTCAGCGACTTCCGCAGCCACGAGGTGCACAACACCCCCCTCCCCCACGGCGTCGCCCTGGTCGTCGCCAACTGCATGGTCAAGCACCACCTGACCAATGAATACAACGACCGCCGGGCCGACTGCGAGGCCGCCGCGGAGGCCTTGCGCGCCAAATATCCCGGGGTCAAGACGCTGCGCGACGTGAGCATGGCCCAGCTCGAGGCCGCGGCGGCGGCGCTGGAGCGCCGCGTCTACCTCCGCGCCAAGCACGTGGTCGGCGAATGCGAACGGGTCTACGCCGGCTGCCGGGCGCTGGAGGCGGGCGACATCCAGGCGTTCGGCCGGCTGATGTTCGAGTCGCACGAAAGTTCGCGGGTCAATTTCGAGAACAGTTGCGCCGAACTGGACATCCTGGTCGAACTCGCCAAGTCGCTCCCCGGCTGCCTCGGCGCGCGGCTGAGCGGCGGCGGCTTCGGCGGCATCACGGTCAACCTGGTCGAGGCCGGCGAGGCCGAACGCTTCGCCGCCCGCCTCGGCGAGGCCTACAAGCTGCGTTCCGGCCAGCGGAGCGACATCCTGATCTGCCACGCCGCCGCCGGCGCCCGGGTGCTCCAGGGCTGAAGGCGCAAAAGGCCGGCCAAGCCACCCTTCCGCACAGACAAGAATGCCCGTGCCACGTTCGCTCCGGCCACTTTTCCAAGGGGGAGGCACCCCGGCCTGGCGGCCACTGCGTCCACCTTCTCCACTGAGTCCTTGGCGCACAGGGGGCAGGCAACACGGGCCCCCGGTGGTTCAGAACACCTGGCGGCGGCACTGGGGGAGCGAGTCGAGGAACATCCGGCCGTAGCCGGTGGTGGTGACGCGGTTGTCGAGGACGACCACGATGCCGCGGTCGGTGCGGCTGCGGATCAGCCGGCCAAAGCCCTGGCGGAACTTGAGGATCGCCTCCGGCAGCGAATAGTCCCAGAAGGCACGGCCGCCGCGGGATTCGATCAGCTCCTGCCGCGCCTGCATCAGCGGATGGTCGGGCACGGCGAAGGGGAGCTTGACGATGATGACGTTGGTCAGGGCATCGCCGGGGACATCGACGCCGGTCCAGAAGCTGTCGGTGCCGAAGAGCACGGCGTGGGGGGTGGCGCGGAAGGCTTCCAGCAGCTTGCCGCGGGGGAGCCCCTCCCCTTGGATCAGCAGGTTCAGCCCGGACTCGCGGAAGAAGTCGGCCAGCCGCTCCGCCGCCTCCTGCATCATCCGGTAGCTGGTGAAGAGCACGAAGGCGTGCCCCTGGGTCTCCAGCAGGAAGCGGCGGATCCCCGCGCAGGCGGCGGGCAGGAACTCGGGGGTGTTGGGGTTGGGCATCTCCAGCGGCAGGTGGAGCGTCACCTGGCGGCGGTAGTCGAAGGGGGAGTCGAGCACCAGCGTCGCGGCGCGGTCGCGGGCGCCGACCCGGCGCAGGAAATAGTCCATTGACTGGCGCACGGCGAGGGTGGCGCTGGTGACGACCACGGTGAAACGGTTGCCGAAAAGCAGCTCGCGCAGCAGCGGCGCCACCTCCACCGGGGCGGCGTTGAGCGAGAGCAGGGTTCCGCGCTGGCCGTGGCGCTCCAGCCAGTAGACGTGCCCGGCCAGAGTCATGTTGAAGAAGGCGTGGAGCGCCTCCCGGCTCTCCTGGAGCTGGAGCGCGGCGGCGCGGAGTTCGGTGGCGCGGGCGGCGTCGGCGCAGCCCTTGGCCAGGGCATTGACCTTCTCGATGGCCGTCTCCAGCGGCTCGGCCATGAGGTCGGGGAGCTGCCCGGCCTGGAGATAGCGGCGGGGATTGACGTTGGGCGCCTCGTCGAGCCAGGCCAGGAGCCGGCGGGAAAGCCGCTCGAACTGCTCCTCGGCGCGGCAGACCGCCTCCCGGGCCGGCTGGCTGGCGGCGGCGCCGAGCAGGCCGCGCTGCCGTTCGGGGTTCCAGAGGCGGAAGAGGGCCTTGCGCAACCCCCAGGAGGAGGCGCGCAGCCCCAGGTGGGTGGCGGCCGTCTCCTCGATGGTGTGCCCTTCGTCGAGCACCACGGCGGCATAGGCGGGGAGGATGCCGGCGGCGGCGTCCGCCTCCTCCGCGGTGGCCGCCCGGCGCATGGCCATGTCGCTGAAGAACAAGGCGTGGTTGGCGACGATGACGTTGGCCGCAAGCAGTTGCAGGCGGGCGCGGAAGAAGAAGCAGCTCCGATGGAAGGGGCAGTTCTGCCCGAGGCAGTTGCCGGCCTCGCAGCAGACCGCCTCCCAGACTCCGGGCGGCGGCTCGGCGGGGAGGTCGCTGCGGGAGCCGTCCGGCGTTTCCTCCGCCCACTGCCGGAGCCGTTCCAGGTCGGGGATGAGGTCGTCGGACGGCAGGTAGAGATGCACCTCCCCCACGGCGGCGGTGAGCCGGCGCCAGCAGAGGTAGTTGGAACGCCCCTTGGCCAGCACCGCCTTGAACTCCAGGCCAAGGAGCTTCTGCAGGATCGGGATGTCCTTGCGCAGGATCTGCTCCTGCAAGGCGATGGTGTGGGTGCTGACCACCACCGGCTTGCCGCTCCGCACCGCGAAATGGATCGCCGGCACCAGGTAGGCAAAGGTCTTGCCGACCCCGGTCGGCGCCTCGACGCAGAGATGCTCCCCCGCCTCCAGCGCCGCCGCCACCCGTTCCGCCATCGCCGCCTGCTGCGGCCGCGGGTCATAGGGGCGGCCGCCGACCGCCTCCGCCGCCCGCAGCGGCGACTCGGCGCCGAAGAAGGCCGCCGTCGCCGCGCCCACCCGCGGCCGGGGCGGTTCCGCCGCCGCCGTCTCGTCCCCGTCCGCCGCCAGCGCCGGTTCGTCCTCGTCGTATGTGTCGAGCCATTCAATCATGGTCGTTGCGGAGTCCGCGGCTGGCCTTTGCCTCTGCCCATACCATA
The DNA here is from genome assembly GCA_041648735.1 of Lentisphaeria bacterium. Taxonomy (GTDB): domain Bacteria; phylum Verrucomicrobiota; class Lentisphaeria; order Oligosphaerales; family CAITYL01; genus JBAZOO01. Next base: position 93,702 of record JBAZOO010000009.1, read on the forward strand.
GCCGACAAGCTGACAAATAATAGGGCAACCCCCCCGGCCGCCAGCGGCGGATTGGCGATTTCCGATTGCCGGGTTTCCAGTTTCCCGCTCAATAGGGCGTCCGATCCGGCTTGGCCAGCCATTCCGCGAAGGGGCGGGCGGCCTCGGGGATGGCGAGGCGGATGCAGGGCGGGTTCCGCTCGGCCAGCGGGCGGGCGAACTCCGCCAGCAGCGCCGCGTCGTCGAAGCCGGCGGCGGCGGCCTCGGCGCTGGTGGCGGCATAGTAGACGGCCCTGAGCCGCGCCCAGCGGATGGCGCCGAAGCACATGGGGCAGGGTTCGCAGCTCGCGTAGAGTTCGCAATCCTCCAGATGGAAGCGGCCGAGATGGCGGCAGGCTTCGCGGATGGCGACGACCTCGGCGTGCGCCGTCGGGTCGGCGGTCGCCAGCACGCGGTTCCAGCCGCGGGCGAGGACGACGCCGGCGCGGACGATGACCGCGCCGAAGGGTCCGCCATCGTTGCCGCGCACGGCCACGCTGGCCAGGCGCACCGCCTCCGCCATGAATTGGGGATCCATCACCGTCACTGCCTCCGTCCTAGGGCGGCGCTGGCGATTCATCGAGTTTCAGTGCCGCCCGCACGACGCGAGTCCACAAGGCGTAGCCGGCTGGATTCAGGTGCAGGCGGTCCTTGGCGAACAGCTCCGGCCGGGGTGCGCCGTTGCGACCCAGCATCGGGGTCGCCAGGTCCACATAGATGACATTCCGGTTGCCGGCCGCAAACTCCTGAAGCAGCTTGTTCGCTGCCTGCTGGCGCGGCAAGCTCTTGGCCCGCGCCGGACTGGGCTTCACCGAGAGCAGGCAGAATTTCGTGTCCGGCCGCCTCGTCCAGACGGCAGCGCAGAATTCCTTCGTTTTCGCCACAAAGGACTCCGGGGTGAAGTTGCCGGACTCAAGGTCGTTGTCGCCTTCATAGAGGAGAATCGTGCGCGCCTCGTAGCGCCGGAAGAACTCCTTGAAGAGCAAGACGTCACCAATCGTCGAGCCGCCAAACCCGCAATGGATGACTTTCGCCGGGGCAAGGTCTTCCTGGATCGTCTGCCACAGCCGCAGGCTGGAACTGCCGATGCACAGGATCGCGTCCTTGTCCTTGGCCATTTCCCCGTCCCTGGCCAGCCACTTCTGGAAATCGCCAATGAAGTTGCTCTTCACCTGGGCTTCGGTGAACCCAACCGCCTCAGCATGTGCTGGAACCCATGACCCGAGCGCCAAGAGAAGGGCAACGGCCAGGAGAAGGGTTTTCATCGGAACTTGATTCCTTTCGGTGGCTGCCGGATCGAAAGCCGTTCACTTGGCGGGGGCGGGGGGCGGCCGGAGGAGATCTTCCAAAAGCCCCTTGCCGAGTTCCCGGAGTTCGTCCTTGGAGGATTTGGGCTTCTCCGGGGCGGGCGCGGGCGCGGGCGCCGGGGCGGGGGCGAGGGCGCCTTCCGCGGGCACGGCTTCGGCCGGTGCCGGGGGCGCCGTCCGCCGGCGCAATTCCTCAAGCACGGACTTGGGGGTGATGGACTTGCCTTCCTTGTCCATCTCCAGCACGGCGTCGAGGAGGTTGGCCGCGGCGCCCTTGACCGCCTCGCGGGCGCTTTCCTTGAGGAGCCGGACAAGGCTGAAGTCGGAGACCGGATTCAGGAGGGTGCCCTGGATGGGGATCACCAGCGGCAGCATGGCGAAGCCTTCCTCGCGGCGGCTGGCCAGCAGCGCGACGCCGCTGCCGGCCAGCCGTTTTTCGAGGGCGCCGGCGACGCCGGCGCGGGCGGCGAGGTCGAGCCGCAGGTCGAACTGGATCTCGCCGGTGGCGTCCAGGCGCAGTTCGGGGCCGCGGGCGGTGGCCTCGCGCAGCTTGAGCCGGCCAGCGTCGTCGGCCAGTTCCAGGCGGATGGTGGTGAAGGCGAGGCGCCGCAGTTCAGGGACGCCCGCCTGGGTGGCCCATTCCTCCAAGGCCGGCAGGTCCTGGACGATGATGTCCTTGCCCGCCAGTTTCAAGCCGCCGCGGAAGTGGCGGGTCAGGCTAGCCGGGGTGACGCCTTGGCCGGCGGCGTCGAGGCGCACGTCGGTGAGCGTGCCGGAAACCGTGCCGCGATAGGCCGGCAGGAAACTGTTGACGAACGGGGCCAGTTCGGCGCCGGCGGTTTCGGCGCGGAGGCGGTAGACATAGCCGGGCTTGGCCAGGTCCGCCCGGAGTTCGAGCGCCACGGGGCGGCCGTTGAGGGTGGCCACGGCGGCGGGGATTTCGAGGGTGCCGTCGCGGAGGAGCAGCGTCAGTTCCACCGGGGCGGCAGCCAATTCCCGGTAGCGGACGCTGGCCAGGCGGAGGTCGGCCTGGAGCCGGATTTTTTCCAGGCCGGCGACGGGTGGCGGTTCGGTCGCCGGCAGCGGCGAAGTGGCGGCGGGCGCGGCCGCTGGCGGCGGCGGCGCAAGGGCCACCGGGGCCGCGGGGGGTGGCGGCGGCTTGGCCAGCGCCAGGAGCGCGTCGAGGTCAATGGCGGTGGAGCGGAGGCGGAGCTGGCTTTCCGTGCCGGTTCCGGGCAGGGCCAGGGTGCCGGCCACGGCCAGGTCCGCCAGGGGGCGGTCACGGCGCGTGGCCGTCAGCTCCAACTTGCCCAGTTCCAGCCGTTTGGCCGCGGGTTCCAGACGGCCTTGGGTGTTGAGGGAGAGTTTCAGGCCGCGGCCGGCGTCCGGTTCGGCGGTGGCGAGGGCGAAGCCGGCGGTGGCGGTGGCGGCGAAGGCCACCGGTTGGTCGGGGCCGGTGGCCGTGAGCTTGAGGGTGGTGGTGGCGTCCAGCTCCTGGAGGCGGGCGGCGGCGGGGGGTAGCTGGGGGAAGAGGGCCAGGAGCGGCTGGTGGATTTGTGGCAGGGTGAGCGTGGCGGTGCCGGCGCGGGCCTTGAGGTCGCCGCTGGCCGCGAGCTTGGCCTGGAGGGCGGCGCGTCCGTCCACGGCGAGATCGGCGTCGAGGTCGGCCTCGAGGTTGCGGAAATCGCGGAGGCGGAGGGCGAGCCGGGTTGTGGTGGCGGTGCGGGGGAGCGGCTGGCCGTGGAGGGTGGCCTGCTGGATGCGAAGGGCGGCGGTGCCGTTGAGCGCCAGCTCCGCGCCGAAGCCGGCGCAGATGGCTTCCAGCTTGGCATCCACCTGCCCTTGGTGGAGGGTGACCGGGGCGGCGGCGGGCAGGAAGGGGGCGAGCAGGGCGAGGTCGAAGCGGTCCAGCTCCAGGCGCAGGCGGGCCGGCGCGGCGGGGGTGGCGGCGGCGTGGCCTTCGCCCCAGGCGAAGTGGGCCGGTTCGGAAAGGCGGATCCGCAGCCAGTCGGCCGCGGGCGAACTCAGGCGGGCCTGGAACTGGTCGAGGACCGCCTGGCGGGCCGCCAGGTCACAGTGGAAGTCATGGACCAGCGCGAATTCCAGCGGCGGCAGCGCCGCGGGCCAGCCATGGCCGGGCGCGCTGACGGTGAGGCGGCTGAGGCTGAACTCGCCCTTGGCGGCCAACTCCTTGCCTTGGCGCAGGCTGAGCGTCCCGCGGTAGCGGCCGGTGGTCTGGCCGAAGTCATAGCCGCCGGCCAGGGCGCCGGCCAGGTTGAGCGCCGTCGCGGTGATGGGCTCCAAGGCGATCTCCAGATTGGCATCCTTGCAGGCGGGGTTGACCGTGCCGGTCGCCGCCAGTTCCGCCGCGGTGGCGTCCCCGGTGGTGACGGCGGCGGCCAGGGTGACGCGGTACTGGCCGTCCACGCCGGCGTCGGGGGTGGCGGTGGCGCGGACGGTGGCGGCCTGGCCGGCGAGGGGGATTTCCCGGGCCTGGCCGACGAGTTCGAAGAGGCGCAGGTCCAGGGTCGTCGCCGCCGGTTGCAGTTGCGGCGAAATCCCTTGGCTGGCCACGGTGAGTTCGAAGCGGCCGTCCTGGAGTTGGAGGTCGGGGGCGCGGGTTGCCGCCAGGCGGCCGGTGGCGATCAGGCGCAGCGGCGTGTCCCAGGCGAATTCCGGCAGCGCCGCCCGCACTTCGCGGAGTTCGGCCCGGGCGGGCGTCGCCGCGCCGGCATCTTCGAAGATGAGCTGGAGATTGACCAGCTCGACCTGGCGGATTTGCGGCGTGAACGGCGGCCGCTGGGCGCCGCGGACGGCGGCGGGTGGCGGCGCGGGCCGGGGTGGGGCGGAAGCGGCGGGCGGCCGGGGCAGGCGCAGGGTGCCGTCGGGATTGCGGGTCAGGCGCAGGGTGGCGTCCTCGACGCGCAGTTCGTCCACCGCCAGCACCTGGTCGAAGATTGCGGCGACGAGGCGGTAGCGGATGCGGACGAGTCCCGCCGTGGCCAAGGGTGCGGCGGGGTCGCCGGCGCGCAGGCCGCGCAGTTCCAGGCAGGAGAAGGGGGAAAAGGCGACGCTATCGACGCTCAGCGGCACGCCCGCCGCCCGGCCGGCGCGGGGCAGCACCTGGGTGCGGATGAACCAGTCGCTGGTCAGGAGGAACCAGGCAGCCAGGGCCAAGGCAATGGCCGCCAGAATGGCAATGCCGGTTCGGCGCAGGAACTTTTTCATGGGCGGAACCTTCTCGGGGAAGTGCAGGAAGCGGCATAACATAATGGGGTGCCGCCCGTTTGAACGGCCGGGGACGGGCACTTGGCTCAGGGGGCCGCGGGAGCGGCCTGGGGCGGCACCGCCACGAGCCGGAGCTGGCGGCCAGCGGCGGCGAAGCTGGCCCGCCACTGGTCAAGCAGGGCTCGGGCGGCGGCATCCATTTCCACGCAGCCCAGGAGATCAATGTCCAGCTCGCGCACGTTGCCGTTCCAGGCGTCGGCGAGGCGTTCACGGACGGCCTCCAGCCACGGCTCCTGGAAATAGCCGAAAATGCGCAGCACGGCCGCCCCCCGCGGCTCCGGCTGGCCGAGGGCGGCGAGGCAGAAGGTCCCCCACTCCTCCCGGAGGCGCGCCGCCACGGCGGCCAGGTTGGGCAGGAAGCGGTCGGCGAGCAGGTCCCAGGCCCGGGCCGCCTTGAGGAGGCGGGTGGGGGTCTGGCGCAGGCCGAAGCCGAAGAAGGCGATGGCGCGGCGGCGGCAATCGCCGTGGAGGGTGGCGAGGAAGCCGATGCCGGCCGCGTCCAGTTGCAGCAGTTCCCGGGCGTCAATGAGGATGGCGGATGCCCCGGCGAGGCGCTCGATCAGGCGGTTGGCCACGGCCTCGACGGCGGCGCGGTCGAAGCGCGGCGGCAGTTGGAGGGTGAGGAACCGGCCGCGGGCCGAGGGCAGTTCCCGCACGGCCTGGCGCGGCTCCGGCGGCGCGGCCGTCCGGAGGCGGTGGCGGTTCCAGAGTTGCACGGCGGCCATCATGGCCAGCCAGGGGAGCGAAAGGAGCGAGAGGAAAAACCAGTCGTTGATCCGGCTTTTCCAGAACTGGCTCGGCTGGCAGAGCAGTTCGTGGCACCAGCCGAGATGGCACGCCCCAATCCAGCAGGGTGGCGGCGGCGCGGAGTTCGCATAGAGCTGGAAAATGCCGCCGAGGGCGACGGTCACCGGCACGCGGAGCAGGGGCAGGTTCCGCTGGAGCCAGCGCTCCTGCTTGAGGTGGCCGGTGCCGAAGCCGACCACCAGGAAGTCGGCCTTGGACTGGTTGATGCGCTGGCAAATCGCGTAGTCCTGGCCGGTGGCGGGGCTGGTGGTCCCCAAGTCCACCGGGTCGGCCCAGGCGCTGCCGGCGATGACCACCTCGGGGAAGCAGGCGCGGAGCTTCGCTTCGACGGTCTTGACGGAGGCGGGATCGGGGCCGAGGAGGAACAGCGATTGCCGGCGGCGGGCCGCCTCGCGGATGAGCACGGGAAAGAGGTCCGCCCCCTTCAGCCGCGCCGGCAACGGCGGCCCGAAGAGGCGGGTGAGCCGGATCAGGGGCAGGCAGTCGGCCAGCACGAGGTCGGCGTTGCGCATCACCGAGAGCAGGCGCGGATGGCGGGGCGCCGAGCGCCAGGGGGAGAGGGCGCCGTAGATCACATCGACGCTGGCGGAGACGACCACGCGCGGCTGGCGGTCCTCGCGGAACTCCTGGGCCAGGGCGAAAATGCGCCCCAGCGCCTCGCCGATGGTCAACCGGTCGACCGGCACCCCCAAGAGGAAGTTGGTGTCACGCCAGAACATGCTTTGGGCACCATCCCTTGTCCGCGCCGGAGCCTCACTCCCGCGGTGGCCGCCGCCCGGCGTGGAGCCCCAGCCGCTCCAGGAAATCCCGCCGCTGCCGCCATTTTTCCGTGACTTTGACGAACAGTTGCAGCTTCACCGGGCCGCCGCAGAGTTCGGCCAACTTCGGCTCCGACTGGCGGGTGAGCTGGCGGATCATGCGGCCGGCGGCGCCGATCAGGATCGGCTTGTGCGCCTCCCGCTCCACATGCAAGGTGGCGCGGATCCGGGTGCGCGCGCCCTCCTCCCGCCACTGGTCGATCTCGACGGCGACGGCGTGCGGCACCTCCTCGTCCAGCGCCTCAAGCACCGTCTCCCGGATCAGTTCGGCGCCCAGCACCCGCGCCACCTGGTCGGTGAGATCCTCGGGGTCGAACAGGAACGGCCCCCGCGGCAGGCGCTCGGCCAAGGCGGCGAGCACGGCGTCAAGCGTCTCCCGCCGGGTCGCGGCAAAGCGGAACTGCGGCGCGGCGGGCAGCCGCTCCCGCCACCAGGCGGCGGCCCGTTCCAGTTGGCCGGGGGATGCCAAGTCAGCCTTGTTCAGGCCGACCAGCACCGGCTTGGCCAGGCCGTGGATGGCCGCCGCGACCTGGGCGTCCTCGGCACCCGGCGGGCGCAAGGGATCGACGAGGCAAAGCACGGCGTCCGCATCCGCCAAGGCGGCCTGCACCGCGCCGCCCATGGCGCGGTCCAGTTCCGAGGCGCCCTGGAAAACCCCGGGCGTGTCCAGGAACAGGATCTGGCCCCCCTCCCCGCTCCAGACGCCCAGGAGCCGGCGGCGGGTGGTCTGCGGCTTGGCGGAGACCGGCGCCAAATGGGTCTGCAACACCGTGTTCAGGAAGGTCGACTTGCCCGTGTTGGGGCGGCCAACCAATGCCACATGTCCGACGTTGCCTTCTGGCCAGGCGGAACTATCCATAGGCGCTCATGCCCTCGCCGCCTTTCGCCAAACCTCCGGCTGGACGCAGCCACGGAGCCAGCGGCGGAATGCCACTCGCCCGCCGGAACTTGCTTGGCGCAGGCTTGTCGGCACGGACGGTAGTATAATGCATCAACGGCGGACCAGGAGCTGATCCCGGCCCGCCGTTCCACTCACGCCCACGGCCGGCCACCCCGCGGAAGGGTGGTGCCACGGTCCCCCCGGCCTTCCTCAGGCCTTGCCCTTGTATTCCTTCAAGGAAAGCAGCGTCTTGGTGTGGAGGATGCCGGAAGTATGCACCAGCTTGCCGGTGATCAGCTCCGAAAGCTCGCTGGAATCCGAAACCCGGATCACCGCGACCATGTCGTACTCGCCCGCCAGCGCATGCACTTCCGCGACGCCCGGCAAGGCGAGCAGCACACCCGCCATCTTCTTGAGATCCTTGTCCTGCAGATTGATCAGGACGAATGCTGTGACCATGGGCAGGGTCTCCTTGCTCTTTTCGGTCATGGTTGGTTTGAGGAGGCGGCGACGGGCGGGGCTCCGCACGTGCGTCTCTGGCCGCAACATAGACGGCCCCCGGGCCGGACGCAAACCCGGGCATCACAAAAAATGCATCCGCCCCAAACCGCCACCGCGGTGGCCGGCGCGCCCCTTCCCGCCCCCCTCCCCGGCAAGGCTGCGCCCCCCTCAGGCCGCCATCTGATTTTTCCGGGAATGGTGCTACATTGTCCGGCGCGTGCCGCGGCCGGACGCCCCTTTCCGCCGGTGCCGCCCAGCCCCCACGGGAGAATGAGCGTCCATGAGCGATCCCACCCCACCTCCTCCGGCCAACACCCCCAAACCGCCAGTGCCCTTGGACGAGGCGGCGCTCCGCGGGCAAATCCGCCAGGAACTGGAGGCGCGGGAGAAGCGCCGCCAGCACCTTCTCCGCCGCGAAGAGGAGGAGAACCGCCGCCGCGACGAGGCCCGCCTGCGGGCGAAAATCCTCGCGGAGGAGGAGGAGAAGTTCTACACCTCCCGCGGCTTCGTCCGCTACGTCAACCGCCAGGGGCAGGCCGAATGGCTGACCCCGGAGGAGGCGGAGCTGCGCGCCAAGGGGCGGCGCAAGGAGTTCGTGGGCGCCATCACCCGGGGCGGGCGCCTCCCCCGCTCCCGGCATGACCTGCCCAAAAGGCTGGTCTATGCCCTGCTCGGCGCCATGACCCTGGTGGCGCTCACGGCCGTCGCCCTGAGCCTGCTCAAGGCCCAGCCGCGGCTGGGGAACCTGGAGGTGCTCAGCGACCCGCCCGGCGCCCGGGTCTGGGTGGATGGCGCCGACACCGGCAAGGCCACCCCCTGCCAGCTCACTGGCCTGCGCGAGGGGCTCCACGTGGTGGTGGTCACCCGCCCGGGGTTCGAGGCGCGGCCACCGGTGCAGGCGGCCCAGGTCCAAGCCCAGCAGGGAACGGCAATCAAGTTCGACCTCGCCAGCAACGTCCAGCTCGCCACGGCCAAGATCACCGCCAACCTGGAACCGGACGCCTACACCCTCTATGTGGACGGCTACCGCACCGAACTCCCGGAAACCGGCGAGCTGAGCCTGCCCGTCGGCTACCATGTGCTCACCCCCGTGAAGAAGGGGCATTCGGCCCAGCCCCGCTTCCGCCGGATTTTCGTCCAGCCCGACAAGAAGGCGGTGGCCGCCGAATTCGAGTTCACCCCCACCAACGCCCCGCTGGGGCTGATCACCACTCCGGCCTCGCCGTTGGCCGGCTACCTCTACGTCAACGGCCAGTTCACGGGGCTGCGGGGCGGTGGCGGCGCCTGGCCCGTCCCGCCCGGCGAACATCGCGTCCAGATGCCCGGCCGGGAACTGCTTGCCGCCCCCGGCGAGCTGAAGGTGGCCGTCGCCGCCGGCGGCACGGCGCCACCACAGGTGCCGGGATTCGGCTTCGAACGCGCCCTGCTGCTCACCGCCCGCGTCGGCGTGCGCACCCCCGCCCCCGGCGCCGGAATCGTGCTGGACGGCGAGTGGTTGCCGCACGTCACCCCCCTGCCCGACCTGGAGCTGACGCCCGGCCAACACTACCTCAACCTCTACCGCGACGGCCAGTGGCTGGCGGCCGAGGACGTGCCCTTCGTCGCCGAAGCCGGCAAGCCCCAGGAGCTGACCTTCGAATTCTGATTTGGAATTGAAAGGGACGCCGGATGAACTGGGAAGCCGCATTGCAGGAGCTGATCACCCGCGCCTCCGCCGAGCTGCCGGCGGATGTGGCCGCCGCCCTGCGCGCCGGCCGCGACCGGGAAGAGCCGGGCTCCCCCGCCCACGCCGCCCTCTCCAGCCTGCTTGACAACATCCGCCTCGCCCAGGCCCGCCGCGCCCCCCTCTGCCAGGACACCGGCGCCCTCCTCTTCTTCGTCGAGGCCACCCCCGGCCTGCCCCAAGCCCCCTTCCGCCGCGCCGCGGAAGCGGCCATCCGCCAGGCCACCGCCGCCGGCATCCTCCGCCCCAACAGCGTCGACGCCATCACCGGCCGCAACAGCGGCGACAACCTCGGCCCCGGCGCCCCGGTCATTCATTGGCGCGAAGACGAGGCCATCCGCCACGTCACCGTCTCCCTGCTGCTGAAAGGGGGCGGCTCGGAAAACATGGGCGCCCAATTCTCCCTGCCCGACGACGCGCTCGGCGCCAGCCGCGACCTCGAAGGCGTCCGCCGCTGCCTGCTCCACGCCGTGCAGCGCGCCCAGGGAATGGGCTGCGCCCCCGGCATCCTGGGGGTCTGCATCGGCGGCGACCGCGCCACCGGCTTCGCGGAGAGCAAGCGCCAGCTCCTGCGTCCCCTCGGGGTGCGGAGTCCGCACCCCGAGCTCGCCGCGCTGGAGGAGCGGGTCGTGCGGGAGGCAAACACGCTTGGGATCGGCCCGATGGGCGTTGGTGGCCGCACCACCCTCCTCGGCGTCGCCATCGGCGCGCTCAACCGGCTGCCCGCCAGCTATTTCGTCAGCGTCTCCTACCTCTGCTGGGCCGCCCGCCGCCAGACCGGCCGCTACCGGCCCGACGGCACGCCGCTGCCGTAGCCCCCACCGCACCGCACCGCCGCGCCGGCAACCGGCCAGATTGCCCCTGTGCCACGGCCGCATCCGGGAACTTGCCGGCTAAGGGAACCCGCGCCGGCAACCGCCGCCCGCCTCGGCCTCCGGCGGTGAGCCGCCCCGTCAGAACTGCCTGGCCCGCTGGCCGGGTGCCGCCACCTCCCGGCAGCGCCTGGCCGCTTTCCATTTGCACTTTTGCAAAATGTCCCGCCATCTCTTGCAATTCAGAGAAACGCATTCTATACTTTTCCACTTTTGATTCCCGAAACAAGCCAAGCCACCCTCCACGAAGGACGCTTCATGAACCACCACCCCACGACCCAACCGCGCGCCGCCGGCACCATCCTCGCCGCCGCCCTTTGCGCCACCGCCAGCCTCGCCAGCCTTGCGTCGGCCGCCACCATCGCCCTCGCCAGCCCCACCACCGCCTGGCACGCCGTCAGCTACAGTGGCATCTATCCCGACTACATCACTGACCAGCAGACCGGCCAGGCGGAAGGCGACATCGTCGGCAACGCCCAGCACCCCGCCTTCTACACCCAGTTCGACAACGGCGGCACCCCCACCCTCGCCGACGATTGGCTCGCCTTCCGCGTCCGCCTCGGCGGCAACAAGCCGCCCCCCGAATTCACCAGCTTCGCCCACGTCGGGTTCGACGCCAACCTCGACGGTGCCCTCGACCTCTTCGCCAGCGTCGGCCGCGAAGGCAGCAAGGACATCCTCACCCTCTGCTGGCCCGGCACCGGCGCCAACGTCTCCCCCAGCACCACCTCGATCGTCTCGAAAACCCCGATCAACCAGTACGCCGCCACAACAACCAATTACCGCTGGGAAGCCATCACGCTGGCGCTGGATCCGACGGCGACCAACCTGGACCTGGATGGCACGGGCGACACCGACTACTTCCTCTCCTGGCAGATCCCCTTCGAAGCCGCGGTCACGGCCCTCCAAAGCAAGGGCATCAGCATCACGGAGAGCACCCACCTGGGGCTGGTGCTGGCCACCTCCACCCAGCCCAATTCCTTGAACCAGGACTTGAACGGCCCCAATGGCGGGACCAACAGCAGCTCCACCTGGGCGACCCTCGGCGCCATCTCCACGCCCGTGGGCGCCAATGGCGTTGTTCCGGAACCGGCCGTGGCCGGCCTGCTCCTGCTCGCCGCCGCCGGCCTGCTCCGCCGCCGCCGCCGGGCTTGAACAAAAGCCCCCACACCTCCCATTTCAGGGGAGCGCGGCGGCGGCCCATAAGAAGCGCCGACTTGCCGGACGTGGCGGCTCGTGGTGCCGCGCTCCGGCGCGGCGTAGCCACGGCCGAAGATTGCATCCGGCCGGAAGCCGGTATAGACTATCTTCCAAAATCGCCTTTGCCCGCCACCGCGGCAAGGGCGTCCACCCCAGGAGGAGACCTTCATGAGCCGCCCTCGCCTGCTGCCGTTGCTGCCGCTGTCGCTCTTCTTCTTCGCCGCCACCTGCACCGCCGAACCGGCGGCGGCCGCCGCCGGCTGGACGCCGCTGCAACTGGCCCTGGCGCCGCCAGCCCAGCTCCCGGGCGAAGACTGGGACGTGTACGGGCTGCGGCTGGACCTGATCGCGGGGCGCTGCCAGGAGTTGGGCGGGCTCGACCTCGGCCTGGGCGGCAACCTCGCCAGCGGCAGCGTCCGCGCCGTGGAGGTGGCCGGGGTCTGGAACGATGTCGGCGAGGACTTCTACGGCCTCCAGTTCAGCGGCATCGGCAACCGCGTCGCCGGCAACGTCTGGGGGTTGCAGGCGGCCGGGGTCGTCAACTTGGCGGGGCCGGGCGACCGGCTCAACGGTTTGCAGCTCGGGGCCGTCAACCTGGCGGGCGACGCGAACGGCCTGCAAGTCGGCCTGGTCAACGACGCCAACGACATGTGTGGCGTCCAGATCGGCGTCTACAACGGCTGCCAGAAACTGGCCGGCCTCCAGATCGGCCTGATCAACTGGATCGAGGACAACTACCCCTTCCGCTTCTTCCCGCTGCTCAACATCGGCTTCTGAGTTGCGCCACCGCCATCCCCGCCGGAGCCGCGCCCCATGCCGCGCCTGCCCATCCCCGCCTCCTTGGCCGTGTGGTGCCTGCTTCCCCTTCTCCTGCTCGGGGGCAGCGGGTGCATGACCTCCCATCCCGCCGCCATGGCCGCCCCGCTGCGCCAGGTCTCGGCCGGCACCGCGCCGGACCTGACGGCGCTCTCCAAGCGGCTGGCGGGGAAGGATCGCCTGCTCGCCCTCCTGGAGCGGGGGCGGCTGCAGCAGATCGAGGGGCGGCCCGCGGCCAGCCTGGCGGACTTCACGGCCGCCGCGGAGTGGCTCCAGCAGCATGACGAGGCGGCGCTGGTCACCGTCCGCGGCGCCGGCCGCCAGGCGGGGGCCATGCTGGTCAACGACGCCACCCTGCCCTACGCCGGCGACGGCTATGAGCGCGTCTTCCTCCACACCTTCCAGGCGCTCAACTACCTGGCCGCCGGGCAATTGGACGGGGCCGGCGTGGAGATCCGCCTGGCCAACGAGGAGCAGGAAAGGGCGCGGGCGCGGCACGAGGCGGCCATCAGCCGCGCCCGGCGGGAGGCCGCCGACAGTGGGGCGGGCTTCGTCGAGTCCCGCCCCGAAGCCGTCCAGGCGCTGGCCAAGGCGGAGGCGGCAGTGGGGGCGGTGACGAGTTCCTTCCAAAACGCCTACACCTTCTGCCTCTCCGCCGCGGTCTATGAGATGCTTGGCCAGCCCAACGACGCCTACATTGACTACAAGCGGGCGCTGGAAATCCACCCCGGCAACCGGGTCGTCCAACGGCAATTGCTCCGGCTCGCCCGCCAACTCGGGATGGGGGAGGACCTGGAGCGGTTCCGGCTCCAATTCCAGGCCGAGCCCGCGGCGCCGCCGGCCGGCCAAGGCGAGGTCGCCGTATTCTACGAGGAAGGGTTCGTGCCGCCCAAGGTCGAGCTGAAATTCCCCATCCCGGTCCCCGACACCAAGCTCAGCGGCTTCACCGCCGCGGCGGTGCCGATGTACGCGCCGCCGTGCGGCCAGCCCGCGCCGTTGGCCGTTGCCCGGGCGGACGGCGAAAGGCTGGGCGAAACGGAACCGGTCTGCGACGTCCGCGCGCTGGCGGTCAAGGCGCTCAAGGAACGGCTGCCAGTCATCCTCACCCGCCAGGCGGTCCGCACCACCCTCAAGGGGCTGGCCGCGCACCAGACCCACCAGCAGGTGCTGAAATCTGGGGAAGGGCAAGAGAATGAAGGGCTGGCCACCTTGGCCACGCTGGGCGTCTCCGCGCTCAGCTACGTCACCGAAAACGCCGACCTGCGGAGCTGGCTGAGCCTGCCGGCCTTCACCCAGGTGCTGCGGGCGCCGCTGCCCGCCGGGGAATGCCGCCTGCGCCTGTGCGCCGCGGGCGGTGGCGCGGCGGCGGAAATCGGCGTCCCGATCCGCGAAAACCGGCTGACCCTGCTCCATGTGATCCGTGCCGGCAACCGCCTGACTTGCACCATCATCCCCCCGGCGGGAACCGCCCCCCCGTGAAACGGATGAATAACCGCCGCGGCCGCAACGTCCTTCATCCTGTCCAGTTGCATTTCCCCGCCGCCCCGCCTATGGTTTCGATGTGTGCATCTCCCCGCCGCGGCGCGGGCGGACTCCGCAACAGGAGATTTCCATGAGTGACCACGCCCCATCTTCCGCTTCCGCGCCGGCGGACGCCACGCCCCACGCCACCGCCGTCACCATGCCCGCCGCCGGCCGCCAGGCGGATGCCGCCAAGCCCCAGCCGGCCAAGCCGGCCCCAGCCGGCGCCGGCGGCTTCGCCGGGCTGGAACCAGGGCAGACCCTCGGCAAGTGCGTGATCGAGCGCGAACTCGGCCGCGGCGGCATGGGCGCCGTCTACCTGGCCCGGCACCAGACGCTCGACGTGCCGGTGGCGGTCAAGGTGCTGCCGCCCGAGATCGCCGGGCGCGACCCGCAGTTCGCCGAACGCTTCATGCGCGAGGCCAAGCTCGCCTGCCGGATCAAGCACGCCAATGTCATTGCCGTGATGGACGCGGAGCGCGACGGGAAGAGCGGGCTCTACTACATCGTCCAGGAGTTCGTGGACGGCGGCACCGTGCG
>JBAZOO010000010.1:0-101357 GCA_041648735.1 Lentisphaeria bacterium
CGTACTATCGCGCCCCTTCCCCGTTTTGCAAGCCCGGCCCCGCGAAAATTTCGTTCGGCCCGGCCCGCCCGGCAGACCGCCTGGCGGCGGCCCGCCCGGAATGCGGCGCGAGTTCTAACATCACCCGTCATCCCCGTTTTGCAAGCCCGCCCCCCAGCTTTTTTTCCACCCTCCCCGCCAGGACAGGGCACGACAGGAAGGGACGCCGCTGGACTGGCCCGAAAAACAGGCACGAAGGAAATCATGGCCTTGCTTTCGGCCTTCCCATATTTTTTGACCCGGATTCCGCGGAAAGGTTGCGGGAAAAGGGGCCGCCGCCGCGCTACTCCAGGCCGCGGAACCAGTTGCCGGCGTGGCTGTTGGCCACCGCCCGGCCGGCGCGCAGGTCGCGCCAGAGCCGCGCCGCGGCGGCCGGCTCATAGCCGCGGTAGGCCAAGTCGCACCGGAAGCGGCGGGCGCCCATCGCCCGCAGTTCGTCCAAGTGCGCCTGGAGGCAGAAGGGGCGGCGACTCATCAGGACCGACCGGCAGCCGACGGTCCGCAGGAGGTAGCGCCCCCCCTTCTCCGAGACCAGGCTGGCCTCCCGGGTGGCGCCGGCGCAGCCTTGGCCGGCGCACCGCCCCTTGACCGCGGCCCAGGGACAGGCCTCGGAGATGAAGAGGGGCGTGTCCTGGTAGACGATCACGGTTGCGGAGTCCGCAAAGTGGCGGAGCAGCCCGTGGAGATTGCCGGCGCCGTCCTCCGGCGACAGGGTGACGTGACGGGCGCCCATCGCCCGCAGTTGCCGGATCGCCAAAGGGTTGAAGGTCGGGATGAACCAGTCGGCGGCCAAATCCAGGGTGGTGGCGGCCGCCAGGGAATCGCCGAGGAAGTGCCAGCCGGCGAGGTTGGCGACTTGCCAGCGGCCGAAGCCAAGCTGGCGGGCGCAGGCGATGCGCCGGCGCAGCCCCTCCGCCTCCCAGGCGCGGGTCACGGGCGGCAAGGCGAGGCGGAGGCGGCCGGCGGCCAAGTTGCGGAGTCCGCAAAGCTGCTTGTCCAATCCGCTTTCCGGCAGGGCGTCGAGCGCCACGACCAGTTCCGCGCAGGCATCCCAGTCGGCGGGTGCGAACTCCGCAACGGTTTCCGGGCGGTCGATGAAGAGGAGCCACTCCGGCGTCGTGGCGGCGGCGGCGGTGGTGGCCGGCGGGGGTGCGGAGTCCGCAACTTCGCTCCGGAGGATTTCCGCGGCGCGGTCGTCGAGCGCCTTGTCCCAGGCGGCGGCCAGTTTGGCGGCGAGGTCGCGCCGGAGGCGGTTGAGGGCGGAGGCGGGCGCGAAGAGGCCGGCGGGGTTGTCGAGGTCGAGGGTGTCCAGCCGGAACGGGGTGTCGCCGAGCCGTTCGAAGCCGGCGCGGACGGCGGCGGAGGTGGCGGCGGGATCGCGGGCGGGGGTGAAGTCGCCCGGCAGGAAGCTGGTGGCGGTGGCCGGCGGTGTGCCGGTGGTCGTGGCGGCGGGCAGCAGCCGGGCCAGGGCTTCCAGCCCGTCGTGGCGCAGGCGGACGGCGACGGCGATGGGGTGGCGCAGGCGGTGTTCGCCGGGCTTGGGGGAGCTGACGGCGAACTCGCGCTTGACCCGTTGCGAGGAGGCGCAGTAGACGGCGGTGCCTGGCGGCACCTCCGGCGCACCTGGGGGCAGCACGACCTCGACGGTTGCGCCCGGCGGCACGACATGCCCGGCCGGCGGGTGGCCGGGGAGGCGGAACTCGTCGAAGGCGAAACCGAAGGGGCGGCCGGCGACGGCGACATCGAGCTGGATCCCGTCGTGCCGTTCCAGTTCGCGGGTGGTGGCGAAGGTGAGGCGGAGGCGGCCGCCGGGCAGGCGGGAGGCCTGGGCGACTTCGCCGATGCGCGCCCCGCGATGGCCGGCCATGGCGGGGTCAATGAGTCCCTCCCGGCGGCGGCCGTGCAGGTGCAGCGAGGTCTGGGGGCGGCTGAAGATGGTGCGCAGGTCCTCTTCGGCGGCGGCGCGTTCGCGCGGAGTCCGCAGCTTGCCGTCGAGGAGGCGGCGGTAGTGGTGGGTGACGGCGGCGACGTAGAGGGGGCTCTTCATGCGCCCCTCGATCTTGAGCGCGGCGACGCCGGCGGCGCGCAGGTCGGCGATGGCGTCGCCCTGGGCGAGGTCCATCATGGAGAAGGGGAGCCGCGCTTCGCCGCCGCATTCCGCCTCGGGGCCGAAGGCGTAGCGGTCGCGGCAGGGATAGGCGCAACGGCCGCGGTTGCCGCTGCGGCCATAGAGGTGGGAGGAGAGCAGGCAGAGGCCGCTGTAGCTGTAGCAGAGGGCGCCATGGATGAAGACTTCGGTTTCGAGGCCGGCGCCGGCGGCGATGGCGCGGATTTCGGCGAGGGTCAGTTCGCGGGCGAGGTTGATGCGGCCGAGGCCGAGCTCGCGGGCGGTCTTCGCGCCTTCCAGGCTGTGGACGGCCATCTGGGTGCTGCCGTGGAGGGTTAGTCCGGGGAAATGGCGGCGGACGAGACGGACGAGGCCGAGGTCCTGGACGATGATCGCGTCCGGCGCCAGTTCGGCCAGGCGGGCCAGCAGGCGGAGCAGGTCCGGCAGCTCGCCGGCGAGGGTGGCGGTGTTGAGGGTGACGAAGACCCGCCGGCGCGGTGCCAGCGTCCGGGCGTAGCCGAGCAGGTCGGCCAGCTCCTCCAGGGAGAAGTTGGCCGCCTCGGCGCGGGCGGAAAAGCGCTTGAGCCCGCAGTAGACGGCGTCGGCCCCGTATTGGAAGGCCGCATGGGCCGCCTCCGGGCCGCCCGCCGGCGCGAGCAGCTCCGGCGCGAGCAGCTCCGGCGCGAGCAGCTCCGGCGCCGCGGCGGGGGTGCCGGGCGGGGCAGGGTTCCGCGGCAAGTTTTCAGAGGCGCCCATGGTGGCCTGGGGTTAGCCGGAAAGCGGCCGGTTGAGCAGGTATTCGACCTCGACGTCCTTGGTCATGGGTATGATCCAGCGGCGGTAGATCTCCGCCACCTTGGCCGGTTCCAGCTTGTGCTGCTCCTGGCGGCCGGCCACCTCCTGGGCGTAGGTGCGGGCCTTGACCGCGACCCGGTGCAAGACCCGTCCCTCGACCTCGGGATGGGTGATGAGCCGCCGCAGCCCGGCGGCGTCCTTGGCAGAGATGAGTTCCGCGAAGGGCGCCGGCTGCTCCTGGTATTTGCTTTCGGCGACGAACATGCCGTAGTGGATGCGGCGGGAAAGGGCCTGGAGGCCGGCGACGTCGCAGACGGCGGCGGAGCCGTATTGCGCATCGTCGCCCGGCGGGCAGAGCAGCGGGACCATGCCGGTTTCGTAGATTTCCCGGAGGCGGCGGTTGTGGTTGATGGCGGGGCCGCGCAGGGGGCTTTCGTCGAACCGCAGGGCCGGCAGGATCGGCGCCGGCAAGCCGGTGTAGAACGGATGCTCGTCGGGGCTGGTGTAGCGGCGCATTTTCGCATGCACCCGCTCCGTTTCGCGGAGGATGAAGCCGACCAGGCTCTCGCCTTCGGTGGCGGCGCCGAAGCGGCCGGGCTCGTAGACCGGCGGGTTGACGCGGAACTGGGCCCGCTCGATGAGGGCGAAGATGATCGTCTCCTCCAGGCGGATGAGGACGCTCCGGATGTTCTCAAGCAGAAGCTGTTCGTTCATGGCGGGTTTTCCACATCTGGCGGCCGGCGGCCGGCAGGGGGTAATATGATGCGCGGCGGCGTTCCTTCACCCTTCACCCTTCACCCTTCACCCTTCACCCTTCACCCTTCACCCTTCACCCCGGCTTCCCCGCGGCGGCGGCCGGAGGGCGGCCGGCAACGGCGAAAACCACGCCGCCGACCAGCCCCCAGGCAGTGAAGATGACCGTCTGCGCCAGGGGGATGGCGGCGGCGGCCGCCGCCTGGCCATGGAACGCCTCCAGGAAGGCGGCAACGGTGAAGTCGCGCAGGCCGACGCCGGAGGGGGTGAGCGGGATCGAGGCGACGGCGTTGGCGATCTGGGCGGCCAGGAGATAGCCGGAGAACGGCAGCGCCCCTTCGCCCAGGCCACGGCCGATGAGGAAGAGCAGCAGCGCCAGGGTGAAATGGACGGCGAGCGAGAGGGCAAAGGCCAGCGCCAGCGCCGCCCGGGCCCGCCGGTATTGGTCCAGTGCCCTTGCCAGCCGCGTGACCACGGTGACCAGCCGCGCCGGCAGCCGCTTCGCCGCGGCGGCCACGCCGCGGCGCACCGGGGCGAAGCGGAGGAGCCGCCCGTGCAGTTCAACCACAACCACGCCGCCCACGGCGGCCAGGGCGCCCCCGCCGACGGCCAGGGCCGCGGCTTTGACGGCGGCGAACCGGCCGTCGAGCGCCAGCAGGCCGCCGAGGTTCGCCAGCACCATGGCCGCGGCCAGGGTGAAGAGGCCGAGCAGGCCGAAGATGCGGTCAACGACAATGCTGAAGACGCTTTCGGCATTCTTCGCCGGGCAGCGCCGGGCGATCAGCGCCATCTTGACCAGGTCGCCGCCGACCGCGCCGGGCAGCGCCAGGTTGAAGAAATTGCCGATCAAGGTGAGCCGCAAGAGCTGGCGGAACGGCAGGCGGATCCCCTGGACGCGGAGGAGCACCCCCCAGCGGAGGGCGCAGCAGCCGACCACGGCACCGTAGGCCAGGAACGCCAGCGCCAGCCGCGGCCAGGAGACCGCCGCCCACTCCACGCCCGGCCCGGCCGCCGCCCGGCGCCAGGTCAGCCAGAGCAGGAGCGCGGCGAGGCCGAGCCCGGCCGCCGCCCGCCCCAAGGAAAGGAGCCGGCGGCGCCAGGCGGATTGGGCAGCTTGGGTGGTTGCGGGAGCCATCCTCACCCTCCGGTGGCGGGTCAGGGCATGTCATAGAGCAGGAAGCGGCATTCGATGTCGCCGTTCCACAGTGCCGCCTCCAGCATTGGCCGTGGCGGGATCAGTTTGGGCAGCAAGGGGTTGCCGGTGAAGATGCCGATCCGCCAGCCGTGCAGCCGGCAGAAGGTGGCGGCCAGGTCGCGCTGGAAGGCCTCGCCGGCGGCGGCGCCGAGGCGCAGGCCGTAGGGCGGGTTGGTGACGAGGAGCGGCTTCGGCTCGCACGGCCGCAGCTCGCGCACGTCCGCCTGGCGCAGGGAGATGCGGACGCCCGCCGCCCGGGCGTTGGCGGTGGCCGCCGCCAGCGCCTGGGGGTCGCAGTCGCAGGCGGTGATGCGCGGGACCTGGCCGCGGGCGGATCGGCGCAGCTCGCCGCGCAGGGCCCGGACGCGCTCGGCGTCGTCATCCGTGAAATCGGCCCAGCGCTCAAAGCCGAACCGTTCGCGGAACAGCCCCGGCGCGAGGTTGGCCGCCCAGAGCGCCGCCTCGATGGCGATCGTCCCGGCGCCGCACATGGGATCGAGCAGAGGCTGCTGCCGGTCCCAGCCGGCCAGGCGCAACAAGGCGGCGGCCAGGGTCTCCTTGAGCGGCGCCTCGCCGGTCGGGCCGCGCCAGCCGCGCTTGAACAGGGGCACGCCGGCCAGGTCGAGGTAGAGCGTCACCCGCTCCCGCACCCAGTGGGCGAAGATCTGCACGTCCGGATCCTCGCGGCTGACCGTCGGCCGTTCCGTCCCCTGCCCCCGGATCCGGTCCACCACGGCATCCTTCACCTTGAGCGCGACGAAGCCGCTGTGGGTCAGGGGGCAGTCGCGGATGAAGGCGGAGACGGCCAGGGTCGTCTTCGGCGTCAGCCACCCCTCCCAGGGGACGGCCCGGACGCCGCGGTACAAGTCCTCGGCGGAGGCCGCCGGGAAAGCCGCCACTTCGAGCTGGATGCGCTGGGCGATGCGCGAGCCGAAGCAGGCGCGCCAGCCATCCTCGCGCCCCCCCGTGAAGGCGACCCCGCCGCCGCGCACCCGGACGCCGGCCAGGCCGAGTTCCGCCAGCTCCGCCGCCAGCACCCGCTCCGTCCCCCGCGCCGCCGTCGCAAAAAACTCCATCCGCAGCCCTTCGCTTGCCGTCGTCCGGGGTGAAATGTAGTGCCGCAACCGGCCGGCGGCGGCGGGGCGGAGATGGGACGGCTGCGGCCTTGTGTCTCAGTCGGGGGCCAGGCGGCATTGCCAGACGCGGCCCTTTGTCGGCGGAGCGTCGGCCAGGATCGCGTTGGAGAGGGAGGCGATCGAGGGTCAAATCGACGGGACAAACTCGCAATTCGTCAGAGCTGCCATTGCCAACCGACACGGTCTTGCGCCCCCGCGGCGGCAGCAGGTCGCACAATGGCTTGGAAACGGTAAATTGACGGCGGGCCGGCTCAATTCCTTTTCCGCCCATCAGTTGCCACGGGCTCACGCCCGCGGCGGCAATCCATAATTCATCCCTCATGCGCCATTTCCTCTGGATCTTCATCCTCCTCTTCGGCGCCGCGGTGGCCGAAGGCTGGGCCGGCGGCACGGGCTGGGCCCTCCCGGCGCTGGCCGTCACCGCCTTCTACCTGATGCAAGTCTTCGGCTGGCGGCGCCCCCTGCTCCTGGGACTGTTCGCCGGCGCCATCATTGATCTTGGCTTTGGCCGCCCCTACCCGCTCACCCCCCTGCTGGTGCTGCCCGCCATTGCCGGACTCGCCACGCTCTGGCATCGGAGCGGCAGCCGCCATTCGCTGGCGATGCAGATGCTGCCCGGCGCCCTCTGCGGCCTGATCCAGGCCGGCGTGATCCTCGCCGCCGACAGCTTCGCGGTCGAACCTTGGTTCTGGCGGCTTTTCCTCCACAACACCCTCCTGCTGCTTGCCCTCGCCGGCGAGGGAATGCTCCTGCTGCCCCTGCTCTGCCTCGCCTACGACCACTGGGCCCGCCGCCTCGCCTTGCCCCAGTACCTCACCCTGCACCCGCCTTCGGGACGCCCCGCCATCCATGTCGCCTGACCGCGCCCCCACCCACCCCTTCCTCATCCCCCGCCTCTGGCAGATCGCCGGCGCCTGCACCGCCGCGCTGCTCCTCCTCGTCGGGCGGATGTGGTCCTTGCAGATGCGCCGGCACGATCTGCTTGACCAGGACATCCGCCGCCAGAGCATCCGCCGCATCCGCCTCGAACCGGTGCGCGGCCGGATCTTCAGCGCCGACGGCAAAGCGCTGGTCGACAACCGCCCCACCTACAACCTCGTCCTCCATCTCGCGGAAATGCGCCAGCCCGGCCCACACCGGCGCACCAGCGATTTCATCCTCCAGCAGGTGGCCGCCGTCGCCGGGGCCATCCGCCGCCCATCAGCCCTGACCCAGGACGAACTCCTCCGCCACGACCGCACCACCCCCGCCCTCCCCCTCACCATCTTCCAGGATCTCACCCCCGCCGAAATGGCCCGCGCCACCGACCTCCAGCCACCCATCCCCGGCCTGGAAATCCAGCCGCGCATCCTCCGCACCTACCGCCATTCCGGCCTCGCCGGACACCTCCTCGGCTTCACCGGCCGCCGCCACCCCGAAGAATGGGACGCCAGCGCCGACACTTTGCGCCTCGCCTATTCCCTGCCCGAACTCACCGGCCGCGACGGCCTCGAACGCTTCTACGACAACGACCTCGCCGGCCGCCCCGGCGAACGGCTCGTCCAAGTCGACATCCGCGGCTACATCCACGCCGATGCCGTCCCCCCCACCCCCCCCCAGGACGGCGCCGACCTCTGCCTCAGCCTCGATTCCCGCGCCCAACGCGCCGCCGAACTCGCCATCGCCGGCTACCGCGGCGCCCTGGTGCTGGTGGAGGTGCAGACCGGCGCGATCAAGGCCATGGTCTCCGCGCCCGGCATTGACCTCTCCACCCTCACCGCCGCCCGCTACCGCGAACTCGCCGCCGACACGGAAAACCAGCCGCTGCTGAACCGGGCGGTGGCCGGCCAATACATCCCCGGCTCCATCCTCAAACCGCTCACCGCCCTCGCCGCCCTCGAGGCGGACAAGATCACCGCCAGCTCCACCGTCACCTGCACCGGCGCCTATCCGTTGGGCAACCGCGCCATCCGCTGCTGGTACCACCCCGGCCATGGCCCCCTCAACCTCGCCGGCGCCCTCCAGCACTCCTGCAACAGCTTCTTCATCGATGCCGGCATCCGCCTGACCCCGGCCGAATTCCTCACCCTCCTCCGCGACGCCGGCCTCGGCGAGGCACCCGAAATCGACCTGCCCGGCGCCGCCCGCGGCATCCTCCCCGATCCCGCCGCCGCCGCCCGCCTGCCCCGCACCGCCTGGATCTCCGAAGCCGCCCTGCTGGCCATCGGCCAAGGCGCCATCGCCATCACTCCCTTGCAGGCCGCCCTCTACACCGCCGCCATCGCCAACGGCGGCACCGTCTTCCGCCCCTACCTCGTGGAACGGCTGCGCAACCCGGACGGCTCCAGCCGCCGGATCACCGCCCCCATCGCCCTGCGCCGCCTGCCCGTGCGCCAAAAGCACCTCGCCCTCGTCCGCCAAGGGATGTGGCAGGCCGTCAACCTCCCCGACGGCACCGCCCGCCAGGCCCGCACCGCCGTCATCAGCATGGCCGGCAAGACCGGCACCGCCCAGTTCCAGACCCGCGCCGGCATGGCCAAGAACACCTGGTTCATCGGCTACGCCCCCGCCGACCAGCCCCGCTACGCCTTCGCCGTGGTCACCGAACACGGCCAGTCCGGCGGCCAGACCGCCCCGATCGTCCGCCGCACCTTCGAACTCTGGCTCACCCCTGGTGCCCTCGAGGCCGCCGAAGCCCAGGCCGCCGGCCGGCCGCCACCACCCCCGCCCGACCTGCCGCCGGAGGAAACCCTGCCCGCCGCCACCCCCGAAGATGAACCGGCCGCCGGCTGACCCGGCCCCTACCGGCCAGCCTGCGCCAGTTCGGCGGCGCGGCGGTAGCGGGCCCGGAAGAAGGCCGCCCAGGTGCGGGCGAGGCGGATGGCGTCACGGTTGCCCGCCAGCTCCCGGTTGGCCGCCGCCGCCCCCGCATAGCCGAAGGGCAGCCGCCGGAATTCGGCCATCGCCGCCGGCACCGCCGCCGGCCCGCCGGCGGCGGTGATGGCCGCCCAGGCGCGGACCAGCTCCTCGTGGGTGTCGATCACCATCGCCCGGACCAGCAGCCGCAACAGGTTGAAATGCGGCCCCGTCCACTCCCCGTGGTAGGTGAACTGCGCCGCCTGCGCGAAGGGATCCTCCGCCGAGTCGCTCATCTGCCGCCGCTCCGCCGCCGTGTAGAGGTCGCGCCGGATCGGGAGCCGGCGCAAGGCGTAGCGTTCCGGCCCGCCGGGCGCCCCGGCCCGCCGGTTCCACAGCCGCTGCCCCTCCGCGGTGAAGAGGAAGTCAATGAAGCGCCGGGCCAGCTCGCCATTGGGCGCCCCCCGCAGCAGCGCCACCGGATCGGCGGAATAGGAGCTGCCCCCGGCCGGCGTGAAATAGCGCAGCACCTCCTCGCCGGCGGCGCGGTTCTCCCATTCCGCCTGGAACCGGCCATAGAAGTCAATGCACATCCCCGCCACCGCATCGCCGGCCGCCACGTCCAGCGGCACCTTGCCGGCGGAATGGGTGAAATAGCGGGCGTTGGCCCCGATCCGGCGCACCAGCAGCAGCGCCTCCTCCCACCCCGCCGCCAGCGCCGCCGGCGTCGCCGCCCCACCCTCGGCCGCCACCGCCCGGGCCATCTGCTCCTGGACGAGCATCTCGAAGGCCTTCGCCACCGACCCGCTTTTCGCCGGGTCGCCAATCCCCAGCCGCCCGGCCAGCGCCGGCGCGCCCAAGTCGGCCCAGCCCGTGGGCGGCGGCAGCCCCGGCGCCGCCTCGCGCCAGCGGCGCGGGTTGTAGCAGATGCCGAAGGCGGTCAGGCAGACGCCATAGTAGCGGTCCCCTTCGTCGTACCAGCTCTCGCCGCCGATCGCCCGCGGGATCAGCGGCGCCTCCCCCGCGAACAGCCCCGGCTGCCGTTCCCGGAGGCCGCAGGGCACCAGGATCCCCATCTCCGCCAGCCGCTGGTGGTCGTACTGCCCGCCGCCAAAGAAAAGGTCAATCCCGCTGCTGACGCCGCTGCCCAGGAACGCCTGCCGCGCCGCCCACTGCGCCGGCGGCGCGCTCCCGGCCCGGAGCTTGCGGTCAAAGAGCGCCGCCGGCACCCCCTCGTCCCACGCCCCCCCCTGCCGCCGCCACTCCTGCCGGAACGCCCCGGTGTAGGCGGCGGTGAGGTAGCGGATGATGTCGGACGTGCCGCCGGGCGTGCGCCAATCCACCACCACCTCCTGCCCATAGGTGCGCCGGTGCCAGGCCGCAAAGGCGCGCCCGAACTCGTGGCGGATCGCCTCGTTGTGCGGCGTGATCACCACCACCCGCGCCACCCCGCCCGGCAGCCGCGCCACCCGCTCGCGCACCAGGACCGGCGCCAGCAGCAGGACCCCCAACAACAGCAGAAGAAACGCAACTGAACGGCTCATACCCTGCGGACTCCGCAAAACCCTCCGCCCAATATAGCCCCGGTTCCCACCCCGCGGAACCGGCGGGCGGCGGGCGGCGGGCCGCCCTGCCGTCCCTGCCGTCCCTGCCGTCCCTGGGGGAGCAACTGGCCCCGGCCCATGCAGCCTGGGTTCAGCTCTGCCGCCGTCTGGCGCAACCGCCGGTTCCGCATCCGGACCTGATCCCCGCGGAACTGCAGCGGGTTCTGCGCGGCTATCAGAAGGACGGAGTGGCCTGGCTGCAACTCTTGGACGACTGCGGATTTAACGGCATCCTGGCCGACGAAATGGGGCTTGGCAAGACGGTGCAGGCGCTGGTCTGGCTCGACTGGAGCCGGCGGACGGGCCGCGCCCGGGGCCCGGCTCTCGTCATCTGCCCGACCAGTCTCATGGAAAACTGGCGGAACGAGGCCCGCCGCTTCGTCCCCGGCCTGAAAACCTTGATCGTCCACGGCCTGAAACGCACGGAATTGCACGCCGCCGTCCCCACCCAGGACTTGGTCATCACCTCCTACGCCCTGCTGCGCCGGGACAGTCGGCGCTACCGCGAGCTTGAGTTTGATGCCGTCATTCTGGACGAGGCGCAGCATGTCAAAAATCCATCCCCTGAAAACTCGCGTGCCTGCAAGCTGCTGCCCGCTGCCCGCCGCCTCATCCTTACCGGGACGCCGATGGAAAATGCCCTGCATGAACTGTGGTCGCTGTTTGATTTCGTTCTCCCCGGCCATCTCGGGACGCGCCTGGAGTTCCAGCACCGCTACGAGGATGAGAATGCGGCCGGCGGTGCGACGGCTGCCCGCCAGGAACTGATCCAGCGCATCCGTCCTTTCGTGCTTCGGCGCTTGAAGGCGGAGGTCTGCCAGGAACTGCCGCCGAAACAGGAGCAGATTCTGTATTGCGAAATGGACCGGCCGCAGGCCCGGCTCTATGCCAGTCTACTGCTCGCGGGGCGCGGGATCGTGCAGTCCGCCAAGGCCGAGGGCTGGGCCCGGCACCGTTTCCAGGCACTTGCCCTCCTGACCCGCCTGCGGCAGGTCTGCTGCCATCCGAATCTGCTGCCCGATGCCTTGCGGGCCGTAAGCGTCGCATCTGACCCATCTGGAGTGCGGGCGAAGGCTGGGGCATGGTGGGTTCCGTCGCGGGCCGGTGGTCGGCCTGGCGGCGGGAACTGGTCATTTCAGGGATCGGACAACGGCGAAGGCGGCGCCTTGGCGCGGGGTGCTGGAGCGGTGGCGGGCGGCGGGGTTGTCGCAGGCGGGGTTCTGCCGCGCGAACAGCCTTGCGCCGTGGCAGTTCCGGTACTGGCTGGGCCGGGAACGGCGGCGAACCGCGGACGGGGTGTCCGGCTTTTCGCCGGTGGTGGCGGCGGCGGAGCCGGGGTCGGGGCTGATGCCGCGGCTGCCGGGCGGGGCCATGCTTTGGAGCCTTGAGGGGACAGGCAAATCCGGTCTTCGCACGGAGCACACGGAAACCACGGAGAAGACACTTCCCCCGCGCCGGACTTCGCCATCCCCGGCGGCTGCTACGACGAGAGCTTCCTGGCGATGGTCGTCTTCGAGAAGGTCGCCATGCACCTGCCGCTCTACCGCATCGAGGAGCGGCTGCGGCTGACGGGCCGCCGCTGCGCATCTTCGAGTTCACCCGCGACCGATGTGAAAAACGGCCGAAGGAGTTCCTCAAAGACTTCCGCGGCTACATCCATGCCGACGCCAACAAAGGCTACGACGACCTCTTCCGCCGCGAAGGCGTTTTCGAGTGCGCCTGCTGGAGGCACATCCGCCGCAAGTTCTTCGAGGCCGAAGACGCCCCGCCGGACCTGCGCCGGCTCTTCCTCGGGGCCATCTGCAAGCTCTACCAGTGGGAACGCCTCAGCGCCCGGTCCAAGCCCGAGACCATCCTCAAGGTCCGGCAAAAACATCTCGCCCCCCCTGGTCGAGGGCATGCTCGCCCGCGCCAGGGACGCCCTGGCCCGCAATGAAGTCCTGCCCAAATCCGCCTTCGCCGGCGCCCTCGGCTACCTGCTCAACCTCGGCGAGGCCGTGCGCACCTTCCGCCGCGACCTCCGGCTGCCACCCGACAACGGGCTGAGCGAAAGATCGTTGCGTCCAGTCGCCAGCGGCCGTAAGGACTGGCTCTTTGCCGGCTGCAAGGCCGGCGGCGATGCCACCGGCACCCGCCTGAGCCTTGTCCAAACCCGCCGTGCCCTCGGCGCCGACCCCTACGAGTACCTCGCCGATGTCCTCGCCCGCATCCAGGGCCATCCCGCCAGCCGCGTCGCCGAACTCCTCCCCCACCGTTGGCTCGCCGCCAGGACCGCTGACGCCCCTGCCGCCGCGCCGGCCTGAATCCCCCCGGAATGTCAAAGAGCCAGCTCCGGCACCGGCTGCCGTGGCTGGCTCCCACTATCCTGCCGCCCGCCCCCGCGGGCAACATGGGTCAGCAGCGACGCTTACGATCACCCAGTCATCCTTCACTCACTGGAACGGATAGAGCGCGGCGCTCCTTGCGGGCGATATTCTCCTCGCTACGGGCCGCCCGTGCCACTTCCTGCGCCAACTCGCGCAATACCTTCACGTCCTCTACACCTATCACTGGAACTGTCATTAGCGTCTTCCTTCAGGGTGTCCCGGTCAGGGTTGCGCAGGCTTCTTTTCGATGGTGACCACGTCGCAGAAGAGCACCTGCCCCTGTTTGTCCGTCAAGTTTACGTTACCGACGTTCAAGCAAATCTCGCTGATCGGATAATACATCTCGCCATCATTCTTGCCCGCCCAATGCCCGGCGTCCGGTTTCCGCAGTGACACCCGCATCGTCGCCCACTGGCCAGGCGTGGTATAGGGCACACCATACTGATGCACCTGACCCGTCTGATCGGTCAGCCGCACGCCCAACGACATTGCCTCCCTGGCCTGCACCTTGAAACGCACTTCGCCGGCGGTATCGGAAATCCGCACTGCGGTCAGCGCCCCCACGTAATTGCCCCCACCGCTGAAGTCGTAGGAGAGGATACCCACGGGCTTGTCCTTCTCCATGCCCAGTTTGAAACTGCCCTTGGCGCCGGGAAACTCCGCGCCGGGGATGAAGGCCCAACTCGTGCCTTCCTCAAACAGTTCCAGGTCCATCTCTTTCCGCGCCGGCTGCGTCGTAGCGGCCGGCTTGTCCTGGGCCTGGAGGGACGAAGCGGCCATGACGACCATGGCAATGGCGAACATATGACTAAACAGCGAACGAGAGAATACGGTGCTCATGTCTTACTCCACAGTTAGGAAAATCGGGGAATCAGGGATGCTCTGCGTCTCCATCATGACGCAGCCTTCTTCCTGTTTGAAGGCAACCTTGCGGCGTTTGCCGCTCATCACGTCGAAGCAGTGGATCTTGGTCACCGGGCGGTCGATGAGCAGTTCTATGTCCGCCACGCGGGGCTGCAGGTCGCCATCAGCCCGCTCGGCCGACCAGATCGCCACCACCAGGCGACCCTCGGCATCGCGGAAGCCATAGGTCGGGATGGTGCCCGGCGCCGCCAGCTTGCCCTTGTCCCAGACAATCGGCCACACATCGGGCCGATCCGCCGCCGGGAACACATTCACCTTCACCGAAGCGTCCGGGCGAAGGTTGGCGGTGACTTGGGTCAGCCGGCTGATGGCTTCATACGCGGGCTTGGGTTTGAGTTCGCCATCCACCAGACCGAAATTATTCTCGGCATCGTGGGGGTTCGCGCCGCCATAGTCGTTCACGAAATCGTACTGGATGCTGACCTCGACACCTAAGCCAATTCCTTCCACGAACCGGCGCAACATATACTTCGCCTGGGCGCTGGGGGTGAAGCCGGCGTACATGACGGGGAGGGTCGGCTGGAAAGTGCTGTAGCCCCACTCGGTCAACCAAATCTCTTTGGGTCCGTTATACTTCCGGGACTGGGCACGGTAGTTGGCGATCAGCGAGGCGAAAGTGCCTTGCTCGTCGGCCACGGCGATCCCGTCCCGCTGCACCATGCCAGCGCTGAAGGGAACGATCTCCGGCACGGTCTTGAAGCTGTAGGGATGATCGACGATGCCATCGACCGCCGGGTTGATGCCCATCGCCAATTGCCGGAAGTTCACCGGCGCAACCGAGCCCAGGCCGATCACCTTCATGTTGGGAGCGACCGCCTTGATGGCCGGGGCGACCTTGTTGAGGAGCGAAACGTAGCGTCCCACCCAAGGGGAGACTGAGCCGTCTTTTTCCAGGCCGTTCCACGTCCCGCCATAGGCCTTGCTGAAGCCGAAGTTGGCCGGTTCGTTGAGAATTTCCATGCAGTCCACATCGTCTTTCAACTGCCGGGCCATCTCGACGGCGAATCGGGTGTAGGCTTCGGGGTCGTAGGGGTCGTCGTACGCGCGGTTGCCGTAGCTGTTGAGCAGAAAGAGCACCTTCAGCTTGTTCTGGTGGATGGCTTTGATCCGTCGTAAATCCTTTTCCGGGATCGTGTAGTCGCCCTTGACCTTCTCGACCTCGATGCCCCAGGACACGCCGTCGCGGACCCAGGTCAGGCCCGCCTGGGCGATCATCGGCAGGGTCTTCTCGTAGTCATCGGTCGGTCTATTCGTCCCCATACGCGGATCCTGCACCCGCGCCGCCGGCGGAGCCGCAACCTGCGCCCCGGACCTCGGCGAAGCGACCGCAGCCAACACCGCGATGCCAAGGCTCAACCATCCAATGCGATAGCGAATCATCGTTCATGTCTCCGTTAGTTCTGAGAGTCGTCGAGCCTGTAGATGACCACATTCGCGCGCGGCGTGACCCAATTCCACTTGTCCCAAGTGTCATTGAACGCGATCCGCTCCGCATGACCGTCCAGGAACAGGATGTTGTTGCCCTGGTTATGGCGGGCAAACTGAGGCAGCAGTGGATAAATGCCCTTGTTCGAGTCCGGCCAGAAGTAGTTATAGTTGGAGCAGGCAATGCGCTGCGAACACAGGGCATTCCAGGAGGGGCTGTCGAAGGCCAGGTAGGTGCAGTCGGCGAAGTACACCACGCTCGACAACTGTTTCCATTGCGTCAGTTTCGGGGACTTCCAGGGATCGCCTGGCCCCCCATTTGGGCTGCTGGCAGTATTGGAGTTCAGCCCATAGCTGATCCGCGTCGTCGTCGCATTGGTGGTACCGGGGTACAGGTCGTCAATCCCCAGCCCTTGCGACCCATTCAACGGGTTGACTGCCATCAGATGCATGCGCCTATCACCGGTGTCGCTCGGACAGGCAAGGGCTTTCAATAGCGGCGGGTCTGATGCCAACAGCTTCTTAACCGGTGAAAAGCTGTAATAGGCGGCGTTGGCCCACGGATCGGTATAGGCCGGCAGAAAACCCTCGTTGTCGGTGACGTACATCGCTGTAGCCAGCCCGATCTGCCGCAGGTTGCTCAGGCAGGCCACCGCCTGCGCCGAACTCCGCGCCTTGCTTAAGGCCGGCAGCAGGATGCTGATCAAAACAGCGATAATGCCGATGGCCACCAGCAGTTCCACCAACGTAAAACCGTGCGTTCGCGAGTGTCTCATAGACTAGCTTTTCGCATTGCGGGTGGCATGGCGCCAACATCGAGAACATCCGCCAAAGCGGCGCAAGTCGGGTTAGGCCCTGCGCCGCAAGGTGACTTGTCGTTTTATGCCTGACGACGCCGACGGGCTAGCAGACCCATCACTGCTGCCCCAAGCGCCAGACCGAGGGTCGCCGGTTCGGGAACCGGCGCGATCTCGAACCCGTTGATCTTTCCTTGGACGCCGCTTGCCCCCGCCGCAAACGTGAGCCGTCCGTTCGCGTCGCTGGTGACCGTGCTGGTCAGGGAGAAGATGGAATTCGGCGTCGTGGCGTCAAAGGTATAGGGAGCCGTCCAACTGATGGTGCCCAAGGTCGTGCCGGGAGTGACGCTGTCCAGCCCGGTCCGGTTGGTGAACGTGGAGGTTCCCGAGCCCCTGTCATCGTAGGCATAAAACGTCACGCTGTAGGCCGTGTTTGCGGACAAGCCAGGGCCGTAGATCTGCAATGCGAGCGAGTCAATACCACTGTTCCTGCCGATAATTACGTCTCTATACAGGTCGTTGTAGGTGAATGTTCCACCTTCGAACGTGGGAGCACTCCATAGGCGGGCGGTCACGCCATTAGAGGTGGAGCCGGTGGAATTGAGGATTCCATTACTATCCACGGAAGTATCGCCGGCGGTTTTGACCGTGAAGTTGCCGGAATTGTAGGTATACGTCACAACCCCGCCGGCTTCGCCGCTTGCCGCCAGAGCCCCTTGAAACCCCGTTTCGGTGAGTCCGCCACTTTGATCCGAATTGAAATCGACCGCCAAGAGCGGTGCCGCGTCAGCGCTGCCTGTCAAGGACGCCACACCCAGGGCGGCTACCGCCATCCGGATCACATTCTTCGCTCGCATAACAACCTCCTCTTTCATTCGGACTTGTCTCTTTTCACATTTCCGGCAAGCCCGCCGCCGGTAATGCATTGCTCTGCCGCACCGCGGCAGGGCTTGTATTCACACGCTTGCCGTCTCCTGCTCAACAATCGCCTCGTCTGGCCGAACCTGCCGCCAGGGCGCGGTCCTCTCCGCAAACCCTGCGGGGTGCAGCAACGGCGACGGACCCACTCAGTCGCGCCGCACGCGCCGCCCGAGCAGACACAAAGACGCCATCCCGATCAGACCAATCGCCACTGGCTCAGGGATCGGCGTCACCTCTGCCAGACCTGCATTCCCACTCGCATTCGAGATGCGAAACGCGGAAAATCCGACGTTGAAAGCCGCAAATGCTGTAAACTGAAACTGACCGCCGGCGTTGAAGCTAACTGGAACGGTCGTGCTGTCGCTGCTGCGCTGGAGGACGTCGGTGCTGGCAGTTCCCGTGGCGGCGCCGTTGAGCGCGGCCTCGGTCAGGCCGTTCGTCTCGAAGTTGCCAAACTGGTCTGCGGTCAGAATCCATTGCGTGGCAGTTTGCGTCGTGCCTCCCGCCGCGCCGACATTGTCAATTTTGAAGATCACAAGGTTGGTCTGTAAATCCGTCAAGGGCGTGCCGGCAGACACAGGCGCGGTACCGCCACTGAGCGAAATATTGCCCTGCGCACTGTTGCGTATCCTCGGAGCCGAAACGAACTGTGTCCCGTCGGAGATAGCCGTCACTGAGGCGGCCGTGTTGTTGGTGGGATTCGGGTGCCACCAGTACGCCCCGGAAGTGGTCACCAGGTAGCTCCCCCACAACGTGCCGCCAGCGCTGATCGCGGCGGAATGTGTGACGCTTGCAACCTGTTCTCCCCAAGGGTCGCCGCTAGTGCTAACACTGATGTTCAATGAACCACCCCCGACCTTGAGGTTGCCGAATGACAGGCCTGTTGGGCTGTAGGTGGCCTTGGCAGCAGTACCAGTCCA
Source organism: Lentisphaeria bacterium (assembly GCA_041648735.1). GTDB lineage: Bacteria > Verrucomicrobiota > Lentisphaeria > Oligosphaerales > CAITYL01 > JBAZOO01. The sequence continues at coordinate 17,818 of JBAZOO010000010.1, forward strand.
ATTACCGGAAAGGCCGATGCCCGTCGCAGCGACGCCGCCGATGTCCCCGGTACTTGCGCCATAGTTGAACTCTTCATCGACGATCAGTGCAGCCCAAGCGCTGCCTGTCAATGACGCCGCGCCCAGGGCGGCCACGGCCGCCGCATACCATTTCCGTTTCATGCCTTTGCTCCTTTGTCTGGCCCCTTGAGTGCCGGGGCATCCGCCAGGCGGGCCTTCGGGGGGATGCCTGGTTGCCTTCGGGGGTGGAGCCGCGAAGAGACAACACCGAGGAATGTATCCGTCACGGGCCACCGCCGCCAGCGGCCAGGAGGGGCAATTATCAGGACGTCCGGATACCGCCATTCTGGCGCGGCCCGGCAAGCGACACCACCGGTTTGGACGTCCCCCTGCCGGGGTGCTGACATTCTCCGTCCCATGGCCGGTGGTGTCGCTGCGCTCAACCGCCGGCTACCGGCGGTGACACCGCCGGTGTCCATCCCGCTTCCCCATTTGGAGGTTGGATATTCTTTGCTGGATATTGGATGTTGAAGGACGCACGGCCCCGACTCCGGCAGAGGTTTCCACCCGGCGCGCCGCGGGTTCTTTTCGGCAGCGGCATTGGCAGCGAAAACTTGGTTCCGGCTATGCCGGGTCAGGGATGGGTGTGAAGTTATTTTGCAACGGCCCCTTACGCTCCGTCGCGGCATTATTCCGGCTTCGGGATCAGCAGGGTGCGGCCGGGATGCCACGAGCCGCGGATGATCGTATCCCGGGCAATCCTGGGCACGCCGAACTGGCGGCTGCGCATGAAAGAAACCACCAGTTCCGCGGCGATGGCGCCCGTTTCCCGCCGGTTGGAACAGACGCCGGCCCAGTCGCTGACATCGTCGTCGGTGGCGAGGTGGACGACGCCGACGTCCATGGGAACACGAAACCCGGCCGCCTCCACGCACGCCACAAGCCGATTGCTCTGGCACACGACCACGTCGGGCTTGCAGCGCGACAGCCACGCCACAATCTGTCGTTTCGCCGCGGGCCAGCGGGTTGGCACTTCATTATAAAACAGGGGCGGAACGGTGTTGCATTCCGGAATCGTCGCCTGGAAATGGTGTGCCGCGATCCGGCAGGCGTGATCCGTGCCGCGGTCGAAATCGTCGGTAAGACAGATGCCAATCCGTTGATAGCCGCCGCGCTTCACCATCTTGAGGGCGAGGAGAAAATTATAGTATAAATCGGCCGTGATCCGGTGGAGATGCGGCACGAGCAGATTTTTGCCGATGGAGACGCCGGCCAGGCGATCCCAGTCGAGCTGGAGATGGGTGGCGGTGGGGGTGACAATGACCCCCTCGATCCCCCGCCGGTGGAGCCGCCGGGAAAGGCGCGGCATGGTCATGCCGGGCTCATGGAGCCAGATTTCCTCCAGCCGGTAGCCAAGCTGCCGGGCGCGCTCGCGGGCGCCTTCCAGGTAAGGCGCGTGGAATTGGTATTTCTGCCAGGCGTCTTGTTCCAGGTTGGTGTTCAGCCAGGCAATGGGCAGAAGTTCCTTGGTGGCGGCTTCCCGCACACTTGCCATCACCGAGGCAATGCGGGCATCCGGCACATAGCCGAGCTGTTTGGCAAGGCGTAGCACCCGGGCCTGGGTCGCCGGGTTGACGCCGGGATGGTTCCGCAACGCATCGCTCACGGTGGTCTTGGAGATTCCCGCGGCCACGGCAATGGCCCGGATGCTGACTCGTTGAAGGTTGTTTTTCTTCATCTTTGTCCGTGTAGGCCAGCGTATTCCAAAGCGTGACAAAGATATGCTAAACGGTATATTGGAAAATGCCAACTCCCTACCCCGGCATAGCCGGAACCGAGTTTTCGCTGCCGATACCGACCCCGAAAAGAACCCCGAGGCGCGCCGGTAAGGCATTTTCCCCCTCTCCCCAAGCTCCGCAAATTGCGGCGGCGGCGGCGCGGCCTATATTCCAAACGGTCGTTCGGATCCTGGAGAACTGGCAACGGTGGGCTGATGGGGCGCCAAATGCAGGAAACGGCAGCGGCGGCAAGTTGGCAGGTGCGGGAGGGAGTGGCGTTCCTGGCCGGCCGGCTGGACGCCGCCGGGGCCGCCGCGCTCTGGCCGGTTTTGCGGCTGCCGCCGCCGCCCGCCGCCGGAGCCGCCCTCCAGGTTGACGCCAGCGGCGTCACCTACTGCGACGGCGCCGGGCTCGCACTGCTGCTCCAGCTCCAGCGCCTGGCCGCCGCCGCCGGCTGCGGACTCCGCATCACCGGCCTGGCGGAAGGGGCGGCCCGGCTGCTGGCCCCCTTCGACCCGGCCGGCTATGCCGAAGTCGGCGAACCGCCGCCGCGGCCGGTGAAGCTGCCCGCCCAGGTGGGCGAGGCCGCCCATGCCATTGGCCGCGACCTGGTGGCGCTGCTGGCCTATGTCGGCGAACTGACGGCCATGCTGGCCCGGGCACTGCGGAATCCGCGGCGAATCCGCTGGCGGGACGTGACACTGGTCGCGGAGACCGCCGGCACCGACGCGCTGCCGATCGTCCTGCTGGTCGGGTTCCTGCTCGGGCTGATCCTGGCCTTCCAGGCGGCGATCCCGATGCGGATGTTCGGCGCGGACCTGTTCGTCGCCAGCCTGGTCGGCATCTCCATTGTCCGCGAGCTGGGGCCGCTGATGACGGCGATCGTGCTCACCGGCCGCTCCGGCTCGGCCTTCGCCGCCGAGATCGGCACGATGACCGTCAACGAGGAGGTGGACGCCCTGGCCACCATGGGGCTGGAGCCGGTGTGGTTCCTGGCGGTGCCGCGGGTGCTGGCCGGAACCGTGGTGACGCCGCTGCTGACGATCTTCGCGAACCTGGCGGGGCTGGCCGGCGGGCTGGTGGTGATGCTGGTGCTGGGCTTCCCCTTCGTCACCTACGTGAACCAGATCAAGGAGTTCGTGGGCTGGGGCGACCTGGCCGGGGGGCTCGCCAAGGCGGTGGCCTTCGGCTTCCTGGTCTCGGCCATCGGCTGCCTGCGCGGGCTCCAGACCGGGCGCGGCCCCAGCGCCGTGGGCGCCGCCACGACCCGCGCGGTGGTCAGCGGCATTGTCCTGATCACGGTGGCCGACGGCCTCTTCGCCGTCCTCTTCCATTGTCTTGGCTGGTGAAGGTTGGAAAGGCGGTCCTGGTGCCGGACAACGGACGCCAACTTGAAGCGCTGATCGAAGTCGAGGACCTGGCCGCCGGCTATGGCGACCAAGTGATCCTGGAGCACGTCTCCTTCCGCGTGCGCCGCGGCGAGGTGCTGGCGATCCTGGGCGGCTCCGGCTGCGGCAAGAGCACCTTGCTCAAGCATCTCATCGGCCTGCTGCCGCCCCTGGCCGGGCGGATCCGGCTCGCGGGCGATGATTTCACGGCGGCAACGGGCGAAGCCAGGCTGCGGCTGCTGCGCCAGTTCGGGGTGCTCTTCCAGGCCGGGGCCCTCTTCGGCTCGATGTCGCTCCTGGAGAATGTCCGGCTGCCGCTGGAGGAGTTCACCGGACTGCCGCGGGAGGCGGCGGACCTGGTGGCGCTGATGAAGCTGGAGCTGGTCGGGCTCAAGCCGTTCGCCCACCACCTCCCCGCCGAGGTCAGCGGCGGCATGCAGAAGCGGGCGGCCCTCGCCCGGGCCATGGCGCTGGATCCGGCAATCCTCTTCCTCGACGAACCCTCGGCCGGCCTCGACCCCGTCACCTCCGCCGCCTTGGACGCCCTGGTCCGCCGCCTGGCGGAGGTGCTCGGCATCACCTTCGTCGTGGTCACCCACGAACTGCCCAGCATCTTCGCGGTGGCCGACCGGGTGCTCTTCCTCGACCGTACGGCCAAAGGCGTGATCGCCGAGGGCGACCCGCGGACCCTGCGCGACGCCTGCCCCGACCCGCGGGTGCGCCGCTTCTTCCGGCGCGAGGCGGACAACGGCGACCCCACAACCCCAACGGCAGCCGGAACTCCCCGGGAGCGGCCATGAGCACCACCAGAGCCAATTACGTGAAAGTCGGGATGTTCGTGTTGACGGCGGCGGCGCTGGCCATCGCCGGCGCGATCCTGTTCGGCGCCGGCACGTTGTTCAAGAAGATGATCCTGGCGGAGACCTACTTGGACGAGTCGGTCCAGGGGCTGGACGTCGGCTCGCCGGTCAAGCACCGGGGGGTCAAGGTCGGCACCGTCAAGGAGATCCATTTCGCCGGCAACCAATACCCGGTCCGGCACGACACGCCGGCGGCCCATCGCGCCCGCCGCTACGTCCGGATCGTCCTGGCCCTGGAGAATGCGCGGCTCGGCACCTTCACCGACCCGGCCGAGCTGCAACAGGCGATCCGCGAGGGGCTCCGCATCCGCGCCGCCTCCCAAGGGGTCACCGGCATCCTCTACCTGAACATGGATTATGCCGACCCGAAACGCGCCCGGGAACGGGACCTGCCCCTCTTCTGGGAGCCGGAGCTGCCCTACATCCCCTCCTCCTCCAGCACCATCGCCCAGTTCACCGACGCCGTCCAAAAACTCTTCGTGCGCCTGGAGACGCTGGACCTGGAGGGGATCGCCAGCGAACTGCAAACCACCCTCCGCACGGGCCGCGCCACCCTGGAGGCCGTGCAACTGCCGGAACTGCGGGACGAGGCCCTGGGGACCCTGCGGGACCTGCGCGCCACCAACCAGCGCCTCCAAAAGCTGCTGGACGCCCCGGAGACCCGGCAGCTCCACACCGCCGCCGCCGCCGCCGCCGCCAGCCTCCGCCGCACCGCGGAACAGGTCGAGGCCGCCGCCCCAACCCTGGCCACCGACGCCGCCGCCATCGCCGCCCACCTCAACCAGACCCTGGCGGACGGCAACCTCGACCGCGCCGCCGCCAGCCTCGCCCAAACCTTGCAGACGGTCAACCGCGGCGTCCTCGCCAACCAGCCGACGCTGGCCGAAACCCTGGAGAACCTGCGCCAAGCCTCCGCGCAGCTCAACGAACTGCTCACCATCGCCCGCGACTATCCATCGCTCCTCCTCTTCGGCACCCCCCCGCCCGCCACCGCCATGCCGCCGCCGGCGGCGGAACGGCGCGACGGCAAACGGAACCCGCCGCCCCCGCAGCACCCCCAACCCGGAGCAAAGCCATGACCTGGACAAACCACGGCCGGCGCCTGGCCGGATTCCTGACGGGGAGCGCCGCCCTCCTCCTCGCCGCGGCCGGCTGCCTCGGCGGGCTGCGCCGCGAAATGCCGCTGAAGCAAAGCTATCTCCTCGAGGCCCGCCGCCCGGCCGACGCCCAACCCCCAGCCGCACCCGCGGTGCCGGAATGGCTCAGGATCCAGCCCTTCCGCGCCACGGCCGGCCAGGAGGGGAAAGGGCTGCCCTACCGGCTCGACGACCTGCGCGGCCGCCGGGAGTCCCTCCACGAGTTCGCCAGCCCGCCAGCCGCCCTGCTGACCCAGCAGGCCCGGGACTGGCTGGGCGCCGCCCGGCTCTTTGCCGGCGTCGTCGCCCCCGGCGGCGCCACGGCGGCGGCCTACTCCCTCGAAGGCGTGCTCCACGAGATCGGCGCCGACCTCCGCGGCGACGAACCCACGGCCGTGCTCGAACTCCAGTTCACCCTGGTGGACGAACGCTCCCCCAGCTTCGCCGTCCGCCGCCAGGCCCGCTACCGCGAAACGCTGCCGCTGCCCGACGCCACCCCGGCGACCGTCGTCCGCGGCCTCGACCAGGCCCTGGCCCGCATCCTCGCCCGCCTCGAGGCCGACCTGCGCCAGGAGCTGGCCACCCCGCCCGCCCCAGCCGCTCCAGCCCCAGCACCCTGAACCGCAAAATGGCCACACCAGCTTGCCCGCCGCCTTGGCTTAGGCAGGTCCCCGTGCGGGCCGCCCCCCGTTAGCGAATTCACTCCACCCGCTTATTCCTTGCAATAAATCGCAGGCAGTGTATTTTTTCATTGCAAAATCAAGCCCGCTGCGGGCGGAAAATCGGCGGCGGGTGGGCGACACGGCCCATGGAATGCATCTGAAAAAAGAACATGGAGCCCGGCGACATGCACCGGCTTGCCAAGGAAAAACTCCAGGCGTGGAAGGCGTCCGCCAATCGCAAGCCCCTGATCCTCAGGGGAGCGCGGCAGGTCGGAAAGACATGGCTGCTCAAGGAATTTGGACGGGCGAATTTTCCGTCCATCCATTATGTGAATTTCGAGGAGGACGAACGGCTCGGACGCCTGTTCGAGAAGGATCTGCGGCCGGCACGGATTTTGGATGAGTTGCGGTTTCATTTCGGGTGCCCGCTGGATGCCGCGACCGATCTTCTGGTCTTCGACGAGATCCAGCGCTGTCCGCGGGCGCTCACGGCGCTCAAGTATTTCGCCGAGGAAATGCCGGCGGCGGCAGTCTGCGCCGCAGGGTCGTTGCTGGGCGTTGGTTTGGCGCCGGAGGCTTTCCCTGTCGGCAAGGTGACCTTCCTTGATCTCTTTCCGATGACCTTTGAAGAATTCCTGCTGGGCATCGGCGAGACGATGCTGGCGCAAACACTGGCCGCCATGGAACCGGGCCTGCCACTGCCCGAAATGGCACACGGGCGGCTGTGGGAAATCTGGAAACACTACTTGGTTGTCGGTGGCATGCCGGAAGCGGTCAAAGCCTATGCGGCCCGGCGTGCGGACAGCGTGTACGACGCCTTCTCCGCCGTCCGGAAAACCCAGCGGGATCTGGCGGATGCCTATCTTGCGGACATCGCCAAGCACAGCGGCAAAGTCAACGCCCTGCACATCGAGCGGCTCTGGCGCAACGTTCCGGCACAACTGGCGCGCATGCAGGACATGCAGTTGCCGCGCTTCCGGTTCAAGGATGCCGTTGCCGGCCTTGCCGGCTATGGGCGGCTCTCCGGCCCGCTTGACTGGCTGGAAAGCGCCGGCCTGCTCATCCGGGCGTCCATCGTGGAGAAACCGGCCATCCCCCTTTCCTCAAGGCTCTCGTCGTAGCAGCCGCCGGGGATCGCAAAGTCCGGCGCGGGAGAAGTGTCTTCTCCGTGGTTTCCGTGTGCTCCGTGCGAAGACCGGATTTGCCTGTCCCCTCAAGGCTGGCCTTTCCACCAAGGCCAAGAGCCTCACCGTGTACCAGGAAAAGTTCGCGCCCTCCCGCGCGCTGTTGTTGGGCGGCAAGAATGCTTGGCGCTCCGGGGCGCGGCTGGGATTGCCGCTGTACGCCGCGGGAATGCTGGACCGGATTCTCGGATCGCGGGACATCCCTGGATTGTGATGGCGCGGACACTCCGGAAGGAGAAGACCGGATTTGCCTGTCCCCTCAAGGCGCCGCCTTCGCCCGCACTCCAGATGGGTCAGCAGCGACGCTTACTTTGGGCGTGCCATAGGTACGTCGGGACAGCCCGGCGCCCCCTGCGTGCCTCCGGCACGCGAATTCCATCCAAACTCCTGATACAGGGGCGCCGCCCCTGCCTATTGTCCGCCTGTCCTTACGGGACAGGTCACGCCCGCCCGATCGCGATTTCGATCCCGATTCCGATTTCGATCACTATGGGAAGAAGGCCCATGGGATGCCTGTGAGTTTCAAAGCCTAATCTGTATAAAGGGGGCGCCATGATCGAACGCGAGATGTTGCCACACCTGCTGAAACTGGCGCGCCAGTTCAAGGCCGTCGTCGGCACAGGCCCCCGCCAAAGCGGTGGGCGGTTCATCATCACGGGCTCGCAGCATCTGGGGCTTCCCGAAAGTGTCAATCCGTCGCTGGCCGGTCGCGTCGCCCTCCTTGAACTGCTACCGTACTCCAAGCAGGAGATCGCACACGGCGGATACGCGCCGGACACGTTGGACTTGGCCCTCTTTACTGGCGCTTATCCACGGTATACGATCAGAAACCGGACACGGAGCAGTGGTACAACAGCTATATTGCCACCTACCTCGAGCGCGGTGTCCGCACCATCCTCAACGTCCGCAACCTCCTCCTTTTCCAACTCTTCCTGATGTTGTGTGCGGCAAATGCCGGACAATGGAACCTGAACTTTCCTCCACGACAATCTCATCGGCTTTCAGCAACACCTTGGCCAGCACTTCCTTGCAATAGCCGCACGACTGGCATTCCCCGGTGCAACCGGTGGTCTTCTCAAACCAGTCGGCCGGAAACTTTGCATTGCTGATATAATGCTGCCCAAGGCTCTTGGAATGGTTGGGTTCCAGCAAATCCAATAGATTCCCCCTATATTTTCCGGCAATGTAGGCCTGGAGAATGGAAAGGGGCCGCGCACTCATTCGGGTCGCCAGCTTCATTGCCGGGAACAGCCCCTCGTAGTGATGGACATCCTCCGGGCGGATCCAGGTGTTTTGCAGCAAGGACACCCAGTTTTCGGGCTTCCCGTAATAATTCCAGCAGACAAACGGGTTGAAATCGTCGAGGTTTTTCGTTTCCTGAATCTCCTTCTCGTGCGCCACCGCATTGTCATGGAAAGTCTGGCCCGAGCAAAAGCGCAGGCAGCCGCTGTTCGCCAGGAGGTGGAGAGTCTTTCCCTGCCTATCGGTCCAGGACTTGATTTTTCGAATGGAGTCCAGATTGCGGTTGAAATCCCGCTGGAGATAATAGCCGTCAAAGCGGTCGCCCAGATATTGCATCCCCTTGACATCCCCGATGCGCATGTTGACTGACGCCCGGGTTTTGATGTCGGGGAACTGGGTCTTGACCACCTTGGCGATGAAGGGGGAGGCAGTGGTCACGCACTCCAGCCCGCCTGCCACCTCACGGATGTGTTCAATGACGGAACGGACATAATTGCCCAAGTATTGGGAGACGGCCTTCCCCCCATGGCAATTGGCGTTGAACAGGAGATTCAGCTTGATGCCGGCTTGCCTCAGCATCCCCAAATCGTTTTCCAGGAACGCCTGGCCATCCCAATTGATTTTCCCCCCCTGATTGATAAGGGAGGCCCGGCAGGTCTCGGAATCCAGCCAAGGGAAATAGACTTCCTCGACATGCTCCGCCAGCCGGCAAAGAGAGTGGGAGAAAGGCTGGCCGGTCTCATCGAAAAATTGATAGCCGACGCTGAATTTCATGCGTTCCGCCTCCGGGCCGGTGGCCGCCGGCCGGTCATTCCTGTTCCCCAGTATAGTCGGTCAATTTTTCATCCCTTTGGGCGGTGGCCGCATCCTTTTTCTCGCCATAAAGGCCCGCCAAGAGCTTCGCGGGATCCAAACGCCAAGGCTTGCGGATCCGGAACTTCGTGTGGAACTTGTTTTCCAGCTTGCCCTGCTGCTCGAGATGGATCATGCACTCCCGCTGGCAGGTTGCCCCGCACATGCAGCTCGGATGACGGAAGTTCTTGGTGCCCACGACGCTGGGGCCGTGTTTTTCATACGCCACGTCGAACGAGGCCCAGCGGCTGTGGATTTTGCGTTGCTTCAGGTATCCCGCATCGTCGTTGTAGACGCTTTTCATCATCCAGCGGGTCAATTCCGAGTCGTCCCGACCGTCATAGAGGAAAGGATTGGTCTCCTCGCTGCCGCACTGGAAGCCGATCCAGCAGCGCTCCTCGTCCAGCTTGGCATATTCATAGGTTTTCCCCTCCAGCTCAAAACTGACCTTTTCATCAGGGGAAATCGCCTTGGCCGGGCATTTTTTTACGCAGATCTTGCAGTTGTCGCAAAGATAAGGCTTCATGATCGGATCGGGCTCCAACTCGGCATCGGTGAAGATGAACGCCAAGCGTTGCCGCGGCCCGAACTTGGGGGTGAGGAAAATGTTGCTCCAGCCGATTTCACCCATGCCGCAAATGACGCCCGCAATGCGGAAATGAAGGAAAATGCTGGGATTGGGGTAGCCCTCCCTCACCGGAACGCCTTCATTGACGTTGTAGCGGATCGCGGTGTTGTTGTAAATGACCGCCTCGTAGCCATGATCCTCGATGTATGACCCAAGTTCCCGCATCACGACCGGCATATGGACGTCGTTGATGTTGGCGTACCCGACCGATGAATACATCCCCCAGTGGGTTCCTTCCTCCATCGGCCGGTACAGCCCCCGATGCACCCTGAAGGCCAGGCCGATAACCGACTTGGCTTCCGGAAAGAGATAGCGGGGATCATGGTTCTTCGGGGCCCCTTCGAACCGATCCATCGAACCGATTCCACACAGGTCGGCACCGAGATTCAATGCCATTTCTTTTACCATTTGCGACGTTATCATTTTTCGCCACCTTTCGCTGCTGCTCACACCTGGTTGTCATTGCCGCGGCAACGGGCGCCCGTTGCCTGGCGGCGGCTTGTCCACGCCACGCGAACCGTCCGGATCAGGGGCGGTTGAGGGTCTGCCCCGGCCAGTCGTCCGTCCGGAACGGGGATGCCGGCAACCCGTTCTTGTTGTAAAGGTTGCAGCCGGCCGGCCAGCGGTCCCAGGCATAGCGCACGGCGATTGGCTTTTCCACCTCATCGGCTGACACGACAATGGTGTCGCCATCAATGACGGCCTTGCCCCAGACGAACTTCCGGTCCTCCCCGGCAATGGCAAACTGCTTCAGTTCCCCGCCCCGGGCCTCCAGTCCAGCCCCGACATGGTCAAAACGAAGGCGGATTTTCCCCTCTTCCAGCGTCATGGCTTTGTAGAGTGGCCCCGAACAGGGTTGCTCTTTGCCATAGGTTTTCGCCTCCGCCCAGAGGGCGAGACGCAGCCCGACAGCCTGCTTGTTTTTCGGATGGATGTTGTTGGCCTCGCCCAGGTCAATGGCCACCGCCATGCCAGTGTTGGGCAATCGCAGCGCCAGGAGCTGGGCTTCCCGCAGCTCGGCCCAGTCGTCTTCATTGATATGCGGCAGAAGTTCAGTTTCGGGCACGGGCTTCCCTGGCTGTTCGCGGTAGAAATTGGCGAGCTGGACATAGTAGAAGGGGAAGTCACCTTGCCCCCAAGCACCACGCCAGGACTGGATCAAGGCGGGGAGGAGCTTCCGATATTTGTAGGCGCGCCAGGCGTTGCTCTCCCCCTGATACCAGATCACGCCGCGGATCGCCAAGGGGATGAGCGGATGCACCATCCCATTGTAGAGGCCGGCGGGGAGGCTGGGATCGCCCGTGCTGTAGACCTCAAGGGACTTCATGGGCAGACTGGCCTTGTAGCGCCACTGGCCAGCCAAGGAAAGCTCCGCCTGGCCATCCTTCCGGACAAGCTTGACCCCGCCATCGCCACCGAGGATCCCGCAGAATTTGCTCCGGTCGAAAACGCGCACGGCGACCACGTTCCGCCCCGCCTTCACCAGATTCCCGGGGACCATGTAGGCCCGGGAGATCGCCGCAGGCGCCTTGACCCCTGCGCCGGTCCGCCCCACCTCCACCCCGTTGAACCAGGCAATGTCCTCATCATCAATCTTCCCCAACTGCAACGTCAGCTCTTGCCCCGCCCATTCCGCGGGCAGCTCCAGCGTCTTCCGGAACCAGATGGCGCCATCAATCCAGTTTCCGGTGGCGCCCTCGAACATGCCGGGAACCGGCACGGGCAGCCAATACCGGTCGTCAAAGGCTTCCTCGCTCCAAGCGGTTTCCTTCTCCTGGATCCCCGGATCGGCATAGGCCGCTTCCGCGCGCCCTTCCTCCTGGCACTTCCGGGTGAAATCAATCGCCTCCTGCCGGCATTTGACGGTCCGCGCGAAGTCGGGATCCTTGGCCAATGCCGCGCCACTGGTCCAGGCTTCGGCGGGCGTGGCGCCCACGGCGGCGCTGACCAGTCCGACGGGCACGTCCAGCGTCGCATTCAGGCGACGTCCGAAATAATAGGCGACCGCGGAGAAATTCGCCGCCGATTGGGAAGTGCATTCCTCCCATCGCCCTTGCAGTCCGGTGGCCGGCTCAACGGCAACCGTTGTCCGGATTTTGAACAAGCGGATGGCCGGATGGTTGGCCCGGGCGACCTCCTCGGTGGCATTGTCCGTCCGTTTCAACGCCAGTTCCATGTTGGATTGTCCGGAGCAGACCCAGACTTCGCCGACCAGGACATTCTTCACCCGGACCGACTTCGCCGCCCCCCGGACCACCATTTCATACGGGCCGCCGGCCGGGAATGGCCCCACCTTGACCAGCCATTCGCCCTGTCCGTTGCATTGGCCATGGAAATTTCGTCCGCCGATTTCGACGCTAATTTCCTCGCCAGGCGAGGCCGTCCCCCATACCGGCACTTCCCGGTCGCGCTGCAGCACGCAATTGTCGCCGAACAACGGATGGGGAACCAGTTCATTGGCACGGATTGCCGATGTCCAAAACAGCAACGGCAGAAGGATTGCGGCAACAAGCTTCATCAGGGGCGTCTCCATACTTGGCTTCTTATCTTTGATTGGCTGAATCCAATACCATTTGGACATTGTCGATCTCGATGTGGCTGTTCTCCGAATCCAGCCCTATTTTCACAACGCCTTTCGTATTCTCCCCGGCGATTTTCAGCCGGAGCGTGATGGTTTTCCATTCGCCAGTCCCCATCAGCCGCTCGGAAGCGATGGTTTTCCAGGTTCCGGCCTGGTTTTGCTCCACGACAATCTCGCCACTCCCGCCTTGGGAGATTTTCACGTCTGCCGACAAGATCCAGCCACCCGGGACATCCAGAGAGACAACCTGCCCCGTGGCCACTGATTTCAGCGCGCCGGCGGTGGCAAGCTTGAGCGCGTAGTTGCCAGTCTTGCCGGGGACAAAACTCATGGCGCCAGGGGAAGTCCCCCAAGGGCGCAAATCCCAAGAAACCGGACGCGCGAGGGATTCATCGGCCATGTAGTCGCCTTCGCGTTTCTCAAAGCCGCCATTGGCGATGATGTTGCCGTGCTCCCGGACAGCCTTGGCAATTCGCAGCTTTTCCGAACTCACAACATAGAGCATTCCCGTGACCTCAAGAGGCGCCGCCGCCTTTGGGACTCCCCGGAACAGGCTCTTGCCGTATAGATCGGTGACTCCCAGCTCAAGAGGCGCCTGGGTGGGGGCAAGAGTCAGGAGGACGCGCCCGTTTTCCACGGCAAAGACATTGAGGGACGAGCCGTCCGTGCGCCGGAATTCCCAGGAATGAAACCGACCGTCAGTCCCTTCGACAGCCCCGAGGTATTGGTCGCAGACCCGCAGTTGCCGGGCCAGTTCCGCGGTCACCGCGTAGAAGGGGGTGATTTTCAGTTCGCCATAGTTCCGGTCCAACTCGCCGCCGTGCAGGAAAAACTTCGCGTAGCCCTGGGAGAGGAACCAGAGCGCCTTATAGACCACCTGGTAATCATCGGTCGGTTGTTCATACATGTATTCGCTCATCCACAGCGGGACGCCGGGCTTGGCGGCGCGAACCGCCCGGGTATTGTCCGCCAAGGTCCCCAGGTCGGTATAACCATGCACGTTGAAAATGTCAAAGTGCCGCGCGGCGCCCAACGCGAGCAAATCCTTGGCCATTTCGGCGTCGGTGATGCCAGGGCTCAGGCTGAAGCCCGAAGTCAGCACCTGGCAACTCGGATCAATCCCTTTGATGACGGCAGCGGCACTTTTAAGCAGTTCCAAGTACTCCCGCGTGGAACCGCTGAAGGTGGCATGCATGGCCGGCGGATGGAAATCCACTTCGTTGTAGATTTCCCAATACTTGACTTGGCCGTGGTAGCGTTCGACCACCGCCCGGACGTAGGCCTTCCATTCGTCCAGGCTCTTTGGCTGATAGCGGTCCGGGTTGCGGGAATACCTTCCCAGTTTGCCCAGCCCCTTCAGGCGTTCCATCTCCGCCTCCGAATACGTGCTTGCCCACGCCGGCGGATAACCTAGCACACCAAGGAGTTGCAATCCTTCCCTTCTTGCCGCGGCCACCGACCGGTCCGCGGCCTCCCAGTGGAATTTCCCCTTTCCCGGTTCGACGACGCACCACAGCCAGCACCGTTCCCTGGCCCAGGCCCGGTGCCACTGGATGCCAAGCTGGGAAAAAGCATTGGGCTTGACACCGAACAGATGATGGTGGCCAAGATAGTCCGCCAGTTTCCCGGGCTTGAGGTTGCCGGCATCCCGCGGCTGGTTGACAAAGGCAATGTCGTAAGACGCACCTTCTTCCCCGGCGGCGGCGATGGTCACAACCGCTTCATGATAGCCGCTCTCTTCCATGGCCGGCAAAGCGATCGCGAAAGGCCGGTAATGCGCGCCGGGGGCGACGGTGACCGCCCACTTCCCCTTCGCCACCGCCGTGCCGGCGCGGTCGCGGACCGCGCACGTAACTTCAAAACGTACCGGTCCCCCGCTGTAATTCACGCCGCGCAAAGGCAGCTTGATCGCCTGGCCGGCCGGGGTCACAAAAGAAGAGGCCCGGCGCACGGGGAAAAGCCCCGCCCGGTAGCCATCCTTTTGCCAGGCCGTCACGGGGGCCTGCGCCATGCCATCGCCGGCGAGGAGCGTCGTCTGCCCGTCCGCGGCCAGGGGCAGGCGCCCCGCCAGTTCAGCCCCGGTCCGGGCGGCAGCGGAAATCCGCAGGGCACGGACATGGTAGCCCCCCTGCACTCCGGAGTCGAGGGCGTAGCCCACCCGCAGCCGCTCCGGCAACTGCGCCAACCCGCCCCGAAAAGGTTTGGCGGCCAGTTTCCGCCCATCGAACCAAAGGCCGGCCTCGCCGTTCCCCCACGATACGGCAAGGCGGCGCACCGTCTCCTTGCCCGGCGCTTCCAACAAGGGCGGACAGGGAACCGACATGTAGGCTGCCGATTGGGGACCGCGGACAACCACTGACAGGTCGCGGCCATCAACCGGCGGGCAAAGCACCAGCGACAGGATGGAGACACCCACCCCGGGGCCGCCGTTGCCCGAAACGCTGATCAAATTCTGGTAATCACCGGTCAAATCCTCGCGCGGCACCCGAAAAACCACATCCATCTCAACCGTGCCCTCGGCTTGGTTGAGGATGCCGGGCGCCCAGTAGCTCAATTCGCAGCCGGCATCGGAAGCCAGGTCGCCAGCCAGCGTGGAGGCCACCGCCGTTGGCTCCCCCACCCAGACACAGCCAAACCCGGCGCCCAATGCCATGGCAGCCAGCATCGCGAAACCGCGGAATCCGTGAAAGAAGGGCATCATCTCAAAACCCCATTGGCAGCCTTTTCCGGGCAAGCCGTGTCACAAGAAATCGTACCCATGCCGCAGGCCCAACGCCCCCGCCGGCCGGGCCGTCACCACCATTTCCAGCAGGGATTGGTGGGCGGGGGGGCAAGAACCCCTTTGATCGTTTCGACATGGCCGTCGGCCATCAAGTAGTTGGCGCCGCCCTGGTGCCGGTATTCGAGCTGCCCCCAGGTGGAAGCCGTGGCCGGGCCGCACACTTCAATGTTCTGGTTGATCTCGCCCAGCAGCAGCGTCTTGTCGGGGCTGGGGGGCGCCGCCAGCCGATAGGCCCATGGATACCCCGCTTGGATCCAGCCGTTGTAGGCATAGGAGACGACCCGCGGTGCGGAAGGTTGGAACGACGGGCAGATCAGCACGCCAGAAGCACGCAGCTTGGGCGACGTCCCCAGGATCCCGTCGGAAATCCCAATGTATGGCGCCAGCTTTTCATGCCAGGATGTGGTATCGCCTGGCACCGAGAGATAGACCGAAGGGAACCGCTCCTCGTAATCGCCGGCATAGTTGATGAGCCCCAGGCTGATTTGCCGCTGGTTGTTCAGGCAGGCGACGCTCTTGGCCATCTCCTTCGCCCGCCCCAGGGCCGGCAGCAGCATGGCGGCGAGGATGGCAATGATGGCAATGACCACCAGCAGCTCGATCAGCGTGAACCGGGCCTCTTCTTGATGGGCAAGCTTGTGCATCGGCACCTCATTGCATTCCCAATATTGGTTCCATGCCCTTGACTATAGTTATGGTGGCTGGAGCCTTCAATTCCCATTTCCGGCTATTATTTCCGGAAACCGGCCAAGCCGCACGGGGGCTGGCAGGGGAAGAGGCGGCGCGCCGCCGTCGCGAAGTCGGACTCCGGGTTGCCGCTGGACCACTCGGCGGCCTGCTGCGCCAGGAAAATCCGGATTTGCCCATGCTCGACCTCCAGCTTCGTCTTGAAGGCGCCGGTGTGGCCAAAGACCGTCCCGTCGCTGCCATTGATCCCAAGGCCATACTGGTTGGGAAGCGCCGCCCCGGTCTGCTTGATCGTCATCTCGTGGACCGCCTCGGGCGAAAGGCAGCGCCTGCCATCGAGGGTTCCGCCGTTGGCCAGCATCTGGGCGAAGCGGCAGAGGTCGCGCGCCGTCGAGAAGAGTCCACCCCCAGGCGCCGGATGGCGGTTTTGGCCGTCAAGCGGATAGGTCAGGAAATGGATCGGCGCCTCGACGAGCCCCTTTTTGTCCTTTGCCGCCTTGTAGCTCTTGGCGAGGCGCTTGAGCTGTTCGGCAGAGGGGCGGAAGGTCGTGTCCACCATTCCCAGGGGGGTGAAGAGCCGCTCCTGCAAGAACTGTTCGTAGGGCATTCCGCTGACGATCTCGATGATCCGCCCGGCGGCATCGATCCCCTCGTTGGAATAAAGGAACTTCGTCCCCGGTTCGAAGAGCAGCGGCTCCAGCAGGGCATGCGCCACCGAGGTTTCCAGGGGGACTGAATCAATGATCTGGCGATCCTTGCTGTTGAGGAAACGGAGGCCGCTGGTGTGCGAGAGGATTTCCCGGATCCGGATCGGCTGGCTGGGCGGCGCCAGGGTGCCATCGGCTTGGGCCACTTTCACTTCCGCGAAGGCGGGGATGTATTTCGCGACCGGGTCGTCGAGCCGCACCTTCCCTTCGTCAACCAGCATCATCAAGGCGGCGGCGGTGACCGGCTTGCTGATGGAGGCAATCCAGAAGAGGTTGTCGGCCCGCATCGGCGTCCGCGCCGTGAGGTCGGAATAGCCGAACGCTTCGAGGGCTAGGACCTTCTCCCGGTCGGCGACCAGGATCACCGCCCCCGCCATCACCTGCCCCTCCACATAATGCTGGAGCTTTGGGGCAATGGCGGGCCTGGGCGGGCCTTCGCCGCCCCGGACGGCCGGGGTCAGGCAGAGGTGAAGCCCCAAGGCGGCAAGGGCAAGGAAAAAGCAGCGTTTGGCCATCGGCCGGTTCTCCAGTCCTTCGGTTGTTGGCGGGAAATGGGACGAAAGGGTACAGGCGGCCTCAAGATGGCCATCCTGTCGCGGTTCAACCTTCGCAATTGGCCGTTGTCGCCCGAACCACTAGGGAGCGGGTGAAAGGGGGGAGCAGGATTTCCGTGCCGTGGGCGACGAGGGAGTGCCATTGGCC
Source organism: Lentisphaeria bacterium (assembly GCA_041648735.1). GTDB lineage: Bacteria > Verrucomicrobiota > Lentisphaeria > Oligosphaerales > CAITYL01 > JBAZOO01. The sequence goes on from JBAZOO010000010.1 coordinate 35,007, forward strand.
GGTCCACGGGTCATAGGCTGTGAGCTTGGCCTGGGCCAGCCAGCCGGCGTCCCGGCCGGGTTGCCAGCGGGCGCCGTGGATCGGCTGGGCTGGGTGGCCCTGCTCCAGTTCGCGTGTCCAGTCGCTGGCGGCATCGCGAATCCAGGCGGTCAGCAGTTCCGGGCCGGCGAGCTGGTAGACCCGCAACCCGGGCAGGTCGCGGCGTTCCGGCTGGAGCGCCGCCGCCGCGGGATCCAGCCCCGCCACGGCCTCGGCAAAGCGCCCCAGATGCCACCAGAGCCCGTGGCGGTCAATGTAGTGGTGGTCCCAGTGCCAGCACTGGCCAGCGCCGCAGGCACCGGCAAAGAAGGGGGCGAAGAGCACGTCGTGCAGGATGGTGCCCGCGGTGTCGCGGGCGTAGAGATGGGAAGGGGCGGCGTGGCGGGCCTCGACCGCGCCGGACTCGGCCAGCAGCACCGGCCGCGGCTCGCCGGGCATCTCCCGGAGCCGGGCGACGGCGTCGGCACAGGCGAGGTCGAGCGGCCCGCGGACGACCGCCAGCTCCGCGCCAGGATCCAGGTAGCGATGAACCTGGGCGACGCGGTTTCCAGGCAGGCCAATGGCGGCGGCGTACTGCTGGAGGGCCGCCGCGCTGTCCAAGCTGCCGAAGCTCTGCATGACCAGTTGCGGCAGCCGCCGCGCCGCCGCCGGCAGCATCCGCCGGATCCAGGCCAGCCAATCACCCTCAACCGCATTGACTTCGTTCCACAGCTCCCAACCCCAGATTACGCCGTCGCCGCCGGCCAGTTGGGCGAACCACTCCAAGCGGCGCAGGTAGTGGGCGCCGCCAGCGGCGCCCGCGAGGTAGTCGGCCATGCACTCGGCCGGCCCGCCGGCGGCGATGGCCCACGCCGGCTTGTCGAACCAGATCGCCCCCGGGAAGATCTCCGCCCGCTTGGCGGCCTGGATGGTGCGAACGTGCTCCAGGCAGAGCTTCAGGCGCACCCCCCGCCGCCGGGCCCGGTCCAGCAGCGCCCGGAAACGTTCGCCGCTGGCGGGGTCGAACTCGCCGACCCGGTGCGGTTCCGGATCAAACAGGGGATGCGACAGCCAGACGCGGGCGCAGTTGCCGCCGTTCTCCGCGATCCGGTCGAGCCACCCCAACTGCCGGCGGAGCGCCGTCTCGGGATCGGACTCGTCGCGCACAAAGCTGACGTTCACGCCAATCGGCAGCCACGTGCGGTTCCCACAGGCCAGCCAACGGGGGAAGCGGGGATGGATGCCAACAAGTTCCATGGCAGGAAATCTTCTTCTCATTTGCTGCCATCCCCCAGCCCGCGAAAAAGGTGCAGGCGCCGGCCATGAAGCGTCGTTTTTCTTATTTGTCTTTCTCTGTGGTTTTCCCCGGCTAATCGCCGAAGGTTTTTTGCAACAGGCTTGTCCCAAGGCCGACATTGTCTTGGATTTGCGTGGCCGGGACGGGGAAAGAAGAAGGCGCAATCCATTTGCGGCCACAAGGCCACGGCGAAAAGCGCGCCCGTGGCTACCAACCCTGGCCGCGTTGCGGCCCAAACTTGAACGTCAACCCACACAAACCCCGGCAGCGCCGATAAAAATCGGCATCACCCAGTAAAATTGGCGAAGACCCATTATTTCCTGCTCCGTGTCACGGAAAGGATACAGGCATCGTTTCCGTTCAAAGTCACGGCGAGGCCCTCTCGCTCCATCTCCGCCTCGCCATGCAGCACCTGTTTGAGCTTCCAGCCGTGGCCGAGAATCAGGTCCTCTCGCACCGGATGGGGCGAGTGGTTGACGATCACCATGATCCGGTTTGAAGCATCCTGGCAGTGTTCCGTCAGGCCGATCAGCGGATTCGTTTTCCGCACGGCCCGGCGTTCCAGAAAAGCCTCGGCGATGTGCCGATATACCCGCCAGCACGGGGAGGCCGATTCGGAATGGAATGCGCCGGGCGTTGTTGCAAGAGTCATCTCCATGGGCACAGCCAGAAAGTAAACACGGCCCTTGCCATACGAGGCCACCGTGAAGGCGGGATTGCCGCCGGCCTCGCGCCCAAGCACGGTCGCCCGCGTGGCGCGGAAGTCAACCTTGAACGTCCCGCTGTTCGGTATGGAGGTCAATCCGGCGATTCCCTCAACCGTGATCTCCCCCGGATCACGCCCCCGCTGCCGGGTCTGAGGTTCGAGTCCGGTCAACGCTTCAAAGCCGTCGGGCAACCCGTCATCGAGCGACACATACAGCGTGGCTCCCGCCTCGACCCTGGCAAGCAGACCGAGAGTGCGGCGGCGGGAAATCATCAAGTGTCCCGCGAGGCAGGGAAGCAGGTAGAACGGCGCGTCTTTGAGCGGCTGCGAGGCATGCTGGAATTCCAAATCGAACCCGGCCTGCTTGGCGAGGATGAAAGCGCTGTATGCCACGCCCCAGTTGTCCTGTCCTTCCGTGAGAAGGCAGACGGCTTCCCGGGTCCTTGGCGGCAGGTGCGTGAAAGGCAGACCGTCGAGCATCCGCCGGAAGGCGCCGATCTCCTTCAAGACCGGCTTGGCCCGCCCGTCAATGCGAAGGAGGCCGAGTTCCCTCTCCACGGTGCACCAGTCATAGGGCGCGTGCTCCAGGTGGGTCTGATCCGAGGCGCACCACCAGAGCAGTCCGTGGCAATCATTGGCCCAGAGGGAAAACAGGGCGGCCCGGAGAAAGTCCGCCGCGATCTTCTCGCTCGAGATCATCGTGCCCAGCGTGCCAATCTCCTCGCAGAGGCAGGGCTTGCCGCCGAGGTCGGCATAGAAGCGGCATTCCGCGGTGCCGTGCAGAATGGTGCGCACCGTATTCAAGGGATCCTGGTCGCAGTGCGGGGTAAACACCGGATAAGGATGCACCGTGAGCAGATCGGTGAGTTCACCTTGGTCGAAGGGGGTCCAGTTGCCAGACGGAGACAGGCTGTGCAGGCCGGAGACCACGGGACGCGTGTCGTCGGCGGCGCGGATCGTCTGGGTGATCAGCGCGGTCCAGGCATAGGCCTGGTCCCGCGAGGCCTGCCCCATGCAGTTGCATTCGTTGCCCAAGTCCCAGGCCAGGACCGCGGGATGGTGCTTGAACGCGCTCACGAAATGACGCACGAAGCGAACCTGCCAGCGGAGCGCCGTGGGATCCGTCAGCACTTGGAGGCCGTCGAACGCCGGAGGAACAAAAAGGCGGCCGCTCATCCAGCCCGTGAGCAGCCCGACGATGCCGCGAAGCTCCTGTGCCGCCAGCAGGTCGAGACACTCGGCGAAACGTTCCATCATGGCACCGGACATGCCCGCCTGGCCGCAGGGATCGTCGGGCAGGGGCGCTTCACCGTGCCGGAACTCGACCGGTCCCTGTCCGGTCCGCAGCAACGTCAGCGGCTGGAAATCCGGCCACAGGGGAAACACGCGCAAAACCTGGACCCCGTCCCGCCGGAGCCGCTGGAGATCCTTCTTCACCACGTCCGGCCGCCAGTCCTGCCACATGCGCGTGCCGGCGTGTGAGGCCCAATAATTGCACCCCACGACAAATCCTCCGGCCTGAAGCCAGTCCTGTCCATGAAGCGTCGTTTTTCTCATTTGTCTTTCTCTGACCCCACGGACGGGACAGTTGATGCGCGGGACGTGCGCCGTCAGGCGAGTCTCGAACTGCATCGTGTCCAGATGCCGCCAACTGCGTTCTTCGGGATGGTCGTAAACTAAACCGGACAGTCCCGGCCGCACTCCGGACAAGGAAGTCCGACACCTTCGTCACGCACCAGCCGGATCTCCACCAGCCGGCCGGCAATGTCGAGACGCACTTCCGCAACCCGCCAGGGCTTGGAAAGCCCCAACAGTTGCCCATGATGTTCGGCCAAAGTCATCTTTTCCGTAGTCCGGAAATTGGTCGCCTGAAAACATTGCCCCCTAAAATTGGCGAAGAACCCATCTTTGGAGGGGGGGCGCGAAAGCCTCCCCCTCCAGCCTTGGCCTTGGCCGGCGCTGCCGCCCGTCAGCCGTTCCGCCGCCGGCGGAGCAGGCCGACGCCACCGAGGCAGAGCAGCGCCAGGGCCGCCGGCTCCGGCACGACCTGGATGGCCAGGTCGTTGCCGCCGGTGAAGCCGGTGCTGTAGTCCGCCAGGTAGGTGATCTGCCACTGCCGCGAGTTCCAAGAGAAGAGGCTGCCCTCGCTCAGGGTGGTGGCGGTGCCGTTGAGCTTGGTGAACTCGCCGACGATGGCATCCGCAAGATTATTGCTGATGAGGTAGAAGATGTCGCCCAGCTCGGCGTTGTCCAGCCCCGAGTAGAGCGTCAGCTTCAGGTCGGCGCCGTCGCTGAACGTGACCGTGCCGGTGACGTTGGTGCGGTCGCTGGTCGGCGTGGTGCCGCTGCGGCCCAGCTCGACGTCCAGCGCGCCGGTCGCGCCGATGGCGAGGTTGCCGGTGCTGATCGTGCCGATGCTGTTGCCGGGGGCCAGGCTGCCGTTGACGGTGACTGTGCCGCTGATGGTGCCGGTGCCGCCAAGGGTCGCGCCGCTGTTGACCGTCACCGCGCCCGTGCCGGTGCCGCTGCCCGTGGTGTTGCTCACCAAGATCTTTCCAGCGGCGACCGTGGTGCCGCCCGTGTAGGTGTTGGCTCCCCCAAGCGTCAATGTGCCAGAACCGTCCTTGATAAGTGCCCCGTTGGTATATCCAGTGTGTTTAACCACGCCGCCTAACGTCAGGGTGTTATTCACGATCAGCGTAGTGGTCGCACTGTTGGCATTGAGCAATGTCACCGCGCCATTGAAGGTCAGATCCGACCCAGTGAAGGTGGTGCTCTGGCTCGTCTGACCCCTTGCAAAGGTCAAGGCATTGGTTAGCGTGAGCGCCCCGCCGCTGGAGTTGGTGATGGTTTGATTGTTGGAACCCGCGCCTGTGGAAATCTGGAAGATGCCGGTTCCAAGGGCGGTGGCGCTGCCAATGTTCACCGAATTAGCCGAGGACGCCACGACGACGCCTCCCGCAAAGCTGTTGTTGCCACTGAAAGTATAAACTCCGCCGTTCTGCATATAAATCTGCGCGGCCCCCGAAATATCCCCCGAAAGGATAAAGTTGGAGGTGGCGGAATTCCCGTAGAAATAGCTGATCCCGCCGCTGGTCGGAGCCAGGATGAGATCGGCGCTGACGGTTTCCGTCTGACCTGCGGAAAACCCATAGAACGCTGGCCTCGGGTTGGTGCTGTTTGCGTTGCTGGTGAGCGTGATCGCAAACCCGCCGATCGATGAGACGATATGGGTGCCGGTGCTAAAAGCCAATCCGCCGATGGTGATGGCAGCCGTCACATCCGAGTTCAGCGTTCCCGAGGTATTGCTGAAGAATCCGATGTCGGACGAACCGGGCAGCGTGCCATTCTGCCAGTTGGTGTTGAGATTGAAGTCAGTCGTCGTGGTGGTTGAACCTGTGCCCTGCCAATTGAGATCTGCCGCCCGCGCCGAACCGGCGGCCAGAAGCAAGGCGGCGGTCAAAACCGGGGTTGTCCTGCTGATCGGCGCGACTTGGGTCATCACTTTCTTCATCATCTTCAGCTCCTTCTGTTTCTTGACACGTTCCGAGGGGACCAACAACACAGCTTCTCCGATTGCCTCCGGCTCAGCCGTCATTCCATCTCCCTTCGTCTCCTTGTCGCTGGGAGTTTTTTTGCCTTCCCATGCCGGGCCGGACGGTAGGTGGGGGAGGCGTGGACAGTGGTTCCATTGCCCTTGACTATAGGCTTGACGCCGGCTCTCCACAATTCCCATTTCCGGCTATTTGTTCTGGAAACCGGCCAACCCGCGCGCGGGGGGGCTCACGGCGGCCACGGAACCCACGGAGAAAACCTTCTCCAGCCGCGATCTCCGCGGCCGCCGTGCGAAAACCAACCCCCGTGCTTGGGGGATGGGGCGGGCGCGTTGCCGCGTCACCCCTCTTTCCAGTCGAAGAGGATGCCCATGGTTTCGCCGCGCTTTTCGTTGGCGAGGCGGTAGGCCTCCACGCACTGTCCGGGGCGGAAGGCGTGGGTGTTCAGGCCGGCGAGGGAGAAGCGCCCGGCCTTGACCAGGGCGAAGAACAGGTTCGAGATGTGCCGGTAATTCCATTCGGCCGTTTCATGGGAGTCATGGGCGGCGACAATGGTCAGCCCCTTGGACATCACGTCCGAACTCAGCCGCTGGCTGGCCGGGCTGCCAGTGTCGCCGAGGATGACGACCCGGCCGAACTTGCGGGCGGCGCGGAGGGCGTCGGTGAACACCTGGTGGTGGCCGGTGCTGTCAATGACCGTCGCCGGCCCTTCGCCGCCACAAATCCGGTTGATCTCCTCGATCGCCTCCCCCAGCGGCTTGACGATGCCGTGGCTCGCCCCGCCGCGGGTGGCCATCCCGATCCGCATCGGGACGGTGTCCACGGCAATCACCGGCTGCGCCCCGGCGGCCACGCACCAGCGGACGGCCATCTGCCCGATCGGGCCGGCGCCGGCCACGACCACGCCCTTCCCGAGGCCGAGGCCGGCGACCCGCGCCCCCATCGCGCTGATCTTCGCGAGTTTGAACCACGCCGCCTCCCCGTCGGCAACCTCCGCCGGGACCTGGATGCATTCCGCCTCGGCCACGACGTGGGCGGAGGCGTGCCCCATCCGGACGGCCACGCGGTCGCCAGCCTTCACCGCCGTGACGCCGCTCCCGACTTTTTCCACGACGCCGCAGGCGGTGTAGCCGGGATGGAACGGATATTTCACCCAGTTGTCCCAGTGCGTGCCGGGATCGAAGTTGCGGTTGAAGACGATGTTCTCGGTGCCGGTGCTCATCAGGCTGGCCAGGGTCCGGACCGTCACCTCCCCGGCCTGGGGCTCCGGCAGCTCGAAGGTTTCAAGGCTGACCTGGCATTTCCCCGTGAAGACAAGGCGCTTTTCCATGGCGCGTCCCTTTCCTGTGCCGCCGCATGTTCAATCCCGGTTTTTTACAACCGTCAAGTTAGCGCTGTCCTGGCCGCGCGCAATTTCCAAAACCGGTTCTATATTCCAGGAACCGGCTATGTCTGGCCGTTCCCGGCCGGAGCCGGAACCGGAAGCCGCGCCGATGCCGCCGCCCCCCGCCGAATTCGTGCTCATCTATCAGCAGCGGATGAAGTCCGGCTACTACTGCCCGCTGCACACCCACGCCCACTTCGAGCTGGTGTTCCATCCTTCCGGCAAAGGGACGACCCGGCTGGCCGGGGGAACCAGCCTCGCCTTCGGGCCGGGCGACATCGTCCTCTATGCGCCGGGCGAGGCGCATGACCAGAGCATGGAGACCGACGGGGTTGACCACTGCATCCAGTTCCGCGTCCCGGATGCGGAACTCGCGGCGAAGGTCGGCGGCCACCACCTGGTCCGGAACATCCGCTCCCGCGCCGTGCTCAAGGAGCTGGAGGAGCTGACCCACTGGCAGGAGGAGGACTCGGCCGCCGCCAAGGACCTGCGGCTCTCCGCGCTGCTGCTCTCCCTGCTCTGGGAGGCGGACCACAAGGATCCGGCCGCCCCCGACCCCGGGTTCCATTTCGCCAGCGCGGCGCGGCAGATCCTGGCCACCGAACTCGACGCGCCGCCACCGGTCAAGGAGATGGCCCAGCGGCTGGGAGTCAGCGGCGACTACCTGCGCCACCTGTTCAAGAGGCATTTCGGGATCGGCATCAAGGAGTTCTCCCTGGAGAAGCGGCTGGAAAAGGCGCGGGGGCTGCTCCTCCATTCCCCGCTGCGGCTCAAGGAGATCGCCGCCGCCTGCGGCTTCGCCAACGAGCGCGCCTTCTGCACCGCCTTCAAGGCCCATGCCGGGGTGACGCCGGGGGAGTTCAAGCGCCGCTGACTGGCCCGGCCCGGAGCCCGCGGCCGCTCCCATTCCGCCATCCACCGGTTATACTTCCCTCCGCGGCGCGCCACCCTTCCCCGGCCCGCGGCAAGGTTGCCATGGACACCCTCCCTTCCACCACCCTCCCCCCACCCCCGGCCCGGCTCTTCCTCGCCGGCCTCGGCGGCATCGGCATGAGCGCCCTCGCCCAGCTCCTCCGCTGGCAGGGGCATGAAGTCGCCGGCAGCGACCGCGAACTCGCCGGCCCCGGCCGCGACGAACTCTACGCCCGCCTCCAGGCCCAGGGCATCCGCCTCTTCCCGCAGGACGGCACGGGGCTCCGCGAGTTCCAGCCCGCCGCCCTCATCCATTCCACCGCCGTCGAGGAGGGCAACCCCGACTTCCAGGCCGCCGCCGCCCGCGCCATCCCCCGGCGGCACCGCGCCGCCGCCCTCGCCGCGGCGCTCGACCGGCAGCCCGGCCGCCAGATCGGCATCGCCGGCTCCTGCGGCAAGACCAGCGTCACCGCCTGGCTCGCCGAGACCATCCACGCCCTCGGCCATTCCGTCCTCATGGTCGGCGGCGGCCACAGCCATGCCTGGGCCGACGCCCACTTCCCCGGCAATTTCCATGCGGACTCCGCAACGCCCGAGTTCCTGGTCTACGAGGTGGACGAAAGCGACGGGTCACTGGCCGCCTTCCGGCCGCACGTCGGCGTCGTGCTCAACATTGGCACCGACCACTTCGACCGCGACCGGCTGCGCGACCTCTTCGCCGCCTACCTCGGCCGCTGCCGCGAGGCCGCCGTGCTTTCCCCCGAACTGGCGGCGGAACTGCCGCTCCCGGCCGGCCAACCGCTCTTCCGCTTTGGCGAGGGGCTGGCGGACTACCAGGCGGGGCTGGAGGGCATCAGCTTCCGCCTGCCCGGCCTCGGCGCCTTCGCCGTCCCCCAGTACGGCCGCCATTCCGCCAGCAACGCCGCCGCCGTGCTCGCCATCCTGCAAGCGTGCGGACTCCGCAACGCCGCTGGCCGCTGGCCGGCGGCGCTGGCCGCCTTCCGCGGCGTCAGCCGCCGCTTCGACCGCCTCGGCACCACCCCGGCCGGCGCGGCCCTGTTCGACGACTATGCGCACAACGTCGAGAAGCTCTGCGCCGCCCTCGCCACCGCCCAGGAACTGACCCCCGGCCCCGTGCTCGCCCTCTTCCAGCCGCACGGCTTCGGCCCGCTCAAGTTCATGCGCGAACCGCTGGCGCCGGCCCTGCAACGCCAGCTCCGGCCGGGCGACCGCTTCGCCTTCCTCCCAGTCTATTACGCCGGCGGCACGACCGACTTCACCCCCTCCAGCGCCGAGGTCGCCGCCGAGCTGCGCCAGCGCGGGCTAGAGGTGCTCAGCTTCCCCGACCGCGCCGCCGCCGCGAGCTTCGTCCGCACGGCCCGCGACTTCACGGCCGTGCTCGTCCTTGGCGCCCGCGACCCCGGCCTCCCCGCCTGGTGCGCCACCCTGCGCGCCGGCCGTTGAGAGCCACCCACCGCTTCCCGGCAATTCAAGGAACCAACCCATGACGACGACTCCGCAACTCTGGGAGCTGGACCGGCGCAGCCTCTGGCACCCCTTCACCAAGCATTCGGCGCTCCAGGGGCCGCCCTTCCCGATCATCGAGCGCGGTGCCGGCGTCTGGCTGACGGACACCGACGGCAACCGCCTCTTCGACGCCATCTCCTCCTGGTGGGCCTGCAACCTCGGCCACAACCACCCCCGCATCGTCGCCGCCATCCGCGACCAGGCCGGGCGCCTCGACCACAGCATCCTCGGCAACCTGACGCATCCCAACGCCATCCGCCTCGCCGCCCGCCTGCTGGAACTCTTCCCGCACCCGCGCCGCCGGGTGTTCTTCGCCAGCGACGGCGCCTGCGGCGTCGAGGCCGCCCTGCGCATCGCCACCCAGTACTGGCACAACCTGGGGCGGCCGGAGAAGCACCGCTTCGCGGCGCTGCACGAAGGCTACCACGGCGACACGATCGGCGCCATGTCCGTCGGCTATCTCCCAAGCTTCCACGAGCCCTACAAGCCGCTGCTCTTCCCCGTGCACCAGGCCGACCTCCCCGACTGCCGCCACTGCCCGCACCGGCGGGCGGCGGCCGCCGCCGCCCCCTTCGACCCCCTCGCCTGCCACTGCGGCGTGGAATGCTTCACGCACCTGGAAACGCTGCTCACGGCGCACGCCGGCGAGCTGGCGGCCATGATCGTCGAGCCGCACTGCCAAGGCGCGGCGGGCATGCGCATGTACAGCCCCGCCTGGCTCCGGCGGCTGGCGGAGCTGTGCGCGAAACTCGACATCCTCCTCATCGCCGACGAGGTCGCCATGGGCTTCGGCCGCACCGGCCGCCTCTTCTCCTTCGAACATGCCGGGATCGACCCCGACATCGTCTGCCTCGGCAAAAGCCTCACCGGCGGCACCCTGCCCATGAGCGCCGCGGTCGTCCAGGAACGGATTTTCGCCGCCTTCGCCGACACCCCGGCGAAGGACGGCACCCTCTACCACGGCCACACCTTCGCCGGCAATCCGCTGGCGGCGGCGGCGGCCCTGGCGGCCCTGGACGTCTTTGCGGCGGAAGGGATTGTCGAACGCGCCGCGGCGCTGTCCCGGCACCTGGCGGAAGCGGGCAAGGCGCTGTGCGGCCTGCCGGGCGTCGAAAACGTGCGCGTGCTCGGCGCGATCCTCGCCTGCGAGGTGGCCGACGCCGCCCGGGCCCAGGCCGCCCGCCAGCGCCTGCTCGGCCGCGGCATCCTCCTCCGCCCCCTGGGGCGCACCCTCTACCTCCTCCCCCCCCTGGTCACCACCGACGCCGACCTGCGCTGGCTGGCCGAGGAGTTCCGCGTCGCCCTCGCCGCGGCGGCCGGGGAATAGGCCGGGGGACAGGCGAATTGTGGGCAATGGCCCCCACCCACCTGGCGTCACCCAGTCATTGCATCACTGCGTCACCCCCCCCGGCACCACCGCCACCGCCGTGGATGCGGCGGATGACGCGGGTCGTGGAATGCCCTTCGACGAAGGGGAGGAAGACGATCCGGGCACCGCCGGCCTCGGCGGCGCGGCGCTCGTCCTGGGGAATGCTCTCGACCGTGTAGTCGCCGCCCTTGACATAGATGTCGGGCTGGACCTGTTCCAGCAGCGGGGTGACGCGGAGGGTGTCAAAAACCACCACGGCGTCCACCGCCTCCAGGGCGGCAAGCAGCCAGGAGCGGTCCGCCTCGTGGTTGACCGGGCGGGTGGGGCCCTTGAGCTGGCGCACCGTGGCGTCGCTGTTGACGGCGACGAGCAGGGCGTCGCCCAGCAGCCGGGCGCGGTGGAGGTAGCTCGCATGGCCACGGTGGAGGATGTCGAAGCAGCCATTGGTCATCACCAGGCGGCACCCTTGGCGGCGCAGCTCGGCGCGCCAGGCCGCCAGCGCCGCGGCGTCCATGATCTTCGCTTCGGGATCGCGCATCCTTGCCGCTCCGCCGCTGCCGCCGGGCCGGGCCGTCACTCCTGCTCCAATCCGCGCGCCAGCGCCTGGATCCGGGCCAGAAGCGGGGGCACGGTTTGCGCCGCGGCGGCGGAATCCTTGGCGGCAAGTTCGATCTCCTTGCCGAGGCCGCCCAGCTCCGTCAGCCCCACGTTGAGGGCGACGCCCTTCAGGGAATGCCCCTTGTGGTCAACCGTCGCCCAATCGCCCTGCGCCGTGGCGGCGTCCAGCGCCAAGACAATCTCCTTGACGTTCTGGATGGCGGCGCCAAGGAGATGGGCGACGGTTTCGGCGTCGAAGCCGTAGGCGCCCACGAGGTGGTCCCGGATTTGCTGCTGAAGGCGGTTCATGGCTCGTTCCTCGTCGGTTTCCCCCCTTCCGGCGCCCCGCGCACCCGGAAGTCGCAGACCAGCGGATAATGGTCGGAGAGTTGGACGGTCGGGACGCGGAAGGCGGTGACCTCGATTCCCGGCCCGTGCAGAATATAGTCGATCTGGTGGCGGGGTGCCCAGCTTGGCCAGGAAGGCTGGCCCGTGCTGGCATTGCGCAAGCCGGCCTCATGCAGCGGCTGGAGTTCCGCGTCCCCGGCAAAGGTGTTGAAGTCGCCGGCGACTAGGCACGGCTTGATGGCCTCGCGGGTCCACTGGGCGAGCTGGGCGATCTGGGCCGTGCGGCACTCCCGTTTCAGGGCCAGATGCACCAGCAGGACCTGGAAGGTGGAGTATTCGACTTCGAGCGCGAGCCGCTTCATCCCGCGGTCGAAGTAGCGGCGGAGCACGCGTTGCGGCCGCTCCTTCGCGAGGACGGCGTTGGCCTGCTTGCGCATGAGGGGCATGGCGGCGGCCCAGGAGCTGGGATGGTACTTGCTTTCCACGCAGGCCCAGTGGCCGAGTTCGGCGGCAATGGCCTGGGCCTGGTCACGCCGGCCGGAGCGCAGCAGGGAGCCGCTGTCGATCTCCACCAGCCCCACCAGGTCGGGGCGCATCTCCTTGAGGAAGCGGACGATGCGGTGGAGGTGGTCGCGGGTCGGCTTGAGGAAGCCGGCCATGGGGAACGGCAGGTGGTAGCGCAGGCCAGTGCCGGTGCCGTAGCGCAGGTTGTAGAGCAGGAAACGCATGGCTGGGCGGGGCGGGGGTTCCGGAAAAAATCTTCCGGGGTACTATAGTTCCCGACAGTTGGGCCGGACGCGGGCGGGCGGAAGGAATCCGCCGCGGCGGCAGCGGCCGGCGCAAGTCCTTATTCCCCGCGGGAGAACGCCCCCCGATGCTGAAGCGACATGAACTGCTGGACGGCCGCCTGGTCGAGACCGGCGACGAGCAAAGCCCGATCCTCGTCTACCTCAATCCGGACGAGACCGAGCGGCGCTACCTGACCAGCGAACTCAAGCTCGACGAACATACCTTGAACTCGGCCCTTGACCCGGACGAACTCTCCCGCCTCGAGTTCGAGCCGGACCACGTCGCCGCCATCTTCAAGCGCCCCAAGTATTATTGCGCCGACGACAACTTCCTCTTCCGCGTCTCCTCCGCCGGCGCCTTCCTCTTCAAGAACCGGCTGGTGCTGGTGCTGAGCGAGGACGTGCCGCTGTTCGACGGCGGCAAGTCCTTCCTCCGCCTGCAAAGCCTCAACGAGGTCTTCCTCAAGATCATCTACCGTTCGATCTTCCATTTCCTCGAACACTTGAAGGTGATCAACCTGATCGTCGACCAGCTCGAACAGAAACTGCCCTCCGCCATGGGCAACAAGCACCTGCTGAACCTCTTCACCCTCGAAAAGAGCCTGGTCTACTACCTCAACGCCATCAACTCCAACGGAATGCTCATCGAGAAGCTCCGCACCGCCGCCGGCAAGATCGGGTTCAGCGCCGAGCAGGTCGAGTTCCTGGAAGACATGACGATCGAGAACACCCAGTGCTTCAAGCAGGCGGACATCTACTCCTCGATCCTGGCGAGCATGATGGACGCCCGCGCCTCGGTGATCAACAACAACCTGAACATCCTGATGAAGCGGCTGACCGTGCTCAGCCTGGTCTTCCTCCCGATCAACATCATCGCCAGCATCGGCGGCATGTCCGAATACAGCCAATGGACCCACGGCGTCCACTGGTCCATCTCCTACAGCCTCTTCGGCCTGGCCATGATGGTGATCGGCTGGCTGACCTACCTGATCTTCCGCTGGAGCGGCCTGGACCAGCCGGCGGACTGACGGCCCGCGGCCGCGCCGGCCGGCACGGCGGTCAGAGGATCGGCGTGAACAGGTGGCAGGCGTTCTCCGCAACCTGCTGGAAGAGGGGGCGGCGGCGCCAGGCCGCCAAGGCGACCTCCTGGCTGTGGGCCTGCTCCTGGACGAGGGCGGCGGCCAGGCTGGCGATGAACGCCACGTCGTAGACGGCGAGGACGCTCTCGTAGTTCAGCCGCAGGCTGCGCATGTCGAGGTTGGCCGTGCCCACCAGCGCCACGGTGTCGTCGGCAATCAGGGCCTTGGCATGGAAGAAGGGGGGCAGCCGCTCGAAGATCCGCACCCCGGCGGCCAGCAGCTCCTCGTAGTGCGCACGGCCGGCGTAGCCGGCGTAGAGGTGGTTGTTGACGCGCGGCAGGATCAGGCGCACCTCCACGCCGCGGCGGGCGGCGGCGCGCAGGGCGTGCAACAGGTCGGGCGGCGGCGCGAAATAGGGGGTGGCCGCCCAGAGCCGCTGGCGCGCCGCCAGGATGGCCTGGAAGAACAGCTCGCCCAAGACATCATCCCCGGCCACGGGGGCGCCGTGGAGGGCGCGGATGCGCGCCCCGCCCGCCACCGGCTGGTGGGGGAAGCAGTCCTGGCGGAGGAAGCGCTCCGCCGGCTCGTCGGTGATGAAATGCCAATCCTGGAGGAAGGCGAACTGCAGCTCCTGGACCACCGGGCCGCGCACCTCGAAATGGTAGTCGCGGATCGCCAGCCGCGCCCCGTGGGAGAGGTGGCCGTCATGCAGGTTGAGACCGCCGGTGAAGGCCCGGAGGCCATCAACCACGAGAAGCTTGCGGTGGTTGCGCAGGTTGATGGCGAACTGGCGCTTGAGGAGGTTGCTCTGGGTCCAGCCGGCGATCTCCAGGTTGGGGATCCCCCGGTAGCGGTGGAAGAAGCGGCGCAGCACGGCGCCAGTGGAGCCGAAGCGGTCGTAGAGCACGCGCACCGTGACCCCGGCGCGGGCGCGGGCGGCCAGGGCGTCCATGAACCGCCGGCCGGTGGCGTCGGCGCCGAGGATGAAGCTCTGGAGGTGGATGTGCTGCTCGGCGGCCTCGATGGCGGCAAGCATGGGGCCGTAGGCCTCGTCGCCATCAACCAGGAGGCGGATGGCGTTGCCGCCGAGCAGCGGGAAATCCTCGACAATGCCATCCAAGGCGCGGTTGAGCGTGGCGCCGGCGGCGGTCGGCGGTTCGCAGGCGCGGGTCTCCCGCACGGCGCGCCAATAGGCCATCTCCAAGTCGGCCTCCTCGCGGGCGCGGCGTTCGGCGACCAGCGCCCGGTCGCGCTCCTGCTTGCGCAACGCCTTGCGGGGCAAACGGTTGTGCCCAATCATCAGATAGAGCAGGGCGCCGGCGAACGGCAGGAACCAGGTGAAGAGCAGCCAGGCGGTGGCGGCGGTCGGCTCCCGGCGGCGGCGGAGGATGTCCAACGCCACGAGGAGGAAGAGCGTCAGATGCAGCGCCCCGCCCAGCAGCAGCTCCCAGGTGGTCGTCGCGACGCCCAGCAGTTGGTCGGCCATCTCGTGGGCTCCGGTCCCCCGCGGAAGCCGCGGGCGGGTTCCCCCCAATATACCTGATTTTCGCTTTTCGAATGCCGATTGCCGATTTTCGCCAGTTTCAAGTTTCCCGCAAGCCCCGGCCAGCGGCCAGCCACCGGTTTGAAACTTGACGGAAAGAGGCTACGTTCCCCCTTCACGGCAAGCATTGCCTGGGCTTGTCATCTCCCCCTTCAGGTCGGTCGTTCGGTTGTGGCGAGGTCATCCATCCCATGAAACATCTGCGTTCCCTGCTGGTCGCGGCCGTGCTCGCGACCGTCGTCGTCTCCGGCACTGGCTGCCGCTGGTTCAAGAAGAAGGACAAGCTGGTGGTGCCCGAAGGCGCCACGCCCGGCATGACCCTGCCCGGGGCCGCCGGCGAAGGCTGGAGCCCCACCGCCGAAGGGTTGCCCCCGCGCGCCGGCGGCAGTTTCACGCCGACCTCCGACCCGGCCCTCGGCGGTGCCAGCGGCTTCGTCATCTATTTCGCCTTCGACCGCTCCGAGATCGGCACCACCGAGCAAGCCAAGCTCGACCAGGTCGCCGGCCTGCTCAAGCAGAGCCCGGATCTCGCGGCAATGATCGAAGGGCACTGCGACGACCGCGGCAGCGACGAATACAACCGCGGCCTCGGCGAACGCCGCGCCCTCGCGGTCCGCGAGTACCTGGCCATGGCCGGCGTCGAGGACACCCGCCTGGAAACGGTCAGCTATGGCGAGGAGAAGCCGGTGGTGCCCAACGCCACTAACGAGAGCGAACACGCCCAGAACCGCCGCGGCGTCGTCATCCTCGGCACCCGCAACTGAACTTGGAGAGACCCCCGCGGCCGGCCCTCGCCGCCCCGCGGGGTGGGGCTGGATGAACCGACCGGAAGAAGTGGAAGCGCCGCTGGAAGTCTGCGCCGCCGTCGTCCGCCGACAGCGGCGCTTTTTGCTGGCCACCCGCCCGGCGGGCAAACACCTGGCGGAGCACTGGGAGTTCCCCGGCGGCAAAGTGCATGCCGGCGAGACGCTCGAAGCCTGCATCATCCGCGAACTCCGCGAGGAACTGGGCGTCACCGTCCAGGCGCCGCACTGGCTGGCGACCCTCGACCATGCCTACCCCGGGAAGCACATCCGCCTGCACTTCCTCGCCGGCGACCTGCCCGCGACGGCGGAGCCGCACCCGCACGAGGGGCAGCGGCTCGGCTGGTTCACCCCGGCGGAAATGGGCGCCCTGCTCCTCGCCCCCGCCGACCGCCGCTTCGCTGAACGGCTGGCGCGGACGCCGGAATGGAATGGCGAAACCGCCCCCGCACCAACCCCACCGACCGCCGCCCCCCGCCCCTGATGTTCCCCACCTTCCACATCCGCACCTACGGCTGCCAGATGAACGAGCGCGACTCGGAGGCGGCCGCCTGCCTGCTGGAAAGCCGCGGCTTCCGCCCAGTGGCGACGGAGGCCGAGGCGGACGTGCTGCTCTTCAACACCTGCAGCGTCCGCGACCAGGCCGAGCAGAAGGCCCTCGGCAAGCTCGGGCTGCTCCAGCGGCTCAAGCGGGAGAAGCCGCACCTGCTGCTCGTCGTCCTCGGCTGCATGGCCCAGCGCCTCGGCGAGGAGCTGCCCGCCAAAATCCCGCACGTGGACCTGGTGGTCGGCACCGACCAGCTCCCGAGCCTGCCCGACCGGCTCATCGAGCTGCTGGAGCACCGCCGCCCCGGCGTCTACACCGGCCGCACCAGCGAAGGGATCGAGATGCTCGGCCTGCACGCACCGGGGAAAATTTCGGCCTTTGTCGCGGTCATGCGCGGCTGCAACATGGGCTGCAGCTACTGCATCGTCCCGGAAACCCGGGGGCGGGAGAAGAGCCGCGCCGTGGCGGACATCGTGGCGGAAGTGGCGCGGCTGGTGGCCGGCGGCGCCAAGGAGATCATGCTGCTCGGCCAGAACGTCACCGCCTACGGCGTCAGCGAACTCCGCCAGGCCGGCGGCTACACGCCGGACCAATCGCCCTTCGCCGAGCTGCTGCGGGCCGTCTGCGCCGTGCCGGGGCTGCGCCGGCTGCGCTTCACCTCGCCGCACCCGCACTTCATGAACGCGGCCTTCGTCCAGGCGCTGGCGGAGCTGCCCCAGGTCTGCGACTCCTTCCACGTGCCGCTCCAGTCTGGCGCCGACCGCATCCTGGCGGCGATGAAGCGCAACTACACCGTGGCGGAATACCGGCAACGCCTCGCCGCCATCCGCGCCGTGCGCCCCGCGGCCGCCTTCTCCACCGACATCATCGTCGGCTTCCCCGGCGAGACCGACGCCGACTTCGCCGCCACCCGGGAGCTGATGGCGGAGATCGGCTTCGACATGGCCTACGTCTTCCGCTATTCCCCGCGCCCCGGCACCCTGGCCGACCGCCGCCTGGCCGACACCGTCCCCCCCGAGGTCAAGGAGGCGCGGCTGAAGCTGCTCCTGGCCGACCTCGAGCGGCGGGTGCTGGCCCACAACCAGGCGCGGCTCGGCCAGACCGTGGAGATCATGCTCGAAGGGCCGAGCCCGCGCAACCCCAGCCGCTGGTGCGGCCGCACCAGCGACAACAAGCGGGTGGTCGTGCCGCCCGCGCCGGAGATGGAACCGGGGCAGTTCCGCAGCTTCCGCATCACCCGCGCCACCGCCCACACCCTCTACGGCGAACCCGCCTGAAGCTGGGGCCTTCGCCGCCGGCCGCTGGCAATCCGCGCCCCCTGTACTATGGTTTGCGTAATACGCAATCAGAAGTAGCAGGGCCGCCCGGGCAAGCCGGGTGGCCGGAAACGGGAAGGCAAGCACGGAACCGATGGACGGCTGGGTCACCCAACTGCGCAAGGGACTGCTGGAGTTCTGCATCCTCAACCTCCTCCGCCGCGGCGAAAGCTACGGCTACGAGATCGTGCGGAAACTCCAGCCGGCGGAGGTGCTCGCCGTCTCCGAAAGCACGGTCTACCCGATCCTCAGCCGGCTCAAGCAGGATGGTTGCCTGAAGGTTCGCGACCTCCCCTCCCCCGGCGGTCCGCCGCGCCGCTATTTCGCCCTCACCGCCAGCGGCCGCGCCCGCCTCGCCGAAATGAACGCCTACTGGGGGGAGTTGACCGCCGAACTCGACCGCCTCCGGAAGGGGGAGAAGTGAAATTGTGGGAAAAAAACCAGGCCTTCCAAAGACGAATCGCCATTGAAAAAACCAACGGCTTGGGCTTTCGTCTGGTTTCGTGTGTTTAGTGGGGAAAATCGAGGAACCGGGGACGGGACCATGACTCTCGACACATCCATGCAGGACAGGATCAGGACGTATCTGGACGCGGTGGCGGCACAGATCCGCAACCGCCCCGCGGCCGCGCGGCGCGAACTGCTGCGCGACCTGGAAACGCATCTGCATGACGCACTCCGCGCCAAGGGCGGGGCGAACCCGACCCCGGAACAGCTCGACGCCGTGCTCGCCGAAATGGATCCGCCGGAGGCCTTTGCCGCCGCGGAGTCCGCAACCACCGCCGCGGGCGGCCCCCAGCCGGAGCCGTGGCGACGCCGGCTCTGCCTGCTCGGGCTGTGCTTCCTGATGCTGAACGGCGCCTGGTTCGGGCTGTGGCTGCAACGGAACCTCGGCGGCGGCCTGCCGGACACGCAAAAAGCCGAGGCCCCCAGCGGCGCCGTGAGCGTGACCGGCGCCGAGCCGCTGTCCTGGACCTTTCCCACGCCGATGGTGGAAAAAGACGCCTGCGGCATCCCGCTCAAGACGCCGCCCGCCAAGATCGCGCCCACCGTGGCCGGCGTCTGGAAATGGGAAGACCCGCTCACCTTGGCGTTTTCCCCCGCGGCGCCGTGGCCGGACTGCTCCCGTTTCCAGGTGGCGTTCACCGCCCCGCTGCGCACCGCGGCGGGGCGGCGGGTGGAGCCGCCGGAACTCACGACCGTGGCAACGCCGGCGCTCGAGCTGGTGAACGTGCGACAGGTCGACGTCGAACCGGGCGATTACGGTTACGGTTTCAACATCCGGCTGGAGCTGGAATTCAACGCCCCGCCAGACTTGGAATCCCTGAAGGAATCCCTCTCCTTCGCCTATCGCGACCAGCAAGAAAGCAAGCCCGCGAATTTTGAGCTGCTCGGGAATGTCCTCGACCGCCGGATCCTGGTGACGGTGACGGAAAACGAACCCGATCTCCGAACCCTGCGCCTGCAGCTCAATGCCGGCCTGCGCCCGGCCAGCGGCGGCGAACGCGGCCTGGCCAGCGCCGCCACCCGCGAGGTGCCGTTGACCGATCTTTTCCGGATGGGCGAAGCGGTGGCCTCCAGCCCCGCCTTCGGCCCGTGCGAACTGCGCCTGCGTTTCACCAAGAAACCCGACTTCAACACGGTCAAGGACGCGGTGGAGATCAAGCCGAAGGTGGAGTTCACCGTCAATCCGGACGGCGGCTATTACAACACGCTGACGCTCACCGGCGTCTTTGAGCCGGAGAAAATCTATGAAGTGACGGTGCGGACGGCGCTGCGGGCGGAAGGCGGCGCGGCGCTGGTGACGGAAGTGAAGCGCAGCGTGCAGTTCCCGGCGCGCAAGCCGTCGCTGGCCCTGGCATCGGAAGGGCGCTACCTCTCGCCGCGCGGGAACCTGACCGTCCCGCTCGCGGCCGTGAACATCCCCGCCTGCAAGATCACCTTGCGCCAGGTGCTGCCGCAGAACCTGCCCTTCTTCGCCCTGCGCGACGGCGGTTGGCGCGGCGACGAGGACGCGGCCAACTCCCTGACCGGCCCGGCCGTGACCCGGACCGTCGCGCTCAAGGGAAAGGCCAACGCGGAGGTCAAACAGCGGCTGGATCTCCGCGACTTTGCCGGCACCGGCGACCTGCGCGGCGCGTGGCTGCTCTCGGTGGAACCGCCGGAGGAGATGGCGCGGCTGGACTGGGAACGCCGGCCGTGGCCGGTACACCGGCTGCTGGTGGTCAGCGATCTGGGCGTCACCGTCAAGACCGGCGCCAAACAGGGCGCCGTGGTCTGGGTCAATTCGCTGCGGGATGCGCAGCCGGTCGCCGGCGCCCAGGTCGTGCTCTACGGGAAGAACAACGCCGAACTGGCGCGCGGCCTCACCGGCGCCGACGGCGTGGCGCGGCTGGAGGCGGACACCGCCAAGCCGGAAGCCCAACCGTTCCTGGTGACGGCGGCGGCGGGCGCCGACTTCACCTTCCTGCCCCTGCGGAAGTCGGAAGTCCAGCAGCTAGGGGACACTGGCGGCAAAGAGTGGCTGGCCACGGACGCCGTGGAGGCGGCGCTCTTCACCGGCCGCGGCATCTACCGGCCCGGCGAGACGTTGCACGTCAAGGCGTTGGTCCGCAACCGAACCCTCGACGCGCCGCCGCCATTCCCCGCCGTGTTCCGCATCTTCAAGCCGGACGGCAAAGTCTTCCGCGACCTCCCGGTGACGTTGAACGACTTGGGCGCCGCGGAAGGCGAGGCGGAACTGCCAACCTTCCTGCCGACCGGCGGCTACCGCGTCGCCCTGGCCATGCCGGGAACCTTCACCGTCCTCGGGGAGACCGCAATCCGGGTCGAGGAGTTCGTGCCGCCGCAAATCACGGTGGAAATGGAGAAGCTGCCGGAGCGCGCCGAGACTGGCAAGCCGTTCACCTTCGAAGTCGCCTCGCGGCACCTGTTCGGGCGGGCGGCGGATGGGCTCCGGGCCGAGGCGCGCGTCGTGTTCGAAGCGGTGGAGTTCCGACCCAAGCAGTGGCCGGGCTGGCGGTTTGCGGATGACGCCCGGAGCTGGAGCACCACCCGGCGCGAATTGGGGAGCCAGACCCTGGATGCCGACGGCAAGGCGGTGTTCACGGTGGAGGCGCTGGGCGACGTGCGGCCGCCCGCCACCCTGGTCGCGCACCTGCACGCCACGGTGCTGGAGCCGGGCGGGCGGCCAGTGTTCGCCTACCGGCGGGTGCCGGTGGATCCCTATCCGTATTACCTTGGCCTCAAGCTCGACACGGACGGCGGGCACCTGCGCCTCGGCGAGACCCACAAGGTGCAAGTGGCCGCGGTGGCGCCCGACGGCGCCAAGGCCCGGCCGCAGACCAACCGGCTGAAGGCCATCCTGACCCGCGTCTACTGGAACAACACCATGCAGCGCAACGACAGCGGCAGCTACGCCTGGCGTTCCGAGCGCGTCTACCAGACGGAAACGGAAGGGACCGTGGAACTGGCGGACGGCACCGGCGGGTTCGCCTTCGCCCCCCAACAGGCCGGCGAATACCGGCTGACGGTGAGCGATCCCTTCACCGGCGTCTCCTCCAGCGTCGCCTTCCTGGCGGCGGCGCCGGACCAGAGTTGGGTGAGCTGGGCGCATGACCAGCCGGACCGCGTCGAGCTGAGCTTGGACAAGCCACGCTACCGCCCCGGCGACAAGGCGAAGCTGGCCATCAAGGCGCCGTTCAGCGGCCCGGCGCTCCTGACGCTCGAAAGCGACCGCGTGCTCGAGCACCGCCGCCTCGTGATCGAAAAGAACACCGCCGAAATCGAGCTGGATGTCCGTGCGGAGTTCGCCCCCAACGTCTACGCCACGCTCAGCCTGATCCGGCCGGCGGTCGCGGAAGCCGTCTGGTCGGCGCACCGGGCCGTGGGCGCCGTGGCGCTCAAGGTCGAACCGGCGGACCGGCGGCTGAAGGTGGAACTGACGGCACCCGCGGAAATCCGGCCGCAAACCGACTTGACGGTGCAGCTCCAGACCCGCGACGAACAGGGGCGCGGCGTGCCGGGCGAAGTCACGCTCATGGCCGTTGATGAAGGCATCTGCCAATTGACGGACTACCAGACGCCCGAGCCGCTGGCGGAATTCCTGGCGCAACGGCGGCTGGCAGTGGCGCACAGCGACCTCTACAGCCTGCTCATGCCGCCGCTGGCGGACGAGGCGGCGGACGGCGCGGCCGCCCACCCCGGCGGCGACGCAGCCGCCCGCCTGCTCATGCGCCGGCTCAACCCCCTGCGCGCCAACCGCTTCAAGCCCGTGGCCCTGTGGCTGGGGACAGTGCCCACCGCCGCGGACGGCCGCGGCGCGGCGGTGCTGAAAGTGCCGGAATTCACCGGGCAGCTCCGGCTGATGGCAGTCGCCTACGACCGCGCCCGCCTCGGCGCCGCCGAACAGCCGGTCAAGGTGAAGCGGCCGCTGGTCGTGCAGCCGGCGCTGCCGCGCTTCGCGGCGCCCGGGGACCGTTTCCAGGCCAGCCTCGTGATCTTCAACGAGACCGGCGCGCCGCGGACCGTCACCTGGCGCGTGACCTGCGGCGGCCCGCTCGCCGCGGCGAAGCCGGAAGGCGTCCTGCAACTTGCCGCCGGCGCGTCGCAACAGGTGCCGGTGGAACTGACGGCCGGCGCCGTGCCGGGCAAGGCGCTCTGCACCGTGCAGGTGACGGCCGGCACGGAACGCTACGAAGAGACGATCGAGCTGCCGGTGCGTCCCGCCGCCGCTCCCGTGACCCTGGCCTTTGCCGGCAGCCTCGCCCCGGGCGCCGGGTTCGTCCAGCCCGTCCCCGCGGAACTGATGCCGGAAACGGCGCACTGGGAAATGCAGGCCGGCGGCCAACCGGAAGTGAAGCTCTTGCGCAGCCTGGACAGCCTCCTGCGCTATCCCTACGGCTGCCTGGAACAGACCACCTCCTCGGCCTTCCCGCTGCTGGTGCTGGAAGACCTCGTCTCGACCATGCGGCCCCAGGCGCTGGCCAGGGGCGAGCCCGCGCCGTTCGTCAACGCCGCGATCCTCCGCATCCTGGCCATGCAGACTTCCGACGGCGGCTTCAGCATGTGGCCAGGCAGGCGCGACTCCGCCGGCTGGGCCGGCACCTATGCCACCCATTTCCTGGTGGAAGCAAAGAAGGCCGGGTACGAAGTGCCGGGCGACCGGCTCGCCCTCGCCATGGAGTGGCTGCGCCGGCGGCTTGACCAGCAGGTGCGCCGCAATGAAAACCCCAATGACCCCATCTGGCAGGACGAGATGGAGGAGCGCGCCTATGCCTGCCTCGTGCTCGCCCGCGCCGGCCGGCCAAACCACAGTTGGCTGGCGCGCCTGCACGAATTGCGCGGCAAGCTGCGCACCGGCGCCAAGGTCCAGACGGCTCTGGCCCTGCTCTACGCCGGCGAGCCGAAGGCCGCCGCCACGCTGCTGGACGCCGCCGCCGCTCCCGCGGAGTCCGCACCCGCCACCGCCGCCACCGCCCCGGCCGCTGGCGCGCCGCCGCCCGCAGCCGCCGCGATGAGCGTGCCGGCGAGCCGGACGCGCGACCTGGCGCTGCTGCTCGCCGCCCGGGTCGAACTCGACCCGCGCCATCCGCAGGTCGCCGAACTCGTGACGCGCCTGGACCAGGCGATGAAGAACGGACACTGGTACACGACGCAGGAGGACGCCATGGCCCTGCTGGCCCTCGGGAAATACGCCCGCGCCCTACCGGCGGACAAGACGCCGTTCCAAGCCACCCTGACCGTGGACCGGAACGCCCCGCCCCAGCGCTTCGACCGCGACCACCCGCTGGCCTGGGCTTCGGCCAAGCCGGGCGAAGCCGCGCAAGTCGCGCTGAAGAACGACGGGCCGGGCACCTGCTTCTATTCCCTGCGGCTCGAAGGCGTCCCAGCGCACGGCAGGGTTGCCGAGGGCGACTGGGGCGGGCTGAAGGTACGGCGCGAGTTCCTGGACGGCCAGGGGAAGCTCCTCGCCAAATCCGAATGCGCGCTGGGCGACCGCGTGACGGTGCGGCTCACGCTGGAAAGCGACAACTGGATTCCCAACGGCCTCGTGCTCTGCGACCTGCTCCCGGCCGGCCTGGAGATCGAGAATCCGTCAACGCCGCCGGAGGGGCAAAGCAACGCCCACGACTGGGTGCTGTACCGTGATGTGCGCGACGACCGGCTGCTGCTCTTCACCGGCTGGTTCCCCGCCGGGACGCGCAGCTACACCTATGCGGCGCGCGCCGTGACCGCCGGCCGCTTCCGCCTGCCGGCCGTCACCGCCGAAGCGATGTACGACCCCGCCATGCACAGCGCCCACGGCCAGGGCGAACTGGCCATCCGGGAGAAATAAGCGGCAGGCGACCATGAGCGGACGAACACGGACCAACACGGACAGGCACGGACGGGGACGGCGCTGGCGGCGCGCAGTCTGCCTCGGCCTGGCGGGCGGGATCGCGGCCGGGGCGCTGTTCGCCGGCGCATGGTTCGCGTTCCCCTTTCCGCGGGCGGAACTGGAACGCTACCCGCGGGCCACGGTGCTCACCGACCGGACCGGCGCGCCGCTGCGGGTCAAGCTCGGCCCCGGCTCCGCGGACTGCCGGCCGCTGCTCCGGCCGGATCCGGATTCCTGGATCGCCAAAGCCGTGGTCGCCACGGAGGACCGGCGGTTCTGGCGCCACCCCGGCGTGGATCCGCTGGCCATCCTGCGCGCCATCTGGCAGAACCTCACGCACCGGCGGCGCATCTCCGGCGCCTCCACCCTCACCACGCAGCTCATCCGCCAGCTTGACGACCGGCCGCGGACGCTCCCCACCAAGATCAGCGAAGCCTTCCGCGCGCTCCAGCTTGAGCGCCTCCTCACCAAGGAGGAAATCCTCGAGCAATACCTGAACCGGGTGCCGTTCGGCTCGAACCTGACCGGCATCGAGGCGGCCAGCCGGCGCTACTTCGGCAAGGATCCGCGGCAGCTCAGCCTGGCGGAGGCGGCGCTGCTGGCGGGGTTGCCGCAGTCGCCCACCCGGCTGCGGCCGGACCGCTTCCCGGACCGGGCCAAGGCGCGGCAGGCCGTGGTGCTGAAGCGGATGCGCGCCTGCCGCATGATCACCGCCGCGGAACAGGCGACGGCCCTGGCCCAGCCGCTGGCGGTGCGGACAAACCGCTATCCGTTCCGGGCACCGCACTTCTGCGACCTCGTGCTGGAAAATCTCCACGCCGGCGCCCCCGCCCCCGTGCGGGACCGCGGCGACGCCGCCTTCACCCGCCGCACCACGCTCGACCCGGAACTCCAGCGGCTTGTCGAGGCGGAAGTCGCGCGGCACCGGGACGAGTGGCGCCGGCAGGGCATCGCCGGCGCGGCCGTGGTCATGCTGGAAGTGGAAACCGGAGCGGTGCGCGCCCTCGTCGGCTCGCCGGACTACCACGACCGGGAACACCACGGACAGGTCAATGCCGCCCTGGCGCCGCGCTCGCCGGGTTCGGCCTTGAAACCATTCTTCTATGCGCTGGCCATGGACCAGGGGCGGCTGACCCCAGGGCGGGTGCTGGCCGACGTGCCGCGGCAGTTCCGCAACTATTGCCCGGAAAACTTCGACAGCCGTTTCACCGGCCTCGTCACGGCCCGCGAGGCGCTGGTCCTTTCCCTGAACCTGCCGGCGCTGGCGGTGCTGGAAGAGGCCGGACAACCGGCCGCCCTCCAGATGCTGCGCCGCCTCGGCCTGGACACCCTGGATCGGCCGGCGGAGCATTACGGCCTCGGCCTGGCCGTCGGCGACGGCGAGGTGCGGCTTCTGGACCTGGCCAACGCCTACGCCGGCCTGGCCCGCGGCGGCATCTGGAAGCGGTGGCGCGTGCTCGCGGACGGCGGCGGCGCGCCACCGCCGCCAATCCGGGTTTTCTCGCCGGAGGCCTGCTGGCTGGTCGCGGACATGCTCGGCGGCGACGAGCGCGCCATGAGCGCCACCGGGCACCGGGCCGACGTGATGAGCCTGCCCAAGTTTGCCTGGAAAACCGGCACCTCGGCCGGGTTCCGCGACGCCTGGACCATCGCTTGGAATCCCCAGTGGGTCATCGCCGTCTGGCTGGGCAATCCCGACGGCCGCCCCGCCCCGGCCCTCGTGGGGACAGAGGCGGCCGCGCCGCTGGCCTGGGAACTGGTGCGCGAACTCTACCGCAACGGCGACTCGCCGTGGTACGTGCGGCCGGCCGGCGTCCAGTGCCGCGGCGTCTGCGCCGTCAGCGGCCTGCCGCCGGGGCCGCATTGCCCGCAAACCATTGCGGACGACTGCATCGCCGGCGTGACCCGCCACGAGGTCTGCGGCGTCCACCGCCTGCAAGTGCTCGCCCGCGACGACGCCGGCCGGCCGGTGCGGACGGCGGTGCGCGAGATCTGGCCACCCGAAGTCGCGGCGTTCCTGGCCCAGGCAAAACCGGCGGCAAACAAGCCGACAGCCACGGCGGGGCCGCGCATCCTTTCGCCGGCCCGCGGCACGGTCTTCCGGCTGGTGGACGGGGCGTTGGCGGAATCCCAGCGGCTGAACCTCCTCGCCGCTCCCGGCGACGGCGGGGACGGCCGCCTTTTCTGGCTGCTCGACGACCACCCCCTCGGAGAAAGCGCCGGCGCGGCGCCGCTCGCCTGGCCCCTCGCCCGCGGCCGGCACCGCCTCGTCTGCAGCGATGCCCGCGGCCGCTCCGACTCCGTCGAAATCACCGTGGAATGAGGGGAATCAGGATTTCCGATTTCCGACTGCCGATTTCCGAATCTCCGGTCCCCGTTTCCGGCGCCCCGGCGCCGGCGGCGGCCGATTGGAGGGCCGGCGGGTATAGTAGAGGGCATGAGGCCAAAACATGGACGCCCCCGCGCCGGGGGGCGGCACAGGGGGAGATCCGCCATGGGCTTGACCCGACCGACACGCCAACCTCTGCTCCGGGCGGCGCTGGGCCTTTTCTTCGGCGCCGCCGCGGCGGCCGCCAGCGACAACGGCCGGCTGCGGCTGGAACTGCCCGAGAACCTCAGCGGCTTCTGGGAAGTCCGCGCCGGCGCCCGCACCCAGCCCGATCCGCACGCCACCGACCTGAGCCTCGCCGAAACCCGCCTGCAACTGCGCTACGAGGCGGAATTCGAGGCCGCCACCGTCAAGCTCGTGCCCGATTTCCTCTACGACGGCGTTGACGGCCAGCGCCGCCTCGACCTCGAAACCGGCCAGGGCTGGCTCGACCTGCGCGAGGCCAACGCCCTCTTCCGCCCCGGCGACGCCCTCGACCTCAAGATCGGCCGCCAAATCCTGACCTGGGGCACCGGCGACCTGCTGTTCATCAACGACCTCTTCCCCAAGGACTGGAACGCCTTCTTCAGCGGCCGCGACCAGGAATACCTCAAGGCCCCCTCCGACGCCGTCAAGCTCTCCCTCTTCCACGACCTCGCCAACCTCGACCTCGTCTTCACCCCCTGCTTCGACCCCGACCGCTTCATTGACGGCCGCCGCATCTCCTACTGGAATGCCGCCCGCGACGACCGCGCCGGCGACGACGCCATCGTCGCGGCCGACCGCCCCAACCGCTGGTTCCGCGACTTCGAGCTGGCCGCCCGCCTCTACCGCAACCTCCACGGCTACGAACTGGCGCTCTACGGCTACCGCGGCTTCTGGAAAAGCCCCGCCGGCAGCGACCCAGCCACCGGCAACGCCACCTTCCCCGACCTCAACGTCCTCGGCGCCAGCGCCCGCGGCACCGTCGGCCGCGGCATCGGCCACGCCGAGATCGGCTGGTACGACTCCGCCAACGACCGCGCTGGCGACGACCCGTTGGTGCGCAACAGCGAACTCCGCCTGCTCCTCGGCTACGAGCAGGAACTCTGGCCCGACTTCACCGCCGGCGTCCAATACTACCTCGAATGGATGCAGCAGTACGGCGCCTACCGCGACGCGCTGCCGCCCGGCGCCCACGCCGCCGACGAGTTCCGCCACGTCACCACCCTGCGCCTCACCCAGAGCCTGCTCCAGCAGAACCTCACCTGCTCCCTCTTCCTCTTCCTCTCCCCCAGCGACCACGACGCCTACCTCCGACCCAGCGTCAACTACAAGCTCACCGACACTTGGCAGGCCGAGGCCGGCGCCAACCTCTTCTTCGGCGAAGACCCCTGGAGCTTCTTCGGCCAGTTCGAACGCAACAACAACCTCTACGCCAGCCTCCGCGCCTCCTTCTGACCAAGCCCCGCCCGCGCCACCCGGCGGGAACCTGGCCGCCCTTTGCCGACTCCAAACAGCAACACGCCACGCCGTCCCGCCGAGGCCCAACCGCAATCCGGAAAGGAACCCCACCATGGCCGAGTTCATCAACCCCTTCACCGGCGTCATCCCCGGCCGCAAGCTCAGCCACCGGGAGCTGGTCCGCGCCATCCGCGCCACCCTGGCCGCCGAACATGAGGCGGTCCACATGTACGAGGCGATCGCCGACGCCACCGACAACCCCGTCGCCAAGGCCATTCTCCAAGACATCGCCAACGAGGAGAAGGTCCACGCCGGCGAGTTCATGCGCGTCCTGCAAATCCTGGCGGCCGACGAGGCCGGGTTCTACGCCGAAGGCGCCGCCGAAGTCGATGCCGAACTGGCCAAGGAGGGCATCCGCCCCGCGGCGGCGGCCGCCGCCGACGCCAGCACCCCGGCCGAACCGCCGGCCATCGGCGCCCTCAAGCCCTGAACCTCTCCCGCCCCCGCAACCCATCCCAAACGAGGCCAACCATGAGCAAATTCCTGCACCGTGACGACGCCCCCTTCGCCGCCGCCATCTGGAACAAGATCGACGAAACCGTCGTCCAGGCGGCCAAAAGCCAGCTCGGCGCCCGCCGGCTCCTGGCGGTGGAAGGCCCCTTCGGCCTCGGCCTGAAAGCCCTCCCCGGCCCGGACCGGCCGGTCAGCGAGGCCAACGGCGTCCGCCTCCAGGCCCCCGGCCTGACCCCCGTCGCCCAGCTCCAGGCCAGCTTCCGCCTCACCGCCCGCGACCTCGCCGCCTTCGAGGCCGACGGCGTCACCCTCGACCTCGGCCCCGCCGCCCATGCCGCCCTCGCCCTGGCCCGCCAGGAGGACGAACTGCTCTTCACCGGCTGCAAGCCCCTCGGGCTGGAAGGGCTCGCCACCGCCAAAGGCACCCTCAGCCACAAGCTCCGCTCCTGGGACACCGTCGGCACCGCCGCCGAGGACATCATCCGCGCCATCACCGGCCTCGACGCCGCCGGCTTCCACGGCCCCTTCACCCTCGGCCTCTGCCCGGCCCTCTTCAACCAGCTCTTCCGCCAGACCCCGGCCAACGGCGGCACTGAACTCCAGCACCTCGCCCAGGCCGTGGCCGCCGGCATCGTCAAGATCCCCGCCCTCGCCACCGGCGGCGTGCTGCTCAACGCCGGCGCCTGGGTCGCCGCCATCGTCCTCGGCCAAGACATCCAGGCCGGCTTCGTCGGCCCGGACGCCGGCGAGTATCACTTCACCATCAGCGAGAGCCTGGCCCTGCGCCTCACCGTGCCCAAGGCAATCTGCATCCTCAAGTGACCCCCCCCCGGCGCCGCCGGCCCGCCGGAACGGGCGCCGCGCCGGCTTGCCTCCGCCCCGCCGCCTTTTAGATTACGCCGATTATGCAAAGCTCCCATGATGTGATCGTCATCGGCAGCGGCCTGGGCGGGCTCACCGCCGCGCGCCGCCTGGCCACCGCCGGCCGCAAGGTCCTGCTCGTCGAACAGCACTCCCAGGCCGGCGGCCTGGCCACCTGGTTCAAGCGCAAGGGGCACACCTTCGACGTCGCCCTCCACGGCTTCCCGGTCGGCATGAGGAAATGCCTGCGCAAGTACTGGGGCAAGCCCTTCGCCGACCGCATCACCCAAGTCCGGTCCATCCGCTTCCACAACCCCCAGTACCGGCTGGAGTCGAGCTTCACCACCGCCGACTTCACCGCCAAGCTGACCGGCCACTTCCAGATCCCGGCGGCAACCGTCGAGGCCTTCTTCGCCGCCCTCGCGGCCATGAACTACTACGATCGCCGCCAGGAGAGCATCGCCGAATTCTTCAACCGCTTCTTCCCCGGCCGCACCGATGTCTGGCGCTTCCTCCTGGAACCGATCACCTACGCCAACGGCTCCACCCTCCAGGAGCCGGCCATCAGCTACGGGATCGTCTTCAGCAATTTCATGAGCGAAGGGGTCTACACCTTCCTCGGCGGCACCGACCTGATGATCGGCATGATGCTCGACGAACTCCGCAAGGCCGGGGTCGCCGTCGAGTTCAACGCCCGCGCCGAAAAGATCGTCGTCGAAGGCGGCAAGGTCCGCGCCGTGGTCGTCAACGGCCGGGAGATCGGCTGCCGCGCCGTGATCTCCAACGGCAGCCTCTTCCGCACCATCCACGAATGGACGGGCGACGCCGCCTTCCAGCCCGAGTTCCTCGCCGGCCTCAGCCAAGTCCGCCTCAGCAGCAGCTCCTGCCAAGTCTACATCGGCATCAAGCCGGGCGAAAAATTCCCCTGGATCGGCGACTTGCTGTTCAACTCGACCTGGCCCGAGTTCGACGCCGCCGCCCTGCTCAGCCGCACCATCACCAGCCGCACCTATTCGGTCTACTACCCCGAAATCCGCCCCGGCACCGACCGCTACAGCATCGTCGCCTCCATGAACGCCCGCTACCAGGACTGGGCCGGCCTCGGCCCCGAGGAATACCGCCAGGCCAAGCAGGCGATGGTCGAGGAGACCCTCGACGCCCTCGCCGCCACCTACATCCCCAACATCCGCGCCCTCGCCGACTGGACCGAGGCCGCCACGCCGCGCACCTTCCAGCGCTACACCGGCCACCTCGACGGCGCCACCTTCGGCACCAAGTTCGAGGGGCTCAAGTACAGCATGGAACTGGGCAAGCAGGTCGGCGGCCTCTTCCACACCGGCTCCGTCGGCATCATCATGTCCGGCTGGCTCGGCGCCGCCAACTACGGCGTCATCACCGCCGCCGAGGCCGACAAATACCTGGCCACCGCCGCCGGCTGAACCGCCCTTCGCCCCGCCCGGGCACGGCACAAAAAAACCGCGGACTTCACATCCGCACCCCCTCCATGCCTTCAGTCTGCTCGTCCCGCCATTTTGTCGGTGCGAAGTCCGCAAGCCGGATTTTCAAAGGTGGGTTGCCGGACACTCGGCCTTCTGCGCTCAGGAACCCGTCCGGCAACTCGATGAAGGTGGGTTGCCGGACACTCGGCCTTCTGCGCTCAGGAACCCGTCCGGCAACCTTGATGAAGGTTGGTTGCCGGACTCTCGACCTTCTGCGCTCAGGAACCCGTCCGGCAACCTTCTCTACTTACTTATAGCATGGCCCCGCGGTTCCTGCAAGTCAGTCGAAGCGGACCGCGGCGGAGCGGCCGTGCGCGTCCAGCCCCTCCATGGCGGCGAAGAGCCGGATCCAAGGTGCCTCGCGGCGCAGGGCCTCCCGGCTGTATTCGACCACGCTCATGCGGCGGTAGAACTGCTCGACCGTCAGCCCGCTGAAGAAACGGCCAGCCCCCGCCGTCGGCAGGACGTGGCTCGGGCCGGCGACGAAATCGCCCGCCGGCTCCGGCGTCCACGGCCCCAAAAACAGCGCCCCCGCCGCCGTGATCCGCGCCGCCACCGCCCGCGGCTCGCGGGTCATGATCTCCAGATGTTCCGGCGCCAGCTCGCTGGCCAGCGCCGCCGCCGTTGCCAAGTCGGGGACGACCACCATGAAGACCCCCTTTTCCAGCACCCGCCGCACGCACTCGGCGCGCCCCAGGAGCCGCGTCTGCCGCTCCAGCTCGGCCTGCACCGCCGGCACCAGCCCGGCCTCGGTGGTGACCAGCCAGGCCTGCTCGCGGCCGGAGCCATGCTCGGCCTGGGAGAGCATGTCCGCCGCCACGAAGCGCGCCTCCGCCGTCCCGTCCGCCAGGATCAGGATTTCCGACGGCCCCGCCACCAGGTCCAGCGCCACCTCGCCATAGACCAGCCGTTTGGCGGCGGTGACGTAGGCATTGCCCGGCCCGACGACCTTCTCGACCTTGCGCACGCTGGCCGTGCCGTAGGCCAGGGCGCCGATGGCATAGACGCCGCCGAGCCGCAGCACCTCGGTCGCCCCCGCCAGTTGCGCGGCGTGGAGGATCGCCGGATGCGGGTTGCCCGGCGTGGTGACCACGATCTCCTTCACTCCCGCGGCCTTGGCCAAGGTCACGGTGTGCAACACGGTCGAAACCAGCGGCGCGGTGCCGCCCGGCACGTAGCAGCCCACCCGGTCCAACGGCACGAAGCGCTCCCCCAGCCGCACCCCCTCCCGCGGCGAAAACTCCCAGCCGCTCCGAAGCTGCTGGCGCGCGAACTCCGCAAGCTGGGCATGGGCGCCGGCAATGGCCTCCTTCTGCTCCGCGCTGAGCTTGGCCGCCGCGGCGGCGATCACCGCCGGCGGCACGGCGAACCCGCCCGGCGCCAGCTCGACCTGGTCGAACTGACGGGCCAGCTCGACCAGCGCCGCATCGCCGCGCGTCCGCACCGCGGCCAGGATCGCGGCGGCCGCCGCCTCCACCTCCGGATCGAACCGGGGCCGGGCCAGCAGCTCGCGGAAACGGGCAGCAAAGGTGGCGTCGGAATAGTTCAGGATTTCCATGGCGTGGTCCGGGGTTGGCGACGGCCGCCGCCGGAGCGGCGGCGGCGATTGGAATTCAGGCGGTGGCGACCGCAAACCCGCCTTGGGCATCAGCCACGGCGCAGACGGCGGTCACCGGCTTCTCGAAATCGGCGAACACGCCGCGGCCGAGGATCCAGGCGCAGGCCTCCGGCGCGGTGGCGGCGGCGAAGGCCGGCTCGACCTGGGCCTCGCCCGGCACGTCCAGCCCATAGGTGCAGACGTAGAAGGCCTGCCCCGGCTGGAGCTTGAACTCGCGCACCAGCAGCGCGTCCTTGCGCACGATCCCGAGCCAGCCATGGCTGCCGTCGGCGGTGACGATCCCGGTGATGCGCGGCGTGTCCAGGCTGTCATGCTCATAGTCCATGGCCAGCATCACCGTCGCCAGCGCGTCGCGCGGCCGCATCCCAGCCTCCAGCTTCTCCGCCACCGGATCGGTGTGCGACCCGTTGCTGACCACCGCGAAGGGGCCGCCGCGGCGATAGCAGTTGTAGGCGATGTAGGGGCTCTTGTGGATGTCGCCCTCGAACCCCGGCTTGGGCAGGATCGCCACCGCCTTCTCCAGCACGCGCGCCTCCCGGTTCGGGAAGGAGCGCGAGGAAACCCGGTACAACGCCGCGCCCCGCCCTTCCGGGGTCCGCCCCACCGCCACGATCCGTCCAACGTACATGGCCTGATCCCTTTCCAATGAATGAAAACGCCTCTGCCGCCGGCCGCGGGCGCCGCGGCGGTGGATGGATAATGTATGCCCTGCCCGCCGGTTTGCGGCGGCTTTCCAAGCTTCAGTCCAAGAGTTCTCCAGCGGAATCCAAAGCGGAATCGGGATCGGGGAAGGCCTCATTTTGCCTGTCCCCAAGGCTCATTTTGCCTGTCCCCAAGGCTCATTTTGCCTGTCCCCAAGGCCATTTTGCCTGTCCCCAAGGCTCCCAAGGCTGCCTGGACGGCAGGTCCCCCGCCCCGCGAGGAACGCCTGGACGGCAGGTCCCCCCCGGTTGATTGCCCGGCCGGATTCGCGTGGTATGTTAGCGCGGTCATTTTCCTGCCAAAAGGCGACAGCGGCGGCCCGCCCGGCCGCCCCCGGCCCGGCAACCGAGCGAGGAGTGATTCCCCCATGAAGAAAGTGGTTTTGGCCTATTCCGGCGGCCTGGACACCTCCGTGATGCTGACGTGGCTCAAGGAGACCTACAACTGCGAGGTCGTCTGCTTCTGCGCCAACATCGGCCAGGACGAGGAGCTGGACGGGCTGGAGGCGAAGGCGAAGCGCACCGGCGCCAGCAAGTGCTACATCCGCGACCTGGAGGAGGAGTTCGCCCGGGACTATGTCTTCCCGATGATGCAGGCCAACGCCATCTACGAGGGCACCTACCTGCTCGGCACCTCCATCGCCCGGCCACTGATCGCCAAGCACCTGGTGGAGATCGCCCGCGCCGAGGGGGCCGAGGCCATCTGCCACGGCGCCACCGGCAAGGGCAACGACCAGGTGCGCTTCGAACTCACCGCCTATGCGCTGATGCCGGAGATCAAGATCATCGCCCCCTGGCGCGAGGCGAACTGGACCTTCAAGGGGCGCAACGACCTGATCCGCTACGCCCAGGAGAAGAAAATCCCCATCACCGTCTCCGCCGCCAAACCCTATTCCATGGATCGCAACCTGCTGCACATCAGCTTCGAGGGCGGCATCCTGGAGGATCCGTGGAACGAGCCGGACGACAGCATGCGCGTGCTCACCAAGGCGCTGAAGGACACCCCCGACCAGCCGGAGTACGTGGAAATCAGCTTCGTGGACGGCATTCCGGCCAAGGTCAACGGCCAGGCGCTGGGCCCGGCCAAGCTGATGCGCGAGCTGAACCGCCTCGGCGGCAACCACGGCGTCGGCCGCATTGACATCGTCGAGAACCGCTACGTCGGCATGAAGAGCCGCGGCGTCTACGAGACGCCGGGCGGCACGATCCTGCACCATGCCCACCGGGCGCTGGAGTCGCTCACCATGGACCGCGAAGTGATGTTCCTGCGCGACAGCTTCATCCCGACCTACGCCCGCCAGGTCTACAACGGCTTCTGGTTCGCCCCGGAACGGGAAATGCTCCAGGCCGCCATCAGCCACAGCCAGAAAAACGTCACCGGCGACGTGCGCGTCAAGCTCTTCAAGGGCAACGTCACCCTGGCCGGCCGGCGCTCCCCCTTCTCCCTCTACGACCCGCAGATCGCCTCCTTCGAGGACGCCGTCGCCTACAACCAGGCCGACGCCACCGGCTTCATCCGGCTCAACGCCCTGCGGCTGCGGGTGCGCGCCCGCGCCCAGCAGCGCTCCGGCGGCGCCTGACCGCCCAGTGCCGGTTGCGGACTCCGCACCCCACCCCGCCCCTTGCCACCTTGCCCACGCCTGACCAGCAGGAGGAACCGACCATGACCCAGCAGCCGCCCGCCCTGGAGTTCGCCAACCGCTTCCAGCACACCAAGTACATGGTCCGCCGCAAACTCTTCACCCTGCTCGGGCGGAAGTTCCACGTCTACGACGAGGCCGGCAACCTCGCCTTCTACTCCTACATGAAGGCGTTCAAGCTGAAGGAGGACATCCGCCTCTACACCGGCGAGGACATGCAGACGGAGCTGCTCCGGATCAAGGCGCGGCAGATCATTGACTTCTCGGCGGCCTATGACGTCGAGGACGCGGTGACCGGCGAGAAGGTCGGCGCCCTCCGCCGCCGGGGGCTGAAATCAATCCTGCGCGACGAATGGCTCATCCTCGACCCCGCCGACCGCGAGATCGGGCGGATCCGGGAAGACAGCATGGTCCTGGCGCTGGTCCGCCGCTTCCTCACCAACCTGGTGCCGCAGCACTACACGGCAACCCTTGGCGACACGCCGGCCGGCGACTACCGCCAGCACTTCAACCCCTTCATCCTCAAGCTGGACGTCGACTTCACCAAGGACGCCCAAGGCAAGCTCGACCGCCGCCTCGCCCTGGCCGCCGCCATCCTCCTCTGCGCCATCGAAGGCCGGCAGCAGTAAACTTGGCATCCCCCATGCACCTGCAACTCCTCAAAGGCAAAATCCACCGGGCCCGGCTGACCGGCTGCGACCTCCACTACGAAGGCAGCCTGGCCATTGACCGCGAAATCCTCGCCCGGGCGGGCATCCTGCCCTTCGAGAAGATCCTCGTCGTCAACGCCACCAACGGCGAACGGCTGGAGACCTACGCGATCCCCGCCCCCCGCGGCAGCCGCACCTTCCTGCTCAACGGCGCGGCCGCCCACAAGGGCCGGCCGGGCGACGTGGTCACCATCATGGCCTTCGCCGCCGTCACCCCCGAAGAGGCGGCTGGCTTCGGCCACACCACCCTGGTGCTGGACGCGGAGAACCGCATCGTCAACACGGTGGTGAAGACGCTGCAAGACTACGAGTGACCGCCGTCAGGCGAAGCCGGTGGCGGCGCTGACGTGGAAGCCCGGGAAGAGGCGCCCGATCTCCTCCTTCAGCTCGGCGCTGGACCGCCAGGCATCCTCCAGCTCGCGGTAGGCCGCCATTGGCACATGGGCGCCGGCCTGGGCCTTGCCCGTGGCGCGGTCGAAGAGGATGAAGCCCAGGTCATCCCGCCCCGCCAGGGAGAAGTCGTAGAAGAGCTGCCGCTGGCGCGGATCCATGGCGGCCTCGTGGCGCAGGTAGAGCTGGTACTTGATGAATTCGACCAGCCGGTCGTCGAGCCCGGCCCGGAGCAGGGCGATCTTCTCGATGAACTCCTGGCGGCTGAGGGCGAGGCGACATTCCGGCTTCTCGGCGCCGCCACCCCCGAAGCAGCCCTGGAGGATCGCCGCGACCTGCGCCTCGGCGGCGGCCGGCGTGGGGGCGTCCTCGGGCGGGACGTAGTAGACGATCCGCCGGCGGGCGTCGTCGCGGTAGAGCAAGGCCACTTCCAGCTTGAAGCGGACGCCGCAGGCGGCGCAGGTGAAGAGGTTCAACGTGCCCTGGAACAGCAGCCCGAGGGCGCCGTCGTCGGGCCGCAGCACGGTCACCGGCGCCGCCGCCTGCGGCGCGCCGCACTTCGGGCATTTCACCGTGCCCGGCACCATCGCCGCCAGCTCCGCCGCCGGTTCCGCGGCGCCCTTCCGCCGCGCGCCCGTTGCGGACTCCGCACCGTGGCCGGCGGCACCCTTTTTGCTGCCCACTTTCTGCGCCATTGCCAATCCTGTCGTCAAGCCCTGCCTGGAAAAAAGATGTACTATAATCCCTCCCGCAAACCGCTCCGGGCCGAATGTTGCGGGATGGCTGGATCGCCGGTCCCCCGGCTGAAGCCGGGGGCTTTAGGCGCCGGCCCCGCGGCGGGGCCGGAGCGCAGTCAGAAATTGTCGGCCTTGATCTCGAAATAGGCCTGCGGATGCTTGCAGGCCGGGCAGGTTGCGGGCGCCGCCTCGCCCTCGTGGACGAAGCCGCAGTTGCGGCAGGCCCAGAACAGCTTGCGGCCAGGCTTGGCGAAGACTTCGCCACCCTTGACATTGGCCAGCAGCTTCAGGTAGCGCGCCTCGTGGCGCGCCTCGACCTTGGCGACGTTCTCGAAGTGGCGGGCAATCTCCTCGAACCCCTCCGCCCGCGCCTCGGCGGCCATCCGCGGATACATCTCGGTGGTCTCGTAGCGCTCGCCGTCGGCGGCGGCCTGGAGATTGGCGGCCGTGCCGTGGATGCCGTCCAGGTACTTGAAATGCAGCTTGGCGTGTTCGCGTTCCTGCTCGGCGGTCTCCAGGAAGAGCGCGGCAATCTGCTCGAAGCCTTCCTTCCTGGCCACGGAACTGTAGAAGGTGTACTTGTTGCGGGCCATCGCCTCGCCGGCAAACGCCTCCTGCAAATTCTTTTCGGTCTTGCTACCCTTCAACTGGCTCATGGCACTGTTTCCTCATGGTTTGGGCTTGGGTTTGGGTTTGGGTTTTGGCGGGGCGCTGGCCGCCGTTCCAGCTCCAGCACCAGCGCGTCGTTTCCCGGAATGCGGAATTCGCACTCGCCGGAGGCTTCCCGCCGGGACGGCCGGGCCGCACCGTAGAGCACGGCGCCAAGTTCCCATCCCGCCGCGGGCACGGCGGAGACGGCCGTCTCGGCCGGCGCATGGTTGATCAGCACCGCAATCCGGCGGTGGCCGTCAAGTTCATGCTCGGTCGCCGCCACGGTCGGCGCCGCCACGCGCAGGGCCCGCGCCGAGGGGATGGCCGCGGCGAGTTCGCGGTAGATGCGCCAGTAGGGACGGGCCGCGGGATCGTCAAACACCCCCGGCGTGCGGGTGAGCTGCATTTCCAGCGGCCAAGCCAGCAGATAGGCCGTTCCCCGGCCATAGTCGGCCTTGAGGAAAGCGGGATTGCCGGTCTCGTCCGTCCCCAGCACCGCGGCGCGCCGCGGCGTGATGGCCAGCTTGTGCCCGCCGCCGGCCGTCACCACCGGCGCGCCGTCAAGGCCGCCCAAGGTCACCCGCGACTCGCCCGTGCGGGTGGAACGTGAGGCGATGTCCGCCCCGAACACGTCGTTGAACGGACTGACAATGCCACCGTCGAGCGAGAGGTAGAGCGCGGCGCCGGCCTTGACCTTCTCCAGCAGTTCCAGCCAGCGGCGGCGGGGAATGGGTTCGGCCGTGGCCACGGAGGGCAGCAGATAGAGGGGCGCGTCGCGCAGTGGCTGGTCCACGTACTGGAAGGCCAGCTCCAGCTTCGCCTGCTTGGCGAGGATGAAACTGCTGTAGGCGGCGCCCCACTGGTCCTGGCCGCGGGTCAGGATGCAGACCGCCTCGGCGCGGCGTGGCGGCAGTTCCGCAATGGATAATCCCGTGAGGAATTCCCGGAACCGCGTCAGTTCCGCGAGCATGGGCTTGGCCGTGCCGTCGCTCCGGATCAACCCCAGTTCCCGCTCGACCCCGGTCCAGTCGTAGGGTGCCGCCGCGAGTTCCGTCTGGTCGAACGCGCACCACCAGAGGAAGCCGTGGCAGTCGTTGGCCCAGAGGGAAAAAAGGTTGGTTCGGGTGAAGCGCGCCGCGGCGGCGTCATCGGAGACCATCGGCCCCATGGTGCCGATTTCCTCGGCCAGGCAGGGCTTGCCGCCGACATCGGCGTACAGCCGGCTCTCCGCCGCGGCATGGAGCGTGGTGCGGAGAGCGCAGACCGGATCCTGCGCGGTATGGCGGCACCAGTACGGGTACGGATGCGTGGTGAGCAGGTCGTTCAGCTCGGCCTGATCCTGGATGAGCCAGTTGCCGGAAAGCGCCGGTTCGGGCATCAGGCTGTGCATCCCGGACACGACCGGATGCGTCCGGTCCTCGGCCTTGATGGCATGGGTCAGCGCGGCGGTCCAGGCCCAGGCGGCGGCGCGGCTGGGCGCCGGCCCCAGACAATTGCATTCATTCCCCAGGTCCCAGGCGGCCACCGCGGGGTGCGCCTTGAACCGGCGCACCAGGTGCCGCACAAAGCGCGTCTGCCACATCAGCGCCTCCGGATCGGTGATGAGGTTGAGCCCTTCCAGCGCCGGCGGCACGAACAGGCGGCCGCTCATCCAGCCCGTGATCAGGCCGACGATGAGCTTCAGTCCGTGCTTTTCCGCCAAATCCGCGAACTCCGCGAAACGGCCGAGCGCCACCGCGCTCATCCCGTCGCGGCCGGCCTCGGTGTCCGGCAGCGGCGCCTCGCCGAAACGGTATTCGCGCGGATGGCCATGGCTGCCGCGCAACAGGGCCAGCGGCTGGAAATCCGGCCACAGGGGAAAGACGCGCAGCACCTGGAGCCTGGCCGCGGCGAGCAGGGAAAAATCCCGCGCCACCACGTCCGGACGCCAGTCGCGCCACATGGCCGCACCGGCATGGGAAGCCCAGTAATTGCAGCCGACGACAAAGCGGCCGGGCGCGGTCAGATCGCGGAAGCTGTCGCCAGTTGGCATGCCGTCCTCCATGAACCATGAATCTTGGGCTGAGCGGTGCCGGGATCGCATGGTCGCCGGACCGGAACGGAGCCGGGCCTAAAGTAAAGCCGCCGGCACCGCTCCGCCGACGGCTCAGCGCTTTTCGCGGATCTCCGCCTGGAGACGCTCCAGGAACGCCGGCACGCCCATGGCGCCAAGCTCGCCCTCGGCGCGGCTGCGCACCGCCACCGCGGTGGCCTCGACTTCCTTCATCCCGACCACCAGCATGTAGGGGATCCGGTCGTTGCGGGCGGCGCGGATCTTGGCGCCGATCGTCTCCGCCGCGGTGTCCACCGTGACGCGCACCTCCGCCGCCCGGAGCCGGTCCGCCACCTGCCGGGCATAGGGGATGCAGTCGTCCTTGATCGGCAGCAGCCGCACCTGCTCCGGGGCGAGCCAGGCGGGAAAGGCGCCGGCGTAATGCTCGATGAGCACGCCGAAGAAGCGCTCCAGCGAGCCGAGCAGCGCCCGATGCACCATGTAGGGGCGGTGCTTCTGGCCGTCGGCGCCGACGTAGGTCATGTCGAAGCGCTCGGGCAGGTTGAAGTCGAACTGGATGGTCGTGGTCTGCCATTCGCGGCCGATGGCGTCCTTGATCTTGAGGTCGATCTTGGGGCCGTAGAAGGCGCCGCCGCCCTCGTCGACCTCGCACTGGAGCCCCTCGGCGGCAACCGCCTGCTCCAAGCTGGCCAGGGCCTGCGCCCAGCGTTCCGGCTCGCCGACGGCCTTCTCCGGACGGGTGGCGAGATACGCCTTGATCTCCTTGAACCCGAAGCTCTTCCACATCTGGAGGCTGAACCGCAGCACCTCGCGGATCTCCCCCGCGATCTGCTCGGGGGTGCAGATGATGTGGGCGTCGTCCTGGGTGAAGCCGCGGACGCGGAGCAGGCCGTGGAGCACGCCGGCCTTCTCGAAGCGGTAGACGGTGCCCAGCTCGGCCCAGCGCAGCGGCAGCTCGCGGTAGGAGCGGTTGCGGCTCTGGTAGATCTGGATGTGGAAGGGGCAGTTCATCGGCTTGACGTAGTACTGCTGCTCGTCAATCTCCATCGGCGCGTACATGGCATCCTTGTAGAAGTCGAGGTGGCCGCTGGTCTGCCAGAGGGTGGCGCGGCCGACGTGCGGGGTGTAGAGCAGCTCGTAGCCGTTGCGGTAATGCTCGTCGCGCCAGAAAGTTTCGATGAGGTGGCGGATGCGGGCGCCCTTGGGGTGCCAGAGGGTCAGGCCGGGGCCGACCGCCTCGCTCTGGCTGAACAGGTCCAAGTCCTTGCCGAGCCGGCGGTGGTCGCGCTTCTTCGCCTCCTCGATGGCGGCGAGGTAGGCCGCCAGCTCCTGTGGCGAGGGGAAGGCCGTCCCGTAGAGGCGCTGGAGCATCGGGTTGGTCTCCTTGCCGCGGTAGTAGGAGCCGGCGATGGCCAGAAGTTTGACGGCGCCGACCTGGCCGCTGTGCGCGACGTGCGGGCCGCGGCAGAGGTCGGCGAAGCCGCCGCACTCGTAGAAGCTGATCGCCTCGCCGGCGGGGATGTCGGCCAGGCGTTCGAGCTTGTAGCTCTGGCCGCGGGCCTTGAGCAGCGCTTCCGCTGCCGCGCGGTCCAGCTCCCGGCGGGTGAAGGGGAGCTTGCGGCTGATCAGCTCGGCGATCTTCCCCTCGATGGCCACCAAGTCCTCGGGGGTGAAGCGGTGCTCCAGGTCGAAGTCGTAGTAGAAGCCGTCGGCGGTGGCCGGGCCGATGTCGAACTTGACGTCGGGCCACAGTTTCTGGACGGCGGCCGCCATGAGATGCGCGGCGCTGTGCCGCAGGGTTTCGAGCGGGAAGTCAGACATCTTGCAGTTCTCCAGGGCGACGCCACAACCGCCGCCCCCTGTTGTCTTGGGCCTTGGGAATCCAGAACGGAGCCTGGCAATATAACACCGGCCGCCCCGCCGGGCGGAGCGGCGGGGGGCATGGGGCCGGGCCGGGCAGCCGCGGGCGGCCAGCCGGTCAGGGCCCGCATTCCGCCAGCGTCGCCGCGACCACGGCGGGGAACTCGCTCTCAGTGAGGCGGAGGATCCCGGCTTCGCGGCGGAAGCTCTCCGGGCTGTCGGAGGCGTGGGCGGTGTTGACCATCACGTCCAGCCCGAACTCGCGGCGGACGGTGCCGGACGGCGCCTTGCTCGGGTCAGTCGGCCCGAGCACGTTGCGGATCTTGGCCACGGCGTCCTCCCCTTCGTAGACCACCGCCAGGCAACTGGCCGTGCCGGGGTTCTGCCACTCCGCCGTCGGCTGGGCGCTGGGACGGTGGCCGGTCATGAACTGGACGATCTTCTCGAACTGGTCGCAGGCATAGGGCACGCCGACGGCCGCCGTCAATGCCTTCTCCGCCTCGGCCGGCAAGGCGACGCCAAGCTGGTGCTGGAGGATCTCCCGGGCGCGGGCGCCGATGCCTGGCGCGAGTTTCTGGCAAAGCACGTCCTTGACCGGGCCGTAGAACTCCATCGCCTGGCTGACCGAGATCCGGCAGAGCTTGCAGCCGATGATGCGCAACCCCGTGCGGCTGAACATGTCAAGGATCGCGCCGGGGCGGGAGCTGCCCTTGCGCCAACTGTCCGGCTTGAGGATCACCAGGGTCTGCTGCACCCGCTCGGGGTTGGGGTAGCTGCAAATGTTGGTGAGCATGGCCGGCTGGTGGCGGGCGAACTCGCTCCACAGCCGCAGCTCGGCGGCGACCCGGTCGGGGCCGTCGGCGAGCAGGACGCACGGCTCGAAGTAGCGGATCGCGCCGTCCGGGTCGAAAATGGTGTCGCCGAAGGTGTCGCGGATGGTCTCGCCCGTATAGCTGCTGCTCTGGAGATGGCCGACGATCCCCGCGATTTCCTGGATGGCGTCCTCCCCCTTGAACACCAGCATCAGCGTCCGGTGGCGGCGGCCGTCGGCGTCGGGCGCGAGGTTCTTCAGGATGTAGTCCCGGATTTGTCCCCGGTACTTCTCCAGCTCCGCCGTCTCGCCGGGCTGGATCATGGCGGCATAGCGCTCGGCCAGCCCGCGGTCGGGGGCGAACATCCGGGCGGCCACCAATTCGCAGGAGACCCGCGCCAGCAGGCGGGCAAGCACGGCCCCCGTCCGCGACTTGCGGATCGTGTAGGGCGTCACCAAGACGTAGGCGGTTTGCATAGGCATCCACAAACAGGGGGTGGGGAAGGGGACGACCCTTTACTATACCATCCCAAGCATCCCCTGGCCGGCCCCATTGCCCCGGGCAAAAAAAAAAGCCCGCCACGAGGGCGGGCTTGGCCACAGCCAGAAGGCGTGACTTACTTCTTGACCGGCAGGATCTTGTACATGCCGGTGCCGCACTTGGCGCAGACACCCTTCATCGCCGGCCGGCCGTTCTTCATGGTGACCTTCTTGCCATCCTTCATGTCGACGGTGGCCTTGCACTTCACGCAGTACGCCTTCTCAGCCATGTTCGCACTCCTCTTCTCTTGCCTCGGTACCTTCATGCCCGCCTTCCGGAAGAAAGACGGGCGACGAAACCCGTGTATATTTGGAACCGTTTCCCCAGCCCGCGCGGGCCGAGCTGATTCAAGCTCAACTTGTGGGAACCATACACCATCGAAGAGGGCTTTGGCAAGCGAATATGGAAAAAAAAGTTTCCCCCCCCGCCGCCCCGTGGAACGACACGCAGATCCTCGCCTCCGCCAAGAAGGTGTTGGAGATTGAGGTTGAAGGAATTGAAAAGGTCAGGGCCGAACTTGGCACGCCGTTTTGCCAGTTGGTCCGGCTCTGCCTCGACACCCTCGGCCGCGGCGGCAAGCTCGTCCTCACCGGGATCGGCAAGAGCGGCCACATCGGCCGGAAGGTCAGCGCCACCCTCGCCAGCACCGGCGCCGCCTCCGTCTTCCTCTACCCCGTCGAGGCGATGCATGGCGACCTGGGGATGCTGGTGGCCGGCGACCTGCTGATCGCGCTCAGCTACAGCGGCGAGACCGACGAGCTGCTGGCCGTCCTCCCCGCCGCCAAGCGCCTCGGCGTCCCGATCGTCGCCATCACCGGCGTCGCCGACTCGCGCCTCGCCAAGTGGTGCGAGCTGACCGTCCCCATGCCCGTGCCCCGGGAGGCCTGCCCCTTCAACCTCGCCCCGACCACGACCACCACCGCCTTGCTCGCCCTGGGCGACGCCCTGGCGATCACCCTGCTCAAGGCCCGGGGGTTCAGCAAGGAGCAGTATGCCCTGCTCCATCCGGCGGGGGCCATCGGCCGGAGCATCACCCTGCGGATCACCGACGTGATGCGCACCGGCGACCGCTTCCCCCGCGTCTCCCCCAAGACCAAGGTGCATGACACCCTGGTCGCCATGACCAAGGGCCGGGCCGGCTCGGTTGCCGTCATCGGCCCCAAGGGGAAGCTGCTGGGGATCTTCACCGACGGCGACTTCCGCCGCCGGATCGTCGCCCATCCCAACCTGCTGGAGCTGCCGGTCAGCCAGGTCATGACCCGCAACCCCATCACCCTGCGCGACGACGCCATGGCCATCGAGGTCATGGGGGTGCTGGAGGAGCGCAAGATCGACGACCTGATCGTGGTGGACGCCGCGGGGCGGGCCGTCGGCCTCATCGACATCCAGGACCTGCCGCGCTTCAAGCTGATGTGACGCCGCGGCGGCGGCCGGCCGGCTCACTGGCTGGGCGGGCCGTAGTGGATGTCGGCCAGCCGCAGCTCCGGCGGCGGCAGCGCTTCGCCGGCGAGGAAGCGGCGCACCAGCGCCTCGGCCCGCGCCACGTCGCCGCCCGGAATCCAGTGGATCGCCTTCCCCTCGCGTTCGAGCTTGCGGAACCAGATCTCCTGGCGGCGGCAGAACTGGCGGATCTGCGCCAGCAGCCGGTCGCGCATCTCCAGGAACGGCAGCCGCCCCTGGAGGTGCCAGGCGACGCAGCGG
Organism: Lentisphaeria bacterium; assembly: GCA_041648735.1. Classification (GTDB taxonomy): domain Bacteria; phylum Verrucomicrobiota; class Lentisphaeria; order Oligosphaerales; family CAITYL01; genus JBAZOO01. The sequence goes on from JBAZOO010000010.1 coordinate 79,271, forward strand.
TATTCCAGGCCGAAGGCTTCGAGCCGCGCCCAGCCCACCCCCCGCCGGTGCAGTCCCGCGACCTCCGCCACCAGCCCCGCCGCCAGCCGGGCGTCCAGCCGTTCGGCGATGCGCCGGTGCAGCTCGGGGCGCGGGTAATAGGGCCCCAGCAGCAGCGGGCGGATGGTCGGGCGCGCCGGCGCCGTGGCGGCACGGCCGGTGGCACTCGCCCGCGTGCGGGCGATCTCCACGGCGCGGATCAGGCGGCGGTGCGGGGCAGTGTCGGCCCGCGCCGCCAAGTCGGGGGCGAGCCGCGCCAGCTCCGCCCTCAGCTCCGCGTCGCTTCGCGTTGCCAATTCGGCCCGCAGCACGGGATCCGGCGCGCCGCCGGCCAGCTCGTAGCCGTCGAGGAACGCCTTGACATAGAGCACGCTGCCGCCGACGCCGATGGGGAGGGCGCCCCGGCGCCGCACCGCCGCGGCGGCGGCATAGGCCAGCGGCAGGAAGGCGTGCAGGTCGAACGGCTCCGTCGGCGCCGCCAGGTCGATCAGATGGTGGGGGACGGCGGGGCCGTCCGGGCCGGCGGCGTACTCCGCCAAGTCTTTGCCAGTGCCCAGGTCCATCCCCCGGTAGAGCTGGCGGGAATCGAAGCTGAGGATTTCGCCGTGGCAGCGGCGGGCGAGCGCCACCCCCAGGCGGGTCTTGCCGCTGGCGGTGGGGCCGAGCACGAACACCACCGGCAGCGGCGGCGGCGCGCCGGCGGCCGTCACGGCCGCCCCCCAGTGGCTGGCGGCCCTTCGCCCCGCCGCACCACCGCCACTTCGACCAGCCCGGGGGAGAGCGCCTCGACCATCACCCCTTGGGGCACCCCATGCCAGAGCCGCACCGGCCGCTGGTAGCGCCCCGGCGCCTTGACGTCGGCCAAATCAATGAAGGGCAGGAGGGCGAAGCTGTCCAGCCCCTCCAGCACCTTGGCGTGCCCGCGCAGGCTGACGCTCACGCCCGGCAGCGGCTCGGCCACGGCGAGGTCGCCGCCGGGGAGGGCCAGCACGAACAGCGGCAGGTTCTCATAGGTCCGCAGCACCGTCCGGCGGAAGACATCAACCGTGACATGCGCCTCGCGCACATCGGCGGCGACCCGGGGGATCTGGACCAGCTTGACGGTGGCCTCGAAGGCGGAGACCATCGAGGCATCGAGGCGCACGGGCTCCGTGACCATTTCCTGGATGCCGCGCACGGCCCCGCCAGGCCCGCGGAGCGTCACCTGGGCGGGGACCACCGTGAGGTTGCGGGCGAACTCCTCGCTCAAGGAACCGGTGAACTGGACGCGGATCGGGACGTTGCGGCGCGTCTCGACGCGGTCAACCGCGACCATCTCCGGGGAGAGCTTCACCGCGTCGGCGGCCAGCCGCACGCCGCGGGGCAGCCCCACATCCTCCGGGCGCACCGTCAGCCGATGGAAGCCGGCCCCGGCGACGGCGGCCGCGGGGATGCGCACCCGGATGCCGACGTCATCGGCCTGGAGCCGCTGCAGCCGCTGCTTGGAGCCGCGCAGGGTCGCGGTGGCGGTGACCATCGGCTGCTCCAGGTAGACGCTGTCGGAATCGTACTCGAGGGTGACCGGGATGCCGCCCAGCGTCGTGGTCTCCTGCAACTGGCCGCGCACATAGAACCAGAGCAGGAAGGCAAAGGCGAAGGCGACCAGCTTGCGGCCAGCGTCGGCGCGGAAGAAGCGGGGGATTCGGATCCTCATGGGGCATGACCGTCCATCGTGGGCCGGCCGCGGCGGGTCAGGCCGCGCCGGAATCTTCCTCCGGGTGGCCGGAGGAGTTGGTGTCGAGCCGCAACCGGCCCATCCATTCCGCCAGGCGGCTGGCGGCGGTGCGCTCGCGGCTGCGCCACAGGTGGTTGACCAGGTGCCGCTCCAGGCGCTGGCGGGAAAGCCCGCGGAGGAGGCGGCCCTTGTAGGCCAGGCTCACCGCCCCCGTCTCCTCGGAGACGATGATGGCGAGGGCGTCCGTCTCCTCGGTCACCCCCACCCCCGCCCGGTGGCGCGTGCCCAGGCTCTTGGCCATGTGCGTGTCCTGGGTCAGCGGCAGGATGCAGCCGGCGGCGACGATCGCCTTGTCCCGGATGACGACCCCGCCGTCATGCAGCGGCGTGTTGGGGAAGAAGAAGGTGGAGAGCAGTTCGCGGCTGAGCGGGGCGTTGATCAGGGTGCCGGTCTCGGCCAGGGCCCGCATGCCGATCTTCTGCTGGAGCACGATCAGGGCGCCGAGCCGCCGCTCGGCCAGGTAGAAGACCGAGTCCAGCAGGATTTCGATCGTCTCGCGGACCCCCTTCTCGTCCGCCCGTTGCAGGGAGAGCTGGCTGCCGGTCTCGGCCAGGGCCCGCCGGATTTCCGGCTGGAAAATCACCAGCACGGCAAAGGACATGACTGCCCACAGCTTCATCAGCAGCCATTCGATCACCAGCAGTTCCAGCCAGTTGGAGACCAGCGACAACAGGAAGACGATGATGGTGATGCCGCTCAGGACCGGCGCCGCGCGGGTGCCGCGGAGGAAATAGAGGATCGAATAGATCATCACCGTGAGCAGCGCGACTTCGGTGGCCGCGCGCAGCACGTACCCCAGCCAATCCAGCAGCAATGCCAGTTGTTCGCTCATGATGCCCCAGGCCAGCGGCCGCTTCCGTTCCCTGGCAATGTAAACCCCCTTGCGGAGTCCGCAACGGGGCGGCGGGCGCGGCGGAGGCCGCCGCCCGCGGGGCCCACGGGCGGCGGCGGCGGCAGGTCACTTGTAGCCGGCGAGCATGCCGTCCTTGGTGTGCGCCGCGACCAGCTCGTCGCACAGCGCCCGGATCTGGTCGAGCGAAAGTTCAGCCCGGGTGTGGGGATCGAGCATCGCCGCGTGGTAGATCGCCTCCTTGCGCTTGGTCACCGCCGCCTGGAGCGTCAGCTCATGGACCACGATGTGGCTGAGGTTGAGGGCGGCGAGCTGGGGCGGCAGGGGGCCGACGTGGCAGCCCTGGACGCCGTTGCGGTTGACCAGGCACGGCACCTCGACGCAGGCCTCCGGCGGCAGGTTCGGGATCAGCCCCTGGTTGAGGACGTTGCCGCCGATCTCGTAGGGCTTGTCCGTGACCATCGCCTCCATGATGTAGGAGCCATACTCGTGGGTGCGGGTGTGGGTGAGCTTCTTGTTCCTCACCAATCCCTCCCGCTGCTTCTTCCACCCCTCGATCTGGGCGACGCAGCGGCGGGGGTATTCGTCAAGCGGGATGTTGAACTCCGCGACCAGCTCCGGATGGGTGGCCTTGATGAAATAGGGATGGTACTCGGCGGTGTGCTCGGAGGATTCGGTGTTGTAGTAGCCGAACTGCTTCATCATCTCGAACCGGACCATGTCGCCATGCTTTTTCGCGCCCGGCTTGCGCGCCGCCGTGTTCAGCGCCGCGGCCCGGCGCTTGATCTCCGGGTAGAGGTCCTTGCCGTCCTTGGTGATTTCCAGCAGCCAGGCCATGTGGTTGATCCCGGCGATCTTCCACCGGGCCGGCCAAGATTTCTCCTTCATGCCGAGCTGCTCCAGCAGGTGCTCCGCGCAGCATTGGACCGAGTGGCAGAGGCCGACCGCCTTGATGCCGCCATGGCGGAGCAGGTAGCCGGTGAGCGCGGACATCGGGTTGGTGTAGTTGAGGAACCAGGCGTCAGGGCAGACGGCCTGCATGTCCGCGGCGAACTCCTGGAGCACCGGGATGGTGCGCAACGCGCGGAAGATGCCGCCGATGCCCAGGGTGTCGGCAATGGTCTGGCGCAGCCCGTACTTCTTGGGGATCTCGAAGTCCACCACCGTGCTGGGCTGGTAGCCACCGACCTGGATGGCGTCAACCACGAAGTCGGCCCCCTTGAGGGCGGCGCGGCGGTTCTTGGGGCCGTGGTGGGCGGTGATCGTCGCCCGGTCCTGGTTGATGTTGGCGTTCAAGGCGTCCAGCATCAGCTTGGACTCCTCCAGCCGGGCGCGGTCGATGTCATAGAGCGCGATCTGCGCGTCCCGCAGGCAGTCGGTGAGCAGGCAGTCGCCGATGATGTTCTTGGCGAAGACCGTGCTGCCGGCCCCCATGAAGGTGATTTTGGCCATGTCCGTCTGTCTCCTTGCCGGCTTCTTCCGGCGGCGGCGGGCCCGGTGATGTCCATTCCGTGGGGTGCAAGCGGCCCGCCAAGCCATTACTTTACAACAGTGGCCAGCGAGTGTAAAGTGCCGGTTTTTGATACTTCCTTCCATTTTGTGACATTCCCATGGAAAGCCTCCTCCATTTCGAGGTGCTCCGGCCGCTGCCCAGCTTCCCCCGCCCCACGGCGCTCGGCTTCGAAACCCGCGACACCCCCGCCTACCACTGGGAAGGGCGCAGCCGCGGCGGCCCTTGCCACTGCATCTTCCAATACACCCTCGCCGGCCACGGCGGCTTCCGCGACGCCGCCGGCGACCACGACGTCGGCCCCGGCGAAGGCTTCCTCTGCGAGTCGCACGACCCCGCCACCGCCTATTCCTATCCGGCCGAGAGCCACGGCCAGCCGTGGCGCTTCCTCTACCTCGCCTTTGTCGGCCCCACCGCCCACGACCTCGTCCGCGACCTGATCCGGCGCCATGGCGCCATCTACCGCCTGCCGGCCGACAAGGGAGTGGTCAAGCGGCTGCGTGGCTTCCGCGCCGAGACGCCCGGCGGCGTCTGTCCGCTCACCCCCGCCGCCGGGGCCGGCCTCGTCCTCGAACTGCTCTGCGCCCTGGCCGCCTCCCGCGAAGGCGAGGGCCCGGAAACCGCCGAGGACCGGCTGGTGCGCCGGGCCAAGGCGGAAATCGAACAGGGACTGGAGGCTGGCCGCCTCAATGTCGCCGCCCTCAGCGCCCGCCTCCGCGTCAGCCGCGAACATCTCTCCCGGGTCTTCCGCCTGCGCACCGGCATGACCCCCTACCAGTACATCCTCCGCCGGCAGATGCTGCTCGCCTGCCACTGGCTCGCCGACGACCGCGCCTCCGTGAAGGAGATCGCCGCCCGCCTCGGCTTTGCCGGCGCCGCCAACTTTGTCCGCACCTTCCACCGCCTCCTCGGCCAGCCGCCCGCCCGCTTCCGCGTCTCCGGCAGCATCCCGCACCTGCTCTGATCGGAACCCGGCCGCCACGGCGGCACCAGCCTGACTTATTCACCACGAGCGCCGCGGAGCGGCACGGGCCGCCAAGGGCGGCAGCGAAGCGTCAACGCCCGAAGGGCACGAAGTCCGATCGAAGGCAATCTTCTCATGAGAATAGATCAGGCTAGCGGGGCTGTTGCCGGCGGAAGGCGGCCGGCGAGACGCCCATCCAATGCTTGAACGCGGCGGAGAAGGCCGGGAGCGTGGCAAAGCCGACGGCGCGGGCGATGGCCTCGATCTTGTCGTCCGTGCGGGAGAGCAGCGACGCCGCCCGCTGGATGCGCAGGTACGCCACCTGCCGCATGGGGCTGCGGCCATGTTCCTCCAGGGACAGCCGGCGCAAGTACTCGCCGCAGAAGTGCGCCTGCCGGGCCAGGTCGGCCAGGGTCCAGGGCCGCGCCAGTTGGGCTTCGACGGCGGCCCAGACGTCCGTCAGCCGCCCCTGATGCGGCCGGGGGCCGGCCAGTTGGCTGGCGTAGCCGTGGACCAGTTCCAGCCACTGCCTGGCCGCCGCGGACTCCGGGGCATGGCGCGTTTGCCGGTACAGCCCCTCGATGGTGTAGCGCAGAGGCCAGGGGTCGGCCGGCAGCAGCGTCACGGAAGAAGAAGAAACGATGGGGCTGTCGTAGATCACCCACGCAATGCCCCATGGGGCCTTGCCCGCGGCGCGGTAGGCATGCGGCACGTTGGCCGGAGTGAGCAGCGCCTGACCCGCTTCCCAGCGCTGCCAGGAATCGTTCAGGAAAACCTCGCCGCCGCCTTCGTGACAAACGATGACCTGGCTGAAATGGGGGTGGTGGCGGATCCAGCAATAGCCCTCGGCCGCCAGCGAGAACCCGGCATGCCGCATCCGCAAGGCCGCCATGGCCGGGCACACCCCGGGGGCCACCAGCCATTCCTGGGTCAGCGGGCCGATGTTGTGGGTTTCCGGCAGGCCTGGCATGGGCGAAATGGGGTTGGGGGTTTTGGGTTGGAAGCGGGAACCACGTCAATTCCTGGGATTCGTGACGCGCCAGCATCGGGAGTATATCACGCCCGTGCGGGACGGGCAAGATTTGTTGGATTCAAGATAACCATTGTTGTGTTTTGAGCAACCATATCCTCTTGCATCGCAGGAAGAACCGCGTAATATTGATGACCGGCGCATGGGTGTGCGCCACAAATGCCAGGAAGTGACGTTGCCCTTGTTTTCACCCTGGCCCCGTGTCCCCGATTCAGGAGAATTCCATGACCTTTGCCTGCCAGCCGGTTGAGCGCCACGCCGTGGCGCTGCGCGAGAGCGTGTTTCAGCACCGCTTCAACCTGGTCCGCGACTATGTCCTGTCGTTGCGCAGCGAGAGCCTGTTGCAGAACTTCTACCTCGAGGCCGGCTTGCGCCATTGGTCGTTCGGGAGCCTGGAGGGGAATCAGCAGTTGCACGACCTGCACTGGGGGTGGGAATCCCCGACCGCCCTCCACCGCGGCCAGTTCCTGGGGCATTGGCTCTCCGCGGCGGCCCAGATCTTCGCGGCCACCGGCGATGGCGAAGTCAAGGCCAAGGCGGACGCGGTCGTGGGCGAACTGGCCCGCTGCCAGGAGCGCAACGGCGGCGGCTGGCTCGGCCCCTCACCGGAAAAAAACCTGCGCTGGATCACCGAGGACGCGCGGGGCCTGGTCCCCAACTACGTCCACCACAAAACCCTCATGGGGCTTTATGACATGTCCGCCCTGGCCGGCAACGCCCAGGCGTTGGAACTGGCCGACCGGTTCTCCTCCTGGTTCCATCGCTGGGCCATGCCTTTTTCCCGGCAGCAGATGGATGACATCCTGGAGATTGAAACCGGCGGCATGCTCGAGGTCTTCGCCAATCTCTACGCCGCCACGAAAGCGCAAAAATACCTGGACCTGATGGAGCGCTACACGCGCAACCGCCTGTACCAGGCCCTCCTCGAGGGCGCCGATCCGCTCACCAACATGCATGCCAACACGACCATTCCGGAAGCGCACGGGGCGGCCCGCTGCCACGAAGTGACCGGCGACGCGCGCTGGCGGCGGATCGTCGAAGCCTATTGGAAATGCGCCGTCACGGACCGCGGGAGCTTCTGCACCGGTTCCCAGACCTCGGGCGAAGTCTGGACGCCGCCGCGCGCCTTTGCGGCGCGCCTGGGGAACAAGACCCAGGAACACTGCTGCGTCTACAACCTGATCCGCCTGGCCGACTATCTCTACCGCTGGACCCATGACGCGGCCTACCAGAACTACATCGAACGCAACCTCTACAACGGCATCCTCGCCCAGCAGCACCCCGGCACCGGCATGGTCGCCTACTACCTGCCCCTGGAAGCGGGCGCCCGGAAAAAATGGGGCACGCGCACGCATGACTTCTGGTGCTGCCACGGCTCGCTGGTCCAAGCCCACCCCATGCTGCGCAGCCTGTTCTATTATCGGACGCCCCAAGGTGTGACCATCGCCCAATACATCCCCTCGCAACTGACCACCCGCATCCACGACACGGCGGTGACGATCACGCAGGAATTCGTGGCCGGCTCGGGCGACACCCAGCGGCTGGCGCCCGACGTCGGCGCGTGGAACCAGCGGCCGCATCGTCCCGAGGCCTGGACCATCCGCCTCCAGATCTCCTGCGCCGCGCCTACGGAATTTGACCTGTGCCTGCGTCTTCCCGACTGGCTGGCCGCGCCGGCGCGGCTGCGCCTCAACGGGCAGGAAATCCCCGTCGAGGCCCGCGAAGGCTATGCCCGCCAGCGGCGTCCGTGGCACCAGGACACGCTGTTGCTGGAACTGCCCAAAGCCCTGACCGCCCAGCCACTTCCCGACGAACCCGGCACCGTGGCGTTCCTGGACGGCCCGGTCGTTCTGGCGGGCCTCAGCGACAAGCAGGTGACCCTGAAGGGCGATCCGGCCGCGCCGCGGGGCATCCTGGCGCCCGACAACGAACGCCAGTGGCAGCAGTGGCTGGGCAACTGGCGGACCGTCGGGCAGCCGGTCAACTTCCGCTTCAAACCGCTCCATGAAATTGCGGACGAGACGTATACGGTCTATTTCCCGGTCGCGCCACCGTGAGACTTGCGGAGCTGTTGCCCGCAGCCCGCGGGGATTTCAGGGCCGGTGTCCCTTCAGTCCCCGTCAGTCCCTGGCGTCCCCGGCCTGCCATGAAAGGGATGCGCGGCGGCGTGGCCGTGTTTGGTCAGGCACCCCGCCGTGCGGCCGGCTGGATTTTCCCGCGCCGGAGAATATGTTTCCTCCGCCCCCGCCGGGAAGCCCCCGCCGCCGGCCGGGTACCCCAGCCCATCCCCCTCCGTTCCGGTAGCTCAGTTGGATAGAGCGGCTGCCTCCTAAGCAGCAGGTCGGCGGTTCAATTCCGCCCCGGGACGCCATTTCCCTTTCCCGCGCCGCCGCCCGCCGGTTCCAGCTCACTCGGCGGGGGAATCGGCCGGCGCCACCGCCGGCGCCAGGGCGGCGGCAACCCGCCAGCGCCCGCCGGCCAGGCGCCGCAGGCTCACCAGGATCACGCCCGTCGCCAAGGCCAGCAACAGCAGCGACGCCACCGCCAGCGGCAGATCCTTGGCGGCGACCAGCGCCCCCGCCGGCGCGGCGGCGTGGTAGCTCCACAACTGCCGGAGCAGCATGGCGAAGGTGGTCACGGTCATGAACAGCGCCGGCGCCAGGGCGAACCAATAGGCGCGGCCCCGCGCCAGCAGCCAGAAGCTGGCCACGGTCATGGCCAGGGCGGCAATGAGCTGGTTGCCGGCGCCGAAGACCTTCCAGGCCGCGAACAGGGTCGAGGAGGTGGCGAAGAGCAGCATCAGGCCGACGGCGAAGCCGGTGTTGACAAAGGCGTTGCGGAAAAAGGCCGGGGCGCGGCCGTTCCAGAGGAAGCCCCAGAACTCTTCGAGGATGTAGCGGCAGAGGCGCACCGCCGTGTCCAGCGTCGTCACCACGAACCCTTCCAGCACCAGGATGCCCGCCACGCAGCCGGCCGCCACCGGCAGCCCGAGCATGTCATGGAGGAGATAGCCGACGGCGACGGCGAAGGCCAGGATCGGGTTGCCCTCACCCCCGGCCGGGAAGACGATCGCCAGGTACTCGCCCCGCGGCAGCACGGCGGCGACCAGCAGCAGCGCCATCAACGCCAGCGCCCCTTCCAGCACCATCGCATAATAGCCGACCCGGCGCACCGCCGATTCGGATGTGACCTGCTTCGCCGTCGTGCCGCCCGCCGCCAGGCTGTGGAAGCCACTGATGGCGCCGCAGGCGACCGTGATCATCAGGAACGGCCAGACCGGCCCGCCGGCCAGCCGCGTCCCCTCCGCCACCGCCCAGCCCGCGGCCGCCAGCGGCCGGCCCGTGAACCCCAGCCAGACCAGGCCGGCGGCCAGCAGCAGCACGCCGGCATAGAGGATCTGGACGTTGACGAAGTCGCGCGGCTGCATCACCAGCCACACCGGCACCCAGCAGGCCAGGAAGACATAGGCCGACATCACGTACAGCCAGGTCCCCGGCGTCAGGGCGATCGGGAAACGGAAGCCCAGGGCGATGCTCGCCGCGCAGATCCCCGCGGAGAGGAGGTAGAGCCACGGGCCGGGGAGCCGCCGGCGATGCGCCAGCCAGCCCACCAGCGGCGCGAACAGGGTGATCACGAACACGGAGGTCGTCGCGATGCCGCCGATCCGCCCCATGACTACGCCGTCCTGCACGAAGGTGCCGATCAGCCGGCTGCCCGGCTCCAGCTTGAGCAGCGCCGCCGGATAGGCCGCCGACAGGGCCTTGCAGGAGAGTTTCAGGAAGATGGCGTTGATCAGGGTGAGGATCAGGAGCAGGAAGGCGAGGAAGCAGAAATAGCCCGCGCCGCCAAGGGTGCGCCGGCAGACGTCGGCCAGCGACCGGCCGTCCTCCCGCAGGGAGATGAACATCGCCGTCATGTCATGCACAGCGCCGAAGAGGATGCAGCCGAGGACGATCCAGCCCCAGGCGGGCGCCCAGCCGAAGGCCAGGGCCAGGGTTGGGCCGACGATCGGGCCGGCGCCGGCAATGGTGGCGAAGTGGTGCGCGAAGACCACATGCGTCCGGGTCGGCACGTAGTCCCGGCCGTCCTCCAGCCGCCGGGCTGGCGTGGGGCGGCGGTCGTCCACCCCCAGCAGGCGTGAAATCCAGCTGGAATAGAAGCGCGCCCCCAGCCCCAGCAGGAGCAGGCCGGCAAGCAGCGGGATCAGGACGTTCATGGGCGCCATTTCCAGTCGTGTGGGTTGCAGGGGATGAACCGGGACAATCTGCCACGGCAACCCCGCCTGTCAAGCCCACCGCCGACGGGAAGGCGGCTACATTAACCCCGCGCCCATCCCATCCCATCCCGTCCCCCACCCCACCCCACCCTGCCCGAGGCTCCCGACATGACCCATCCCCCGGAAAAGACGCCGGCCCGCGTGCTGGTCACCGGCGGCGCCGTGCGCATCGGCCGCGCCATCGCCGAACGCTTCGCCCGCGGCGGCGCGGCGGTGGCCGTGCATTGCTTCCGGTCGGTGCGGGAAGCGGCGGCGCTGCTGGCAACGCTGCCGCCGCCACGGGCGGGCGCCCACCGGCTGGTGCAGGCGGATTTGCGGAGTCCGCAGGCCTGCGCGGAGCTGATCCCGGGGCTGGTGGCCGCGGGGTTCACCCCCGACTGCCTGGTCAACAACGCCTCGGCCTACCGCCGCGCGCCGCTGGCGGAGCTGACCCCGGAACGGCTCCAGGCCGACTTCCAGCTCAACTTCTTCGCGCCGTTCGAGCTGATGCGCGCCTTCGCGAACCACTGCGGCCGCGGCGTCATCCTCAACCTGCTTGACCAGCGGGTCGCCACGGTCGATCCGGGCGCCGGCAGCTACGGGTTCGCCAAGAAGGCGCTGCGCGACGCGACCGAGGCGGCGGCGCTGCAATGGGCGCCGCGGATCCGGGTCAACGGCGTCGCCCCCGGCTTCGTCCTGCCGCCGCCGGGCGTGCCGCCGGCAGCCATGGCGAAGTTCGTGGCGCAAATCCCGCTGGGGCGGCGCAGTGCCGAGGCGGAGGTGGCCGAGGCCTGCTGGTTCCTGGCCGGCGCCCCGACGGTCACCGGGCAGGTCCTGTACGTTGATGGCGGGCTGCACCTCACCGCCCTGGCCGTCGCCGAAAAGGCCGACACCTGGCGGCGGGAAGGTGCGGGGGACCGCTGAACCCGGACCGGCGCCCCCGGTGCCCGGCGGCGGGTCAAGGGCCGGCGGCGACCAAGGCGGTTTCGGCGCGCTCGACGGCGGCGGCCATGCCCTCGCCGGTGTCGCAGGCGCGCAGGCCAACCAGCAGCGAGGTCTGCTGGCTCAGGAGGCACAACCGGGCGAGGACGTGGAGATGGATGCGGTCGCTGGCGCAGCAGATCAGGAAGAAGAGGTCGGTCTGCTTGCCGTCGGGCGCGCCGAAGGGGATCGGTTGCGGCGTCCGGGCAAGCAGGATGAAGGAGTGGGCGAGCAGGTAGGGGTCGTGCTGCCGCGGATGCGGGATGGCCAGGCCGCCGGGCAGGCCGGTGGAACAGAGTTCCTCGCGTTCGCGCAGGCTGGCGAGCAGGGTGGCCGGGTCGTTGACCAGCCCCGTCCGTTCCGCGGCGGCGGCCAGTTCCCGCAGCACCGAGGCCCGGGTGCGGGCCGGCAGCCGTGGCTGGTTCCATTCGGGGAGGAGCAGCGCCCCGACCCGGACGGGGGCCGCCGCGTCGTCCTCGTGCCGCGCCTGGGCCGTGGTCTGCCGGTGGTAGTCCGCCAGCGGGGCCGGCTTCATCCCCAGGATGCGCTGGGAGGCCCAGGCGTCAATCGCCGGTTTCCGGAAGAGCAGCCGCCCGCCCTGCCGCTCGCAGGGGATCTCCCCGTGATGCGCCAACTCCCGCACCGCGGGCGGCGGGATGTGCAGGTAGTTGGCCACCTGTTCCAACGTGAAGGTACGGTAGGGCATGGAAGGGAGTTGCTGGGAGCACGGGCCGTGGCGGCCGCAAAGCACGGAAGGCCCCGCCCGGCTGCCGGTTGACAGCTCAATCTAAGCCCCCCGCCGGGAGTGTCAATCCCGGGCGGCCGCCGAAGCGCCGCCGGCAACCACCGGTGGCGCCAACTTGCGTTCCCGCCGGAACGCGGCCATATTCATGGTGAGTCCGCGGGGCCTTCACCCCCTTTCCGGGAAAGCAGGACGCCCATGCCTCCTTTCGCCTCCTTATGCCAGTTGCTCTCCGGCAGCTTCCGTTTTGCGGGAGGCCGGGGAAGCATCCGCCTGGTGGATCCCGAGGCCGGTTCCCAACCCAAGGCGGGAAGTGCCGGACAGTTGTACGCCTTGAAAGCGCCCGGCGACCTGGCTGACCTGCTGGAAAGCCTGCACGTCAACCAGCAGACCGGCCGGCTGGATTTGCGCTTCGCCGTCGACCACTGCCTGGGAACCGTCTACGTGCGCCAGGGCAACGTCTGTTATGCCAGCTTTTCCGGGGCAAAGGGCCTGGACGCCTTGCTGAAAATGGCCCAGGCCGGCAGCGGCAACGTCGTCTTCCACCCCGGCGCCCAACCCGACACGGCCAACCTGGAACTGGAGATGGCCGCCTTGCTCGCCGAACTGCGCCAACCCCCGAGCCGGCCCCCGGCGCCGGCCGCTCCGACGGCAACCATGGTTCCGGCGCCGCCCCCCCCCCAACCCGCCCCGGCTGCCGCCCCCACGCCGCCGTTCACGCCGCCACCGGAACCGGTGCCCACCGGCGGCGGGCGATCCCCACGGCGCTGGCTGGCCGCGGCACTCCTGGCGCTGGGGCTGGCCGCGGCCGTTTCCGCGCCGTGGTGGTGGCGGTTCCTCCGGCCAACGGCGGCGGAAGCGCCAGCAACGGCCAGCGCCGCCCCCCGCCAGCTCCAGCTTCGCGGGGAAGCGCTGCGCCAGCGTTTCGCCGAGTTGAGCGCCCACATTCCCGCCGGCGACCCGTTGGACCTCAAATTGCGCCAGGCCCAGACGCTGCTGGCGGCGGCCGAAGGGCAGCGGCTGGCGGGGCGCCTCCCCCAGGCCCGGCCGATCCTGGCCCGGCTGGCGGAAGCCGCGGCCTGGCTGGAAGCCCTCAACCAGGAACGGCTGGCGGCCGTCCAGCTCCGGGATGCCCTCCAGCTCACCGTCACCGGCCTGCCGCCGCTGCCCGCCGGCGCGCCCGGCAGCGACCGGCTGGCCGAGGCACTGGCCCGGGAGAAGTCCGGCACCCAGGCCTATGCCGCCTGCCGCTACCCGGAAGCCGCCACGGCGTGGCGGGAGGCCCAGCAACTCCTGGCAACGGCCGCCGAGGAACACCAGCGGCATCTCGCGATGAAGGAGGCGCAACAGCAATTCGAGGAGGCAATGGCGCGGCTGGACCTCGCCGCCCTGCGCACCGCCGACGCCGCCGCCATGGCCCGCATCCAGGCCCTGCAAGAAAGCGCCCGCGCCAAGGGACAGGCCCGGCAGTACGCCGAGGCGGCGGCCGACTGGCGGATGGCGGCCCGGCAAATCCCGCGGGCGGCGGAAAGCGTCGAGGCCGCCCGCCAGCGCCAAGAAAGGGATCGCCTGCTCCAGGCCGGGCTCACCCAGATCGCCAACCAGCAGTGGCCAGGGGCCATCGCCACCCTGGAGCAAGCCCAGGCCATGCCCGGCGCCGAAGCCGATCCCGAACTCCAGGCCGCCCTGGCCGAGGCGAAGGCCGGGCGCGTCCTGGTGGAGGCGCTGGCCGCCAAAATCACGGGCGACTGGGAGGCGGTCAAACGCCACAGCGAAGCCGCCCTGGCACTGATCCCCGCCCATCCCACCGCCCGCCAATTGCACGCCGAATCCATCTACAACCTGACGCCGCGGCTGACGCTCACCGCGGAAGCCGGCGGCAAGACCGTGCGCAACGCCATCCTCCGCCTCAACGACGGGCCGCCCCGCGCCGTCACCCTGCCCTACTCGCTGACCGGCACCCTGGGCGAGCGGAACCACATCATCCTGGAGGCCGGCGGCTTCGATGACGAATGCCTGGCCCCGGCGGAACTGGCCATCGCCTTCCGCGAAAAACGGCACCAGGAAGTCAAGGTCAGCTTCCTCCCCTTGCCGGCCCCCAGCCCCAACCGCCAATGGATCGTCCCCAGCCTCGGCCTCGTCCTGCTCCCCATCCCCGCCGGCAGCTTCCGCATGGGCTCCCTGGCGGGGCAGGAGGACGAACGCCCCGTCCACTCCGTCACCTTCACCCGCCCCTTCTGGATGGCCCGCACCGAAACCACCAACCGCCAGTACCGGATTTTCCTCAAGGAATCCGGCTATCATGGCCGGGACGACTCCGCCGAGAGCTACCTGCGCCATTTCACCCGCACCGGCGACATGCCGACCGGCGACGACCATCCCGTCTGCTACGTGGGCTGGAAAAACGCCGCCGCCTTCTGCGGCTGGCTCACCGCCTGCGAACGCCGCCGGAACCGGCTCCCCCCCGGCTATGCCTACCGCCTGCCAACCGAAGCCGAATGGGAATACGCCGCCCGGGCCGGACGCGACGACACGACGCTCCCCATCCTCCTGACCGACTGGGGCTGGTACCGGGACAACAGCCCCCGCCAGAACCGGCGCGTCGCCCAGAAACTGGCCAACCCCTGGGGCCTTTATGACCTCCAGGGCAACCTCTGGGAATGGTGCCTGGATTGGGAAGCGCCCTATCCGGACGGGCCGCGCACCGACCCGCCACCCTCCGCCATCGGCCTTTTCAAGATCGTCCGCGGCGGCAGTTGGGACAGCGACGCCAGCTCCTGCCGCCCCGCCAACCGGAACGCCATGCCCCTGACCCGGACCGATCCAAGCCTGGGGTTCCGCGCCGTCCTCGCCCCAATCCTGGCCACCCCCTGAACGCCCCCGCCGCCGCCAGCCAGCCGCAGGCTCAGTAGCCGAGCACCTTGCGGAGGCTGCGCTCCGTCGGGTTGCTCAGGACATCGCCCTCGCCGCCTTCCCGGCCACGCATCAGGCTTTCCCGCTGGATGCGGACGTCCTCACCCTCAGTGTTCTGGAGCTGGTGTTCGCGCCAGGTCAAATATCCCAAGGCAACGCTTCCCAGCAGCGCCAGGACGGCCAGGACACGGAAGACCACGCGCGTGCGCTGGTCATAGATCCGTTTGCCGCCCGGATCCCCCAGCTTGTACCCCAGCCCCAGCTTGTAGGCATACCCCTTGCGCCACCGGCGGGGATGACTGGAGAGGTGGAACGCCATCAGCGCCGCCAGCAGGCAGAGGATGGTGAGGCCGCCATAGATGTAAAGCTCAAACGCCATTTCGTCCATCGTCACATCCCCTGCACCGTTGCCAAGGCCGAGCCGATTCCTCAAATAGCATGAATGGCCATGGGCAAAAGTCAATCACGCCCCGCCATTTTCTCCGGGCCCGCCGCCGCCGGACGCCGGGCGCAGGGCGGCGGCCACCCGGACCACGTCGCGCATGGCGGCGACCTCATGCACCCGCAGCACCGTGGCCCCCGCCAGCACCCCGGCGGCCACCGCCGCCGCCGTGCCCCAGTCCCGCGCCGCGGGCGGCGGCGGGCAGTCGCCACCCAGCAGCTTGCCTATGAATGACTTGCGCGACGGGCCAAGGAGCAGCGGCCGCCCCAGGCCAAGGAACGCCGGCAGCCCCCGGATCAGCTCGTGGTTCTGTTCCGCGGTCTTGCTGAAGCCGAGGCCGGGGTCGAGCAGGAAGCGGTCGCGCCCGACCCCGGCCTGTTCGGCCCGCGCCAGGGCCGCCGCGAAGAACGCCCGGATCTCGCCAAGCAGGTCGGCGTAGTCCGTCAACGTCTGCATGGTCTGGGGCGTCCCCCGCAGGTGCATCAGCACGCAGCCAACCCGCGAACTCCGCAGCACCTCCAGCATCGCCGGATCCCGCTGCAAGCCGCTGATGTCGTTGATGATGTCGGCGCCCTCGGCCACGGCGGCCCGGGCGACCTCCGCCTTCCAGGTGTCCACGCTGAGCAGGCAATCCGTGCGCGGCCGCAGCTCCCGCAGGACCGGCAGCACCCGCGCCAGCTCCGCCGCCGCCGCCACCGGCGCGGCGCCGGGCCGGGTTGACTCGCCGCCGAGGTCGAGGATCTCCGCCCCTTCCGCCGCCAGCCGCAGCGCCTGCGCCACCGCCGCCGGGGCCGTCGCGCAGCGCCCGCCATCGGAGAAGGAGTCCGGCGTGACGTTGACAATCCCCATCAGCAGCACCCGCCGCCCCAGCGCCAGCTCCCGCCCGTTGGCGGCAAACCGGCATTCCGGCGGCTGGACAAACGTTGCCTGTTCCCGGTTCATGATTGCATCACTATAATTCCAGGAAACAGTGATCCCATGCCCCGTGGGATCTTGCCTTTTCCCACCGCCGCGCTCTCCGGGCAAAGCCCCGCGAAAAAAAAGGGGCTGCCGGCTTGACCGGGCGGCGGGGTGCCGGCTATGGTATGCCGGGGCAGGTGGCGCCCCCCCCGGAGCGCCGGCGCCCGCCCCACGCTCCCCCAACGCCCCGTTCCCCCGGAGGGCCGGCGTCCCCATGCCCAAACACATCCTCCTCGACACCAACGTGCTCCTGCACGACCCCAAGGCGATGTTCAACTTCCCCGACGCGGAGGTGCTCATCCCCATCGAGGTGATCGAGGAAATCGACAGCTTCAAGCGGGACATGACCGAACTCGGGCGCAACTCCCGCCACGTCGCCCAGGTGCTGGACGGCCTGCGCGCCAAAGGCCAGCTCGGCGCCGGCATCCCCTTGGAACGCAATTCCACCCTGCGCGTGATCTGCGACGCCCGCTCCTTCCAGCCCGAGGGCCGCGGCCGCCGCGACCAGCTCCGCCCCGACAACCGCATCCTCGCCATCGCCCTGGAACTGAGCCACGCCCCCGACGCCGACACCGTCATCGTCACCAAGAACATCAACCTCCGGCTCAAGGCCGACGCCCTCGGCATCCGCGCCCAGGACTACGACGTGGACCGCTCGCCCGACGCCGACATGTACACCGGCTGGTACACCGTGGAACTGGAGCCGGCCCAGGTCGCGGAAGCCTTGAAGGGGATGCCGGTGGACCTCGATTTCCCCGGCCTGCCCAACGAGTACGCACTCCTCCGCGGCCGCGGCCAGGAGAAGCCCTGCGCCCTCACCCGCTTCGGCAAGCTCCCCAACCGCGTCTACCCCCTGGCCGACCAGCGCGAAGGCGCCGCCGGCATCAAGCCGCTCAACCTCGAACAGGGCTTCGCCTTGGACGCACTGCTGGACGACCGGATCAAGCTGGTCACCCTCACCGGCAAGGCCGGCACCGGCAAGACCCTGCTCGCCATCGCCGCCGGCCTGCGCAAGGTCTTCTCGGAAGACCAGTACAACCGCCTCCTCATCTTCCGCCCCACCACCCCCGTGGGGCGCGACATCGGCTTCCTCCCCGGCGACATCGCCGAGAAGATGCGCCCCTGGATGCAGCCGATCTACGACGCCCTCGAACTGATCCGCGAACAGGACAAGCGCGCCACCAACCGCATGCTGCCCCCCGACATCCTGGAATGCGAGGAGATCAGCATCGAGCCGCTGACCTTCATCCGCGGCCGCAGCATCCCCAACCAATTCATCATCATTGACGAAGCCCAGAACCTGACCCCCCTGGAAGTGAAGACGGTCATCACCCGCGTCGGCAACGGCACCAAGATCATCCTCACCGGCGATCCGCACCAGATCGACAACCCCTACGTCGATTCCCTCTCCAACGGCCTCGTCTACATCCTCAACCGCCTGCGCGGCAGCACGATCTCGGCCCATGTCGGCCTCCAGAAAGGCGAGCGCAGCGAGCTGGCGGAGGTCGCGGCCAACCTGCTCTGAACCCTGCCGGCCCCCCCCACGGGCCGGCAACAACGCCGACGAACGGCGGAGAAAGCCTGCCATGACCACCCTCACCGAAACCGACTGCCAAGACGCCGCGGCCCTGCGGGAACTGGAATGGCTCGAGACCGACGGCCAAGGCGGCTATGCGTCGGGGACGCTCCTGACCAGCCACAGCCGCCGCTACCACGCCCTGCTCACCGCCAACCTCCCCCCACCCGCCAGCGGCCGCCATGCCATCCTCGCCAAGTTCGAGGAGTCACTGCTCCTGCCCGACGGCGAGGAGGCGTTCTTCACCTGCCACCATTACCCCGGATTCGCCTTCCTCCCCCGCCTCCCGGAACGCTTCGAGGCCGATCCCTGCCCCTGCTGGACCTACCGCTTCCCCGGCGGCCGCACCCTCACCCGCGCCGTGCTCATGCCCCAGGGCGCCGGCCCCGCCACCACCACCCTCTGCCGCTACCAGCTCACCGGCGGCGCCGGCCCCGCCACCCTCCGCCTCCGCCCCTTCATCGCCGGCCGCCCCCACCACAACCTCATGCGCCGCAACAGCTTCATCAACGGCACCTGCCACCCCCTCCCGGACGGCACCGGCATCCGCCTCGAACCCTATGCCGGACTCCCACCCCTCCACCTCCAGTGGCCCGCCGGAACCCTCCGCCGCCTCGACCCCGCCGCCGCCGGCTGGTACGAGAAGTTCGAGCTGCTCCAGGAACAGCGGCGCGGCCAGGATTTCCAGGAGGACCTCTTCCTCCCCGCCATCCTCGAATTCACCATCGAGCCCGGCCAGCCCTTCTTCATCGCCGCCACCGCCGCCGCCGCCCCGCTCACCGCCGCGCCCGCCGAACTCTGGCGCCAGGAACTCGCCCGCCGCCGCCGCGCGGAAACCGCCAACCGCGCCTGGCTCCAGGAACGCGCCACCCGCCCCGGCGACCTCGACCCCGCCGCCACCCTGATGCGCGCCGCCGCCCGCCTCGCCATCCAAACCCCCACCGGCCGCCCCGCCCTCCTCGCTGGCTATCCTTGGTTCGAAGACTGGGGGCGCGACACCATGGTCGCCCTCCCCGGCTGCCTCTTCCTCGGCCCCCGCCGCGAGGAGGGCTTCCGCATCCTCGCCGCCTTCTGCGACCGCGAAAAGGACGGGCTCCTCCCCAATTTCATCAACCCCGACGGCTCGGCCGCCTACAACTCGGCCGACGCCGCCCTCTGGTTCTTCTGCACCGTCCAGCACTACCTCCAGGCCGGCGGCAGCCTCGCCAAGGTCCAACGCCAGCTCTGGCCGGCCATGAAACGGATCCTCCAAGCCTACACCGACGGCATCGCCACCCCCCCCGTCGCCATGCAGTTCAACGGCCTGCTCCGGGCCGGCACCCCGGCCACCCAGCTCACCTGGATGGACGCCAAAAGCCGCGGCCTCCCCGTCACCCCCCGCTGGGGGCTGGCCGTCGAACTCAACGCCCTCTGGTACAACGCCCTGGCCTTCGCCGCCGACCTCGCCAGAACCTTCCGCGACCCCGACTTCCAGCCGCCCCTGCCCCTCACCGCCATCGCCGCCGAGTTCCGCCGCACCTTCTGGCTCGCCGATGCCGGCCACCTCGCCGACGTGGTCAACAGCGACGGCACCGACCGCTCCCTCCGCCCCAACCAGCTCTTCGCCGCCGCCCTCCCCCACTCCCCCTTGACCAAGCCCCAAATGGCCGCCGTGGTCGCCGCCGTCCGCCGCCCCCTCCCCACCCCCCGCGGACTCCGCACCCTCGACCCCGCCGACCCCCGCTACCGCGGCCACTACACCGGCGACATGGCCGACCGCGACGCCGCCTACCACCAAGGCACCGTCTGGCCCTGGCTCCTCGGCGCCTACGCCGCCGCCTGGCTCAAGACCACCGCCGGCCGCCGCGCCGCCCGCGCCGAACTGCGCGCCCACCTCGAAGGCTGGACCCCCCATTTCCGCGAAGCCGGCATCGGCTGCGTCTCCGAAATTTTCGACGGCGACCCGCCCCACCGCCCCGACGGCTGCATCCTCCAAGCCTGGAGCGCCGCCGAACTGCTGCGCGCCTGGCACCTCCTCTGGGAAGCGGAACGCCACGCCGCCACCGCCGCCGCCACCCCCTGAGCCGCCGCCGGGAAGCGTCCCACGGACATTCCGCCTTCGCCAAGTCCGGTGGACAAGTCCTGCCGCTGTGGACGGCTCCCATGGCTTGGGGACACGTGGCTTGGAGACCGGCAAAAATCGAGCGCGAGCGCGAAACTGACCGGCGTTAGGGACCGGCAAAGGGTACGCCCGGTCCCGGCCGGCCCGGCATTCCCCGGAATTGTCGCATTTTAACGTTATCTGTTGAGGCAATTACGGACGCCGGCTGTATAGTACCTCTTTACCCAAAAAAACGCGGCGGGACAACCGCAGCCGGCCCGGCAAAACCACCATTTTTGTGCTCCGTCTACCCCCGCCGAAAGAATGGCCCTCCTTTTCTTCGCAAAATTGAAATCCACTGCCCCTTCCTTTTGCGCATATTTGATTCTGCCATAAGAAAGCCGTCGTCCATGATCTCCGCCCGAATCCTCCGCTGGAGCGCCGCCGCCTGCGCCCTCGCCATCGCCGTCGCCACGGGAATCGTCGCCAGCAAGCAAACCGCCCCGACCCGGCCCCAGCCCGCATCCCCCTTCTTTTTGCGCCTGGCCATCGCGACCAAGCTGGAGGCGCTCCCCTTCATGGTGGCCGAAAATGCCGGCATCTTCAGCCGGGAGGGGCTGCGGGTCAAACTGGTCATGGCCGGTTCCGCCGAGGAGCGGGACCGCCTGGTGGCCTCCGGCAAGGCCGACGGCGCCGTCTCCGACCCCGTCGCCCTGCTCAAGGGCGCCAGCCACGGCACCCACCTCGTGGCCATCCGCTCCCTCCTGGATGCCACCCCCCAGCGCCCCCTCTTCCGGCTCCTGGCCGCCCCGGATTCCGGCCTCCATGACCTCGCCGACTTGCGGGGCGTGCCCGTCGCCGTCGCGGCGGGTGCCCAAAGCGAATACGTGGCCCGGCAGACCCTGGCCCGCGGCGGCCTGCCCCCCGGCGACATCCAGCTCGTCAACGTGCCGGTGACCGAAACGCGCCTGGCCCTGCTGCGCGACGGCCGCGTCCGCGCCGCCATCCTCCCCGAGCCGCAGGCGACGCTGGCGGCGGCCTTCGGCGCCATTCCGCTGGCGGACGCGATCGACCAGTCCGGCCTCTGCTGCACCCTGCTCGCCGTGCGCAAGGAACTCTTCTGGCGCGAACCCGAAACGCTCCGCCGGCTGGTTGCCGCCCTCGACCGCGCCGCCATTGCCAGCAACGCCGAAAAAGAGGCCTGGCGCGACCTCGCCGTCTCCCGCCAGCTTCTCCCCAGGCACCTGGACCCCAGCTTCGAGCTGCCCGACTATTCCCCCCGCCCCCTGCCCGCCCCGGCCATGCTCGAGCCCATGGCCGCCTGGCTCCAGCAGGCTGGCCACCTCCGGGAGAAGCCCGAATACCGCGCCCTCTTCCGCACCCCCTGACCCCGCCGGCGCGTTGCGTCCAGGATGGCGGCGAGCGCGGACCATCCCACGGGCGTGGGGAAGAGTTCGCACGGAGCCCACGGAGGCCACGGAGAAAAGGACCATCCCACGGGCGTGGGGAAGAGTTCGCACGGAGCCCACGGAGGCCACGGCGAAAAGGACCATCCCACGGGCGTGGGGAAGAGTTCGCACGGAGCCCACGGAGGCCACGGCGAAAAGGACCATCCCACGGGCGTGGGGAAGAGTTCGCACGGAGCCCACGGAGGCCACGGAGAAAAGGACCATCCCACGGGCGTGGGGAAGAGTGGACTGCATTCACAGCCATCCCACAGGAGATGAAAACTGCCTGGCCTTGTTGGGTTCATGAGCTTGGCGGCGGCGTTTTCCGGGGCGTCCCATTTTGCTTTTTCCTTGGCACTGAAGTTTGGTTTCGTGCGTCCCAGAGGGACGCTGGGGCAATAGGCAGGGGCAACGCCCCTGCCTGGACATTGGCAAAACTCAAGCGGCGACGGCTGGGGCTCCGCCTGGCTCCCGTCGCCTCTGGCCGATGCCATGGCGAAGGAGTCGCACGAGGTCGCGGGCG
>JBAZOO010000011.1:0-99954 GCA_041648735.1 Lentisphaeria bacterium
CCGGAAAAAGTAAAAGTGTAGTTACTTTTTTATCGGCTCTCAAGCCCCGGAAAAAGTAAAAGTGTAGTTACTTTTTTATCTGAGTGTTGAGAATCAACCACTTATGATGTCAAGTGTTGAACTCGGGATAGAACTGGATGGCGGCGCGGCGGCGGGCGAGGGGGGCGGCGTAGGCGTGGAAGCGGGCGGCGGCCGGCGGGGAATTGGCTTCGCAGAAGCGGGCCAGGCCGGCCAAATGGGTGTCCAGGAGATCCTGCACCGCCCCGGAGACGGCGGTCGCCTGGGCCTGGGCCTGCTGGCGGAACTGTTCGCGGCCGAGCCGCAGTTCGCCGTCATGCGCCAAGTAGACCACGGCGGCGGTCAGGGCCAGGCCGCAGGCGGCGGCGACCGCCGTCTCAGTATGGCGCAGGAGCTGCTGCCGTTCCGGCACCAGCCGTTCCCGCAGCAGCAGGGCCAGGCCGCCAGCCAGCAGGGTGGTGAGCATGGCCAGGGTGAAAACGATCGGGGTGAGCCGGGCCCGCAGGATATAGGCCTGCCATTCGCCGGCCGCGATGTCCAGGCCGACAACCATCAGCGGCACGCCCGTCTGCCGGTCGTTGACGGGGGCGAGGGCGCTGACGAAGGTGCCGTATTCGTCGGTGCGCGGTCCCTGGGTGTGCGGGGGAAGGTCGCCCCGCAGGATTTGCCAGTCCTCCGGCGCGGGGGTCTGGTAGGCCGTGCCCGGCGGCGAGGCCCAGGGGTCGGCTTCGGCCAGGCTTTCGGGGCCGAAGACGATCTGGCCGTGACGGAGGGCGAAGGTGTAGATGCTGCGCAGGCCGATGGCCTGGCCATAGGCGGCGAAGTTCGCCCCTATCCGGAGGAAAACCGGATGGGTGGCGTCCGCCGCCGTGAAGGAGAGGGCGGCGGCTTCCTCGGGGGTGACGGTCCGGGCGATGGCGATGGCCTGGTCCACCAGCCGGGTGCGCATTTCCGCGTCCACCGTCTTGCCGCGCCAGTTGGCCGCCCACCAGCCGGTGAGGAGCAGGAGGGCGCCCGTCCCCGCGAAGAGCCGGCGCTGGAAGCGGTGGGCGCTGTCCGTCGTCGCGGCGGCGGTTTGGCGGTAGAGCCGCCAGATGCCGGCGGCCATCCCGAGGGCGCAGAGGGTGCGGAAGAACTGGATGGGGATGCCGACAAAGGCCAGGAACCGTTCCTGGTTCAGCCATGCCGCCGGAAAGAACGGGGCTTGGGGAGGCACCAGGCCCGTCGCCACGGCATAGGCCAACAGGGTTGCCCCGGCGAGGGCGGGCGGCCAGCGCTGGCCGGCCGGCTTGGAACGGGCGGCCCGGCAGAGGGTCCACCCGGCCAGCAAGGCAGCCGGCAGCCCCAGCGCATAGCGGCAGGCGGCGTCCAGCCCGGCGACTCCTCCCAGCCCGCCCAGGGCCGCCAACCCCAGGAGCGGGAGGTGGATCCAGGCTGCCGGCATCCAGCCGCCCAGCGCCCGCCCGCCGCGGCGGCCGAATTCGAGCAGGAGCAGGAACGAGCCGGCCAGCAGCGCCAGGCGGAGGGCGTGCAGGGCCGGCGTGGGGGGCAGCCCGAGGGAGGCCATCTCCAGCCATTCATGGAGCCCATGCGCCAAGCCGAAGCTGGCCAGCCAGCCCCAGGGCAGCCGCTCGTCCGTCCGCCCCCTGACTCCCGCGGCGAGGGCCGCCATCAGGAGGAAGGCGAATCCGTAGACGAAGAAGAGATAGTCCAATTGGTCGGGCATGGCGGGTGGCCGTTGGCGGGGACGTCCCCGGCGAGCGGCGCCAAGGCGGGCGTGGAACGTTACATGGAATGTGCGGGATGGCGTGGCACGCGGGGCACCCCCGCTGTCCTTTTGTAACGAACCATACACCGCCGCCGTCGCCGTCGCCAGCGCGGGCGCGCCGCCGCGGCTTGGGGCGGCCCGGGGCGGGTCATTCCACCCCGGGGCAGCCCTGGCGGAGGTAGGCCTCGATGAAGCGGTCCAGGTCGCCGTCGAGCACGCCGGCGGTGTCGCTGGTCTCGACCGCGGTGCGGAGATCCTTGACCATCTGGTAGGGCTGGAGCACATAGGAGCGGATCTGGCTGCCCCAGGCGTTCTCCTGCTTCTCGCCGCCGGAGCTGGCCTGTTCCTGCCGCTTCCGCTGCTCCTCCCGCTCGTAGAGCTTGGCCTTGAGGATCTTCATCGCCTGAGCGCGGTTCTTGTGCTGGGAGCGCTCCTGCTGCGAGGCGACGATGATGCCGGTGGGGAGGTGGGTGATGCGCACCGCGGAGTCGGTCCGGTTGACGTACTGGCCGCCGGCGCCGCTGGAGCGGTAGGTGTCCACCCTGAGATCATCTTCCTTGATCTCGACGGCGATCTCGTCGTCAATCTCCGCCAGCACTTCCACGGCGGCAAAGGAGGTATGCCGGCGCTTGTTGGCGTCGAACGGGGAGATGCGCACCAGCCGATGCACGCCGCGTTCGCTCTTGAGATAGCCGAAGGCGAACTCGCCGGAGACGACGAGGGTGGCGCTCTTGAGGCCGGCCTCCTCCCCTTCCTGGATGTCGGCGACCTCGAAGCGGAACCCCTTGCGCTCGAAATAGCGGGTGTACATGCGGAAAAGCATGCTGCACCAGTCGCAGGCCTCGGTGCCGCCCTGGCCGGCGTTGAGGGAGAAGATGGCGTTCTTGCGGTCGAACTTGCCGGCGAGGAAGGAGGTCATTTCGACCTTGGCCAGGAGGCTTTCCAGCTCGCTCCAGGCGGCGTCGGCCTCGCCGAGCAGGGAGGAGCCGCCCCCTTCCTCGCTGGCCATCTCCGCCAGCACCTGGAAGTCCTCGACTTTCTCCTTGACGCGCGCGAACGGCTCCAGGATCCCCTTGAGCGCGGCGACGGTGGTGACCACCTGCTGGGCCGCCGCGGGGCGGTCCCAGAAGCCGGGCTGGGTCATGCGCCCTTCGTGTTCCGCGAGCTGGTTGTGCTTGCCGGGGACGTCAAAGAAACCTCCCAAGGTGTTCCAGCCGGTCGCCGGCCAGACGCGCCTTTGCTTGCAGTTCGTCCAAAGTCACGGATAGAAGCTTCCTGAATTCCTGGTCGTGGCGGGTGATGAGGCGGGGAAATGTAGCGGTTGGGCGGTGGTTGTCAAGGCACCCGGCGGCGAGGCCCACGCCGCGGCCGGCTCCGGGCACGGGCATTGAAGGCCCCAGGCGGGGCCTGGGAATGAAGCCCCCGGCTTCAGCCGGGGGGCTGGGTGTCTGGCATTGTGAGTTGCGCCCCAGCGGGGCGCGAGAGGGGCCGGGCCGTTCCGGAGCAAAAAAGCCAGGCCCCTCCGGATCCTTCAATGCCCGCCGCGGCACCTGGCAGCCTGGGGACACAGCTTGGGGACAGAAAACGGTTGGGGTTTCGCCCGGAGATCACGGAGGGCGCGGGGGGAGGAAGGGTTTTCTCCGTGGGTTCCGTGTGCTCCGTGCGAACCTTCCCTCCCGCGCTTCGCGCTCGCGCTCGAAACTCGCCGGTTTGGCCGCCGCTCCCCAAGCCCACAGACAAGAATGTCTATGCACGTTCCCTGAGCCACCGTCGAACAGCCATTTCCGGATTACGAGTGGTGGGCTTGCAATCCGAAATTCCGGCATGATATAATCCCCCCGTCCGATCCACCCCCTGAAAGCAAAATTCCCATCAGTTGATCAGTCCCGGCATGAAAGAGGTTGCACAACTGCTGAATGAGATGGTTGCGGCCGGCATTCTGTCGGACTATGCCGTTTTTGGCGCAGTGGCACAGATGTATTACACCGAAGCGGTTGTCACCCTTGACGCAGCCATCCTGATTTCCATCCCCGATCCGAACCGGCTGGACTTGTTGACCCCGATCCATGCATTTTGCGCCGAGCGTGGCTATCAGTCCGAAGGCGATGCCATCCGTGTTGGCGCTGCTCGAGGAAAAGGCCACCACGGAAGACGAGATTTCCCGGCTGTGTGCCGCACACGGTTTTTCCCCGGCATGGGAACGCTTCAAAATGAGGTTCCTGAATGTTTGACGTCAAGGCAATGCTGCAACGCCAGGCGGAATGGCAAAGCTCGCGGGCCTCACGGACTTGGGCGGAAAAAATCCGGGAGGTGGAACGCGTCCGTGAAGGGCTGAAGAAGTTTCGGAAGGCAGTTCCCCCTGTCCCGCCGCTCGAACCGGCCAAACGCGTGCCCCCCGGAACAAGTGAATAAGGGGCATTCGAGGGCATTCGGGTCACCCCTACGCAAACAGGCACATATCGCAAACCGCCCGATCCGGCCCGTGAAAGCAAAAAAACCATCAGTTCAGGAGCCGCCGGCCGGCGAGGCCGAGGCCGCCGAGGCCGCCGGCCCGGCCTTGCCGCTGTGGGAGCATCTGGAGGCGTTGCGCCGGGTGCTCTGGCACGTCATCGCGGCCTGGGCGCTGACCACCACGCTCTGCGCCTTCTTCGTGCGCGGCATCTGGAGCGGGCTGCTGTTGCCGCTGCACCAGCCGGGGCTGCCGCCGGCCGTGCTGCGCTGGACCGGGCCCGCCAGCGGCTTCCTGACCTTGGCCAAGCTTGCGCTGCTGGCCGGCGCGGTGCTGGCGGTGCCGGCGGCGCTCTACCTGGTCGCGGGGTTTGTGGTGCCTGGCCTGTACCCGCGCGAGCGCCGGCTGCTGCGGGGCGCCTTGGCTGGCGGCACCCTGTTCTTCCTCGTCGGCGCCGGCTTCGGCTATGCCATGCTCTTCCCGTCGCTGCGCTTCCTGCTGGGGGTCAACCTGGCGGGGACGA
This sequence comes from Lentisphaeria bacterium, assembly GCA_041648735.1. Classification (GTDB taxonomy): domain Bacteria; phylum Verrucomicrobiota; class Lentisphaeria; order Oligosphaerales; family CAITYL01; genus JBAZOO01. The sequence continues at coordinate 4,759 of JBAZOO010000011.1, forward strand.
TCCCGGACTGGCCGGTGGAGACGCATCTCTCCTTCTGCCTGGGCATGCTGCTGGGCACGGGGCTGGCCTTCGAGCTGCCGGTGCTGCTCTATGCGCTGGTGCGCCTCGGCCTGGCCAGCGCCGCGCTGCTGGTCCGGCTCCGCCCCTATGCGGTGATTGCTATTTTCCTGGTTGCGGCTATCGTAACCCCCCCGGATGTGGTTTCCCAAGTGATGGTCGGCGTGCCGATGTGGCTGCTCTATGAGCTGTGCATCGTGCTGGCGCGCCGCCAAGAAAGGCGGTCCGCATGTTCGCGTTCCTCGGCAACATCGGTGTGACGGAACTGTTGGTGATCTTCCTGATCGTGCTGCTGTTCTTCGGCGGCAAGAAGATCCCGGAGATCGCCCGCGGCCTGGGCAAGGGGCTGCGCGAGTTCAAGAAGGCCAAGGACGGCCTGGAGGAGTCGCTTACGGCGGAGGAGCCGCGCCGGGAGGGGGGCAAGCCCGGCGCCGCCAGCGGCCACGAGGTGCCGCCGGAATATGCCGCCCATGCCGGCCCCGCCACGGGGGAGGGGGAGGAAGCTCCCCCGGCCGCGGAGAAGAAGGGCTGATGCCCGCTGGCCGCGCGGGGCGGAAACGCCGATGGCAAATGGCCGGCGGCGGATTACAGTAGCGCCGTTTTGTCGCCGGAGAGGTGACAGAGTGGTCTAATGTGCAGCACTGGAAATGCTGTGTACGGGCAACCGTACCGGGGGTTCGAATCCCCCCCTCTCCGCCACCCGCTTTTGAGCCTAGGCCGACCATCGGCCCGGGCTTTTTTTTTGGCTGGCTACTCCGCGGCGGGCTCGGGTTCGAGTTCGAGGTCGGCGAGGAGTTGCAGGTCGGTCGGGACGTCGCGGCCGGCGACGGTGAGCAGGCGGCCGACCATCATGCCGGAGGCGCCGGCGAGGAAGATCTGGGACTGGAGGTCGCGCAGGAGCAGGCGGCCGGCACAGACCTTGATTTCGGCCTGGGGATTGGTCAGGCGGAAAAGGGCGACGCAGCGGAGGATCTCCAGCGGCGGCAGGGGTGGCTGCTGGGCCAGGCGGGTGCCGGGGATGGCGACCAGGAAGTTGAGGGGGATGGCCTCGACCTGTTCGCGGGCGAGGGTCAGGGCGAACTCGACCCGCTGGTCGGGGGATTCGCCGAGCCCGAGGATGCCACCGCAGCAGATTTCGAGGCCGGCCGCCTTGGTGGCGCGGACGGTGGCGAGCCGCTTCGCATAGCTGTGGGTGGTGCAGATCGCGGGGAAGAAGCTTTCGGCGGTTTCGAGGTTGTGGTGGAAGCGGGTCATGCCGGCGTCCTTCAGGCGGCGGAGCTGGTCGGCGGTGAGGCAGCCGAGGGAGGCGCACCAGTGGACCTTCGCCGAGCGGCGGGTGCGGAAGGCCTCGGCGATGCGCTCGACCTCGGCGTCGCTGAGGGCTTCGCCGGCGGTGACGACGCCGAGGCGGGAGACGGGCAGGGTTTCGGCTTCGGCCAAGGCGGCGTGGATGGTGGCGCGGCTGGCCAGCGGGGTGGTTTCGACGCCGGTGTCGTGGGCGGCGGCCTGGGCGCAGAAGGCGCAGTCCTCGGAGCAGGCGCCGCAGCGGGCGTTGAGGATTGAGCAGAGCTGGACGTGGCGGCCGAAGCGGCGTTCGCGCAGGTGGCTGGTGACGGCGAAGAGGGCGGGCAGGTCGGCGGCGGGCAGGTCGAGCACGGCGCGGGCCGCGGCGGGTTCCAGTGGCTGGCCGGTTTCGGCGACGGCGGCCAGGGAGGCGGACAAGGCGGAATCCACGGGGTTCTCCTGGTGTTGGCCGGGGCTGGGGTGAGGCGGGGTGCCGGCCGGTTCGGGTGTGCGGGCTGCCACCATACCCCGCGGCGGCCCATTGTCAACCGCCGGCCGCGCCGGCGGTTGACAATTGGCCGGCTGGCGGCGCGGGCCGCGGAGGCTTTATATTGTCCCTCGGTTTTTCGCGGCGGGCCGGCCAGGGCCGACCCGTTCTGTTGTCCACTCGCAGGCTTTGGGGAGCTATGCCGCATTCCCGCATGATCGAACCGATGGACGTCAACCAGGGTGAAATGCTGCCCCGCGGCACGCCCGGCACCGGTCCCCAGTTCACCCTCTACACGCCGAAGCTGGAGCGGCCGGGGGCGGCGCCGGCGGTGCTGATTCCGCGGGAGAGCGGCTTCCAGTGGCACGGCGGCGCGGTTGTCCGTTCCACCAATTGGTTGGGCGACACGCTGATGGCGCTGCCGGCCCTCCACCAGTTCCGGCAGCTTCTGCCCGCCGGGGCGCGGCTGGCGGCCCTCAGCACCCGCGGCCTGGAGGCGGTCTGGCGGATGGTGCCCTGGATCGACGAGGTGATCGTCTTCGACGGGGCGCGGGTGACGGACGCCGCGGCGGAGGCGGTGCGCCGCTTCCAGCCGGGCGTCGGCCTGGTGCTGCCCAATTCCTTCGGCGGCGCCTACGACCTGTTCAATCTGGGGATTCCGGTGCGCGTCGGCCGGCGCGGCCGTTGGCGCAAGCTGCTGCTGACCCACACCCTGCGGGAGAGCCGCCACACCATGCATCCGGGCCGGCGCCATCAGCTTTCCGACCTGCTGGAGCTGGTGTCGCTGTTCGGGGAGATTTCCTGGAGCGCGGAGTGCCCGCCGCTGGTGGCCGGCGACCCGGCGGCGACCCTGGCCAAGTTCGGCCTGGCACCGGCGGCGACCCCGCTGCTGGTGCTGGGATCGGGGGCGGCCTATGGGGTGGGCAAGCAATGGTCGCCGGCCAATTTCCGGGCGGTGGCGGCCCGCTGGTGCGAGCGGGGCGGGCGCGCGGTCGCCGTCGGGTCGCGCAAGGAGGTGGCGGCGGGGGCCGAGGCGGTCCGGGATTTGCCGGGCGGGCTCAACCTTGCCGGGCAGACGTCCCTTGTTGAACTGGCCCACCTGCTGGGGGCGGCCCGGGCCGTGGTCTGCAACGACAGCGGGGTCATGCACCTCGCCGCGGCCCTCGGCCGGCCCGGGGTGGCGCTCTTCGGCTGCACCGACCCGGTTTCCACCGGGCCGCTCCAGGGGCGCTGGACGGTGCTCATGGAGAAACTGGAATGCGCCCCCTGCTTCAAGCGCACCTGCCAGCTTACCGGGGCGGACTGCCTCGGGCTGCGGCAGATTCCGCCGACACTGGTGCTGGAGGCGCTCGATTTCGTCTTGGGAGGCATGTCATGAGCCGCATTCCTGCCGCCGGCCGGTACCGGTGCCCACGGGCGCTGCCCTTGCTGGCCCTGCTGGCGGCGCTGCTGCTGGCCGCGCCGGCGCGGGCGGCGGGGGAGGATTTGCCGCTCCTCGTCTTGCACGCGGCCGAGCAGGGGATGGAACCCGCCGCGCTCCGCACCGTGGTTCTCCTGCTGCGGGAGGCTGGGCAGGTCGAGCCGGCCATCGGCGAACGGCTGGCGCAGCGGCTGGCGGATGGCGGCTGGAAAGGGGCGGTGGGGCGCTATCTGGCTGAGGCTGAGGCGTTCGGCCTGGCGGCGCCGGAACTGCCGGCCGGGCTGGAGCCGACCCGGGAGCGGTTGACGGAGGAGTTGCGCGCCCTGCTCAGCCGCCAGCCCATTGGCAAACGGCTGGCGCTGTGCGCGCAGCTTGCCGGGCCGTTCCCCGGCCTGACCGCCGACCGCGCCTTCGCGAATGGACTGCTGGTCGAGTTCCTGCGCAGCCTCACCCCCCAGACGCTGGGCGCCGCGCTCCAGGCCGTGCAGAAGGCCGCCAAGGCCGCGCCGGCCGACCCGCTCCTGGCCCGGCTCGCCGCGGCGACCGCCGGGATGGTGGCGACGGACGTGCGCCGGCAGGAATTCCTGGAGCGGGCCCGCCAGATCCGGGAGGCCGTCCTGCCGCGCTACCGGGAACTGGAGGCCGAGTTCAATCCCCGGACCTATTACGAGCGCAGCCGCCTGGAGGCCATGGCCACCCCGGCGCGGGCACGCAAGCAGGAGGAATTCAACCAGTTGAAGGCCAGACTCCAGGAGGCGGCCGAGCTGGACGGCGAAGCCGGGCGGCTCCCCACGGTCCGCGGCGAGGCCGAACTCCTGATCGCCGAACTCACGGGGGCCGTCAAGCGCCCCAAGAAGGAGGGGACGCCATGAGCGCCGCCGCATTCCGCCGCCGCTGGCCGGCCTGGGGGCTGGCCCTGCTGCTGCTCGCCACGGTGGGCTGCGCCCAGCGCAAGGTCGAAGCCGTGCGGAACTGGAAGCCGGCCGTGGCGGCGGAGCCGCTGGCCGCGCAAGCCGGACGGCTGCTGGAGGCGCCCCGCTGGGGGAGCTTCCGGGACGACTCGGGTTTTTTTGTGACGGTCTCCGGAACCTTGCGCGCCGAGCCGGGCATTCCGGTGGAAATCGTCTATGGGGCGGACACCCTGCCGCCGGCGGTGGCCTGGTTTTCGCTGGCGGGGAAGCGGCGCCCGGCCGGCGAGTACCCCGGCTTCCTCCGCCGCCAGTTGCTGCTGCGGGCGTTGGAGCGGCGCTGAGGCGGCGCGGGGCCGCGTCCCTCCCGGGCGGGCGGCGGTTGCATTTTGCCCGGATGCGATTATTTTTGATCAGTAGGTGATCATAATTGCGCAAAGACGGCAATGGGAAAGCAGCGCCAGAGCGGCGTGGAAGGATGAAGGGCCCGATGAAAACGACGATGACATGCTGGCCGCTGTACGGCAAGGGGTTCGAGTGCCTGGGCAAGGACCGGCGGCCGGTGGAGTGGCCGATCCCCGAACCGGCGGCGGACCAGCTCCTGGTGCGGATCGAGGCCATTGGCCTCTGCTTCTCCGACGTCAAGCTCATCCGCGCCGGCGAGGAGCATCCGCGGGTGATCTCCAAGGACTTGGCCCAGGATCCAGTGATCCCCGGCCACGAGGCGGTGATGACCGTGGTCAAGGCCGGCGCGAAGCTGGCGGGGCAGTTCCAGCCCGGCAGCCGCTACATCATCCAGGCGGACATCTACGTCAACGGCGTCGGCCTCGCCTACGGCTATGCCATCAACGGCGGGATGGCCCAGTACAGCCTGATCGACCAGCGGGTGCTGAACGGCGACGAGGGGTGCTACCTGCTGCCGCTCTCCGACCGGGTGCCGGCCGCCCTGGCCGCCCTGGTCGAGCCTTGGACCTGCGTCATTGCCAGCTACATGATCGAGCATCGGGAGGCGCCCGCCGCCAATGGCCGGATGCTGGTGGCGCTGGCGGCCGGCGGCCCGGACGCGTTCAGCTTCGGCGACGGCCAGCCGGCGAAGGCGGGCCCCGCCGTCATCCACGGCGTGAACCTCAACCCCGCCACCCGCGCCGCCTTGCGGCGGGCCTTCCCGGCCGCCGCCATCGCGGACGTGGCGGCCCCAGAAACGGCAGCGCCGTATGACGACATCGCGCTGTGCGGCATCCGCGACCGCGCCACCGCCGAGGCGCTCGGCCGGCTGGGTGCCGTGAACGCGGCCATCAGTTTTGTGGGGGGGATTCCGGAAGGCCCCCTGAGCCTTGACGTTGGCAGCATCCACTACAAGGGGTGGTTCTACCAGGGCGCCGCCGGCAATGACATTGCCGCCGCCTACGGCCGCAACCTCCGTTCGACCCTGAAGAAGGGTGGCGCCTGCTGGCTGCCGGGCGGGGCGGGGGCGATGGGGCAGATGCACACCCAGCTTGCGGTGGAGAACCCCGACGGGCCGGCGCGGGTGCTGGTCACCGACCTCGACCCGGTGCGCATCCGCAAGATGCTGGAGCTGCTCGGGCCGGCCGCGGCGAAGCGGGGGATCGAGTTCAAGGCCTTGAACCCCAAGGAGTTCCCGGGCGAGGCGGAATTCCTGGCGGCGGTCCGCGCCTTTGCGCCCGGCGGGTTTGACGACATCGTCATGCTCGTCCCGGTGCCGGCGGTGATCGCCAGTGCGGCGCCGTTGCTGGCGGAAGATGGCTTGATGAACATCTTCGCCGGCATTCCGGCGGGCAAGGAGGCGGCGCTGGAGGTGGCGGCCGTGGCCCGCGGCGGCGTGCGCTACATCGGCTCCAGCGGCAGCCGCACCTGCCACTTGCGCCACACCTTGAAGCTGGTGGAGGAGGGGCGGCTGAACCCGGCCACCGCGCTGGCGGCCGTGGGCGGCATGGCGGCGTTGTGGGAGGGGCTCAACGGCGTGGCCGAGGCGCGCTTCCCCGGCAAGACCGTGATCTTCCCGCACTGTCCGGCGCTGCCGCTGACCGCCGTCGAGGAGCTGCCCAAGCTCCTGCCGGGGATCGGGAAGACGTTGGCCAACGGCCTCTATACCCTGGCGACCGAGCGCGAGCTGCTGGCCAAGTTCGGCCAGGGCTGAGGCTCAGGCCCGGAAGAGGGCGCCGAGCTTCTTGCCGAGCAGTTGGTTGGCGGCGAGCAGGGAGAGGCCAAGGAAGAGCATGGTCCAGACGCCGAGGGCGGCGGCGAGGGCCGGCCCTTCGCCCAGCAGCATCGAGAGTTCGTAGAGCGCCTTGGTGATCGGGAAGTCCGTCGCCTTCTGCGCCAGCATCAGCGAGTCGGAGACTTCGAGCATGCTGAAGCTGAAGGCGAGCAGCGCGCCGGCCAGCAGGTTGGCGGCGATCAGCGGCACGACGATCCGCCGGAAGACCGCCGCCGGCCCGGCGCCGAGGTTGGCCGCCGCCTCCTCCAGGCTGACCGAGGTCTGCTGGAGCCCGGCGGCGGCGGCGCGGACGACGTAGGGGAGGCGGCGCACGGCGTAGGCGATGGCGAGCAGGGTGGTGGCGTTCACCGAGGCCGCCACTGGGTCGAGGAAGCCCAAGGGGCGCCCCTTCTGGGTCATGGCCAGGTAGCCGAAGGCCAGCACCAGCCCCGGCACGGCCAGCGGCAGCATGGCCAGGGCGTCCAGCAGCCAGGCGAAGCGCCAGCGGCCGCGGCAGCCGATCCAGGCGACGAGGGTGCCGACGACCATGGCCAGCAGCACGGCCAGGCTGGAGTATTTCAGGCTGTTGAGGATGGAGGGGACGGTCGTGGCGTGGCCGAGGGCGGCCTGGAGGTGGTCCAGGGTCCAGCGCAGCGGCAGCAGCGTCCGCTGCCAGCCGTCGGCCAGGCAGAGGCCGAGCACGGCCAGGTGGGGCAGCACGGAGAGGGCGGTGACGGTGGCGAAGAGGCCGGCGGCGGCGGCGGCGTGGGTGCCGTGCAGCGGCGTGGGGCGGGCGGCGCTGCCGGCCTTGGCGGCCATGGCGTGCGCCTGCCGGCCGAGGGTCAAGCGGGCCAGGAGGTAGAGGCCGGCGGTGGCCGTCAGGGTGACCAGCACCAGGGCGTAGGGGAAGGGGTTGTCGCCGATCTCCAGGATGCCGTTGAAGATCTGCACCGCGGTCACGCGGTTGAAGTTGAACATCAGCGGCGTGCCCAGTTCGCTGAGGCTCCAGATGAAGACGAGGATGCAGCCGGCGAAGAGGCCGGGCATGATCAGCGGCAGGGTGATGCGGCGGAAGCGGCGCAGCCCGGTGCAGCCGAGGTTGGCGGCGGCCTCGTGGAGGGTCGGGTCGACGTTGGCGAAGGCGGCGGCGGCGTTGAGGTAGATGATGGGGTAGAGATGCAGCGCCTGGACGGCGACGATCGCCCAGAAGCCGCCGCCGCCGAGCCAGTCGGGCGCCCGCGCCAGCGTCGCCAGCCCCAGCCGGTCGAGCACCACATTGAGCACGCCGTACTGGCCAAGGAGCTTCTGCATGCCCAAGGCGCCGACGAAGGGGGGCAGGATCATCGGCAGCAGGATGCCGGCGCCGAGCAGCCGCTTGCCGGGGAACTCGTAGCGGTCCGCCACGAACGCCAGGGGCAGGGCCAGCAGCAGCGCCGCCAAGGTGCTCCACAGCGCCAGGGCGGTGGCGTTGAGGAACCCCTCCAGGTAGAGGGGGTTGCGGAAGACCTCGGCCAGGTAGGCGGCGGTTGGCCGGCCCGCCTCGTCCACGAGGCCGCCGCGCAGCACCTCGAAAAGCGGATAGAGGAGGAAGACGCCGAAGAAGAGGGCGAGCGGCGGCCCGAGCAGGAACGCCGCAAGATGGCGACGGAGGAGACGTTGGCAGCCGGCGTTCATGGGAGATGTGCCCGCGGAATCGGGAAAACCGGTGGAACTTGTACCCAAGTGGCCTGTCTGTGTCTATACTATACGCCGTCCCGCCGTTTTGGCCGCCGCCCCGTTTGCCGTCCAAAGGAGATTGTGCCCGATGCGTACGTTCAGCAGTGAATATCCGGCGTTTCTGCAAAGCGACGTGCTGCCGCCGCCCCCGGACCAGGCGCGCTTCCACGTCCTGCCCGTCCCCTATGAGAAGACCGTCTCCTATGGCCGGGGGACGGCCGGCGGGCCGAACGCGATCCTGAAGGCCTCGCAGCAGCTCGAGGTCTTCGACGGGGAGGGGATGCCGGCGCTGGCGGGGATCCACACGCTGCCGCCGGTGGAATGCGTGGGCACGGAGGAAGTGGTCCTGCGGCGCATCTACGACGCCGTCCACCGGATCCTCACCCACCGGGCGCTCCCCGTGGTGCTCGGGGGCGAGCACACGGTCACCTATCCAACCCTGGCGGCCCTGCTGGAGTTCTATCCGCACGGCAGCTTTGGCGTGGTGCAGTTCGATGCCCATGCGGACTTGCGGGACGAATACCAGGGCAGCAAGTGGAGCCACGCCTGCGTCATGCGCCGCGCCCTGGAGCTGCAGCTCCCCATCTTCCAGCTCGGCGTGCGCAGCCTGACCGCGGAGGAGGACGAGCTGCGCCGCCAGGAGGGCATCGGCCACTTCGACGCCCGCCACTGGGCCGAGCACGGCCTTCCCGAGCGGCCCTTGCCGGCGGGGTTCCCGCCCAACCTCTTCATCAGCTTCGACATCGACGCCTTCGACCCGTCGCTCGTCCCCGGCACCGGCACGCCCGAGCCAGGCGGCTTCCTCTGGTGGGATGTGGTCAAGCTGCTGCGGCGGGTGATTGCCGGCCGGCAGGTGGTGGGGTTCGACATCGTCGAGGTCGCCCCGGTCGCCGGCATGCGCACCTCCGAGTTCACGGCCGCCAAGCTCGCCTATCTGATCATGGGGCTGTGTCCGCCGCGGGAGGTGATCCCCCTGGCGGATGTGTTGGCCTGAGGCGGCCGGGGAAAGGCGGGGCATGTTCCGGTTTGCGCAACCATGGGCGGGGGGGCTGCTGCTGGCATTGCTGGCGGCGGCGCTGCTGGCGTGGCGGCGGCGGCCGCCGGCGTTGCGGATGCCGGCCGGGGCGCCTTGGCGGCGGCTGGCGGCGCGCGCCGGGGCCGGGGTGCCCCGCTGGCGCTGGCCGCTGCTGCTGACGACGGCCGGGCTGGCGCTCTGCGTGGCCGCCCTGATGCGGCCCCAGGCGGGGCTGGGGCGCAGCGTGCGCCACAGCCAGGGGATCGACATCATGCTGGCGCTGGATGTCTCGGGCAGCATGGAGTCGTTCGACGTGCCCCCGGAGATCCAGACCTTGCGGGAGGCGGGGCGCGCCATCGAGGCCGGCCGGCTGCGGGACCGGCTCAGCGTCGCCAAGGCGGAACTGGAGCGGTTTGTGCGCCGCCGGGCCGACGACCGGATCGGCGTGATCGCCTTTGCCCGGCTGCCCTATCTGATCTGCCCGCCAACCCTGGACCATGAGTTCCTGGTCAACCACCTGCAATCCGTCCACGCCGGCAGCTTGCCCGACGGCACCAACCTGGCGGGGGCGGTCGCCGCGGCCGCCTATCGCCTCAAGGACGCGGGGTCGCGCCGCCGGGTGGCGGTGCTCTTCACCGACGGGGTGAACAACATCCAGGACCGGGTCACGCCGCGGCAGGCGGCCGAACTGGCCGCCGCCTGCAACGTCACCCTCTACACCGTCGGCATCGGCAGCGACCGGGCGGTCGGAGTCGGCCCCGACTGGCTGGGGAACCGGACGGTGCAGGCGGTGGAGGAGGCCAGCCTTGACGAGGCGCTGCCGCGGGAGGTCGCCACGGCAACGGGCGGCCGCTACTTCGCCGCCCAGGATGCCGCCGGCTTTGCCCGGGCCATGGCGGAGATTGACCGGCTGGAGAAAGTGGAGATTGAAGTGATCCGCTTCGAGGATTGGCGGGAGCGTTTCCCGGGGTGGCTGGCCGCGGGGCTCATCCTGTTGCTGGCGGCCTTTGGCCTGGAGCAGACTTGCTGCCAGAGCTTGCCGTAGCCGCCGCCCACCCAGGCCCACCACCGGGAGGAATGGCGGTGCCACCTTCCCCGGCGGCGCTTTCCGGGCCCACGCTGAAACGGGAACTCCAGCGGGGCGGCTCGGGATGGATTTCGTTGTATCGTCATCATTGCTTGTTTTTTGCCGGTTGAAGCTTATAGTCCCCAAGCTTGCCCGGATTTGCGGCCGGGCAGGCTGTGGGTCTTTGGACTCACGCCGGAGGCAGGTTTCTCTCCTTTTCCTGCCTCCGGTTTTTTTTGCCTTGGCGCCGACCGGCGCTCCGCCGTGGAGGGAATTGGTGCAAAAAAGGCAAATCGGCATTTGAAAACCGCGGAACGCATAGTACAATATGGGCAAGCCAACCGGGTCGCTCCCAGTTGAGCTTGTGAGTCTAGGACTCGCGCCGGAGGCAGGTTTCTCTCCTTTTCCTGCCTCCGGTTTTTTTTGCCTTGGCGTTGGCGGGGTTTCCGCCGTTTTGGCCTCCGGGCATTATACTACGGCTGGGGTTTCCTAAACTTGTTTTCCCTGCGAAAAGGATCCATGCCATGCATCTCTCGCAAGTCGCCGCCCAGCTCTACACCGTCCGCGATTTCTGCAAGACCGCGCCGGACCTCGCCCAGACCCTGCGGAAGCTGCGCGCCATCGGCTATGAGGCCGTCCAGCTCTCCGGGGTCGGCCCCATCCCCGAAGCCGAGATCGTCAAGATGCTGGTCGGCGAGGGGCTCACCCTCTGCGCCACCCATGAAAATGCCCAGACCATCCTTGACCAGCCCCAGGCGGTGGTCGAGAAGCTGAAGAAGCTGAACTGCCGCTACACCGCCTACCCCTATCCCGCCGGCTTCAAGTTCGGGAGCATGGAGGAGGTTGACACCCTCTGCACCAAGCTCAACGCCGCCGGCAAGCTCCTGCACGAAAACGGCCAGGTCCTGACCTACCACAACCATGACATCGAGTTCCTGAAAGTGGCGGGCAAGACGGTCATGGAGCATATCTTCGAGCGCACCGCCCCGGCGTTCCTCCAAGGCGAACCCGACACCTTTTGGGTGCAGATCGGCGGCAACGACCCCGCCGCCTGGTGCCGCCGGCTGGCCGGCCGCCTGCCCCTGCTGCACCTGAAGGACTACAAGCCGGTGCTGGACCAGCGGGCGCAGATGGCCGAGATCGGCAACGGCGTCCTCGACTGGCCCAAGATCATCGCCGAGGCCGAGGCGTCCGGCTGCGAATGGTTCATCGTCGAGCAGGATGCCTTCTGGATGGACAACGACCCGTTCCGGTCGCTGGAAATCAGCTTCGCCTACATCCGCGAAAAGCTGGCCTGTCGCTGACCCCGGCCAGCGCCCGCCGCCAGTTCACGCGCCGGTGCCGGCGGCCAGCCGGTGGCGGCGCCAGAACTCGGCCAGGAGCACCGCGGCGGCGCAGGCGACGTTGATGCTTTCCACGGCGCCGGTGCCGGGGATGGCGACGTTGCGGTCGGCGGCGGCGGCAAGGGCGGGGGAGAGCCCCTCCCCTTCGGCGCCGAGGAGCAGCACGCAGCGCGGCGGCAGGCCGCCAGCGGTTGCCTGGAACGGCGCCGCGGCATGGCTGGAGGTCGCGACGAGGGTGAAGCCGGCCGCGTGGAGCGCCCGGAGCGCCCGGAGCGGTTCCGGCAGCGGCACGGCCGGAACCGTTTCCAGGCCGCCTTCGGCGGTGCGGTAGGCCGCGGGCGAGGGCATGGCGCCTGGGCCCGCCAGCAGGATGCCCGCCGCGCCGAAATGGGCGGCGTTCCGGGCGATGGCGCCGAGGTTGTGCGGGTTGCCCACGTTTTCGAGCAGCAGCAGGCAGCAGGGGGCGGGGGTGGCGGGCAGGCTGGCCAGGAAGTCGGGAAAGCTGGGGGCGGGCGGGCGGCGGACGAGCAGGCAGATCCCCTCGTGGTGCGCGGACTGGGTCAGCCGCTCCAGGTCGGCGTCGGGCACCACGTGGTAGGCGCGGCGGCTCTTGGCGCACCAGCGGAGCAGGGCGGCGACCCCGGCGGCGGGCCGCCGCGCCTCGCTCACGTAGGCCCGGACGATGGCGTCGCGCCGGTGGTGGAAGACGGCGAGGCAGGCATTGAGGCCGCAGAGCTTCTGCTCCGCCGCTTCCGGGAGGGGGCGCGGGGCGCGGGGCGGCCGTTTGGGGTTGGGGGTGGGCGCGGGGCTGCTGGGCATGGCGGGCGATCTCCAGGCTTCCCGGCTCATTCTGGCAGCGTGGCGAGCGCCAGCCGGGCCGCCCTCTGGAAACGCTCCGGCGAGACGGCCCCTTCCGCCAGCCCGGAAAGCCAGGGGATGCGGCCGAGGATGGGCACCTGGCCGAGGCGTTCGATGGTCTGGATGTTGTCCTCCTCGACCTCGCCCCAGGGCTTGGGCGAATTGGCGCAGAAGAGGACGCCGGCGACGCGCAGCTCCGCGCGGCGCAGTTCGCGCAAAGTCAGCAGGGTGTGGTTGATCGTGCCGAGCCCCGGCCGGCTGACGACGACCACCGGCAGCCCGAGGGCGCGCATCAGGTCGAGCATCAGCACCCCTTCGGCGATCGGCACGAGCACGCCGCCGGCGCCCTCGACGAGCACCGTCCCGTGCAGTGCCAGCAGCTCGCGGTAGGCCGCCAGCACCGGTTCCAAGCTCAAGGTCACCCCCGCCTTGGCCGCCGCCAGGTGCGGCGAGGCCGGCAGCGGCAGCCGCACGGGCGCCATCCAGTCGTATTCCACCGGCGCCGGCTCGGGCAGCCCCGCCATCTTCAGGCAGAAGTCCACGTCGCAACTGCGCCCGACGCTGCCGGTCTGGAACGGCTTCATCGGCACCGCGTTGCGCCCCGCCGCCCGCAAGGCGCAGAGCAGCGCCGCCGCGCCCACCGTCTTGCCCGCATCGGTGTCCGTGCCCGTGATGAACCAACTCATGTGCTTCCTCCTGCCGGAGTTCCGGGGTGGCCGGCCAGCACGTAGAGGACTTCCCAGGTGATGGCGGTGTGGTGGCGGTCGAAGTCGTGGACGAGCCGGGCGAGTTCGCCCCGGGTGAGGCTGGCGCCGGAGCCGTAGAAGCCGGCGGCGATGCCTTGGGCGCGGAGGCCGCGGAGCAGGTCGCGCCCCGAAGCGCAGGGCTGGGTGTGGCGTTCCACGGCCTGGGCTTGGAGGGCAAAGCCGGCGGCCCGCAGGGCGGCCAGCGCCGCGTCCGCCCGCGGCAGGCTGCCGGCGGCGGGCTTGTGTGGCGCGACGCGCTGCCGGGCCGCGCGCAGTTCGGCCAAGGTGCCGGCGGTCATCATGGCGAACCCGAGGAAGCCGCCGGGCGCCAGCAGCGCCGCCAGGTGCCGGAACAGCTCCGGCAGCGGCCGGATCCAATGCAGCGCCGAGCTGCTGGCGATGAGCGCGAAGCGTTCCGCCGGGGCGAACGCCCGGATGTCCGCCGCCAGGAACTCGATTCCGGGGAGGTCGCCGTGGCGCTGGCGGGCCCGGGCGACCATTCCCGGCGCCAGGTCCAGCGCCAGGATGCCGCGGCCAGGGTGGCGGTTGCGGAGTTCGCAGGTGAGCGTGCCCGTGCCGCAGCCGACTTCCAGGATGCGGCCGCTGGCGGGCAGCGCCGCCGGTCCGGGCAGGAATTCGGCCAGCAGCCGTTGGGCCACCCGCGGCTGGATGCCCGCCGGATGGTCGTAGGACGCCGCCGCGGCGCTGAAACTGTGTTGGATCGCCTGCTGCATAAGCTGGGAACCGGGAGAATGGAAAGACGGAAGGACGGGGGGCTGGGGCTCAGGGTTTAGGGGGCGGGGGCGAGGAAGTCGCGGCTGGCGGCGGCCAGTTCGGATGGATGGGTCTGGGGGAGGTTGTGCCCGGCCGGGTCGAAGAGGCGGAGGCGGGCCGACCGGATTTGCTGGGCCAGGAGGCTGGCGGCCAGCCAGGGGATGACCTGGTCCTGTTTGCCGTGGAGCAGCAGGGTGGGGACGGCGAGGGTGTGGAGATTGGGGCGCAAGTCCTTGGCGCGGAGGTAGTGGAGGCCGGCGGCGAGGGTTTCGGTCCCCTGATCCAGGGCGGCGGCGGCCAGGCCGGAAAGGGTTTCCGGCGCGGTGCCGCAGAGTTCGAAGAAGCCGCGCAGCGCCGCGGGGGCGTCATGGCGCAGGCCGGCGGCGAGCGCCCGGAGGTTCGCCTGGGGCTGGCCGGCGGGCCAGCCATCGGTGGCGCAGAAACGCGGGGTGCCGGCAACCAGGATCAGGCGCGCGACGGCCGCCGGCCGGGCCAGGGCCGCCTCCAGGGCGATCATCGCGCCCAGGGACCAGCCGACCAACACCACCGGCGCGGCGCCGGCGGCCTGGATCCGGTCGAGCAGCGCCGCCGCCGGTTCGGCGCCCAGCTCCGCCGGCGCCAGCAGCCGGGCGTCCAGCTCCGGCAACGCCGCCGCCAAGGGGCGCAGCGCCGCCGCGCCATGCGCCCAGCCTGAGATGAAGAAAGCCGTCGTCGCGGTCATCGTCGCGTTGTCTCCAGCAATTCGGCCGACGGGGGAATCCCTTTGCAAAAGGTTTTTCCCGCATCTGTTGTTTTTAACCATTGTTGAAGGTTTGGAGGATGGTTTGGGCGGCGGCTTCGAGGTCGGCCTCGGTGTGGGCGAGGGTGACGGAGAGGCGGAGGCGGGCGGTGCCGGCGGGGACGGTGGGGGGGCGGATGGCGCCGGCGAGGATGCCCTGGGCGCGGAGGCGGCGGGCGAGGTCGAGGGCGCGGCGGTTGTCGCCGACCATCAGGGGAATGATCTGGCTGGCGGAGGCGCCGGTGTCGAGGCCGCCGGCGCGGAGGCGGGCGCGGAAGCGGGCGGCGCGTTCCAGGAGCAGGCGGCCGCGGTCGGGCTCCGCCGCCAGCACGTCGAGCGCGCCCAAGGCGGCGCCGAGGACGGCGGGTGGCGGGGCGGTGGAGTAGATGAAGCCGCGGTGGCGGTTGACGAGCCAGTCGCGCATGGGGCGTGAGCAGGCGATGACGCCGCCGTAGCCGCCGAGGGCCTTGCTCAGGGTGCTCATGGAAAGGTTGACCGCCGCTTCCAGGCCAAGGCCACGGACCAGGCCGCTGCCGGCGGGGCCGAAGACGCCGGCGGAATGGGCCTCGTCGACCAGCAGCAGGGCGCCGGCGGCGGTGGTGGCGGCGGCGATTTCCGCCAGGGGCGCAACGTCGCCATCCATGCTGTAGACCGATTCCACGAGCACGAGGGTGCGGCCGCCGGCGGTGGGGGCGGGGCGGGCGAGCAGTTGGCGCAGGTGCTCCGGGTCGTTGTGGCGGAAGCGGCCCAGGTCGGCACGGCTTTGCAGGGCGCCGTCGAGCAGGCTGGCGTGGACGAGGCGGTCGGCCAGGATGCGGTCGCCGCGGCCAACGAGGGCGGGGACGGCGGCGGTGTTGGTGAGGTAGCCGCTGCCG
This sequence comes from Lentisphaeria bacterium, assembly GCA_041648735.1. Lineage (GTDB taxonomy): Bacteria > Verrucomicrobiota > Lentisphaeria > Oligosphaerales > CAITYL01 > JBAZOO01. Next base: position 20,304 of record JBAZOO010000011.1, read on the forward strand.
GCGACGAGGGCGGCGGGGTAGCCCTTGTGGGCGGCCAGGCGCGCCTCCAGTTCCTCGTGCAGGTCGAGGGTGCCGCTGACCAGGCGCGAAGCGGTGGCGCCGGCGCCGTAGCGGCGGAGGGCGGCGGCGGCGGTTTCGAGCACGTGCGGGTGGTGGGCCAGGTCGAGGTAGTCGTTGCTGGCGAAGTTCAGCAGCGGTGCGCCGCCGGGGCCGGCGCCGGGAATGCGCCCGCCGGTGGCCGGCAGCGGCTGGGTGGTGCGCCGCAGCCCTTGGCGCTCCAGGGCCGCCAGCTCCTCTTCAATCCATTGTTCCGCGGGCGATGGCATGGCGCTGTTCCGTGGGGCTTGGGGCCGGATTCCACCGGGGGGGAAAGCCGGCATTTCCGGCCGGGAACCGTCAGGGCTGCAATTTACACCCTGCGCCGGAAATGGGCGGCGGCGGTGGCGGCGGGGCGAAGGCTTTTGGTGGAGATTTGGGGGAAACCTTTTGCGGACTCCGCAAACCGGGCCGCTGCCGGGCACGCTTGCCTTCCACCCCGCCGCCCTGTAGATTCACGGCGTAACCCGGCCGGGGACAATGGCTAAATGTCAAATCAGTTGGCGCAACGAGAAGAGAGGGAATGTCATGAGGAGAATCTTAGGTTTCTTGTTTCTGGCGGTCGTCCTTGCGACGGGTGGCTGTATCCTGACGATGAACTCAATCTTCACCAGCAAAGACGTCACTTATGATCCTGCACTGGAAGGAGTTTGGCAGAATGGCGATGCGACATGGACAATCAAGTCATTTCACAAACCAACGGGCAGATATACCCTTCAAACAACGATGCCGGACCAGCCGCCGGCTGAGTTCTACGCCACCCTCGGGACCATCGGCACGAATCGCTTCATTGAACTCATGCCCCAAAGGCCCAATGCGATTCACCCCAAGACGTTTTTCGGCGGACACTTCATTCAGTTGCACAGTTTCTGGAAGGTCGCGCTTGACGGCGACGCACTGACCTTGACTTCAATGTCTTCGCAGTGGCTGGAAGCGATGCTCGAACAGAACAAGGTCAGCATCAAGTACGAGAAGCCGGAAGAAGGCATGCTCTTTCTGACAGCATCAACCAAGGAATTACAGGCCTTCGTCGCCAAGTACGCCGACGATCCTGAAGCCTTCCCTTCAAATGGAGACGAAAAAGGGATAGTTTTCGCAAGGGGCAAGGAACCCGCAAAATAGGATGAATGGTGCCAGCAAGGCGTTGGAGCCTATCGTCGTTCCCGCGCCGCAACCGTGGCGGCGGGGAGGGCAAGCAGGATTGCTTGTGCCACGTTGCCAGGCGTCCCGGAAAAAGAGGCGGGCGGCGGCGGAAGCAGCCATTACATTGGGGGGAATAGCCCACGCCGTGAGGAGCCGCCGATGCCCCACCACCATTCGCCACCCGTGATCCCCGACCTCGACCGGGCAAGCCGCCTCGGGTTCGCCGAGGTTATCTACTGCCCCGGCAAGACGGAGGCGCACCTGCGGGCGGCGGCGGCGGCGCTGTTCAACACCCATCCCAACGTGCTCGCCACCCGGGCGACGCCACTCCAGGCGGCGGTGATCCGGGAGGTCTGTCCGGCCGCCGAGTACAACGAGCTGGCGCGCTGCGTGTTCAAGCACGAAGACCGGACGGAGCGGGGCCGCGGCCCGGTGCTCGTGATCACCGCCGGCACCTGCGACGTGCCCGTCGCGGAAGAGGCCGCCTGCACCGCGGAGGTGATGGGGAACCGGGTGGAGCGGCTCTACGACGTGGGGGTGGCGGGGCTGCACCGGCTGATGTCGCGCCGCGAGCATTTGGAGCGGGCGGCAGTGCTGATCGTGGTGGCCGGGATGGAAGGCGCCCTGCCTTCGGTCGTGGGCGGCCTGGTCTCCAAGCCGGTCATCGCGGTGCCCACCTCCATCGGCTATGGCGCCTCGTTCCAGGGGATCGCCCCGCTTCTTTCCATGCTCAATTCCTGCGCGCCGGGGGTGACGGTGGTCAACATTGACAACGGCTTCGGCGCCGCCTACGCCGCCAGCCGGATCAACCGGCTGGCCGCCATGGACGCAAGGGAGTGAAGGGCCGACTCGATCTGGAACGAACAGCCGCACGCTGAAGCGAGGGCTCGGAAACCCCCGCCGCGTGGCCGACCACCGGCCCGCGGCGGAACCCACAATGCCCCAGCCACATCCCAAGCTCCTGGTTGGTCAGATGCGACGCTTACGGCTGTTCAGCGGGGCGCCAGCCAGTGGAACGGCGCGTAGGGGAGGTTGCGCGCCACCGTGAAGAGGCCGGCGAGGATGAGGAAGCCGACCAGGAGCCAGTGCTGGACGCGGGCGCTGAAGAAGCCGCGGCCCAGCGCGACTTGCAGGAGCGCCAGGGCGAGGAGGGGGAGGGCGACCAGGACCAGGAAGCTGTTCTGGCGGATGGCGGTGGCCAGGTCGAGGTGGAGCAGGGCGTGGGCGGCGCGCGTCCCGCCGCAGCCGGCGCAGTGGAGGCCGGTGAGTTGGTGCCAGAGGCAGGGCGGGTAGAAACGGGCGCCGGCGGGGTCGAAGCGGTAGAGCAGCGCGGCCAGGGCGCTGGCGATGGCCACCAGCGCGGCGGCGCCGAGGGCGGGCCACCAGGGGCGGCGTGGCGGCGGCGGCGGCGGGGTCATCCGGCCAAGCCGCCCAGGATCACCAGGCCGATCCACAGTGCGCTCCCCACCAAGCCGGCACCGGCGGCGATCCAGCACCAGAGGCTGGCTTTCCGGGAGGCTTCGGCGGCGCCGGCCTGGTCGCCGGCCGCGAGCTTGCCCCCGACTTGCGAAGCATAGACAATCGCCGGAATCCCCAAGGGCAGGCAGCAGAGGATGGTGACCAGGATGGCCGGCACCAGATGGCTGGGCACGTCCGGGCGCACGGCCGCCGGCGCCGGCGGCACGGATGCCATTGCCAGCGGCGGGGGCGCCCCGGCGAGCGCCGCGTAGGGCTGCCAGTTCGCCATCCCCTGCTTCCAGACGAGGGTGTTGCCCCGGACCACGCCTTGGCTCACCAGTTCCTGGAGGCGGGCGTCGTCAACCGGGCCGAGCCGTTGGCTGCCTTCGGCGTAGTACCACATCTTTTCGGGGCCTCCTGTTGGGGCTGGGCGGAAGCGGCGGCGGCGGGGGTTTCCCGTCCGCCACCGGGCGTTCATTCGATGATGATGTTCTGGTGGGTGCCGCCGGCGGGGATCATGGGCAGCACGTGCTCCTGGTACTCGACATGCACGTCGAGGAGGAAGGGGCCGTCGGTGGCCAGCATCTCCTGGATGGCGGGGCGGACCTCGTCGCGGCGCCAGACGTCGCGGCCGGGGATGCGGTAGCCCTTGGCGATCTGGACGAACTCCGGGTAGGGGCGGTCGCCGACCTTGAGCACGGTGTTGCCGCGGTTTGACCCGTAGAAGCGGTCCTCCCACTGGGCGACCATGCCGAGGTGCTGGTTGTTGAGGATGACCATCTTGACGCCGATCTCCTCGCTGTGGATGGTGCCCAGCTCCTGGATGTTCATCTGGAAGCTGCCGTCGCCGTCAATGTTGATCACGGTAGCGTCGGGGCAGGCGAGCTTGGCGCCCATGGCGGCGGGGGTGCCGAAGCCCATGGAGCCGAGGCCGCCGGAAGTCAGGAATTGGCGGGGGCGCTCGAAGCGGTAGTACTGCGCCGCCCACATCTGGTGCTGGCCGACGCCGGGGACGATGATCGCCTTGCCGCCGGTCAGCTCGCAGATCGTCTCGACCACGAATTGCGGCTGGATGGCCGCGTCCTTCTTGTAGGCCAGGGGATGCTTCGCCTTCCACTCGCGGATCTGGGCGTGCCAGGAGGCGTAGTCCTTGCGCAGCGGCGCCGCGTTGAGCTTGGCGAGGATCTCCTTGGCGTCGCAGACGATGCCAATGTCCGCCCGCTTGTTCTTGTTGATCTCCGACGGGTCGATGTCGATATGGATGATCTTGGAGTGGACGGCAAAGGTCTGGACGTTGCCGGTGACGCGGTCGTCGAAGCGGGCGCCGATGTTGATCAGCAGGTCGCATTCATTGACGGCATAGTTGGCGTAGTAGGTGCCATGCATTCCCGGCCATTTGAGCGACAGTGGATGCGACTCGGGGAAGGCCCCGATCCCCATCAGGGTGGTCGCCACCGGCAGGTTGTAGCCTTCGGCGAAGCGGCGCAGTTCGGCGGCCGCGCCGCTGATGATGACGCCGCCGCCGGCGAGGATGCAGGGGCGGTTGCTGGCGGCGATGGCCGCCCGCACCGCCTCGACGTCGGCGTCGGAGCAGGCTGCCGGCACCGTGTAGGTCCGCAGGCGCGGCGGCGTCGCCGGAATGGTTGGCGCCACCAGTTTCTGCTGCACGTCCTTGGGGATGTCGATCATCACCGGGCCGGGGCGGCCGCTGCCGGCCAGATAGAAGGCTTCGGCGACGACCTGCGGGATTTCGGCCGGATCCAGCACCAGGTAGCTGTGCTTGACGATCGGCCGGGTCATGCCGATGATATCCGTCTCCTGGAAGGCGTTCTTGCCGATCAGCTTCTGCGGGACCTGGCCGGTGATCACCACCAGTGGGACCGAGTCCATGTAGGCGTCGGCGATGCCGGTGAGCAGGTTGGTGGCGCCGGGGCCGCTGGTGGCCATGCAGACGCCGACGCGCCCCGAGGCGCGGGCGTAGCCGTCGGCGGCAAAGGCGCCGCCCTGCTCGTGGCGGGGGAGGATCACGCGGATCTTGCTGCGGCTCAGGGCCTGGTGGATCTCGATGGCGGCGCCACCCGGATAGGCGAAGACCAAGTCGACGCCGTGCTGCTCCAGGCAGCGGATCAGGAGTTCGGCGCCCTTGATCGGGGTGGCGGGAGGGGAGGAAGGGTGGGAGGTCATGGGGTTTTGCCGTCTTTCATTGGCAGTCCCGGGGACTGTTCGTGGGCCGGACCATGGGGACGCGACCGCCGCCGGGGGAGAGAGGCTGAGGCTCGTTTCCGTCCGCGGTGAAAGGGGGCCCGGCGCTGGCGCTGGTGTTCCGGGGGGTCGCAACAGGAAAGCCTGCGTCAAGCAGGCGAAACCCCGGCAGTCGCCACCGCCGGGCATCTAACCAGGACTTTCCGTTGTTGCAGGAATCGCATGGTCCAAATTCTCGATCCACCATCCCAGGCCAGGCCAACCCGCGTCACGCCGCGGTTGAGCCGCCACTGCCAAAAACCATACCACGGCCAGCCCGGAAATCAACCGGCGGCGGCCGCGGCGGGGCGGGGCGGGCGGAGCACGTGGCCGGGGCCGGCGGCGACGCGGCGGCCGAGGGCCTCGATGCGGCGGGTGATGCAGCCGCGGCAGTGGTGGGCGTCGTCGCCCAGGCAAATCTTGCCGGGATAGATTTCGTAGAGCGGCCGGCGGTCGGTGGGGGTGACGTTGGGCATGACGACGTTGGCGCCGGCCTGGAGCGCCTTTTCGCGGCCGTGCGGGTCGAGGGAGCCCATGGCGGTGGTCGCGGGGATGTGGGCCCAGGGGAAGGCGAGGCGGAGGACGGCGACGAGGCGCAGGGTCTGCTCGACCGTGCCGCCGGCGGCGCCCGCCAGGGGGGTCTGGGGATGGGGGATGAAGGGGCCGACGCCGATCATCTCCGCGCCCAGCTCGTGGAGCCAGAGGACATCGGCGGCGAGCATTGCCGGGGTTTGCCCCGGCAGGCCGGTCATGACGCCGGAGCCGAGCTGGTAGCCAAGCTCCTTGAGGGTGAAGAGGCAGGCTTGGCGCGCCGCCAGGTAGCTGCCGTCGGGATGGAGCGCGGCGAAGAGCGCGGGGTCGGTGGTCTCGATGCGGAGCAGGTAGCGGTCGGCGCCGGCTTCGCGCCAGAGGCGGTAGGTTTCGCGGTCCCGTTCGCCGACGCTGAGGGTGACGGCGAGGTCCGTGGTTGCCTTGATGGCGCGCACCGCCGCCGCCAGCCGTTCGGCGGTGAACCAGGCGTCTTCGCCGGACTGGAGGACGACCGAGTGGTAGCCGAGGGCGGCGGCCTCCTGGGCGGCCTTGACGATCTCCTCCGGCGCGAGCCGGTAGCGCCCCGCCGTGGCATTGCCGTTGCGGAGTCCGCAATAGGCGCAGTTCCGGCGGCAGACGCTGGAGAACTCGATGAGGCCGCGGAGGTGGACCTCGTCGCCGACGGTGGTGGCGCGGCGCTGGTCGGCGGCGGCGAAGAGCCGGGGCGCGTCGGCGGCGGCGCAGTCGAGGAGGGGGACGAGCCATTCCGGGGCGGGGGGGGCGCCGGCGATGGCGAGTTCGAGGGCTTGGGCGAAGGTGAGGTTGGGCATGGGCTGGGCGGATTCGGGATTTGCGAATTTCGGTTGCCGCAGAGGTTTCAGGGGACACAGAGGGAATCACCGGGAGCGGTTCAGAATGGAACCGGTCAGAGGGCTTCGTTGAGGCTGCCGGTGCGGTAGCCTTGGAGGTCGAGGCTAACATAACGCCAGCCGAGGCGTTTGAGGGCGGCGGTGAGTTCGCCGCGGAGGTTGGGGTCGAGGAGGCGGGGGAATTCGGCGGGATCCAGTTCGAGGCGGGCGATGTCGCCGTGGTGGCGGACGCGGGCGCCGCGGAAGCCGGCGTCGCGGAGGCGGCTTTCGGCCGCTTCGACCTGGGCGAGGCTGGCGGCGGTGACGGGGGTGCCGTAGGGGAGGCGTGAGGCGAGGCAGGCCATGGCGGGCTTGTCGGCGGTGGGCAGTCCCAGGTGGCGGGAGAGTTCGCGGATTTCCGCCTTGGCCAGGCCGGCCTCCAGCAACGGGCTTTGCACGCCCAGCTCGGCGGCGGCGCGGCGGCCGGGGCGGTGGTCGCCGGTGTCGTCGGCATTGCTGCCTTCGAGGATGGTGGCGATGCCGCGGTTGGCGGCGGCCTGGCGCACGCCGGTGAAGAGGGCGTGTTTGCAGAAGTAGCAGCGGTCGGGGGGGTTGGCGGTGTAGCGCGGGTTGCGCATTTCCTCGGGGAAGATCACCAGGCACTCGACGCCGGTGGCGGCGGCGAACTGGCGGGCGAGGGCGAGTTCGTGGCGGGGCAGGCTGGGGGAGTCGCCGATGATGGCGAGGACGTTGGCCGGGCCGAGGGTGTCGGCGGCGACGCGGAGGAGGAAGCTGCTGTCCACGCCGCCGGAGAAGGCGACGGCGGCGCGGCCGGCGGAGCGCAGCGCCGCCTGGAGCCGGTGCAGCTTCGCCGCCGCTGCCGGAGCCATGGGACTCATTGGACTCATAAGACTCATCGGACTCATGCCTTCCTTCAGCCGCCGATCCCCTCGAAGAGGACGGTGGAGATGTAGCGTTCGCCGGCGTCGGGGAGGATGGTGACGATCGTCTGGCCGGCGAACTCCGGGAGCCGCGCCAGGCGCAGGGCCGCGGCGGTGGCGGCGCCGCTGGAGATGCCGGCGAGGATGCCTTCCTCGGTGGCGAGGCGGCGGGCGGTCTCGATTGCCTCGGCGCTCTCCACCTGTTCCACGCGGTCGAGGAGGGTGAGGTCGAGGGTGTCCGGGATGAAGCCGGCGCCGATCCCCTGGATCTTGTGCGGGCCGGGCTTGAGTTCCTGCCCCGCCAGCTTCTGGGTGATGACTGGGCTTTCCTTCGGCTCGACGGCGACGGCGAGCAGCGGCTGGCGCTTGGTCAGCTTGAAGTGGCGGGCGATGCCGGTGATGGTGCCGCCGGTGCCGACGCCGGCGACGAGGACGGCGGCCTGGCCGTCGGTGTCGTTCCAGATTTCGGGGCCGGTGGTGGCTTCGTGGATGGCGGGGTTGGCCGGGTTCTTGAACTGCTGGGGTAGGAACCAGTGGGCCGGGTCGCTGGCGGCGATCTCCTCGGCGCGGCGGATGGCGCCCTTCATCCCCTCGGCGCCGGGGGTGAGGATCAGGGTTGCGCCGAAGGCGGCGAGGACGCGCCGGCGTTCGAGGCTCATGGTCTCGGGCATGGTCAGGGTCAGCTTGTAGCCGCGGGCGGCGGCGACGGAAGCCAGGGCGATGCCGGTGTTGCCGCTGGTGGGCTCGATGATTTCGACGCCGGGGCGGAGGATGCCGCGCTTCTCCGCGTCCCAGACCATGGCGGCGCCGATGCGGCACTTGACGGAGTAGGCGGGGTTGCGCCCTTCGATCTTGGCGAGCACGGTGGCTTTGGCGCCCTGGGTGAGGCGGTTGAGGCGCACCAGCGGCGTGCGGCCGATGCTTTGCGAATTGTCCAGGTGGATGTTGCTCATGGCGGTGGTCTCCGGGGTCGGGGTGGTGGTGTTTTTTTTGTGGGAAAAGGGGACTGGCGTGGGGGCAGGGTCAACAACCGCCGGCGGCGGCGGCCAGGGCCTGCTCCAGGTCGGCGATGAGGTCGGCGGGCGATTCGAGGCCGGCGGAGAGGCGGACCAGGCCGGCGGTGATGCCGCGGCGGGCGCGTTCCGCCGGCGGCATGGCGGCGTGCGACATGGTGGCGGGATAGGAGAGGATGGTTTCGACGCCGCCGAGGCTGACGGCGACGAGGGGGATTTTCACCTGCTTGAGGAAGGCGACGGCGCGCTCGCGGCTGCCGAGGTCGAAGGCGAGCACCGCGCCGGGGCCGGTGGCTTGGCGGTCGTGGATTTCGCGGCCGGGATGGCCGGGGAGGCCGGGGTAGTGGACGCGCGGCACGTCCGGGCGCGCCGCCAGCCAGTGGGCGATGGCCGCCGCGGTGCGTTGCTGGCGTTCCAGGCGGACGTCGAGGGTCTTGAGCCCGCGCAGGGTGAGCCAGGAGTCCTGCGGGCCGAGGATGGCGCCGACGGCGTTCTGGACGTGGCGGAGCTTGTGGCCGGTGGCGGCGTCGCGGGTCACCGCCAGGCCGGCGATGAGGTCGCTGTGGCCGGCGATGAACTTGGTGGCGCTGTGGATGACGATGTCGAAGCCGAGGGCGAGCGGCTTTTGCAGGAGCGGCGAGAGGAAGGTGTTGTCGGTGATGGCCAGCAGGCCGTGGGCGTGGGCGATCTCCGCGACCGCGGCGAGGTCGGTGATGCGCAGGAGCGGGTTGGAGGGGGTTTCGACGAAGATGGCCTTGGTCCGCGGCGTGATGGCGGCGCGGAGCGCGTCCGGGTCGGTGCTGTCGCCGAAGCTGACGTCGAGCCCCCAGCGCTGGAAGACGGTGGTCAGGACGCGGTAGGTGCCGCCGTAGACGTCTTCGCCGGCGACGATGTGGTCGCCCGTCTGGAAGAGCAGGAAGACGGAGGAGAGGGCGGCCATGCCGGAGGCGAAGGCGAAGCCGCGGGCGCCGCCTTCGAGTTCGGCGATGGCCAGTTCCAGGGCTTCGCGGGTCGGGTTGTCGCTGCGGGCGTAGTCATACTTGCCGAGGTGTTCGGGATCCGGCTGGTGGTAGGTCGAGGTCTGGTAGACCGGGACGCTGGCGGCGCCGGTGAGCGGGTCGCGGTCGCGGCCGGCGTGGATGAGCTGGGTGGCGAAGTCCATGGGGTCTTGATTTTCGATTTTCGAATGCCGAATGGCAAATTTAACCTGAATTGGCCGCCGCGACGGCATGACGGGCATGAAGTCCGAGCCAAGGCCATCTTTTTCAATGGCTGGATCAAGTCAGAGGACGGCTTCAAGGTCGTCTTGGAGATCCTGGCACTCCTCGATGCCGATGGAGAGGCGGAGCAGGCGGTCGTTGATGCCGAGGCGGTCGCGGGTGGCGGGGTCGAGGTCGGCGTGGGTCTGGGCGGCGGGGAAGGTGATGAGCGATTCGACGCCGCCCAGGCTTTCGGCGAAGAGGAAGGTCTGGACGTTGGCCAGGATGTGGGGGACGCGGCCGGGGTCGGCGACTTCGAAGGCGATCATCGCCCCGGCGCCGGTGGCCTGGCGGGCGAGGGTGTCGCGCCCGGGGTGGCCGGGCAGGCCGGGATAGTGGACGCGGCGGACGTGGGGATGGTCGGCCAGCCAGGCGGCGAGCCGGCCGGCGTTCGCCTCCTGTTTTGCCAGCCGCAGCGGCAGGGTCTTCAGGCCGCGCAGCAAGAGCCAGGACTCCTGCGGGCCGAGGATGGCGCCGGCGGCGTTCTGGAAGAAGGCCAGGCGTTCGGCGAGTTCGGGGCGGTGGGTGGCGGCGATGCCGGCGATGACGTCGTTGTGGCCGCCCAGGTATTTGGAGGCGCTGTAGAGGACGATGTCGGCGCCGAGTTCGAGCGGCCGCTGGCGGCAGGCGGTGAGGAAGGTGTTGTCGACGATGGTCAGGGCGCCGGCGTCGTGGGCGGCGGCGGCGATGGCCGGGATGTCGGCGATTTTCAGCAGGGGGTTGCTGGGGGTTTCCAGGAAGACGCCGCGGATGCCGCAGCGGCGGAGGGTGGCCTGGACGGCGGCGCGGTCGGAGGTGTCGGCGTAGATGGTTTCGATGCCGTAGGGGCGGAAGAGCTTCTCGAAGAGGCGGAAGGTGCCGCCGTAGAGGTCTTCGGTGGCCAGGAGCCGGTCGCCGGGCTGGAAGAGGCGGAGCACGGCGTCGATCGCGGCCAGGCCGGAGGCGAAGGCCAGGGCGCGGGTGGCGCCTTCGAGGCGGGCGACGGTCTCCTCCAGCACCTGGCGGGTGGGGTTGGCGGTGCGGGAGTAGTCGAAGCCGGTGCTTTGGCCGAGGGCGGGGTGGCGGAAGGTGGCGCTGTGATGGATCGGCAGGGAGATGGCGCCGGTCTTGTCGTCCCAGCGGGCACCGGCCTGGGCGAGGAGGGTGTGGGGGTGGTGGTTTGGCATGGGTTGGGTGCGGCGGTGTGTGGGGGTGTGGTGATCCGGTTTGGGGTTTGATGGTGGCACTATAGCCCGGAATCAAAACAAAGTCAATCTCTTTGGTGATGTTGCTGGGCGGGGCGCGGACGGGCATGCCCTTGGGGACAGGGACAATACTCCCGTGCGGACTCCGCGCCGCCTTGGCGCCTGATGGCTTGATCCGCTGCAAAAGGGCATTACAGTTGACAGGTTGCAAGTTCGCTGGCGGTTTTGGGGCATCGGGCCAAGGCGAGGCGGCGATGGAGTCGAATCCCCCAACAAGCGTGGCTGGTGGCGCCGCGGCCGGCGTCCCGGCGGTGACGTCCAAGCCTGCCGCGCCGGGGCCGAAGCGCCCCGCCGCCCTCCTGGCCATTCGCGGGATGGCGCTGCTCTTCGGTGGCCATTGCCTGCTTTTCGGCTGGCTTGGCGGGCTGCCGCCCCTGGCCTTCTTGAAGTGGCATGTGCCGGCGGCGGTCCTGCTGTGGCTGCTGCTGGACATGAAATTCCACCACGAGCTTTCGTTTCGGCAAGGGGTTCTGACATTGCTGCTTTTCTTGGGCGAGGCCGGCGTGGGAAGCATCCTCAGCTTGCGGCTGAAATCGGCGGATATCCTGCGGCTGCCGGTGATCCGGCAGTCGGTGGGCTTCTATGCCGCGATGCGGAGCCACCCGTCGCCGGCGCACCTCCGACGGCTCCGGGGGGAGCCGGCGGGCGCCGTAGCCGCGACGCGGGAGAGGCTGGCCATTGCCCTGGCGGGCTGTGTGGGGGATCTGGCGACGCGGCAGGCGCTGGTGCAAATCCAGGGGCAGGCAGTCGCGGTGCGTGCCACCGGCCGGCCGGAGCCGGCGGCCCAACAGGTGCTGGAATCGGTTGCCGATTCGGCCCGGCTGACGGCCGAATACCTGCTGGAGCTGGAACAGTTGCGGCTCGCCGACTTTTTGGCTCCGGCCCGCATCCAGGCGGAGCGGGATTCGGATCGCAGCCTGGCCGTCGTGGATGGGGCGCGGGCGGCGTTGCGGCGCTTGCGGAACCAGCGCGGGGAGAGCCTTGCCGCCCGCCGCCGCGAGCTGGCGGCCCTGCGCGTGCCGGAGCGGAGCCCGTACCATCGCTTCCTGGCCAGCGACGCGGCGTTCGAGCGCTGGTATCAACTGGATGGCGAGGCCTTGGATCTGGCCGAGAAGCTGTTTTTGCAACTGGACGGCAACCGCGGCGCCTGGGAAGTCGGGGCGGCCGGGGGGATCGTCCCGCATGACCTGGCGTGGTGGGCGCGGCTGGCGCCCCAGCTCCAGCGGTTGGGGGAGCTGACGGCGCAGCAGAAGCGGCTGAAGCGGGCCGTGGTGCTGCGGCTGCAGGAGGTGGTCGCCGACATCCAGCAGGCGACACCGCCCTGACTGCGGCCGCGGCGGCCGGACCGGGTCAGATCACGTAGTCGAAGCCGCCCTTGCCGCGGCGGGCGAGGAGCCGTCGCTCCTCCTCGAGCAGGTCTTGGAAGCTGGTGCCATCATAGACCTTGGTGGTGGCGTCCTGCGCCCGTTGCCAGAGGCCGACGAAGATGCATTGGTCAACCAGCGGGCAACGGCTGCGCCCGGCGCCGCGGCAGTCCACCGGGGCGAGGGAGCCCTCCATGAGGCGGATCACGTCGCCGACACTGGTCTGGGCCGGTGGCCGCGGCAGGACGTAGCCACCTTTCTTGCCGCGCACCGAATCAACCAGCCCCGCGGCGCGCAACTGGTTGAGGATGTTCGCCAGGAACCGCTGGGGGATCGCCTGGGCCGTGGCGATCTCCTCGATCTTGGTCGGTTCGCCGCCGTGGCGCTTGGCGAGTTCGAACATGGCGCGGACGGCGTACTGGCATTTCTGGCTGACCATGAGCATGGGGCGGCTTCCTTCGGGGTTGCGGCCACCATACCGTGTGCCGGCGGATTTACAACACTAAAACGATGGATTATGGCCGCCGGCTCTGCCGCGCCAGCGCCGTTGCCGTTTCGCCGGCGGTTCGCCAAACCGTGGCGCCGCCACCCCCACCGCGGCGGCCAACTAGGGACAGGGGGGCCTTGGGGACAGGTGGCACCCCTCATGCCTCCGCGGGCTCCCGTGACCTCCGTGCGAAACCCAAGCTTGAGCGGCAGCCCCACCCGCTCCATGACTGTCGCCGCGCGGATGAGGCGGCGGGTTTCCCCAATTTATACCCTACAATTCAGCAGTTGTAATTCGTGGATTCTGCTTCCGGTTTCGGGCGGCTTGCAAAACTGGGGAAGGCGGCCTATGGTTCAGGTGAGAAAAGGTGAATAAAGGGGCGATTAGGTGAAAACGGCGCGGCCAACCACCACCACGGACAACGGCGAACGCTGGTTCCTCGGCGATGCGGAAGGCACCGTCGATTCCCAGCGGCGCGTCGCCATCCCCAGCACTTGGCGCGACCCGGAACCGGCCGCCAACCGCTTCGTCCTCCTCCCCGGCCGCCATGGCGCGCTCCAGCTCCTGCCCCTGCCCATGTTCACCACCCTCATCCAGAAACTGCGCCAGGTCTCCTTCGCCGACCCCCAGGCCGCCCTCGCCCTCGCCCACATCGGTTCGGTCGCCGCCGACTGCCAAGCCGACAAGCAGGGGCGGATCCTGCTCACCCCCAAACTGATGGCCCACGCCGGCATCGCCGACCGGCTCCGGCTCGTCGGCGCCGTCACCCACATCCAGCTCTGGACCCCCGAGGCTTGGGAAAAGCAGAAGATGGAGCCCGACCGCTGCCTGGACGTCATCAAGGCCCTCCAGGAACGCCCCGGCCCCCTGGCCGAAACCCTCGCCGGCCTGATCGGCAAGTGAATCCTGAACCCTGAACCCTGAACCCCACATGACCGAGTTCGAACACATCCCCGTCCTCCTCCAACCGGTGCTGGAACTGCTCCGCCCCGAAGGCTGCCGCCGCCTGGTCGACGGCACCCTCGGCGGCGCCGGCCATGCCGCCGCCCTCCTGGCGGCCGCCCCGGCGGACGCGGAACTGCTCGGCAGCGACCGCGACGACGCCGCGCTCGCCGCCGCCCGCGCCCGCCTCGCGCCCTTCGCCCCGCGTGTCCACCTTGTCCGCGGCAGCTATGCCCAAATGGCGGAGTTCGCCGCGGCGCTGGGCTGGGAAGACGCGACGGTGGATGCGATCCTGCTCGACCTCGGCGTCTCCTCCCCCCAGATCGACACCCCCGACCGCGGCTTCGCCCACCGCTTCGACGGGCCGCTGGACATGCGCATGGACCGCCGCCAGCGCCTCACCGCCGCCACCCTCCTGAACCACACCCCGGAAGCGGAACTCGCCCGCATCTTCCGGGAGTATGGCGAGGAACCCCAGGCCCGGCGGCTCGCCCACGCCATCGTCGAACGCCGGGAACGGCAACCTTGGGAACGGACCGCCGAACTGGCGGCGCTGGTCGGGAAGGTTGCCGGCCGGCCCTTCCAGCGGGGGCTGCCCGCCGCCACCCGCGTCTTCCAGGCCCTGCGCATCGCCGTCAATGGCGAGCTGGCGGAGCTGCGGGCCGGACTGGCCGCCGCCCTCCGCCTGCTCCGCCCCGGCGGCCGCCTCGCCGTCATCAGCTTCCACTCGCTCGAAGACCGGATCGTCAAGGAATTCATCCGCCACGAAGCCCTCTCCTGCGTCTGCCCCCCCGGCCTGCCCGTCTGCGTCTGCCAGAAGCAGGCGACCCTGCGGCCGGTGACGAAAAAGCCGGTCACGGCCGCCGCCGCCGAGCTGGCCGCCAACCGCCGGGCCGCCCCCGCCAAGCTCCGGGTCGCCGAGCGCCTGCCCGTGGCCGCCGCCCCGGCACCATCCCTTTCCCGCCAACCCTCCACTCCCCGCCCACCCCCGGAACGCCGGGCCGGAACCCCAACCCCGCCATGATGAACGAAGCCGTCCGCAACCGCCGCTACCGCAACCACCCCCGGGCCCTGCAGGTGAAAACCAGCAAGGGGCCGCACCCCCTCGCCGTCCGCTTCGGCATTCTCCTGCTGATGGTGCTGGCCGGCGGGATCTGCCACGTCTGGGTCACGGACTCCATCGAGAAGCGGGAGCGCGAACTCCGCAACCGCCAGAACCTCTTCGCCGACAACAGCCGCGAGATCGAGAACATCAAGCTCGACCTGGAGAGCCGGCGCACCTCCGAGTACATTTTCGCCGAAATCGAGAAACGCCGGCTCGGCCTCCGCCCCGCCGAAGCCGGCCAGCGCCGGATCGTGCGCCGCCGGCCGCTGCCACGCCTGGAATTGCCGGAGGACGAGTCGCTGCCGCGGCTGGACGAGGCCGGCTCCGGCATCTGACTCCCCGCCCCCGCCGCCCGGGCGGCGGCAAGGAACTCAAGGGAGAGGAGGAGCTTCAGGACGGCTGGCGTCCCTGGGGAGCCCCTGGCGCGGGGGCTCAGCCCTCGGCTGGCAGCACCGGTGCCGGCATCTCCGGCGGTGGAACCGCCGCGGCCGCCGGCTCCAGCGCCGGCCGCAGCTCCGGCTCCAGCGCCTTCAGGAACTCCAGGCTGAAGAGGCGGAAGAAGACCGTCACCGGCAAGAGCAGCACGGCGCCAAGATAGGGCAGGGCCAGCAGGCAGCCGGCGATGCAGCAGGTCACCAGCACGGCGGCGAGGATCGCCACGCCCGCCAGCAGGCCGAGCAGGAAGTGGGCGAGGAGGAAGGCGACGACGGCCGACCAGCGGCCCCGCAGCATCGCCAGCGTCCCGCGCCAGGCCTCCAGGCACCCCTGGCGCAGGGCGAACATGCGGGGGATGACGAACGCCTCCAGCAGGGAGGCAACCACCCCCAAGGCGAAGGCCGCCGTCACCACCAGCAGCAACAGCGGCAGCAGGCTCATGACCAGCGCCAGCGGCTCCGGTTTGCCGCCGCCGCGGATCAGCGGCAGCAGCGGCAGGATGCCGATCCCGATGGCGGCCAGAACCAGGAACAACGCCACCACGGTGAAACCGATGCGCCAGAGCATCAGGGAGCGGGCCTCGGCCCGGTATTCGCGCCAGGGAATGCCGATGCGCGGTTCGCCCGTCACCACATTGTCGAGGAACATGAACTTGCCGCGCGAGCTGAGCCAGAGCAGGAGCAGCCACAGCCCCACCCCGACCCCCACCGCCAGCAGCGCCAGGAGAAGCACCAGGGCGAGATGCTCGCCGCACCAGTGGCCGAAGCGCTGGAACGGTTCGGCGGCCGCGCCGGCCCGGCCGCCGCGGCCGCCGCGCCCCCCGCCAGGCAGGTTGAAGTTGCAGCCGCCGTCCGTCAAGGTGGCGAGCCAGGCGCAGAAGCCAAAGGTGAACCAGCGATAGGCCTCGAACGGCTGGAACAGCAGCCGCTTCATGCCGGCCCACGCCTGGCGGGCGCAGTCCCAACCGAGCCGCCAGAAATCGCTGAAGGCCATCTGGGGATCCCTCCTTGCCACCGCCCACCGCCCGCCCGTGCCGGCCGGCTCAGTCCATGACGCGTTCCACTTCGATGTCCGCGCTGACCTGTTCGCGCAGGATGCGCTCGATGCCGTTCTTCAGCGTCATCGTGGCGTGCGGGCAGCAGCCGCAGGCGCCCTGGAGCCGGAGCTTGACCTTGGTCCCGGCCACGTCCACCACTTCCAAATCCCCGCCATCCGCCTGCAAGTGGACGCGGAGCTTCTCCAACATTTCACGAATCGAGGTTTCGAGTTCCATGGCAGCGGCCTTCCGTTCTGGCGGCGTCCAGCCGCCGGGTTGTCCTGAATCAGCCATACTGTAATCCCTGATTCCGCGCCGGGCGGCGGCCGGGCTACGGCCGGGCTTCGGCCCGGCGGAGCTGGTCCAGCCGCTTGAACAGGTCGGTCACGGTCGGGAATGGCCGCAGCCATTCGCCCGTGCGGAGCTGGTCGGCCGGCAGCAACAAGGCCGCGACCCCTTCCCGGTACAAGGCGGGGGCGATCGCCTGCCGCCGGAGCAGCTTCTCCGCCCATGTCGCCGCCTGGGCCGGATTGCCGCGGAGGTGGGCGACCCGGGCGCGCAGGAGCAGGCCGGAAGCGGTGGTGGAGGTGGGCGGCAGCGCCAGCCGCGCAATTTCGTTGCGGGTGCGGTCGGTGAAGCTCGGCCAGGCGCGGGCCAGGGCGACTTCGAGGCCGGCGCCGAGGTCGGGATCGGCCAACAGCGTTTCGGCGCGGCCACGGTCCGTGGCGGCCAGCGCCTCCAGGTCGGCGGCGGTGCTGGCCAGCAGGTGGTGCCGGGCGCGCTCCAGCCGGGCGTCGTCCAAGGCCAGTTCGCGGATCGGGGCGGCCAGGTCATTGAGCCGCGGCTCGCCGGCCAGCAGCCCGCGGTCGTAGGCGGCCACGAGCTGGCGGTAGCGCTGGCAGGCTTCCCGCCGCTTGAGGTCGGCGAGGGTGCGCCGCTCGCCGGCCAGCCACTCCTGGTAGCGGGGCGCGGCCGCCAGCGGCGCGGCATAGGCCAGCAGCGCGTTGAGTTCAGCTTCCGCCTGGACGCTGGCCGCAAACGGCAGCCGGCGGCGGTAGCGCTCCACGGCCTGCAAGGCGGAAACCAGGTCAAGGGCCTGGGTCAGCTCCGGCTGCACCGCCAGCTCCTTTTGAGTCAGCCGCAGCAAACGCTCCGCTTCGTCGAGCCGGCCACTGAGCAACAGACGGCGGGCGCCCTCCAGGCGGATGGCCAGCAGGTTGCGGTCGCGCATCCGGACGAAACTGTCCTGCCCCGGATGCAGGTCCAGGAGCCGCCGGGCGGCGTGGTCGGCGGCCTGGAGGTCGTTTTGCCCCAGCGCCTGGAAAAAGTCCCGAGTCACCTGTGCGGTCAGGTGGTCGGCCGCGGGCGGGGGCGCCCGGCGGCAGCCGGCGAGGCCGGCCGGGAGCAGGAGCAGGGCCACCGCCCAGAGGTGCGGCAGCCAGGTTCGGCAGGCTTGGTCTATTGCTTTCTGCATTTTCCCATTCACATTAAGATGGTTCGCCCAACATAACCTACGGTGGAGCAAATCCCAACATGGTGACGCGGATTGACCAGCGCCTGCCGGCCGACCTCCGGCCGGTGGAATTCCTGCCCCATTTCCAGAGGTACCCCCACGGTTCGGTGCTGGTCAGCTTCGGCGCGACCCGGGTGATCTGCTCGGTCTCCGCCGTGCCCGGCATCCCGCGCTGGATGAAGGAACAGGGGAAGGCGGGCGGCTGGCTGACGGCCGAATACGCCATGCTGCCCGGCGCCACCGCGGACCGCTGCCCCCGGGAGGGCGGCCGCGGCGGCCCCTCCGGCCGCAGCCAGGAAATCCAGCGGCTGGTCGGCCGCAGCCTGCGGGCCGCGGTGGACCTGGAAAAGCTCGGCGACCACACTCTCCACGTCGATTGCGACGTGCTCGACGCCGACGGCGGCACCCGCTGCGCCGCCATCACCGGCGCCTCCGTGGCGCTGGAGCTGGCCCTGCGCCAGCTCCAGGCCGCCGGCGAGCTGAAGGAATGGCCCTTGCGGGAGCACGTGGCCGCCGTCAGCGTCGGCATTGTCGCCGGCGAGCCGGCGCTGGATCTCTGCTACGCCGAGGATTCCGCCGCGGCCGTGGACATGAACGTGGTCATGACCGCCGGCGGCCGCTTCGTCGAGGTGCAGGGCACCGCCGAAGGGGAGCCATTCGACGAGGAGGAGATGCAGGCCATGCTGGCGCTGGCCCGGCGCGGCCTGGCGGAGCTGTTCGCGCGGCAACGGCAGGCGCTGGCCGCCGCCGCGGACTGACCCCGAGATTTCCGATTCCCAAAGTTCGCCGTTCAAAGTTCAAAGTTCATTCGCTGTTTGCCCCCTCCCCCCCACTTCCCCTGGAAGGAGCCCCCCATGATGCCCGCCTGGATCCGCACCCTCGCCACTGCCCTGGCCATCCTGGCCACCGTCCCCGCCTTGCACGCCCAGAAGCCGCCGCCCCAGGAAGCCGCCGCCGAGGGCAAGAGCGGAATGGTCGCCCTCCCCTGCGGCCTCGCCAAAGGCTTCACCACCACTGCCGCCCGGCCGTTCCGCAAGATTGATTCCGCCTTGCGCGACGGCAAGACCGAGATCGAAGAGGCCGCCCTTGACCGGGGCGAGGCCGAGGATCGCCCGCCACCGCCCGGCCGCCGCTACGCCATCGTCCGCGTTGCCCTCAAGGCCGGCCGCAGCCTCAGCCGCTACGACTACGCCTTGCGGATCGGCGACGCCACCTACGACGCGCTGGCGGTGACCCCCACCCGCTCGGCCTTCGATGAGCGGCTGGTCAAGGTCGCCCGCGGCTTGCAGGAGAAGCAGCCCAAGGAGGCCGACCTGATCTTCCTGGTGCCCAGCGACACCCGCGACGCGCTGCTCGTCCCGGCGCTCCCCATGACCCTGCCGCCGGAACCCCAGAAGCTGCCCTTGCCAGCGCTGAAAGATTGAGCATGCCTGCCGAAACCGCCCCCGCCGCCCGCCCCGCCGGAGCTTGGCTGGTGGACAGCGCCTTCTTCCTCGCGGGGCGCCTGCCCTGGCGCGCCACCGGCTGGCTTGGGCGCGGCCTGGGCTGGCTCCTGGACGGCATCCTCCGCTTCCGCCGCCGCTTCGTCGAGGAGCAGCTCCGGCTGGCCTTTCCGGAACTGGCCGCCGCCGAGCGCGCCGGCCTCCGCCGCCGCTTCTACCGCCATTTCGGCCGGCTGGCGGCCGAACTGCTGCGGCTCCCCTCCTTGGGCACGGCGGAACTGCGCCGCCGCACGGTGATCGAGGGGGAGGGGCATCTCCAGGCCGCGCTGGCCCGCGGCAAAGGCGCCTTCATCCTCGCCGCCCACCTCGGCAACTGGGAGATCGGCCTGGCCACCGCCGCCTGCCGCGGCATCAACCTGGAAACCGTGGTGAAGGAGGTCAAGGGTGCCCTTGGCCAGTATGCCATCGACCGCATCCGCGGCGCCCACGGCGTGCGCACCATCCCCCGCCGCAACTCCGCCTTCCGCATCCTCCGCCAGCTCCGGGCCGGCGGCCTGGTCGGCTTCGTGCTCGACCAGAACATGACCGCCGACGAAGGGGTCTTCGTCGAGTTCTTTGGCCGGCCCGCCTGCACCATGCCCGGCCTGGCCGTGCTCGCCAGCCGCCACGGCACCCCCGTCATCCCCATCCAATTCTGGCGCGACGAGGCCGGCGGCGGCACCTTCCATGCCCGCTTCCACCCGGAAATCCCCTGGGAGGCGACCGGTGCCGGCGCGGAGGCCGACGTGCGCCACAACACCGCCCGCTACACCCGCCAGATCGAGGCGCTGATCCGCGAACGTCCCGAGCAGTGGCTCTGGCTGCACAAGCGCTGGAAGACCCGCCCGCCACCGCCGCGGTGACCGCTGGCGGCATGGCGGCGGCGCATGCGCGCCGCCCCTGCCGCGTCGGGAAGCCCGGTCAGCCCTGGCGCAGGCGGCGGACGATGTCGTCGCCGACCTGGCTGGTGGTGGCGGTGCCGCCGAGGTCCGGGGTGACGCAGCGGCCGTCGCTGACCGAGGCGAGGACGGCGGCCTCGATGCGGGCGGCGGCCTCGGGATGGCCGAGGAAGTCGAGCATCATGGCGACGCTGCGGATGGCGGCCAGCGGGTTGGCCAGCCCCTTGCCGGCGATGTCCGGCGCGGAGCCATGCACCGGCTCGAAGAGGGAGGGATGCTTCCGCTCGGGGTTGAGGTTGGCGCTGGGGGCGAGGCCGATGCTGCCGGCGATGGCGCCGGTGAGGTCGCTGAGGATGTCGCCGTACATGTTGGAGCAGACCAGCACGTCATAGTCCTGGGGGCGCTGGACGAGCTTCATGACCATGGCGTCGACGTAGACCTTGTCGAGCTGGATGTCGGGGTAGTCGCCCTTGATGTCGTCCAGCACCTGGTCCCAGAAGAGCATGCCGATCTTGAGGGCGTTGGACTTGGTGACCATGGTCAGACGCTTGCGCGGGCGCTGGCGGGCGAGGTCGAAGCCGTAGCGGAGGATGCGTTCGACCCCCTTGCGGGTGTGGATGTTGGTCTGCAAGGCCATGCCGTCGGGGGTCTGCCCCTTGAAGAAGCCGCCGCAGGTGACGTATTCGCCTTCGGAGTTCTCGCGGACGATCACCAGGTCAATGTCCGCCGGCACGCGGCCGGCCAGCGGCGTCCGGACGTTGGGGAAGAGCTTGGCCGGGCGGACGTTGGCGTACTGGTCGAAGACCTGGCGCATCTCGATCAGCGGCTGCACGGAGATGTGGTCGGGCACTTGGGCGGGGAAGCCGAGGGCGCCGAGGTAGATGGCGGGGAATTCGGCGAGGATCTTCAGGTAGTCCGCGGGCACGCACTTGCCGGTCTGCGCCCAGTGGCGCTGGCCCCAGTCGAACTCGACCAGGTCCAGCTTGAAGCCGCCGAGGTCGGCGACGGCCTTGAGGGCGTTCATGGCTTCGGCGGTGACTTCGATGCCGATGCCGTCACCGGGATAGACGGCGATGCGATGCAGGGTCATGGCGCGGTTCCTCGGGTTGGGGCGGCGGAAAAAGGGGTTGGAGCGGAAGCGCCAAATATACCACGCCGCCGCGCCGCCGCCGGCGCTCGAGTTCGCCGAGGTCGCCGAGGCGGGCCAGGGAGTTGTTCGTCGTGTCGGCGTGCGGCACTGCGGGGATCCCCTCCCCGGAGAGCGACGCCAGGCGGCGGCGGAACCCCTCGTTGCCCTCCTGGAACGCCCGGCGCGACTCCGCCAGCGTGCAGAGCATCAGCACCGCCATCAGCAGCAGTACCCTGGCCTCGTACTTTGCGAGTCAGCAGCGCGAACTAATGAGACTCTTCACCGCTGGCGGGGCGCCGGGGGCTGCCGGGCCGCGGGGCGCCGGCGGCGCGCAGTCAGGCTTGCTGCATGGCTTCGCAGAGGTTCCGCAGGGCCATGTTCTGGATTTGGCGGATCCGTTCGCGGGTGAGGCTGTACTGGGTGGCGATGGCCTGGAGGGTCTTCGGGGGTTCGCCGGTGATCCCGTAGCGCATGGTGATGACCGTGCGCTTGCGGTCGTCGAGCTTGTCCAAGTGCTGCAGCACCTGCTTGCCCAGTCCCGCGGCGGCGGCGGCGGGGGTCGTGGCCAGCGTTTGCAGCGCTTCGTGGATCTCGGTGGCGGAGAGTTTCGCTTTCTTGCCCATGGTGGGAATGGAACCTTTCATTTGGCGCCGGACTCGGCAAGCCCGGGCTCGTCATCCATCAAGGATTTGAGTTTGGCCATGGCGAGGTTCTGGATCTGCCGGATGCGTTCCCGCGTCCGGCCGACTTCGGTGCTGACCTCTTCCAAGGTGCGGGGCGGCTCGCCATCGAGGCCGAACCGCATTTTCAGGATCTGTTTTTCACGCGTGTCCAGCCCTTCGAGGAGCAGGAGCAGCCGCTGGGTGGTTTCATCGTTGCTGATGGCCATGTCCGGGGTGGCGGCCCCCTGGTCGGCGATGATGTCCTCGAACTTGCCCTGCTCCCCCTCCTGGATGGCTTCATTGAGGGAGAAGCTGGTCAGGTCCGCGACCTTGAGGCCGCTGACCGTGCGTTCGCTGAAATCGAGATAGGTGGCAATCTCCGTGTCGCTCGGCTCGCGGCCGAACTCCTCGGCGAGGCGCAGCCGCGCCAGCTTGATTTTGTTGATCTTGCCGGCCGACTGCACCGGCACCCGGATGGTGCGGCTTTGGTTGGCCAGGGCGCGGCGCATGGACTGCTTGATCCACCACGCCGCGTAGCTGCTGAACTTCGCCCCCTTGGCGGGGTCGAACTTCTCCACCGCCCGCATCAGGCCGATGTTGCCTTCCGAGATCAAGTCGAGCAAGGGCAGCCCCAGCCCCTTGAAGTCATGGGCGATTTTGACCACCAGCCGCAGGTTGCTTTTGATCAGTTTGGCGCGCGCCTCGTCCGACCCGGCGGCGATCTCCTTGGCGAGTTTGACCTCTTCCTCCCCTTTGATCAGGGGGATCTGGCCAATCTCCTGCATGTAGACCTTCATGGTGTCGTTCTTGGTCGGCATCCAAACGGTCTCCCCGCAGCCCGCGACGCTGCTGTTTCCCCGCGTGAACGGTGCGCCTGCCGGGTGAACCCCGGCGGCCCCGATAGTATAGCGGGTTGTCAACCCAAGTCAACCCCCCCGGCCGGCATGGCCGAACCCGCTCCGGACGCCACACCTATGCAGACAACCGCCGCCGCCGCCGGTTCCCGCCGCCGCGGGGCATTGCATCTTGGGCAATGATGCGCCATGCTATGGGGCCAGGGTGTCGCTGGCGCCTTGCAATGGCTGCGCCACGCAGATTCAAGGGGCACGAAGTCAAATTGAAGGAAGGATGATGGAAAGCTGGCAACGGCAGTTGCTCCACTGGCTGGAGGCGCACCGGCTCCCCGCGGCGCCGGCCGGCGCCGCCACCGCCGTCGCCGCGCCGGAGCTGTTGGCGCTGGCCGTGGCCCGGGCGCTGGCGGGCAATCCCGGCGGGCGGCTGCTGGTCCTGGCCGCGGAGCCGCACACCGCCGAGGCGCTGCTGGCGAACCTGGAGACGTTCCGGCGGCTACTCGGGGAGCCGCGGCCGCTGCACTTGCTGCCGCCGGCCGGGAATCCGCTCAAACGCCAGTGGATGCCCGAGAACGAGGCGGCCCGCAGCGCCACGCTGGCCGCCGCGGCGGCGGGGGCGCCGGCCGTGTTCGTCGCCGCCATCGCCGCCGCGCTGGCGCCGACCTTGCCGCCGGCGCGCTTCACCCAGCACTGCCTGGACTTGGCCGCCGGCGACCCGCGCTGGGCCCCCGAGACGCTGGCCGCCGCCCTGACGGCGCTGGACTACGACAACGAGATCGAGGTCCACCAGCCGGGGGAGTTCGCCCGCCGGGGCGGCATCCTTGACCTCTTTTCGCCGCTCTATCCCGACCCGGTGCGCATCGAGTTCTGCGGCAACGCGATCGAATCGCTGCGCTTCTTCCGGGCCGACACCCAGCGCTCCGACCGCCCCGTGGAACGCATCCGCGTCGTCCCCCGCGGCGCGACCTTGGCGGGGGAGGGAGTGGGGATGGCCGCGGCGGCGGCCACCTTCCTGGACTATTTTGAGGGGAGCGCGCCGCTGGTGCTGTGCGACCCTGAGGGGATGAGGCGGCACTTGGAGCGGTTCGCCCTGGAGCTGCTGCCGGCGTGGGACGCGCTCCTGGCCTCGCCCCGGCCGCGCCTGGAGCTGCGGCCGCCGCCCGCCGAATCCGCGCCCTCCGGGACGGCGGCCGACTCCGCCGCCGCCGAGGCCCTCCCCGCCGCCGAGCTTTTCGGGGCGAACCTTGCCGCCTTGGGGGCGGGCACGGAGAAATGGGGGTGGGAGGAGACGCGCCGGCGGCTGGCGGAGTGGCAGGGGCGCGGCTGGCGACTGGTCGCCTTCTGCGCCACCGAGGGTGACGCGGAGCGGCTCCGCCAGCTCCTGGCGGAGGCGGCGGCGACCCGCGCCCTGCCCCTGGCCACCTGGGCCGCCCCCCTCGACAATGGCTTTTTCCTGCCCGCCGCCCGGCTGCTCGTGCTCACCGAACGCGAGCTGTTCGGGCGCCACGGCGCGGCGCGGCCGGCCCGCCCCTCCCCCTACCGCGCCGAGAATTG
Organism: Lentisphaeria bacterium; assembly: GCA_041648735.1. Taxonomy (GTDB): domain Bacteria; phylum Verrucomicrobiota; class Lentisphaeria; order Oligosphaerales; family CAITYL01; genus JBAZOO01. The sequence goes on from JBAZOO010000011.1 coordinate 44,536, forward strand.
GGTGCGCGAAGCCGGCGAGCTGGAGGAGGGGGAATATGCCGTGCATGCCGCCCATGGCATCGGCATCTACCACGGCATCAAGGAGGTGGAGACGGGCGGGCGGTTGCAGGAGGCGCTGGAGCTGGAGTTTGCGGACTCCGCACGGCTGTTCGTGCCGCTGGACCAGATCCACCTGGTGAGCCGCTACGTCGGCGGCAGCAAGCGGCTGCCGCAGTTGAGCCGGCTCAGCGGCGCCGCCTGGCGCCACGCCCGGGAGGCCGCCGCCGCCGCCGCCCAGGACCTGGCGGCCGACCTGCTGCGCCTCGCCGCCCTGCGGGCGAACGCGCCCGGCACGGCCTTCCCCGAGGAGAACAGTTGGGAGAAACTGTTTGCCGTCGCCTTCCCCTATGCCGAGACCCCCGACCAGGCGAAGGCGATCCAGGATGTGCTGGCGGACATGGCCCGGCCGCGCCCCATGGACCGGCTGGTCTGCGGCGACGTCGGCTACGGCAAGACCGAGGTCGCCATCCGCGCCGCCTTCCGCGCCGTGCTCAACGGCCGGCAGGTGGCCGTGCTCGTGCCGACCACCATCCTCGCCGAGCAGCATGGGCGCTCCTTCCACGAACGGATGGCGGAATATCCGGTGCGCATCGGCGTCCTCTCCCGCCTCAAGACGAAAGGGGAGCAGCGCCGGCTTTTGGCGGAGGCGGCCGAGGGCAGCCTCGACATCCTCATCGGCACCCACCGGCTGCTCCAGCCGGACGTGCGCTTCCGCAACCTCGGGCTGCTGGTGATCGATGAGGAGCAGCGCTTCGGCGTCGAGCACAAGGAGCGGCTCAAGGCATTCCGCGCCGAGGTCGACATCCTCACCCTGACCGCGACGCCGATCCCGCGCACCCTCTACTTCAGCCTGGCGGGGCTGCGCGATTTCAGCACGATCATGAGCCCGCCGGTGGACCGGCTGCCGATCGCCACCACCGTCTGCCCCTTCGACCGGGCGCTGGTGCGCGAGGCGATCCTGCGGGAGCTGGAGCGCAAGGGGCAGGTCTACTTCCTCCACAACCGTGTCCAGAGCATCCACGGCTTTGCCGCGCGGCTGCGGGCGCTGGTGCCCGAGGCGCGCATCGGCGTCGCCCATGGCCAGATGCATTCCGACGAGCTGGAGGTGGCGGTCGGCCAGTTCCTCGACGGCGAGACCGACGTGCTGGTCTGCACCACCATCATCGAGTCGGGCGTGGACATCCCCAACGCCAACACCATCCTCATTGACCATGCCGAACGGTTCGGCCTTGCTGAACTCTACCAGCTCCGCGGCCGGGTCGGGCGCTACCATCACCAGGCCTATGCCTACTTCCTCCTGCCGCCCCATGGCGGCCTGCCCGACAACGCCCGCCAGCGCCTCGCCGCCATCCGCCGCTACACCCAGCTTGGCGCTGGCTTCAAGCTCGCCTTGCGCGACCTTGAGATCCGCGGCACCGGCAACCTGCTCGGCGCCGAGCAGAGCGGCCACATCGCCGCCGTCGGCTTCGACCTCTACTGCCAGCTCCTCAAGGAGGCGGTGGCGCGCCTGGAGAAGCGGCTGGCGCCGCCGCCGGCGGAGCTGCCGCTGACCATTGACGGGCTGGTGGTCGCGCGCCACGACCGGCTGGGGCGGCAGACTGCCGCCGTCCCCCCGGAATACGTCGGCGCCGAACGCACCCGGGTTGAAATCCACCGCCGGCTCCGGCTGTGCGCGGATTGGGCGGCGGTGGATGAGCTGGCCGCGGAGCTGGGCGACCGCTTCGGCCCGCCGCCGGCCTGCGTCCTGGCGCTGCTGGAGCTGCACCGGCTCCGGCTCCTGGCCCAGCGCGCCGGCCTGCGGGCGGTGACGGTCCGCGGCCGGGAGGCGCTGCTGGAGACCGCCGCCGGCCTCGTCCGCCACCAGGGGCGCCTGCCGCGGCTGCGGGGCGGCACGGTGCTGGAGCGGCTCGGCGAACTTCGCGCGCTGCTGGCGGCCCTCCCCGCCGGCGGCGCGGGGGCTAGCCCTTGACGGCGCCCATCTGGATCCCCTTGACCATGTGCTTCTGCATGATGATGAAGAGGACGACCATCGGCAGGACCGACATGGTGACCCCGGCCATCAGCAGGTGGGTGGTCTGGCCGCGCGACGAATCGAAGTAGAGCAGGCCGATGGGCAGGGTGTATTTGTTGATGGACTTGAGCATGACCAGGGGCCAGAAAAAGCTCTGGTAGTTGCCCATGAAGGTGAAGATCGTCAGGGTGATGAGGCCGGGGCGGGCGAGGGGCAGGATGACGTCCCAGTAGAGGCGCCATTTGCTGGCGCCGTCGATTTCGGCGGCTTCGTCCAGGCTGGTGGGGATGGTCATCATGAATTGCCGGAGCATGAAGGTGCCGAAGGCGGAGAAGGAGGCGGGGACAATCAGGCCCAGGAAGGAATCCACCCAGCCGAGGGTGATCATGATCTGGTAGTTGGGGATCATGACCACGAGTCCGGGCAGCATCATGGTTGAAAGGTAGAGCAGGAAGCACTTGTCGCGGCCGGGCCAGTTCAGGCGGCTGAAGCTGAAGGCGGCGAGGGAGCTGGTGAAGACTTGGAGGAAGGTGACCCAAGTGGCGACGAAGAGGCTGTTCCAATAGAACCGGCCGAAGGGGATGACGTTGAAGACCTCCGCATAGTTCCCCCATTGGAACGCCTTGGGCATCCATTCCGGGAGGCCGATTTCGGAAAGTTCCTTGAGGCTGGTCAGGACCATCCAGAGGAACGGCAGCATGAAGGCGAGGCTCATCCCGACCAGGAGCAGGTGCAGGAGGCTGATGCCGAGGGCCTCCTTCTGGATGCTGCGGTCCTTCGCCTCTTTCCAGGACGCCGCCCTGGCCTCCTGGCTCACCCCGAGCATTTCTTCAGTCGTTGACATATTTGCTCCCGAACTTCCAGTTGATCATGGTGACCGTGAAAACCATGGCGAAAAGCATCCAGGAGATGGCGGAGGAATAGCCGAGCCGCCCGGTGGCGAAACCTTCGTTGTAGATGAAATAGCTGAGGGTCGTGGTTGAGCCGGCGGGGCCGCCCTGGGTCATGGTCCTGGCCATTTCGAAGCCGCCCTGCAAGCCGCCAATGACGGTCATGACCACAATGAAGAAGGTGATGGGGGCGAGCTGCGGCCAGACCACGTGCCAGAATTTCTGGAAGGGGCTGGCGCCGTCAATGTCGGCGGCCTCCTCCAGTTCCGGGGGGATGTTGCTCAGGCCGGCCAGATAAAGGAGCATGTTGTTGGAGCCGATGGCGCCCCACAGCCCCATGATCATGATGGCCGGCTTGGCCCATTGGTAGCTGGCCAGCCAGTCGGGGGGCGTCAGCCCTTCGGCGGCGGCGGCCATGGCGGGAAGGTTGTGGAAGACGACCGCGAAGCCGAGGAGGATGAAGGTCGGCACCAGGGCGGCCATGGCGAGCGTGAATGCCGTCCCCACCCGGCTCCAGGTTGCGCAATGGAACTCCCGGCCCGCCCCTACCCGGACGGCTTGGATGCCCGCCACAATGGCGGCGGCGGCGGGGATTCCGATCTTCATGATGCCGAGAGGCGACCAGGTGGCGACGAAATAGATCGGCAACAGGGTGAAAAAGGCGCCGATGCCGAGGGCGCAGTGCCCGATCTCACCGTCCCGCCAGTGGTTGGCCAGGGAGCGGAGGATGTGGTTGACGATCCAAACCATCAGCAGTGCGCAGAGCAGGATCAGCCCGCCCATCACCCAAGGGGGGAGTTGGTTCACGGCTTTGCCCAGGGCGGCAAGCAGCGGTGCGAGCACGGCGTTGATGGGGCCGGTCTGGGGGCTGTAGAGCTTTTTCCAGAGCAGGTAGACGGCAACGCCCGAGGTGAAGTTCGGGAGATAGAAGAGCACCCGGTAGACCGTCTGGCCGAAGAGGATGCCGCTGATCAGGGTGATGCCGCCGATTCCGGCGATCAGGATCACGACGGCGGCGGCCCCCAGCCCCACCAGCGTGAGCAGGAGGCAGGAAGCCAGGAGGATCGCGCCCGGCAGGAGGATCTTGAAGGCGCCGGACTTCTTCCCCTTCAGGTCCTTGTTCAGCAGGATGGCGGCGAACAGGCTGCCGGCGATGGCGACGGGCGCCCCCATCATGAGGAAGAGGGTGTTGCCCAAAAAGCGCCAGAAATCACGCTCCTGGAAAAGCCGGATGAAATTCTTGAAGCCGACGAACTGGATGCTCTCCTCGGGGTGGAACATGTTGTGCAGGGTCAAGTCCCAGTTGCTGAACGCCAGCACCATGCTGAAGAGCAGGGGCAGGGTGGTGAAGGTCAGGAACCCGAGGATGTTGGGCGTGAGGAAGCCAACGCCCGCCAGCAGGTTGGTGATTTTTTTGCTTCGCATCCTATTCCGCCTCCAGCCAGCCCATGTCCTTGTAATACTTCTTGTGGAACGGATTGCTGATCAGTTCCAGCGGAACCTTTTTCCCGGCCTTGCGCAATCCGTCAATCTTTTTTTGGATTGCCAGTTGCCGGTTGTATTCCGGCCGAAGCTTGGGATTCTCTTTCAGTTTCCGGGCGATTTCCTCATTGATCCGCTGCTCGCAGAGCTTCACTGCGTCTTCGGGTGACATCAGGTTGGAAAGGACGGCGTCCCGGCAGTCTTTCATGTAGTTGTTGTAGACCAGGTTATTGGAGACGAAGGGGGATTTGGTCATGACAATGGAAATGGCCACGGCATCCTGGGCGAATTTCTTGTGGACCCGCCATTCGTTCGGGAACTCCTTCGGCTGGAGATATTCTTCGCGCAAGGTGTAGATGGGGTTGGGCGGGAGGGCGTCGGCATCCGCCACAATGTTCATGTTGTACTCCTCGCTGGCAAGGTAGGCCAGGAAATACTTGGCCAGTTCCTTGTGCTTGCCGCCTTTATAGACAAACGCGGCCCTTGTCGCGATGGTGGTGTTGGGATAGCCGCCATTGGGGAATTCGACGGCGTCAAGTTCCAGCTTGCCGAATTCGCGGAACTGGATCAGCGCATAGCGGCCGACGGGGACCATCGCGAATTTGCCGCTGAAGAAGAGCTGGAAGCCCGCCCCGCCGTAGCCGACCTCGCTGGTGAAGGAGGCGCTTTCGGCGGCGGATGGGACGAGGTGATCCTCATTGATCCATTTCTTGTTGAGCTTGAGGGCGTTCCGGTAGCCGTCATGGCCCGCTCCCGTCAACTGCGCCCGGGTCAGCGTCTCGTTGAACACATCGGTGCCGAAGGAGCGCATCAGGGTGAGGATGTCGATGTCCGCGCTCCAGAAGTACTGGCGCCTTTCCAGCCCGCGGTTGGCGACCGCGACAAACTCCTTCCCCCGGCGCTCGAACTCGGCGATGTCCCAGCGCATCGGCGGCGCTTCCAGGCCAAGTTCCTTGAAAATCCCGAGGTTCACAAAAAACATGTTCGCGGAGACATTGCAGGGGAAGAGGTACTGCCGGCCCTGCACCTTGAGGTCGTCCTCCAGCGACGGATAGGTCTTCGCCGGATCGAACCCCAGCCGCTTCGCGTCCTCGGTGACGTCTTCCATGATCCCCATCTCCTGGAAGTAGATCACGTCGCCACCCCCGCAGTCCATCACATCGCCGCCGACCCCGGAAATGCTCTGGATGATCAGCTTGGATGGTTCCCGGTTGGCGCTGTCGATCCGCAGTTCGCAGTCCGGATAGTTGTTCTTCCGCATCCACTCCCCGAAGTTCTGGATTTGCAGGGTGCGGGCGGGGTTGTTGTCGGTGACCCAGTAGATGACGGGCTTGTCGGCGGCGCGCTCGCTGGTGAGCCAGAAAGTCACCAGGCTGGCGCCGACGAGAATGCTCAAAAGTGTGGCAAAGAGGTATTTCAAAAGAATGGCTCCAGTTGAAATTTCCGTTCGGCGTTCAGGTTGGGGCGGTGGGGCAAGGGGGGCGGCCTTGGCAAATGGGGCGCCATCCCGAAGGGGAAGGCCGGCAAAAGCGGGGCGCGCCATCCGCCGCCCGAGGCCGTCCAGAACCGGGTAATATCTCCCGGAAAGGGGGGAGATGCAAACGCTTGGGACTTGAAATTTGAAATTGGGGAATCGGGATTCGGCGCCCCATGCACTTTCACCCGGGGATGGCCACGCATTCGATGCCGAAGGCGGCGGCGACCTTGCGGATGGCCGCGGCGCGGTGGCCGAGGCCGAGGGCGAAATGGTGGGTGGGGCCTTCGGCGACCCAGCGGGTGAGGAAGGTGCGCACGTCCGGCTTGAACCGGCCGTGGGTGTTGGTGTTGCCGGTGGGCGGGACCGGGCCGGCGACCGACTCGCCCTCGGCGACGATGAACTTGAACTTGCCGTCGGCCTTCACCCCGATGCTGAGCATGGTGATCGGGCCGTCCTTGATCCGGAATTCGACGCTGGCGCCGGAGCCGGGCTTGCCGTGGTACTGCTTGAGGCTGCGGATGACCGGCTGGCCAGCGGCGATGTTGAGGTGGTGCGGGCCGTCGTGGCCGACGAGGACGGAGTCGCGGCGGAAATCAACGGGGTGGAACTCGGCGAAGCTGCCGCCCATGTCGAGCCGGTCCAGGATCATCATGGCCACGCAGGTCTTGAGGTCGAACTCGCCGCACATGGGGAAGCCGGCGCTGGTGAGCAGGGAATTGCCGACGATGAGGTTGGTGACCAGTTCGCGCATGGGGGAGCCGGGCTCGGCCTCGTAGTAGTAGGCGAGGCCGTCGAGCGCCTTGTCCTCGATGAACCGCTCCAGGGCGACGGCGGCGCGGGCGGCGGTGGCGAGGTCCTTGTCGGTGAGCTTGGTGGTGAGGGGGTCGGAGACCGGGTCGGGGGTGGCGAAGAACTCCAGGATTTCCCGGCTCTTGGCGGCGATGGCGTCCGCGGAAACGTCCCGGTAATGCTTCATGATCTGGTCGGGCTCGCACTGGACGACGTGGGCGCCGAAGGCGGCGGTGACGGCGGTGGGGTCGGTCTGCATGTCGAGCATGGCTTCGAGGACGTGGCCCAGGTGGCCGAAGCGGGCGCGGCGGAGGGAGTGGACGGCCTTGGCGACGGCGCACCATTCGGCAATGGCGGCGTCGGCCACGGGGTCGTCGTGGAGGGTGCCGAGGATGACCTCCGGCGCCGGCCGCCCCATGCGGATGGCGACGCCGGTGAACTCGGGCACGGAGCAGAAGTCGTCGTTGCAGAGTTGGACGTAGGTCCGGGCGTTCGGATAGTCCATGGCCTTGAGCGGCTGGAGCGCGGCCAGGACGACGGGGATCTTGAGGTCGCGGACGATGGCGCCGAAGGTTGCGGAGGTCGCATAGGTGAGCATGTCCACGAAGAGGAGGTCGGGATCGAACGCCTTGATTTGGGGCAGTGCGGCCTGGGCGGCCTGGGCGTTGTCAACCATGCCGAAGCACTGGACCTTGACGCCATGGGCGCCGACCTTCCCCAGGAAGACGTCAAGCTTGCCCATCAGCTCGTCGCGCAGTCCGGGGAACTGCCCCCAGTAGGTGTCGAGCCCGACGCCGATGACCGCGACGTTCGCCGTGAGTTCATTCCGCCGTTTGACTTGCATGGGTGGATCCTTCCGTTTTGCGTCCAGTTCAAGCGAGAATTTGGATCATCAGTTCGCCGGTGACATTTTCCACTTCCAGGCAGTCGCCGTCGGTCGTCGCGACGGGCCGGGCGTCGGCCCAGTCGCCACCAAGGAAGGGATGTTGCGGATTCCGCAGGAAACGGACCTTGGCCGCCTTGCCCGTTTCGGGGAGGAAGCGGACCGTGGCGCCCTTCAGCCCCTTCACCAGGATTTGCCGGCGCAGGCAAATCTCTTCGGCGGTGCTTTCGCCGGCGGCGACGAAGCCGTCATCCTGGGCGACGAAGACGCGGCATTCCTCATGCCAGCTCCGGGGCAGGCGGTAGCAGGCGTAGCCGGCGCGGAGGACGGTTTCGGTGCCGGTGAAGATTGGCGCGCCCAGCGGGGTCTTGAGCCGGATGCCAGCGGTGAGGTCTGGGGTGAAGCCGGCGAAATGGAGGGCGTTGTCGTGGCGGGCGATGAGGGTGATGGGGCAGCGGGCGCCCCATTCCCGCTTCTCGAAGCGGATGGTCCAGCCAAATTCGGCGAGCAAGAGCCCCGGCAGCCGTTCCAGGTGGAAGTTGAGCGCGGGATCCCGGGGCGCGAGGTGCTGGCCGCCCTCGCCGGCCTTGCCCGAGACCGTGCCCCGGAGCCAGACGGCACGGCCGCCCTTCCAGGCCGGGAGGGCGCGGGTGGCGGCGATGACGCGGGTCTGGGAGCCTTGGGCGGCGCTGGCCAGCACCGTGGTGGCGGCATCGCCGGCCATCGCGTCAAGGCCGCCGCCGGAGACCAGGGGGTCATGGTGGAAGGTGGCGGGGATGGCGCCCGCCGCCACGGCGTCCAGTTCCAGGGAAGAAATGAAGGTGAAGTCGCCGGAGAGCGGCGGCGCCGGCGCCAGGCCGATGAGTGACCGCAACCGCTCCGGCGCGCCGGCGAGGGGGCCGTAGAGCATGGCGCGGCCGCCGCCGGAGACAAAGGCGGCAATGGCGGCGGCGCACTCGTCGGACAAGGTCCCGCACGGAGCGAAGAGGATCGAGGCCTTGTAGAGGTCCGGCTTTTCGCGGAGCGTCTTCACGAAATTGGCGCTGCTGACCACGGTGTTGAGGGGGAGCCCGTGGTTGATGGCGCCGCAGACAAACCAGTCGCCGAAGAAAATGGCATCGAGCCCGCGCCCCGCCGCGACTTGGTCGTGGATCTCGTCGAAAGGGTAGACCCAGACCAGCGGCCCGGGACTGTCGGGGGCGGTGGCCAGCGCTTCGAGCAGCTTGGGAACGACCTCCAGGGGAACCTGGTCCGGCATCCGGCCGAAGGCGTCGTCAACCGTGAGCAGGGAGAGATGGTCGGGGGTGCGGATGGCGCCGGTGGCGTCGAGCCGGGCGATGGTGAGCGGGAGGAAGATGTCATGGCTTTCGCGGTGGTAGCGGTCGAGCCAGGGGCTGTTCTTGAACCAAGGGTCGTGGAGGTAGAAGCGGAACTGGTAGGAGCGGTCATCCGGGACTTCCGCGATGTGGGCCATCCAGCCGCCGAGTTCGATGCCGAAGTCGCCGTCCATGGCGGCCCAGGGGGAGTTGGGCGGCGGCAGCGGCTTGAAGGTGCGGTAGATCTCGCGGATCGGCACGCCGTCGGAGGCGACATCCACGCCGGTGGGGAAATTGCTGCCCCGGCAGTGGACGGGAAAGGCGCAGGCGGCGGTGAACTCCGTCCAGAAATCCAGGATGCGTTTGCGGGTTTCCGGGGCGCGGGCGTTGGAGAAGCTCTTGCCGTCGAAGAGGGCGCCGGTGTAGGACCAGCTTTCCAGGCCGAAGCCGAAGCCGTTGGAGAGCCAGATGGCGTCGAAGCCCATGTCGCTGAGGAAGAGCTGGGCCTGGCGGCCGAGGAAGCGGCCGAACGGCTCGCCTTGGGGGATGCCGTTGGGGTAGGAGGCATAGGCGCGGGTGTCGGCGTTGAGGGTGGCATAGCAGCAGACGAAGCTGGGGGCGCCGCCCCAGCGGCAGAGGCAGATTTCCGGATGGCGCTCGTACTTGAAGGCGGACTTGGCGAACTCCGGGCCGGGGTCGAAGGTGGCGATGACGCGGACGGGCTTGCCCAGGGTTGCGGTGCGCGCCTTGATTTTCCCCACGAGCCCCTTCAGCCAGGCGTAGGTGAACTCCGGCGGGTTTTCCATGTAGGGATAGGGGTGCTTGTGGATGCCCAGCCCCTCCGGATCGCTCGGGCTGGTCCCGCCCCAGCGCGGGTTGGCGACGCCGATCCACTTGGCCCATTCGAAGGTGGCGGCGGGGTTGCGGTTGTAGTCCAGGATTTCCGAGCCGTCGGCGGCCCAGAGCATGACGGAGACGGCCTCGGCCCGGTCGGTCAGCTCGCGCCATTGGCGGAAGAGCCGGTCCAGGACGGCCTCCTGGGTCGCCGCGGCGGTGTCGGTGAACGGCTTCAGGCTCATTTCAAGATTGACATTCGCCAACTTCATCTTCGACCCTCCGGTTCAATACTGGCCAAACTCATGGGCCGTAGCGACCATCGCCAGGAAATTCTCCGGCAGGACGCTGGCGACAATCGAATGGTCGGAGCAGACCACGTAGCCTCCGTCCTTGGCCAGGGCTTCGATGTGACGGCGCGTGTCGGCGCGGACTTCATCGGCAGTCCCGGAGGAAAGAAGGGCGACGCTGATGTTGCCGACGGGGCAAAGGCGGTCGCCATATTTCGCCTTGAAGGCATAGATGTCATTCGCCCCGGACTGCAGGGGATGGCAGGCCTCGACTCCCCATTCCAGCCAGTATGGAATGACCGCCGGCGGCATGGTCCAAAAGTCCAGGTCGTAGCTGGCGCGCCCCAGGCAATGGGCGATGCTTCTGGGGCCGATCCAGACTTCGAAGTTCGGGACGCGGTCAAGTTTCTGCCGCCGGAACGCCGCCAGCAGCCGGTTGATGTTGGGGCGTTCAGCTTTCAATCTCTGGGATCCTCTCGGTGTCCAGTTTCTTTCAGGGAACGGCTCATGGCCTGTGCCGCCGCCACGATCCGGCGGACGATCTGTTTGCCCAGCGTGACGTCGAACCTGGAAAGCGGCACACTGATCCCCAAGGCGAGGATCCCCCGCCCCGCGGCGTCGAACACCGGAACGCCGAAGGCCGCCACCCCGCTCCGGTTGTAGTCCGTCAACTCGGCATGACCGGCGTCGCGGACGGCGCGCAGCCGCTGTTCAAGCCCGGCGATTTCCGCATGCCGGGGCCGGGCCTGGAGGTAGGCCGTAATGGTGCCGACGTCCTGCCAAGCCAGCAGCGCCTGGCCGCAGGCCATGAGGTGCGGATCGGCCAACTCCCCCGTCGGCGGCACCGAAGTTGACAACTCCTTTTCGCAAGTGCGGGAACAGACGCACTGGAAGGCGCCGCGGTCGCAGGCCAGGGCCACGGTGGTCTCCCCGAACTCCCGGAAGAGCGCCTGCACGTGCGGCCGGGCCAGGTCGCCCAGCCGCGCCGGAAGGTCGGCGGCGCGCCCCAGAAACACCGCCGCCAAGCCGACGCGATACCGGCGCGAATCTTCGTCAAATTCCAGGTATTGCCGGGCCTGGAGGGTTTTGAGCAACTGTTGGGCGGTGGGCGGCTTCATGCCGGTCAGGCGCGCCAGTTCGCGGACGCCGATCCAGTCGCCGTGGCTGGCGACGGTGTTGAGCAGGGTGAGCGCCTTGTTGACGGACTGGACCATGTTTGTTCCGTTATGGTGAACGATGTTTTGCGATGTCGGACAATGTACCGCCCAAGCAAGGAAGTGGCAACCCCGAACGGAGCCCGCCGGGAGCGGCAAACTCCGCCCCTTTCCGTTGCGGCTCAGCCGGCCGGCACGATTGCCATGCACCGGGAACGGAAAGAGGAACCAAGCGAAGGCCGCGTCCAAAGACGGCGCGAAAGGCAACGGCGGTTCAGCACGACACCGACACGTGGAACTCCCGGCCCGGGGAATATGGCAGGACGGGCCCGTCCCAGGCGGTGCCGTCCACCCACACTTCCCGCCCGGCGCTTTCCTTGCCGCGGCCGGCTTGCCGATATTCGATCCGGTAGGTGGCGCCGCGGAAACGGCGGGTGATCGCGGCCTGCTTCCAGCCGGAGGGGAGGCAGGGGAGCAGCGTCAGCCCCGCCAAGGTCGGCTTCACTCCGAAAATGTGCTGCGTCACCGCCCGGACGATCCAGCCGGCGGTGCCGGTGAGCCAGCCCATCTCCGATTCCCCTTGGCGGTAGCCTGAAGCCGGGCCGTAATAGGCGTTGTTGACGACAAATGGCTCGCCGTGGATGAAGCCGCGTTCCGGGGTGAAGGGCAGGAGCTTCCGCAGCCGGCGCCAGGCGGCGTCGCCGCGGCCGGCCACGCAGTCGGCCACGACGGCGAAGGCGGCGGCGTGCTGGTAGAAGCCAGCGTTGACGTTGCAGCCGGGGCGGGTCGCGCTGAGGAAGCCGATCTCCGGGCGGTAGTGGTCGAAGCCGCGTTCCATGGTCAGCGTGCCCTGCTCCAGTTCGAGCCGCCGTTCCATGGCTTCCAGCAGGCGGCGCGCCTCCGCACCCTCGACCGCGCCGCTCAGGACGCCCCAGGCCTGGACGATCAGGTCAATGCCTTCCGCGGAATCGGCGGCGTGCAGGGGCAGGCCGTCATCGGTGAAGCCGCGGAGGAAGACCCCGTGGCTGGCATCGAAGGCCTGGCGGCGGATGGCTTCCAGCAGGGTGGTGCGGCAACGCCGGGCCCAGGCGGCGTCCGCCTTTTGCCCCGCGCCTGCCGCCAGCTCGGCGAAGTCATGTAGCGCCACGCACAGGGCCTGGGAGAGCCAGACGCTTTCCCCCTGGCCGCGCCTTCCCGCCGCGTTCAGGAGGTCGTTCCAGTCGCCGCGGTGGATTTTCGAGAGCCCGTGCGCCCCCCGGTCCTTCCAAAGGTGGCGGAGCGCCCGCCGGAGGTGTTCATGGACCGGGGCGGCCGGCCCGTCGTGGAAGGGAACTTCTTCCCGCAGCAACTGCAAATCGCCGGTTTCCATCACGATGGCGTGCGCGGCCAATGGCAGCCACACCGGCGAGTCGGCATACTCCTGTTCCACCACCCCGCCGCCGATCCAGGCCCGCGGGGCGTAGCCGCTGGCGTACTGGAACGACAGGACCTGCTTGAACTTCTTCCAGGCCGCGGCGGGGTCCTGGATGGCCAGCGCGGCATTGTCCTGGGCCAGGTCGCGGATGCCGTTGTAATAGACCCGGGCCCAGGAGGCGTTGAGGCGGAGCTGGTGTTGGAGGAAGCCGTTGAGGAAGGAATCCACCGCCTTTTCCGGAGTCTCCACCCGCCAGGCGCCGCAGCGCTGCACCGCCGCCAGGCGCGCCCGTTCCAATTCCGCCGGCACGTCCAAGGCCGCCGCCCGCCGCAGCTCTTCCTCGGTGGCGAACAACCCAGTCACCATCCCCAAATCCGCCTTTTCCCCCGGCGCCAGGGCCAGCTCCGTTTCCAGGGCCAGGATCGGGCGTTCATAATCGCATAACGAGCCGGTGCAGCCGCCGTGCGCCACCAGCGCCTCCGGAGCCTGCACGCTGCCATACGGGCCGACAAACGCGGCGCGGCGGGTGTCGAAGTTCGACGGCTGGCGGTCCATGAGCAGGAACGCGCCATGCACCGTGCCGTCGGTGAAATGCGCCAGATGCGAGCCGGTGCGGACGATGTCGGCCACCGTCGCGCCCCGGCATTCCGCCCGGGAACGGCCGGCCGTTCCCGCGGGAAAGCCGCCCCCGACCGCGCAATCCACGAAAGGGACCACCCGCAGGCGGCGGGCCTGCCTTCCCAGGTTTTCCACCGTCAGGTGCCACAGCTCGAAGGTCCCGGCTTCGGGCACGCCGATTTCCAGCCGGCTGCGGACTCCCGCATGTTCGCGCGTGACCGACAGCTTGCCGATGGCGTGGAGGCAGGAAAAGGGCTCGTCCGTGGGCGGCAGCGGCAGGCCGAGGGCCGTCCAGCGTTCGCCGCTTTCCAGGTCAATGATCCAGAGGGCGCGTCCCGCGTGCAGGTCCAGCCGGTGGCCGCGGGGATCCTGCGAGAGGGCGTAGCCCTGCCCCGCCTGGGTGCAGGAGGCGATGAACGATTCATTCCACAGGAAGGTAGTCCAGGGGCGCGGCGAGCGCGGGTCAGTCTGGACAAAGCCGCTGCCGTCGTCGGTGAAGTGGCCGTACAGGTTCATGGTGTCTCAGTGATGGTTTGTGGTTTGGAGGGCGGCCCGGATAATGGCGAAGATTTCCAGGGCGTGAATCCCGTGCGCCGCCGCCGTGGGATGGTTGGGTCCGCCCGGGTTCGGGGTGGCCGAAGTCAAAGCCGCACCCGGCGAGCGCGCCGAGGTCGCCGTCGCCGGTGCAGTCGATGAACACCCGGCCCTCGACCGCCTCGCGCCCGGATTTGGACTCGGTGATCACGTGGGTCAACCGCCGGTGCCGCAGGGATTCCCGGATTTCCCGCATCAGCCCGGGCTTGTTTTCATGGTCGAGAATCCAGCCCAGCAGGCCGGAGGTCCAAATCCCGCCCAGGCAGCCCTGCGCCTCAAGCAGCAATGTTTTCGCCCCATGCCGCGCCGCGCGGATGGCCGCGGCCACGCCCGCCGGGCCGCCGCCGCAGACAACGACGTCTGCATCGCCCGTCACGGGCGTCCGGCGGGCGGGTTCATGGCAGGCGTCCCGGCTCATGGGTTTCCCCCCTTTTGAAGGGCGCGGAACTTGCCGGTGCTCAGCTTCTCGTTGTCCAGCAGGAGGGGCCGCGGCGGCACCGGTTCCTGCCCTTCCGCCAGCGGCTGTATCTTGATCAGCCGCATCGAGGCGGGAAGCATCTGGAAGGAAAATGCCGGCGTGGCCGGCGCCTTGAATTTTTCCGACTTGACGGAATACGGCAGCTCCACGGGCGCCCCCGGCGGGATGTAGCCAATGTGGCGCATCGAATCCAACTGCCACTGCGTCACCGTGTAGCCCGCCCATTGCTCGCCGGCGAGATTGATGGACACGTCGCGGATCGGGGAATTCTCCGGCGCGTCATACCAGACAAGGATGGCGATCCCCTTTCCGTCGCGGAACGCCATGGCCTGGACGCGGTCGTTTTCGCCGGCCACGGCGAGGCGGTCGTTCTGTTCCGGCAACTGCGCCCAGAGCCAATGGCCCCAATAGGAAGGCTTGAGGTAGCCGTCGCCGGTGATCATGCCCCATTTCCAGCCCGGGTTGGGATAGTCGCGGAAGCAGAAGAACCCCCCGATGTCGAGGCCGGCTTCGGCCATGGCCTTGATGTTGGAGGCGTTGTAGGTGGCGGCGCTGGTCGTCGCCCGGTGATACACCTGACCGCTGCTGACCACGCCCCATTCGTCCACCGCGATCTTCACGCGCTGAAGGCCGCGCTGGTCGAGTTCCGCCCGCAGGTCCTTGATTTCCGCGGCCTGGCGCCCGGAGGTGGAGTTGTATTGATGGAAGCTGAAGATGTCGAGGTTCTTGGGGTTCTTCCCAATCTCATCGAGGAATGCCTGGTAGATGCCGGACTTGGCGTTGCCGAACTCCATGCCGGCCATCTTCAGCTTCGGCTCGAAGTCCTTCACCGCCTGGGCGGCCACGCGCCAGATCATGATCGAGGTAGCCGGGGGCGCCTTGAGCGGTGAAAACTCCGGCTCGTTGTAGCTGGTGAAATAGTTGACGCTCAGCTTGTTGTCCTTGAGGGCCTGGAGGAACGCGGTGACGGTCTCCCGCCATTCCCTTTGGAACTTTTCGCTGCTCGCCCATTGGGCGGCCGGAATGGGTTTGTTTTTTTTATCCAGGCGAATGACCCCCGGCGGATTGGCCAGGTCAATGATCGGCTCGGCACCGGCGTCGCGCATGGCTCTGACCACGGCCAGCGATTCGCTGAAATCATAGGCCAGCTTGCCGTCCGCGCCCCGCGTCACCTTGGCCAGGGAAAGCACGTGGCACTTGCGGTAGAACCGCGGGCGCAGGGGCTTGACCAATTCCGGAATCAGGAAATCGCCGCCGGTTTCGACACCGCCCTCGCTGAGGTCCCGCCACACCGGCTCGACCGGCGGCAGGACTTTCTGGGGATCGACGGCCAGCCGGACCGGATCGGCAATGCCGCCGCGCAGCAGCACCGTCCGGCCCGGTGGCGAGGCCGGCCCGGGCCCGGCGGCGCCCTTCCCGGCACCAACGGCCTGATTGCCCTGCGGATTGAAGCCGAGATCAATGTCGTCGCTGGCGGGGCTGAACTCCTCGCCGGCCGGCGCCAGGATGACCTTGTAGAGATGAAAGAGGTAAGCGTCGTCGGGGAAGGAGCGGCGCTTCGTGACGGTGAAGCGCAGCGAGTGTTCGCCCGGTTTCAAGTCCGCCTTGGCGAACTTCACCCAGCACGGCATGCCCTTGAGCGAGCCTTCCAGCGCCTTGCCTTCCCGCGGGGGCGCGCCGTCGAAGCTCCAAGCCCAGGCCGAGAGGTGCGGCACGTCGCCGGTGCCGAAGACCAGCGCCCAGGCGTCATATTCCCCCGCCGTTGCCGGGGTGATGTCAAAGGCGAATTCCGCGAAATACGGGGCGCTCGGCTCGATGCTGCTTTCCGCGCGAAGGTCAACGGTCAGCCCGGCGGCGCCGCTCTTGGGCTGGCCCCAGGAAAGATTGGTCGCCTTGACCGCGGTGGAATCAACCAGGATGGCGGGCTTGCCGGACCATGGCTTGACGACCGGTTCCGCCAGCCTGCCGTTCTGGAGCGAGACCCTGAAGTTGTCCGCGCGCATCTTCGGATCGTTGGGCTGGGGGAAATTATCCATGATGCCGGCGGTCTTGATGTCGGGCTGGAAATCGCCGAGCGCATGCCCGTCGAGAACCTTGTGGCCGTTGAGCGTCACGGTGACGGCGTTGGCCGGCTTGTCGTAGAGAATCTCCGCATGGGTCGGCTTCTCCGGATCAAAGCCGTACTCCTCCGCCTTGACGCCTTTCAGCATGGTGGCGGTGGCATTGGCGTAAATCTGGACCTGGCCGGCTTTCGTGATCACCAGCCACAACTGTCCGGGCGTCTCCTTGCTCCAGAACAGGTCCTTCCCCTTGGAAAAGCCCATCCCCAGCCATTGCGCGCCGCCCGGCTGGAGATCCGCTTCCAGTTTGACTTGGAAATCCCCCTCGGGGGCGCAGTCCACCAAGGCGGCCATCTTGCCGCCATTGATGTTGCCGTTGCCGACGGCGCCGTCCGGCGAGATTTTGAACAGCGCGGCGTTGCCCCGGGTCACCCAGACGCGCGCGCCCTTTTCGGTCGTGCTTCCCGCGAGCGGGCTGTCCGCCGGGCGCTCGGGGCCGACGGTGAAGCTGTCCTCGACCACCGTCTCCCAGCCCGCGCCGCGCGCAATCCCCGGCAGCGCCAGCAAAAGCGCCGCCGCCAGCAAATTCCGAAACTGAAAGTTCAGCGTTTTCAAAAAAACACTCCTTTTCTTCATGTTTATTGCGCCGCCGCTCCCGTCCGGACCGACACCGTGAAATTGTCCAGCCGCATCTTCGGATCGTTGGGCTGGGGGAAATTATCCATGATGCCGGCGGTCTTGATGTCGGGCTGGAAATCGCCGAGCGCGCGGGCATCCAGCACCTTCTGGCCGTTGAGCGTCACGGTGACGGCGTTGGCTGGGCGGTTGTAGAGAATCTCCGCATGGACGGGCTTCTCCGGATCAAAGCCGTACTCCTCCGCCTTGACGCCTTTCAGCATGGTGGCGGTGGCATTGGCGAAAATCTGCGCCTGCCCGCCCTTCGTGATCACCAGCCACAACTGTCCGGGCGTCTCCTTGCTCCAAAACAGGTCGTCGCCCTTCGAAAAGCCCATGCCGAGCCATTGGGCGGCGCCGGGCTGGATGTCCGCCTCGATCTTGATTTCCTGATACCCCGCGTCCGGCACGCAGTCGAGCAAGGCGACCATCTTGCCGCCGTTGATGTTGCCGTTGCCGACCTGCCCTTCGGGAGTGAGCACGAACAGGGCGGCATTGCCCTTCGTCCGCCAGACACGTTCCCCTTTCTCGGTCATGGAACCCGCGAGCGGGCTGCCGGCGGGGCGGTCGGCGCCGACGGTGAAGCTGTCCTCGATGGCCGTCTGCCACTCCCCGGCCCCGGCGCGGCCGGCCGCGGAAAAAGCCAGCAGCAGCGTCGCCAGCGTCCATCCCTTGAGGAGGGCGGTGCTGGCCTTGGCGGGAGCAAACGGGAAGAGGCGGCGGCTGTCCATGGTGGGTTCTCCGGGCAACGGGGTTGGGTTATGGGGAATTGTCCGCCGGTGGCGGCAAGGTCTGGTGTTCGCTGCTGACGACCAAGTTCCGCTTGTCGGTCAGGCTGATGAACCAGGCGGTGGCGTCTTCCGGGAGGCTGGCGCTTGCCCGGCGGCGGGCGTCGTCAATCGTCGCCGGCAGGCTTTCCCACTTGCGCTCCTGCCATTTCCCCTCGTCGCGGGTGAAGTTCAGCGTGGCGGACACAATCGGGATTTCGGATTGATGCTCCACCCAGGCCGTGCCGCCTTCGACTCCCTGCCCCGTGATCTTCGCCAGCGGGGCGCCGCCCTTGACGATGCTGTCGGCAAAGGCCCGGATCTCCTCGGGCGCCGCCCCCGGCTTCTGGCCGTGGACCAGCCGCACATGGGTGGAGAGGGTGTGCGGGGAGTGCGCCGCCGCCCGGTAGGAGGACTGCACGGCCCGCAACGTGAAGGCGAAGTCGTTGGTGCCATCCAGCCAGAGCATCGGCAGCGTGGCGGCGGGGAGGTAGTGCAGCGGATCCCACAGCTCCCGCCAGGCATCCACCTTCGCCATTGGCTCCTTGATGCCGACGAAGCGGGAGCCGTCGTGGTCGTCGCCGGAGATGTAGCCGCAGCCATAGACTGGGGCGGCGAACTTCAGGCGACAATCGAGGCCGGCGACGATGCAGGTGACGACCCCGCCCCAGGAGATGCCGGTGATGCCGATCCGCTCGGCGTCCACTTCGGGGAGGGAGGCCAGCAGTGAGGTGGCCAGGATGGTGTCGGCGACGGCATGGTACATCCACTGGTCGGCGGGCGGCTGCTTGACCTGGTTGGTCGCCCCCATGAACGGCCCGCCGTCGGGGTGCCTTTGCCAGCCGGTCCCGGCCGCATTTTTCACCGGCACGCAACCGGTATGGTCAAAGGCGATTGCCGCGTAGCCGCGGGCGTTCCAGAGCTGCACCCACTCGGCATAGGCGGTGCCGCCGCCACCATGCACCAGCACGATCCCCGGCACCTTCCCCCCGGCGCCGGCCGGGGGCAGGCCCAGCCAGGCGAAGACGCGGGTCGGCTTGCCTTGGAAGGGCAGCCCCTCGAAGAAGATCGGCCGGCAGCCTTCGGCACGGTAGCCATCGGCAGGCCAGGTCCGCGGCGGCGGCCCGAGGCGGGCCAGGTTCCACGGCGGGTTCGCGGCCTTGCCGGGCGCGGGCTGGGGCTGGGAAAGGGATGTCGCCGCGGCGGGGGCGGCCCCGGCCGGCAGGGCGGCAAGGCCAAGCAGGGCCGTCAGGCAGCAGGCATGGAAGCGTTTCATGGCGATGGCGGTCATGCGGGTTGGGGATCAGAGGTTGTCGGGCGGGGGGTAGTCGGCGTTGAGCCAGCGGTAGGCTTCGTTGACGACCACCAGGACGGGGATGGGTGGGGAGAGGTAGTGGGAGACATGGTTGTCGAGGAAGAGCACGTTGGTGTAGCGGGAGGAATGGCGGGGGTAGACGTGGGCCTGGTTGGTGCCATCCTTGAGCGTGTGGAACTCGGAAACCCGGGTGCGTTCACCCCGCCCATCGAAGAGGAACGCCTTCCCCTCGGGCCGGCTGAACTTGGTGATCGGATAGGCCGGATACTGGCAATAGGCGGAGCCGGCGCCGGTCAGCGTCCCGAGATAGGCATTGATCGAAAAGGAAGGGGCGCACAGCGTGGGGTTGGGCGCCCAGCCGCCGGGATTCTCCGGGCAGGTGAAGACGTTGCCCTGCTGCCCGGGCAGCTTCGGCATCGCCGCGAACTCGTAGACCCGGAAGTCGCTGTAGGAATAGCCGAGATAGGGGGCGAGCTTGTTGGCCCAACTGTAGCGGTGCCCCTTGTTGGAGTCGCCGGCATAGTCGTCAATGGTGCTGTGGGCAAGGAGCCCGTCCCAGTCGCCCATGTAGAGGGCGTGGGCGATGCCAAGCTGGCGCAGGTTGCCGGCGCAGCCGATGCGCTTGGCGGCGTCCTTGGCCTTCCCGAGGGCGGGGAGGAGCAGGGCCGCCAGGATGGCGATGATGGCGATCACCACCAGCAGCTCGATCAGGGTGAAGCCACGGCGGCGGGAGATGTCGAGTCGCGGTTCCATCAGCCGGTGGCGCCCGGGGTTGGCGGCAGGACGGACTGCCGCTCGATCAACAAGTTGTCGACCAGGACCTCTTCCGGAGTGGCGTCGCTGGCGGCGAGCTTCCGCATGATCAGCGCCACGGCCTTTTCCGCCACGGTTTCCAACTGCTGGTCAATGGTGGTCATGGGGGGGGAGAGGAACTTGGAGTAGACCTTGTTCTCCATCGAGATGAGGGAGAGGTCGCCGGGGATTTCCAGCTTCAGCGCCTTGAGGATGTTCCAAATCTCGATGACGGCGTCCTCCATGCCGATGAAGATCGCGGTCGGCTTCTGGGCCAGCAGTTGGTTGACCACCAGCAGCGGCGAATTGCTGCACAGGGAGCCGCAGAGCCTGGAGCCGATCTCGATGCCGTGCTCCCGGTAGAATTGCTGGAAGCCGGCGACGCGCTGCATATTGC
The DNA here is from genome assembly GCA_041648735.1 of Lentisphaeria bacterium. Classification (GTDB taxonomy): domain Bacteria; phylum Verrucomicrobiota; class Lentisphaeria; order Oligosphaerales; family CAITYL01; genus JBAZOO01. The sequence continues at coordinate 64,811 of JBAZOO010000011.1, forward strand.
CCCAGTCCCGGCTGGCCACGATGATCCCCGCCTGGCGGTGCCCATGCGCCAGCAGGTGCTCCGCCGCCAGCCGCCCGCTCTGTTCATGGTTGCTGGCCACGGTGGAGCAACTGTCCACCCCCGGATAGTTGACCACGAGCTTCGGGAGGTTTTCCAGCCGGCAGAGAAGCTCTTTCACCGCGTCGTTCCAGGGCAGCGCCAGGACGGCGTCGGCATGGCATTCCCGGAACTGGTCCAGGTTCGACTTGGTGAAGATCTCGATGGCGACGTCATGGCCGGAGAGCCGCTCCACCAGGGCCGAGAGCATGGCGGGGATGTAGTGCTGGCGGGCGCCGTCATGCACGTCAATGAACAGCGCCACCGTCGTCTTGCGCGCCTTCAGCCTGGGGCGGAAGTTGTACTGGGCCGCCGCCCGCAGGACGGCCTGGCGCGTCTCCGGCGAAGTCCGCCCCCGGCTGTTCAGCACCCGGCTGACCGTCGCGTAGGAGACGCCGGTGATTTTCGCCAGGTCGTAGATGGATTTGGGGCGGCTTTTCATTTTCGGTCTTGGGGTTGAATCCACGGATTCCACGAATTTCCACGACTGGGTTTGGTGTCAATCCGGGCAATCCGTGGACAACAGAATTCACTCAGCCGTTCCGCCGGCGGAGCAGCCCGACCGCGCCGAGGCAGAGCAGCGCCAGCGCCGCCGGCTCGGGGACGACGGAGATGCCATTGAGCACGATGGACGAGCCTGTGTCCGTCAACGTCAGCGTGCCGCTGGGGGTGAACCCAAGGGCGGTGATGTCAAAGTCCGGGGTGAGATCCAGCGTTCCGCCCGCCGTCGTGTAGGTGAACAACGTGGTCGTGCCGCCGTCCTGGTAGCCGGTCGTCAGAGTCAGGTTCCAGCCGTCGTTCAGGGTCAGCGTGCCATTGACGTCCACCAGGTCGCCGCCCTCGAAGATCGCCGTGGCGCCCGCGGTGCCGACGCCGCCGGTGAGGCTCAGGTTGGAGTTGAAGGTCAGGGTCCCCGGGCTGGTGCCGGGGGCGAGCTTGCCGCCGCTGTTGACGGTGGTCGCGCCGCCAATGATGCCGGAGCCGCCCAGGGTGGCCGTGTTGGCCACGGTGACCGCCCCGTTTGCGGCGGAGTTGTCGCCGTTGACGACCAGCGTGCCCACGTTGACCAACGTGGTGCCATCGTAGGTGCTGTTCCCTTGGAGCGTCCAGGTGCCGGCGCCGTCCTTTTGCACGTTGGTCGCGTAGGTTGTGCCGTCGCTGATGACGCCGGTGACCTTGCTGCCGGTGGAAGTGCCGTCCAAGAGAAGCCTATTTGCGCCCGTTCCGGCACTGGTATTGGTCACGCTGGCGATGGTCAGGTTGGCTGTCGTCGGGTTAAACTTGGCAGTTTTCGAGTTGCCGCCGATGGTGACGGCGCCCACGGCCAGGCTGTAGCCATTGGCGCCGGTGACATGCAGGGTGCCGCCGTTCGCGCCGGTGGTGACGTTCCCAAGAGCAAGAGTCTTGTTGGTGCCCGTGCCGCTTTCCCGGTCCACGTCAATCGTGCCATTGACACCGCTGGCACCACTGATGACCAGATTGTTGCCATAGGTCAGCGTTTGGCTGCTGGAGTCGTTCTGCCCGTTGGCACGGAGCTGCAAGATGCTGCTGCCGGTATTGGCGCCGAAGGTGACAATATTGCTGCTGTTACCCAGACCATTTGTCGTAATGGTTTGGTTGCCTGCTCCATAGACAGTCGAATCGGTTACACGAACCGTCGCTGCCCCGTTGTTGATCGTCATGCCGTGCGTGCTGTCACCGAAGGTATTGGCACCGGAAATCACGGTTGTCCCCGTCCCGCCGACGCTGAATCCGCCTGTTGCCCCGGAGATTGCGCCGCTTATGGTCAGCGTGCCGTTGTTCGTGATGTTAAAGCTGGCCCCGCTGCCGTTTACGATCAAGCTGCCGCTAAGCGTGAGCGAGCCGGCATCGACGTTGAGACGCGAACCGATGCCTCCGGCTTGGGCATTAATGGTGCCCGCCCACTCATTGCTGCCGCTGATGTTTCGCAGCGCACCACCGTTGGAAATCCCCGCGCCGTTTAACGCGAGAGTTTCGCCCGTGACGGTAATGCCTCCCTGAAGTTGGAGCGCGGCGCCGCTGGTTATCGAGGTGCTTCCAGCGGTGCTGCCCAAGGCCGTGTTATTTTGGATGTTCAGGATTCCGGCGCTGATCGTGGTTGTCCCGCTATAGGTATTCGCGGTGGAGATGGTCAGCGTGCCGGTGCCGCTCTTGGTCAGCGTGCTCGAACCGCCAATGGAGCCGGAACCAGTGAAGCTCCAATTGCCGTCGTTGGCCCCGACCGTGACGGAAGTGGGACTGACCGTGCCGGAGATCGTGATGGCTTCGCCGGTGGCGGCGTCGAACACGGCGGCGTTGTCGTCGGTCCACTCGACCGGGCCGGGCAGCCAGTTGGCGTTGCCGGTGGTGAGCGACCAGGTGTCGGTGGGGCCGGCGATGTCCCAGGTCAAAGTCGCCGCCGCGGCGAAGCCCGCCGTGGCGAGCGCGGCGCTGGCCGCCACCAATCCCAGTCTCAAGGGTGTCGTCGTCGTCCTGCGTGGCATGGGTTGCCTCCTGGTGTGGGTGTTGAGGGTCAGGTTCATCGTCCTCTCCTGTTTTTGCCGCTGCCGCGGCACGGTTGCGATCCGGTTTGGGTTGGGTTGGGCTGGGCTGGCGCGCCGTGGCGGCGGCCGGCGGCGTAAGGTCGTGTAACTCTTACGCAATGGGGCAAGTATATAACTCGGACCGGCCGTTGTCAACCAGCCAGTCCAAAAAAAACGCCGCCAAGCTGGAAAAGGCGGCGGCCGGCACGCCAGGGGCAGGGTCAGGGAAGGTCCGGCCCGGCGGCGGCCAGGATCGCGGCGGCGGCGGCGGCCAGGTCGGCGGCCAGGGTCTCGGCCGCGGTGGCGGTGCCGGGCTCGCCGATGCGGACGGCGCGGCAGCCGGCGGCGTGCCCGGCCGCCACGTCGCTCTCCTTGTCGCCGACCATGAAGGAGTGGCGCAGGTCGAGGGCGAGGGCGGCGGCGGCCCGGCGCAGCATTCCCGGCTGCGGCTTGCGGCAGTCGCAGGCGTCGGCGGCGAGGTGCGGGCAGTAGTCAATGGCGGCCAGGGGGACGCCGTGGGGGGTGAGCAGTTCCTGGAGCCGTTCGTGCTGGGCGTGGAGGAGTTCGCGGCTGAAATAGCCGCGACCGATGCCGGACTGGTTGGTGACCAGCACCAGCAGGAAGCCGGCGTCGTGGAGCCGGCGCAGGGCTTCTCCGGCGCCCGGCAGCAGGTTCACCCCCTCGACGGTGGCGAGGTAGCCATGGTCGGGGATCAGGGTGCCGTCGCGGTCGAGGAAGACGGCGCGGCGTTTGGGGATGGGGGTGGGGGCGGGTGGGGGCATGGCCGATTTTCGATTTTCGAATGCCGAAGGCCGAATGCCGAATGCCGATTTTCGAATGCCGAATGGTTCCGGTCAGAACTTGACGGGCGGGGCTTCGCGCTCGGCGGCGGCAATCTGCCAGAGTTCGCGCGGGCGGAAGTGGAAGAGGCCGGCGATGAGGTTCTTGGGGAAGAGGCAGATTTCGGTGTTGTAGACGGTGGCGCTGTCGTTGTAGTTCTGGCGGGCGAAGGAGATCCGGTTTTCCGTCGAGGTCAGCTCTTCCTGGAGCGCCTTGAAGTTCTCGTTGGCGCGGAGCTGGGGATAGGCTTCGACTTGGAGCATGAACCCGCGCAGGGCGCCGCCGAGGGCGGTCTCGGCCTGGATCTGGGCGCCGACGCCTTCGGTGCGGGCGTCCAGGGCGCGGGAGCGGGCGCGGGTGACGTTTTCCAGCAGCCCCTTCTCGTGGGCGGCGTAGCCCTTGACCGTCTCCACCAGGTTCGGGATGAGGTCATGGCGGCGCTTGAGCTGGACGTCAATCTGGGCCCAGCCGTTGTCCACCAGCTTCTGGCGGGCCACGAGGCCGTTGTAGATCCCCACGGCCACGAGGCCAGCGAGGCCGGCGGCGGCGAGGAGGATCAGGGCGACGAGAAGGGTGGGGGCAATCATGGGCGCACCTCCGGGGAGCGGTTTCCCGCCACGATACCGCCGGACGCGGGGAAGTCAACTGCCTGGGGAATCCGGCGCGGGCGCCGCGGGCGGGATTATAGTTCCCCTTTCCAACCCATATTTTCCGCAACCTCGAGGATGGATTCGCCATGGAAAAATTGGATCGCCTGCCCCGTTTCCAGCCCCGCCGCGGCCCGGTCGTGCTGGTGATCATGGACGGCGTCGGCTACGGCAAGTTCGCCGAGGGCGACGCCGTGCGCTCCGCCCTGAAGCCGAACCTGGACTGGCTGCACGGCAACTGCCCGAACACGCGGCTCAAGGCGCACGGCACGGCCGTGGGGCTGCCGAGCGACGCCGACATGGGGAACTCGGAGGTCGGCCACAACGCCATCGGCTGCGGCCGCGTCTTCGACCAGGGCGCGGCGCTGGTCAGCAAATCCATCGAAGGCGGCGCCCTGTTCCAGCGCGAGAGCTGGCGCGAGATCACCGGCAACGTGCTGGCGAAGGGCTCGACGCTGCACTTCCTCGGCCTCCTTTCGGACGGCAATGTGCATAGCCACATCGACCATCTGCGGGCGATGCTCCGCCAGGCGAAGGCGGAGGGGGTCAAGCGGATCCGAGTCCACATCCTGCTGGACGGCCGCGACGTCGGCGAGACTTCGGCCCTGGACTACGTGGAGCCCTTCGAGGCCTTCCTCCGGGAGCTGGACACCGACGGCTGCGACTACCGCATCGCCTCCGGCGGCGGCCGCATGCACATCACCATGGACCGCTATGGCGCCGACTGGAGCATGGTCGAGCGCGGCTGGAAGACGCACGTCCTCGGCGAGGGGCGGCAGTTCGCCAGCGCCCGCGAAGCGATCGAGACCTACCGCCGGGAGACCGGGGCGATCGACCAGGACCTGGGGGCCTTCGTCATTGCCGAGGGCGGCCAGCCGGTGGGGGCGGTCGCCGACGGCGATTCGGTGGTGTTCTTCAACTTCCGGGGCGACCGCGCCCTGGAGATCACGGCGGCCTTCGAGCAGGACGCCTTCGACAAGTTCGACCGGATCCGCCGGCCCCAGGTCTGCTACGCCGGGATGATGGAGTACGATGGCGACCGGCACGTGCCCAAGCGCTACCTGGTGGTGCCGCCGGCCATTGACCGGACCATGGGCGAGTTCCTCTGCGCGCTCGGGCTGCGCACCCTGGCCGTCTCCGAGACCCAGAAGTACGGGCATGTCACCTACTTCTACAACGGCAACAAGTCGGGGAAGATTGACGAGAAGCTGGAGGAGTATGTGGAGATCCCGTCGGACGTGGTGCCCTTCGAGCAGCGGCCGTGGATGAAGGCGGCGGAGATCACCGACCTGGTGGTCAAGGCCATTGCCGCCGGCAAGCACGACTTCATCCGCCTGAACTACCCGAACGGCGACATGGTCGGGCACACCGGCGTCTATGCCGCGACGCAGGTCGCCGTCGAGACGGTCGACCTGGGGCTCGGCCGGCTCATGAAGGCGGTGGCGGCGGCCGGCGGCGTGCTGGTGGTGACCGCCGACCATGGCAACGCCGACGACATGTTCGAGCACAAGAAGGACGGCGCCGTGCTGGTCGAGAACGGGGTGAAGAAGGTCAAGACCGCGCATTCCCTCAACCCGGTGCCCTGCATCATCTACGACCCCGAGGGCAAGGGCGAGTACGCGGCGGAGCTGCGGACCGGGCTGGGGATCAGCGCCATCGCCGCCACCTGCCTGAACCTGCTGGGCTACCAGGCCCCGGCCGACTACGATCCGAGCGTGCTCGACTTCCAGGAGGACTGAGCCGGACCGGGGATGGGGCGCCCGCCGCCGCCTTGCCGGCGGGGGCAATAAAAGTTTGGGGCGGGCGTTTTTTGGTTGAAGGCGCGCCGCCGGACGGTCCGGGCGGTGCGGACTTCGCAACCGCCCCGAGAAGGAATCCCCCATGAAACCGACAGCGATCCTCCCCGCCGCCCTGCTGGCGTTGCTGGCCACGGCGGCCGTGCCGCTCTTCGCCCAAGCTGAAGGCGGCGCACCACCGGCGACCCAGGAACAGCCGGCACCGGGCGGCAAGAACCGCGAGATTCACGGCAAAGGCCGGTGGCAACGTGGCGAAGGCCGTGGCGCAAAGGGCCTGACCCTGCGCGAGCGCATCGAGAAGTGCGAACGGCTCACGGCCGAACAGAAGGCGGAGCAGCGGGAGGCCGCGCGGAAGTTCCGCGAGGAACAGCGGGGCGAGACCCGCGGGCGGCTCCAGAAAATGCACCGGGAAGGCCGGCCGGAAAGCCAGCCCGCGGGTGGCGAAGCCGCGAAGTGAGCGGTGCCATCTTTTCCCCTGACGCCAGCGGCGGCCGGAGCCTCACGGGTTCGGCCGCCGCCGGTTTTGGCGGGCGGGGGTTTCGCCCGCCAGGCCGGGAAAACCGGGCCTGGGCCGGGCCGGCGGCCGGGCAAGTCCACCGCTTCTATCCGACTTGTAAAAACAGCCACGGCTTTTAGTTTATGGAAGGATGCATCGAGGGTGGCGGCTTCATTGGAAACGATTTCATCACACCATGGACAACAACAGCCCACACGCAGCCGAGCCGAAGGCCAAGATCCTGGTGGTCGACGATGAGGTGAGCATCGTCGAAGTGCTCAAGGCGCTCCTCAAGCGGGAAGGGTTCCAGGTCAAGACCACCGGGGACGGCACGGCGGCGCTGAAAATGCTGGGCGAGGAGCCGTTCGACCTGGTGATCTCCGACATCCGGATGAAGCCGATGGACGGCATCTCGCTCTTGCAGCAGATCCGCCAGATCCAGAGCCACATCGCGGTGATCATGATGACCGCCTACGCCACCGTGGAAACCGCCGTGGAGGCGATGAAGGAGGGGGCGTTCGACTACATCTGCAAGCCGTTCAAGATTGACGAGCTGCTGCTCACCGTCCAGCGGGCCCTCTCCTGCGAGCACGCCTTGGCCGAGAACGAAGTGCTGAAGGAGAGCTTCCGCACCACCAAATACCACTACGGCATGGTGGGCGACAGCGAGAAGATGGAACGGGTCTACGAGCTGGTCGAGCGCGTCGCCCGCACCGAGAGCACCGTGCTGCTCATGGGTGAGACCGGGATCGGCAAGAAGATGGTGGCCAAGGCGTTGCACGCCGCCAGCCGCCGGGCCGAACAGCCTTTGCTCTTCCTCAACTGTGCCTCCCTGCCCGAAACCTTGCTGGAGACCGAGCTGTTCGGCTTCCGCAAGGGGGCCTTTGACGGGGCCGTCAGGGACAAGAAGGGGCTGTTCGAACAGGCCAGCGGCGGCACCTTGGTGCTCGAGGAGATCGGCTCCATGCCCCTGGGGATGCAGTCCAAGCTGCTCAAGGTCCTCCAGGAACGGGCGATCCTGCCGCTGGGCGCGGCGCAGCCGCTGCCGGTGGACGTCCGGATCATCGCGACCACCAACGAGCATCTGGAGGCGAAGATCAAGTCGGGGCAGTTCCGCGAAGACCTCCATGTCCGGATCAGCGTCATCCCCATCGAGGTGCCGCCCCTCCGGGACCGGCCCGGGGACGTGACCTTGCTGGTGAACCATTTCCTGGGGCAGATCAACGAGCGGGAAGGCAAGCGGCTCACCCTCGAGAAGCAGGCGTTCCGGGCCTTGAAGAACTATGACTGGCCGGGCAACGTCCGGGAGCTGGAGAACGCGCTCACCCGGGCCGGCGCCCTTTGCCAGGGGAACCTGATCACCATCAACGACCTGCCGCCCGAGGTGCAGGTCGCCGGCACCCGGGAGGACACCGCCGCCAGTGACGCCGCCACCCAGCTCCGCGGCGTCTCCCTCAAGGCCTTTCTCCGGGCCAAGGAACACGACTACATCCAATTCGTGCTCAACCAGTGCGGCGGCAACAAGGAGAAGGCCGCCGAAGCCCTCGGCATCAGCCTGGCCACCTTCTACCGCAAGTATGGGGAATGAGATGAACGGGCGCGGCCGGCGGCTGGCTTCAATTGGTGGCGCGTGGCGGGCCATCGCCATCGGCTTTGGGGCCATCGTGCTGTTGGCGGGCTGCGGACTCCGCAACCGTTCCTTGGCCGAGGGCGGCCGCCCCCGGGCCGAATACTGGCTGGCGATCTACCGCCTGGCCCCCGCCGGCACCGCCGATGGCGTGCCCACCCACGAGCTGGCCGACTTCACCGGCAAGCCTTACCGCGTCCTCCAGTCCCCCGTGCTGACCTCCGCCTTCATTCCCGCCGTGGAAGCGGTGCCGGGGGAGGGCGAAGCCGGCCCTACCGCCTTGAAGCTGGCGCTGGACGGCACGGGGCACAAGCTCTGGTTCCAAGCCTGCCACGACCCTGCTGGCGACACCGCCGTGCTGGTGGTCGATGGCTTTGTCCGCGCCACCTTCCCGCTCCGCCGCGACCAGGCCGGGTGCGAGTCCCTGGTCGTCCCCGCCGCCTGGGGTGCGGCCGAGGCGGCGGGGATCGTCCAGCGCGCCCCGCGGAATTACCGGGCGGTCCGCTGAGCCGCCGCCGGGGGGCGGGGGGGAGGGTGGCGGCGCTTGTGCCCCTTGCCCCTTCCCCCTTTCGCGCGCCGTCGCCGCGCCTTGGAGTGCGGCGAGGATCGCCCGCTGGAGTTCACGCTTCAGCGTGGGCTCGGAAAGCGCCATCTTCATCTGTCCCCCGCCGCCGCCAGCGAACGCCTTGTCCAGTACATGGCCCGCTGCCCCTTCAGCCTGGAACGCTTCGTCAACGTCAGCCCCGAAGGCCAGGTCTTCCACCGCCATCGAGAAGATCCTGCGCCACACCGGCCTCTGGCGCGACCCCCAGCCCGCGCCCCGCCGCCCCCGCCCAAGGAGGAACCGCTGCCCGCAAGCACTCCGCCGCGGCTTCCCCGCCAGCGTCCTTCTTCCCCAATCCCCAACCCAAAATCGGCAATCCAAAATCCAAACCGGAGTACGACTGACCTGGGCGATTCATGAACCGCACTCCGCGGCGTCCTCCGTGCCCCCCTGAGACCTCTGTGGTGAATAATTTCAGGTCACGGGTTTGACGCCCCGATTCCGGCAGGATAAAGTCCCGCCATGCAGCGTCACCTGTGGGAACCGCAACCGTACGCCCGAAAACCGGCCGGGAACATGCCAAACCTCACCCAAAACCCCACGCCGCCCCATTCCCCCGCCGGAACCCTCTCCGGCGTCGCCGCCACGTCGGTGGAATCGCCGATTTCGGGGTCAGCTTCACCCTCTCACCCCCCGTATCCCCCCCGTCCGATCCCCCCCCTGAAATCAAAATTCCTATCAGTAACTGGGAGATCAAGGGAGTTGAAACCATATTGAGACTGCGGATTGCTGAGCTGACGAAAACGGACCTCGAACAATCTCCTGCAGGCGACGTCCTAAAGGCCGCGCCTGAGGAGTAACGATGGGGCCGACGCTGCGCGTCGGCCCCATCGGTGCGGGTGAGCCACCGGCGCTATGGGCCGCGCAGCGCGGCCCATCACTCGGGTCGAGTACGACCCGCCCCTGCGGGGCCGGCGACTCACCCGCACCGATGGGCGCCCCAGAACCGCAAATGACAATGCGGCACAGTGGGTAAGAATGAGCACATGGAGACACCCCTATGACATGGCTGAACAATATCGGTCGCGCGTTTTCGCTGCGATGGCACCTTCGTGGCCTTCGCAGTGCACACTGGCAAAAGAGGGTCTCGTCAGCCCAGGCACTTGCAGGCATGAAGGATGCACGCAGCGTGGAAGCCCTCATACAGTGCTTACGTGATACCAATACCGACGTGCAGGCGGCATGTGCCCATGCACTCGAAACCCTCGGGGACAAACGCGCCATTGAACCTTTGGTGACATTGGTAAACGCGCAAACACGGGATTGCGGCGACCCCGATTACATTGTCCGTTTCACGGACAGCCACGAGCGCCTCCATACAATAGCCCACACTCTCGCCGTCATTGGCCAGAATGATGCTGTTCAACCCTTGTTCGATCAACTCACGAACTCACCAAACCAGTTGGCCTGCACGATCTTGGCCAAAGAACTGGCAAGCATCGGGGCGCAAGCCGTACCGGCATTGCTGGAGGCCCTAGCCAATAAAGGACCACACGTTAGGAGATGTGCTGCCATCGCGCTTGGCTCCCATCCAGATAAGCGTTCATTGCTTCCCCTCATCAAGGCACTGAGAGACTCCGATGATGGCGTACGGAAAGAAGCAGCAGAAGCCTTGCGGAAGAGGGGATGGCGTCCGGAGACTGTCGATCAGAGACTTGACATGGTGATTGCCCAAAAGGATTGGAGTCGGCTGTCTGAGATGCGTGATGAACTTACGGAGGAATTACGGACGCGGAGCACAGAGGCAATGCTTGCCGAGTTCAACTACCGACCGGCGTTTGATCCAATCGGCTGGGAAGGAACAGGGTGGAGTAGTTGCGACCTGGATTGGCACGCACGCAATAAGATTGCATACCAGTTGAGAGATCTTGCCGTTCTCACTGTGCCAACACTCATCCGGTCTCTCTCCAATACAAGCGACAAGATTCGGAACATCGCGGCAGATGTGCTGTTGCATATCGGAACGCCGTCTCTTAGTCCGTTGACGAAGTATCTCACGGACACCTCAAAGCCAAACGCCTACAGCGAGCCAATACCTGAAGACACCGCCGAACGAATTGTCGATTGCCTGACTGCGGCAAGAGAGTTCAAGATCGAATATGAAAAAGCGAAATACAGTTCTGAGAGCATTATCTCCACGAATGAGGTGTACAATGACGTCGTGGGTGTCAACACGACGGTTTCTAAGCATATGATTTTCAGGCTACTGCAGTTGTGACCGTAGCGATGGGCAGCATGCGTCCCATCCCGAGGGATTAGTTAGAGCAAACAAACAGAGCGCCAACAAGAGCGCGGACCACTACGTTTCACCCGGCGCGGACGCCGGGTGAAACGAGGGTCACGCTCGCCGTTGGCATTCAGAGAAAGGAGAAGTGCGATGTCGGAAGTCAAGTTCGTGTGTCCGAAGTGCAATCAGTCTCTTGAGGGCGACGAGTCCGTGCGCGGACAGACAGTCGAGTGTCCATCCTGCCATACGCAAATCGTAGTGCCTTCAGGACAGAAAGAGCAAAACATCAACCAAGGAAAGGACGGGAGCAACATGAACAGTGCATTTCCAACGATCTCCATCCAGGGAAACAAAGTTGACGCGACGCGGCATGTTATTCCCCCCGTCCGATCCGCCCCCTGAAATCAAAATTCCTATCAGTAATTGATGCTGACGGCGTGGTCACCATTAGCGACGAGGAATGGCAATGAAGCGAATCGCCGTCATTATCGGCTGCTTGGGAGTGCTTGTCCATACAGCACTTGGCCAGATGGCGCGTCCCGCAGGGGGGGGGCCCGTTAGGGGCTACCCCGCGCCCCCCTACAGTTAGTCAATATGACCGTCTGCTGGTGGCGTATCTATGTGGGATCAAACAAATAGTTAAGAAGAATCAAGACAATGCTGACGCGGAATACCAAGCAGCCAAAGCCTCTTTCGAAAAACGCGCTGAAGAACTCAACAAGGCAGACATGGCCGCATTGCTTACCAAGCTTCGAACAGGGGCCAACGCGAACCCCGGCAATCGACTGGATCCCGACGAACCAGCAGAGACCACAATTTATCCCTATATATTGGGGAGTTCGCCCGCTTCGGCCCGCTTGGTTCAACAACTTTATCAGGACGGTCTGATCAAGGAGTGGCCCCGCTCGCTTTCCTTGCTATGGACACAGCCTGGGATATGCCACGAATGGCTAACATTGATTGAGGCTGCGGCAACTGCTAGCCCCAACGACAAAAAACTTGCCGAATTTGCAGAGAAGTTACTGTACTCAAACGGATTCAAACAAGATCGATATCGTCCGTTGTTGCTCAAGCGAGCAGTGGAAATGCATGACGTTCGTTCCTTGGAGTTGTTGTTTTTTAGCAGAAATGCCATTACGGGGCGACTTCAAGCGAATGTCACTATTGAAAACTTGGCACTTGCCCGACAGTTATCCGGGAAAGGCCAACCGCTAAATATTCGACTGGCCTGTGCTCACTTCGCAACAGAAGTGTACAACTATTCACTAGCGGAAGAGATCTGCTTGAGTATCCTGCGTCAGGACTATCGCTGTGTGTTACAAGGCCCCAACAATAAACTCTCCAAGGAGGATGACGAAGCAGATTCCGCCCTTTTACATGCTCGCCAAGCCGCGCTCACCTTAGGCTTCTACGGAATACGTAGCGAACCAATTTTCCAAGAGGTTTTTCGCTTGGCTACGTTAAACTCGCCAGACGCCTCCTCAATACCCGCGATCCCTGGTGCCACTCCCCCAAACGCTCAAACGCTTTTTCACTCACTCAGCCGTTTCGATTGTGGCTACGCACACGGGTTACTGCTGCGCGTTCGCGAACTTCTTACCAAAGGAGCCTCTGATCTCTCTGATGACCTCACCCCTGACACCTCAGATCCCATCAACCCCCCGGAGTAAACCATGCGATCAGTCCTTCTGCTTAACACAGTGGCAGTCACCACAAGTCTCAGCATTTTGTCTTATTCCCCCCGTCCGATCCGCCCCCTGAAATCAAAATTCCTATCAGTTCTTCCCCAATCCCCAACCCAAAATCGGCAATCCAAAATCCAAACCGGAGTACGACTGACCTGGGCGATTCATGAACCGCACTCCGCGGCGTCCTCCGTGCCCCCTGAGACCTCTGTGGTGAATAATTTCAGGTCACGGGCTTGACGCCCCGATTCCGGCAGGATAAAGTCCCGCCATGCAGCGTCACCTGTGGGAACCGCAACCGTACGCCCGAAAACCGGCCGGGAAGATGCCAAACCTCACCCAAAGCCCCACGCCGCCCCTTTTCCCCCGCCGGAACCCTCTCCGGCGGCGCCGCCACGCCGGCGGAATCGCCGATTTCGGGGTCAGCTTCACCCTCTCCCCCCCGTATCCCCCCCGTCCGCCCCCCCCCTGAAAGCAAAATTCCTATCAGTCAAAGGGTCATTTGGTCACGGCCGCCATGGTGCGGGGCCGCTGAAGGAGGCAAGACATGGGAACGTTCATCGCGATTGTTGCCGTGGCTTTGTGCGTCGTGCTGATGCCGGCCATCGTCCTGGTGCTGGTCAAGGCGGGAATAGCCCTGGCCCTGCCCGTGCTGGCCTGCTATCTGCTGTACTGCATCATCCGGGCCTGCAAGGACTACTTTGGGTAAAGGGGGCTTTGGATGACGATAGTAACTGTCCGGGCGGAGCTTGACGGGGGGGAAGAGCAGGGCTGAGTGCGCATCCAGGTGTCGCCGGCCGAGTTATTCCCCCCGTCCGATCCGCCCCCTGAAAGCAAAATTCCTATCAGTAAGCTGGCAAGGAGGTGCCCATGGATGGGCTGGACAAGACAAAGGAGCCCCTGGACGACGGGGCGTTCCTCGAACTCGGCACGGCGGCGCTGGAGATGGCCTGCTCCCCCGCCATGGACGAATATGCGGACGAGCGTTTGCTGCTGGTCTTCGAGCGCCGGCCGCCCCAGCGGGAGGAGCCGCTGGTGGCCTGCTACCACGACGGGCTGGACCAGGGCGGCTGCCAGCGGGCGCTGGAACTGCTGGCGGAAGGGAAGATGCCCCTCCCGCAGCGCCCGGCAGGCGGGTGGCGGCGCCGGCTGGCGGAGTGGCTGGCCGGGTGGCTGGCGGAGCGGCTGGGCCGGCCCGGCCCCGAAAGCGACGGGTTTGGCCAATGCGCCTACAGCGGGCTGGGCCGGAAGCTGGACGGCCTGCTTGACCCGCGCCTGGGCTGGCTGCTGGCCCTGCGGCAGCCCGGCACGGACCGCTGGCGCTGGCTGGCCGGCGCCGGGGGGCTGGACCAGCCGGCCCGCCGGGCGATCCGGCGGGCGCAGGCGACGCTGGCGGAGGAGGAGGCCCGGAAGCGGCTGGACAAGCCGGAATGGGATGCCGGGTCGCCTTCCTAGCAAGGCGCGCCGGCCACTGCAAGCAAAACTGGATGTGAAAAGCCAAGGAAGGCGGATGACCATGGAACTGACAAAATGACCGAAGACAAGAACAACCCAAACCTGCCGGCGGAGGCCGGCAAATGCCCCTGCGCGGACTGCCTGGGCGTGGCCCTCCTGGCGGACGTGGCCGCGGGCCGGCGGATAACCATCCAGCCCGATTGGGCCTACACGGCCCGGGTGGAGCTGCAGCGGATCAACAAGGCCCTGGCGCTGGGGGCCCAGGCCGGCAACTGCCCCTGCGCGGCCTGCCTGGGCCGGATCCTCGTGGCGGACGTGGACGCAGGCCGGCGGACACGCATCCACTTCGGCATGGGCCATACGGCCCGGCTGGAGCTGCAGCGGATCGTCAAGGCCATGGCGCTGGGGCCACCCCGTGCCCAGCCGACTGGCCCCGGCTCATGGTGAGGCTTAAAAGCCGCCCCGTTCCTTGGCATATTCCTTGTAGGCGTCCGCTTCGCCCGCGTCCAGCCGGACGCCGGAGGGGGAGATGGGACGCCCGCCGCCACCCCCAACGAAAAGGAGGGCACCAAGATGACCAAGCGGAATCAGAATGCACTGTCCAACGCAGAGCTGCACACCCTGGTGTTCGCGGCGGCCAATGCCCTGTTGGCCGCCGGCCGCGACAAGGCGGCAGACGAGATGCGGTCCGCGGCGGATGATCCGCCCAGCTACCAGGCCCAGACGCTTTGCCGGCATGGCTTTGGGCAGCCGGGAGTCTATGCCCGGCTGTCCGGCCGTGAGTGGGTGTATCTGCTCATCGACTTCCCCGAGATGGCTGTCCATAATCGGTGGTGGAGCAGGCTCTCGGAGCGGGACTGGAGGCATCTGCTAGAGCTGCAGCCCCAACTGGTCTGCTGCCGGACAGCCGGGCAGCCGCCCGCAGGCGATCCACCGCCGGTGATGCCGGCGGTTCTCACCGACTGGATGACCCGCATTTCCCCGGCGGACTGGGATTGGCTGCTGGAGCAGTATCCCCAGTTGGCCGGCTACCGGCCGCAGGAAGCCTGATGGAGTGGCTTACCCATAACCTCATCGCACGGCCCAGCGTCGGGTGGCTGCGTGGTGGGTCGTTCATCATCCGGGAGGCCGCGATGCAAGGACGCGGCCTGCGGCTGGTTGTCGTGGAAGGCGGCCCCCTGGACATCCCGCCACCGCCCCGCTGCCCGGCCACGGCGCCGTCCGGACACTCGCTGCAGGTCGATCTGACCAACTTGTGCATGGCGGAGCCCCTCTCCCGCTATGGAGCCTGGCCACGGGCACCCCTGGAGGGCGTGCTGGCCGCCCTCCGGACGGAGGTGCTCCCCCGCCTGATGGAAGAGGGGGTGTCCGCGGACACCACCGTGCGGGGCCACCTCGTGGCCTGCCAGATCGCGGCATACCTGCTGCTTGCGGCAGGGGTGCCGGAAGTCGAGTTCACCACCCACGGCCTCCTTGTGCATGTCCCCGCGCAAGGCCCGGTCACGTCCAGCAAACGGGGCAGGAGAAGCACATGAGCAACCCACGCGAGTTCAACTGGTCCGCCCCCATCCACACGATGGTGGGGGGCCGCCCCACCACACCTCCCGGATAGCCCGGGATGTTCGCACAGGGCGGGATGTTGCCACGGTGCGGACCACCAGCACCGGGGAGCTGCTGGTGATTGGTCGCGCTGGCGCCTACCGGGCGCTGGTCTCGGACAACGGAGGGCTTTTTGCGGCCCTCCGCGACCTGGCATCCAGAGCCCGGGCCCGTGACGGCCGGCGCTGATGGCCAACAACGTGAAAGCAAGTGGGCGGCCGCCGGGCCGTCCGCACCACCCCCCTCTCCCCCTACCGCAGGCCGCGAGGCCGGTGTGTGCAGGGGGGAGGGGGGAAGGCTGGGGGCAGATCACCTGGGTTCTTTTTTAGCCAACGGCGGGAGGCGGCATGAGTCCAATCATCGTCCATATCCAGCGGGACGGGATCCGTTATCAGGTAGTCCGGGTCGAGGGGGCGGATGGCCGCGTCTGGTTCCTGGACCTGGCCCCTGCCCGGAGCCAACGGAAGCCGGGCCGGCGGCTGGTCGAGACGCCCGTCATCTGCAATGGCGTGTCCCTGGGGTCGCTCTGGGCGATCCGGGGGGCCGGCGCCCGGGACTGGGCCGTGGACGCCCAGGGCCAGCGCGGGCCGGCGGAGCTGCCCTGGCTGGTGGCCCAGGCGCTGGCCCAGGGACGGCTGGCCTGACTGGCAACCAACGGGCCAGCCGCTATGTTGGCAATTTGCCCGGAAACCCGGAAAGGGAAGAGCATGGAACAGGGAACTGACGGTCCATTGGAGGCGCTGCTGGCCCGCAAGCGGCAGTTGGACAAGGCGTACCACGGCGGGGCGGAGCCCCTGGCCAGCGACGGCGAGTAATTCCCCCCGTCCGCTCCGCCCCCTGAAAGCAAAATTCCTATCAGTTGACGGCTTCTAGCCTGAAATTCAAATCATGAAATTAAACATTCGCGCAATAATCGTCTTTGCAGTTGCAACGATGGGACTCCCCTTCTTGAAGGGTATGGCCGCGCCGCCTAATTCGGGGAAAAATATTGTTGACCTCCAATCGGAGTATCGGGCCGTGGTGGAAAAGGCGGTTCCGATTGAATCCGTTGCTCGAGAGTTTGACATAACACTTCCTGTCCCAGAGAATACTCGCTCACACGGGGAAGTCCGACAGGAAGTTGACCGACTAGTAAGAGAATACGTAGACAAGAAAGTCCCATTGCTGGCTGTAGAAAAGGTACAGGCTGACGCCGAGACAAGGTATGCTCTCTGGAAATCCGGGGAGATCGTGGATGTCATGGATCGTGTTCAAAATCGCCACGCGGGGAGAGTAACGTACGATGCTCGCGGTCGGTTAAAGATCGATGATTTTCAGGTGCCTGAGGTGGACTTCACCAAAGAGATAAAGACTCATGTCTACGAAAGGGATTGTGAACGAGCGCGCCATGAATATGTGGAGAGCACCTTATCCGCTAATCTCCAAGAACGGGAGCGTTTGAAGACCGAGGTGATCCCCCAAGCTGTCATCGCGGTTTACACCGAATCGAAGTTCACCCAAATTCAAGGGGAATGGTACGGCAGGAATGAGTTGATGTCTTTACTGGAATCCCGTCGGCAGGAGGTTGTTGAATCTAAATACAAGGAAGGGATTCGCGCTTTCTTGCAGGCTAACGGTTTCGAATTCGATTCTTCTCAAAATGTTTGGGTGCCAAAAGAAATCATAGAAACCAAACGTCTCGAACAAGCGGCCATTGAGGCGAGGGATCAAGCCCGCAGGGAACTAGAAGAGGAGCGATTGAAGAAAGAGAGGGAGCGGTTGAGTGAGATGACGAGCATCCAAGAAACGGTAAAATCCTTTCTGGCAGGACAGCCAGAGTATAGCCAGATTGCCCCATTCTGGGACACAAAGAACGCAGGCGAACCGATGGCCCTCTGGAACCCGGAAGGGACCATTGTGGACGTGAAATTGGCATCGGGCGGTTTAGCCACACTAACAGCCACACTTTCTTTTAAAAACAACAATGGAGTTGCCTTCGAAAACCGCTCAGTAGTGTTCAAGTTAGCCAAAAGAGATGGGCGTTGGCTGATAACCGAAATGTCAATGGAAAAATGAGAGGTAGAAAAAATGACTCCAGAAAAACTTTTCTTCCAAATTTCCAGATTTGTATTTCTGGTTTTGGCGGCTGTTACTCTCGTTGGAGTAGTGTTTTCCGTTTTTTTATACACTCTGCGAACGGCCCAGGCCACGCAGGATCATCGCACTGTCCCCCCCAGACCAGAAGTATCCGCAACAGATATTAAGCAAAAGCTTGTCCCCTTTGCACCGGCATCCGCGTCCACCACGGCCCCCACTCCTTTTGGCCGAGCAGCCTCCCCTCTCACAAAGATGAAGGAGAAGTACCCGTCTGTGTCTAATATTTGGGAACTAATGCAGCTCTTCGGCTACGGATCACAAGCTGATTGCGATGCCGTTACTAACTGCATTGACGAAGCGGAAGAGACCGTTAAAGAACTGGCGGGAGCTGGTGCCGCCCGAGACGAGGCCGCTGCTTATGTGGATAACGCGATCACCGTTCTCACTCCGATCAAGGCCAGTGATAGGCGTGCAGCCTTTAGCGTTTATCATAATGAACGCATGCGACTCTTAACGTCATGGGCTTCTGAGGTAAAAAGCCAAGTTGCAGCAGACATAGTGCGTAAGGCTGAAGCGGAACGCCAAGCATTAAAAGCCATAATAATAGCAGCGGGTGCTTTTGTCACCTTTCTTCTCACATGCCAACTCTTGGCGATCTTGGCAATCGAAAGAAACACGCGGGCAAGATAGGTAGAATTGCCCACAGTTGCTATGAACGGCTGGTCAAGTCGTCCGTGGGCCGGGGGCTGGACTACCTGGTGGCCGGTGGTGACGCCGGCGGCAAGCTGGCCAAGGCCCGGCAACTGGGCATCCCGGTCATTGGCTGGGAGGAGCTGCTGCGGCTGGCGGGGTGCGCCCCGGCCAGCGATTGGGACGACGGAACGGCCCTGTAGGGCCAGGAAGGGGTTTCAATGCACGGGACAGTGAACAAGCCTTCCGCCGGTGGATTGGGGACAGGGAAATTTGCCCAGGCCGGCACTGATCTAGGTGACCGCTGTGCGTTCGTGCAGCCGTTGGCTCAGTCGGCGGCCGAGTTCGCGGGCTTCGGCCAGCTTCTCGGGCTGTTTGTCGAGGCGGGGCGTGAGCTCTTCGGTGATTTTGGTGCCGGCTCCGAAGAAGAGGTGGATGCCGCCGACGCGGCACGACTCGCCATGGCCGCAGGTGAAGCAGCAGGCAATGTTCCCGCGGCCCCGGCGGGGGGGCGCGCCTTCAGCGGGCGGCGGCGGCGCTTTCCGATCCCACACTGAAGTGTGAACTCCAGCGGGCGGCGTGTTTTCCGCCTGTCCCCGGAGGCGCCTCCCACACAGGCCCGAATGCCGGTGCCACGCTCCCGCGGCCCCGGCGGGGCCGGAGCCTAAAGCCCCCGGCTTCAGCCGGGGGACTGGCGATCCAGCCAGCCGGTTGCGCCCCAGCGGGGCGCGGGTGACGTTTTTTTGCCGTCCAGCGCCTCCGGGAAGGGCCAGCACTCGCGCCCCGCTGGGGCGCAATTCAACCCTGTGGAACCCCCCAGACCCCCGGCTGAAGCCGGGGGCTTTATTCCCTGGCCCCCGCTGGGGGCCGCGCCTTCAGCGGGCGGCCCGGGTTGGAGTTCACGCTTCAGCGTGGGACCGGAAATCCGCAGCCTAAAGGCTGGACACCAACGGCGGCGCTTTCCGAACCCACACTAAAGTGTGAACTCCAGCGGGGCGGCGTGTTTTCCGCCTGTCCCCGGAGGCGCCTCCCACACAGGCCCGAATGCCGGTGCCACGCTCCCGCGGCCCCGGCGGGGGGGCGCGCCTTCAACGGGCGGCGGGCGGGGGCGGGAAGTTTTTGGCAATCCAGTGAAACCGGGCTATGATAGTTCCAGACGCCCGGTTTGGAGGGAGCCGATCCTGGTGCCCGCCGGCGCGTTGGAGTCTGAAGCCTGCAAGGAGGATGCGTCCATGAAGAAACTGCTCGTTCTCGGTGGAATGGCCGCGGGGCTGCTGGCCAGCGGCTGCGTGATGCCCAACGGCCCGGTTTTCGCTGGCATCGTGTTGGATCAGAAGGGGGCGGTGGCCGGGGTCGACAATTCCGTCTCCACGGAAAACATGAAGCAGGGGGTCGCCACCGCCAAGGGGATCGTGCTCTTCTCGACCGGCGATGCCTCGATCAAGACGGCGATGCAGAACGGCAACATCAAGAAGGTCCACCACGTGGACAGCGAACAGTTCAACGTCCTCGGCATCTATTCCGAATACAAGACGATCGTCTACGGCCAGTGACCTGACCGGCCAGCGGCTAGGGCAAAGGGGCGCGGCGAAAAACGCCGGGCCCCTTTTTTCATGCCGGCGCGGGTTTGGCGGCCTGGGTGGCGGCGCGGCGGCGGGCTTCGGCCAGGGTGGAGTCGAGCAGCTCCTGTTTTTCGGGGAAGTCCGGCAGGTTGGCGCCGATCCGCTCGACGACGCCCCGCGCCAGCATCAGGCGGATGGTGGGGGTGAAGTTGATGTCATGGAGCCAGAGGAGCTGGAGGACGAGGCTGTCGGCGAGGGAGCGGATTTGCCGGTAGGGGACGGTCTCGCGGCGGCGGCAGGCGGCGATGACCGCCGGGCTGGGGGGGCTGGTGGTGTCCACGTCCGGATAGAGCAGGCGGCGGTCGTTGTGGATCGCCTCCGCGACGACGAAGAAGATGTCGAGCTTGTCGGCGTCGCGGATCAGGGCGAGGAGGGGGCGGTGGGCCGCCGGGGTGTCGGCGGGGATCTGGCGCCGGTTGTGGCCGCGCACGGCGGTTTCGAGGCTGGCGACCGTTGCCGGGGGGAGTTCCGCCAGCAGCCGGTGGCTTTGGACGGCCTCCCAGCTCAGCCGGGCATGGTCGGCCGACTGGTGGTCGCGGAAGGTGCGGTATTGGCGGTATTGCGGGAAGCGGCCGAGGTCATGGAGCAGGCCGGCCAGTTCGGCGAGCGCCGTGGCGGCCTCGTCCCAGCCGAGATCGGTGGCGATGCGGCGGGCGTTGGCGGCGACGCGGTGGGTGTGGGTGCGCTTGAGTTCGAGCAGGGGCGGCAGGCTCCCGTCCCCGTCCGGCTCCGCATAGTTGCGGACGTAGGCGGTGTCGAACCAGTCGCGGACGCGCCTGGCCGCCGCCGGCGTTTCCGGCCCGGCCGGCGTGGGGCGGGTGGCATCGAGGGACGGAGGCACGGCTGGGATCCGAGGTCAGTGGATGCGGACGGGCGGGGTGAACTCGTCGTCATCCTCGTCCAGGTTGCCGCGCCGGCCCTTCTCCGGCAGCTTGGCGCCGCGGCGTTTGGGCTCCTCGAAGGGGGCCGCCTTCCGCTTGTCCTTGCCGAAATTGCCGGAGCGGGCGGCGCGGCGCTGCTCCTTCGTGTCGCCTTCGGCCGGGGGTTCGCCGAAGCCCGGTTCGGGCTGGGCTGGGCGGGGGGCGAAGCCGCCTTCGGGGCGCGGCGGGCGGGGGGCATAGCCGCCTTCGGGGCGGGGAGCATAACCGCCTTCAGGCCGTGGCGGGCGGGGGGCATAGCCGCCTTCGGGGCGGGGCGGGCGCGGGGCGGAGCCGCCCGGCTCCCGCGGGCGCGCTTCCGAGGCGGCGAGCGGCCGGCTCTGGAACATCTTGCCGTTGAGTTCGGCAACGGCCCGCTGGCCGGCCGCCGCGTCCGGCATTTCCACAAAGCCGAAGCCGCGGGAGCGGCCGGTCTCCCGATCCTTGACCACCGCGGCTCGCCGCACCTCGCCAAATTCGGCGAAGAGGTCGCGGAGTTCGCTGTCCTGCACCTGGTATGCCAGGTTACTGACGAAGATCTCCATACAGTCCGATTCTTTTCCTGGGTTTCTTGGATGTCCGCGGGTTTGGCCTTGCCTCAAGGGCGGCAAGGGCAAAACCATAATTCGCTTTGTCAATTCGTCAATGACAAGCGCTTGGCCAGCTTGGCGGGCAAGCTGATGGTGTGGCGGTGTTCGTCGAGCATGGCCAGGGTGACGGGCACCAGGGGTGCGTTCCCGTGCGCCTCCGCCGCCAGCAGGCCGGCGATGCGCTCCGCCCATTCGATGGCGGTCAGGGTTCCGGGGCGGAAGAGGAACTCCTCGAGGCCGAAGGCCAGGGCGTCGGCCGGGCCCTGGATGCGGTAGAGGTCGAGGTGGTAGAACCAGCCGCCGTCGGGGCGGGGATATTCCTGGACGATGGCGAAGGTGGGGCTGGTGACCGGTTCGGTGATGCCCAGGCCGCGGGCGAGGCCGCGGGCGAAGACCGTCTTGCCGGCGCCCAGGCTGCCTTCGAGGGTGACGACGGCGCCGTCGGGGAGCCGCCGCGCCAGGTCGTGGGCGAAGGCTTCGGTGGCCTCGGGGGAGTCGGTGGTCCAGGTGTGCAGGGCGGCGGGGGTCATGGTTCGTTTCCGGCCTCCGGTTCCGCGGTGGGGGCGTTCTTGCCGGCCGGCCGGGCGAGATGGTCGAAGCCGTCTTGGCCGGCGTGGAGCGGGGTGCCGTCGGGCCGGCGCACCTCGGGCGTGGCGCCGGATGGGGCGGTGAATTCGCCGATGACCGTGAGCGGCAAGTCGGCGAAGGGCCAGTCGGCCAGGAGTTCGGGGACGGCGGCAGGGTCGGCGGCGAGGATCAGTTCGTAGTCTTCGCCGTCAGCCAGGGCTTGGCGGAGAGTGGTCTCCGGGGTGCGGCGGGGGACGGCGGCGGGGTCGAGCCGGAGGTCGAGGCTGGCGGCGCGGCCGAGGCGGCGGCTGTCGAGGAGGAGGCCGTCGCTGACATCCATCATGGCGTGGACGGCGGGGCGGGCGGCGAGCCAGGCGCCTTCGGCGAGGCGCGGGGTGAAGGTCAGGTGGTGGCCGGTCTCCAGGGAAGAACCGAAGCGGCCGGTGGCGAGGAGGAGGTCGCCGGCTTTGGCGTCTGACCGGCGCTTGATCTGCGCCTCGGCGACTTCGCCGACAATGGTGAGGCTGGCGACGGCGTCGTGCGGGGCGCGGGCGAGGTCGCCGCCGATGAGGTGGGTGCCGGTGGCGCGGGCCAGCTCCAGCAGGCCGTCGAAGAAGCGGTTGAGCCAGGCCACGTCCTGGCGGGGGTCGAGGGCGACGGCGACCAGGGCGTAGCGGGGTTCGCCGCCCATGGCGGCAATGTCGCTGAGGTTGCGGGCGAGGAGCTTGCGGCCGGCCAGCTCCGGCGATGCGGCCCCGGGGCCGGTGCGGTGGTAATGGCGGTCGCCGATGAGTTGGTCGACGGCGAGGAGCTGGAGCCGGCCGGGGGCGATGCGCACGGCGGCGCAGTCGTCGCCGGGGGGGACCACCACCTCGGGGGGCATGGTGCCGAGGCGGGGGAAGAGGCCGCGCAGGAAGCCGTCTTCAGTCACAAGGCAGCCCTTCCTCAAGCCGGTCGAGTTCGTGGCGGGCGGCGGCGAGGGCGAGGACGCGGTGGTGGAAGCAGGGGGCGTGGCCGAACTCGCAGGTGCCGTCGGGGAAGCTGCCGCCGCAGGCGCCGCTGGCCAGTCCTTTGGGGCATTGTTCGGGGCAGAGGCCGTAGCAGAGTTCGAGGCCGCAGCCGGCGTGTGGGCAGTGGTGGCAGCCGAGCAGGGTTTGGGTGGTGCGGTGCAGCCAGGGGGGTGTCCAGTCGGCCTGGCCGATCTGGAAGACGCGCGCCCGGAGCCGGTCCCGGCCGCGCGGCCGCAATCCCGGGGGGGCGGCGCCCTTGGCGGGGCCGGCGCCTTCGCGGTAGTAGGGGCTTTCCGGGGCCAGGAGGCCGCCGAAGGCGTAGAAGCTGGAGGAATAGGGTGCGAACTCGATGAAGTTGTGGAACTCGTTCCAGGCCGCCACCCAGTCCGGCCAGGCGCGGAACTGGCCGAGGGCCTCGCGGATCTTGGCGAGCGCCATTTCCAGCAGCGGCACGTCGCGGATGCCGGTGAGCTGGACGCCGCTGTAGCCCAGGAGCTTGCAGCCCGCGACCTGGAGGCCGACCCGGGTCAGTTGGGCGGCCAGCCCTTGGGCGGGGTTCAGGCTGGACTCGCGTTGGAGCATGGCGTAGAAGCGGCGGGAGGCGTGGACGCCGGGCTGCCAGCGCTCGTGGATCCTCTCGATCTCGCCCGGCGCCAGCAGCGGGATGCGGGCCAGCACCGGCCAGGAGATCTCCCGCATCTGCAGGAACCATTGCAGTTCCTGGTACTTCTTCATGTCCCAGCCGGCATGGGTGACCAGGAACTGGGCGCCGCCGTGGAGCTTGCGCAGCATCTTGAAGTACTGGAGGTACTGGTCGGCGGGATGGTATTTGAAGGGGTTGACGCCGGCGCCGGCGTAGAGGCCGGTGGTGAAGCTCCGGATCAGGCCGAGGGCGGCGGGGCTGTCGAAATAGCCTGGGGGGTAGGGCCTGGGCCGGCCCAGCACATCGCGCACCACTTCATGCTTGTCGGAGCGGTCGCCGCTCACTGCCAGGATGTTGCGGATGCCGTGGGAGGCGGCGCGGGCCAGCACGTCCCGCAGCCGTTCGCGGGTCGAGCCCTTGCCGGAGAGGGTCATGAGGACGGGCTTGCCGGCGGCCTCGCCCAGCAGGGCGGCCGCCGCCACGGGGTCATGCGACTCTTCGGCCTTCAGGCGGTCGGTGACGGCCAGGCCGGTGATCTCGGGGGCGGCGGCCGAGCGCCGGGCGAGGGCGACGGCGGGGGCCAGGGCGGCCTCCAGCGGCTGCGCGGCGGGCGGCGTGTTGAGTTCCAGCAGGGTCACGAAGCGGCCGGCGCGCAGGGCGGCCGCCAGCGGGTTCTCGCCGCTGAAGTTCATCTTCAACTGGATCGGCGGCCGCGCCGGCACCGGAGGTTGTTCGGAAAAGCTGCTCATGCCTGCACTCGCGAAAATATGGTACTATACATGCCTCGCTCCGGGGATGGCGGCCGGCCGCGGCGCCGGGCGCGGGCTGCGCGGCCGTGGCACACCTGTGCCAGATGCGCACAGGGGCGGGGCTGGCAAGGGCGGATCTTCAATTTCCAACATCCTGTCCTGTAGGTGGTTATAGGCTTGGCGCCAACTTCGGCACCTGGGTTGCGTAATGACGGGCGACTGATTTGACGATGACACAGCGAGCGGCGCAATCCGACGGAGAAGCTGACATGGGCAAGATTTTGGGCATTGACCTGGGAACCACCAACTCCTGCATGGCCGTGATGGAAAGCGGCGAGCCGGTGGTGATCCCGAACGTGGAAGGGATGCGCACCACGCCGTCCGTGGTCGCCTTCGCCAAGACGGGCGAGCGGCTGGTGGGCGTCACCGCCAAGCGGCAGGCGGTCACCAACCCGAAGAACACGATCTACTCGATCAAGCGCTTCATGGGGCGCAAGTATGAGGAAGTCAAGCACGAGATCGAGCTGGTCCCCTACGACGTCGTCCGCGCCGCCAACGGCGACGCCCACGTGAAGGTGCTGGTCGGCGGCGAGGAGAAGGTGTTCTCCCCGCCGGAGATCTCGGCCATGATCTTGCAGAAGCTCAAGGCCGATGCCGAGGCGTACCTGGGGGAGAAGGTCACCGAGGCGATCGTCACCGTCCCCGCCTATTTCAACGACAGCCAGCGCCAGGCCACCAAGGACGCCGGGCGGATTGCCGGCCTGGACGTGAAGCGGATCATCAACGAGCCGACCGCCTCGTCGCTCGCCTATGGGCTGGACAAGAAGAAGGACGAGAAGATCGCGGTCTACGACCTTGGGGGCGGCACCTTCGACATCTCCGTGCTGGAGATCGGGGATGGCGTCTTCGAGGTCAAGGCGACCAATGGCGACACCCACCTTGGCGGCGACGACTTCGACCAGGCGGTGATCACTTGGCTGATCGAGGAGTTCAAGGCCGAAAGCGGGATCAACCTGAAGTCCGACCCGATGGCGCTGCAGCGGCTGAAGGAGGCCGCCGAACGCGCCAAGTGCGAGCTTTCCAGCAGCAACTCCACCGAGATCAGCCTGCCGTTCATCACCGCGGACGCCTCCGGCCCGAAGCACTTGCAGAAGACGCTGAGCCGCGCCAAGCTCGAACAGCTCGTGGAAGAGCTGATCCAGCGCTCGGTCAAGCCGGTGCACAACTGCCTGCGCGACGCCGGGCTGGGCACAAAGGAGATCGACGAGGTGATCCTGGTCGGCGGCATGACCCGGATGCCGCGCGTCCAGCAACTGGTCGAGCAGGTTTTTGCCAAGGGCCCGCACAAGGGGGTCAACCCGGACGAGGTCGTCGCCGTCGGCGCCGCCATCCAGGGCGGCGTGCTCAAGGGGGAGGTGCATGACGTCCTGTTGCTCGACGTCACCCCGCTCTCCCTCGGCATCGAGACCCTCGGCGGCGTCTTCACCAAGCTCATCGATCGCAACACCACCATTCCGACCCGCAAGAGCGAGATCTTCTCCACCGCCAGCGACAACCAGCTCTCGGTGGAAATCCATGTGCTCCAGGGTGAACGCGAAATGGCCGCCCACAACAAGAGCCTGGGCAAGTTCCAGTTGGAGGGGATTCCGCCGGCCCCCCGCGGCGTCCCCCAGGTCGAGGTCACCTTCGACATTGACGCCAACGGCATCCTCCACGTCTCCGCCAAGGATCTGGGCACCGGCAAGGAGCAGAAGATCACCATCCAGGCTGGCTCCGGCCTCAACGAGGAGGAAATCAAGAAGATGGTGCGCGACGCCGAGGAGCACGCCGGCGAGGACAAGGCCAAGCGCGAGGCCGTCGACACCAGGAACAAGGCCGACTCCCTGGTCTACCAGATGGAGAAGCAGCTCAAGGAGCAGGGCGACAAGATCCCCGCCGACGTGCGCCAGCCGGTCGAGGCCGGCATCGCCGACCTCAAGAAGGCCATCGAGGCCAATGACACCGCCCGCATGAAGCAGGCCATGCAGGAGCTGGAGCCCAAGATGCACAAGTTCGCCGAGGAGATCTACCGCCATGCCGGCGCCCAGCACGCGCCCGGCCAGGAGCCGCCGCCCGCCGGCGACGACAAGGGCGGCAAGAAAGGCGGCGATGACGTGATCGACGCCGACTTCAAGGAGAAATGACCCTCCCCGCGGCGACGGCCGGGCCGGCGGCACCCCCGCCTCGCAGCCCGCGTCGGCCGTGAGGCGGCCGCCGGACGTTTTCCCTGGCGGGGGCAATGGCTCCCGCCCGCAAACCCCAACGACCCCAAACCCCCAAACCAAAGAAACCAAGCAAGGAGCAGAGGAAACATGGCTGCACCGACGATCAAACCGCTGGGCGACCGCGTCCTGGTCGAGCCCGTCGAGGAGAAGGAAGTTGTCAAGGGTGGGATCATCATCCCTGACAGCGCCAAGGAAAAGCCGCAGGAGGCGAAGGTCATCGCCCTGGGCACCGGCAAGAAGGACGATGACGGCAACCTGGTCCCGTTCGAGGTCAAAGTTGGCGACATCGTGCTCACCGCCAAGTATGGCGGCTCCGAGATCAAGATTGACGACAAGACCTACAAGATCCTCAGCACCAGCGACATCCTCGCCGTGGTCGGCTGACGGACGCCACCCCCGGAAACGACAAATCCAAACGTAGGAGTTCAAGACACATGGCTGCCAAGCAATTGCTGTATGACGAGAAGGCGCGCAAGGCGCTGCTCAACGGCGCCGCCAAGCTGAACCAGGCGGTGAAGGCCACCCTCGGGCCCAAAGGGCGCAACGTGGTGCTCGACAAGAAGTTCGGCTCCCCGACGATCACCAAGGACGGCGTTTCCGTCGCCAAGGAGATCGAGCTGAAGGATCCGTTCGAGAACATGGGCGCCCAGCTCATCCGCGAAGTCGCCAGCAAGACCAGCGACGTGGCGGGTGACGGGACGACGACCGCGACCGTGCTCGCCGAGGCGATCTTCCGCGAGGGGATGAAGAACGTCACCGCCGGCGCCAATCCGATGAGCCTGAAGCGCGGCATCGACAAGGCGGTCGAGGCGATCGTCAAGGAACTGGGCAACATCTCGACCAAGGTCGAGGACCGCGAGCAGATCGCCCAGGTCGCCACCATCTCCGCCAACGGCGACACCGAGATTGGCAACACCATCGCCGACGCGATGGACAAGGTCGGCAAGGACGGCACGATCACCGTCGAAGAGGCCAAGGTCATCGAGACCACCCTCGACGTGGTGGAGGGGATGCAGTTCGACAAGGGCTACATCTCCCCCTATTTCGTGACCAACGCTGAGGCGATGGAAGCGGTTTTGGAAGACTGCCTGATCCTGATCAACGAGAAGAAGATCAGCTCGATGCAGGACATGCTGCCGCTGCTCCAGTCCGTCGCCAAGCAGAGCAAGCCGCTGCTGATCATCGCCGAGGATGTGGACGGCGAGGCGCTGGCGACCCTGGTGGTCAACAAGCTGCGCGGCACCCTCAACGTCTGCGCCGTCAAGGCGCCCGGCTTCGGCGACCGCCGCAAGGCGATGCTCGAAGACATTGCCATCCTCACCGGCGGCAAGTGCATCACCGAAGACCTCGGCATCAAGCTCGAGAGCGTCACGGCGGACATGCTGGGCAAGGCCAAGCGCATCACCATTGACAAGGAGAACACCACGATCGTCGAAGGCGCGGGCAAGCCCTCCGACATCGCGGCCCGGGTCAAGCAGATCAAGCGGCAGATCGAGGAGACCACCTCCGACTACGACCGCGAGAAGCTCCAGGAACGGCTGGCCAAGCTCGCCGGCGGCGTGGCCGTCATCCATGTCGGCGCCGCCACCGAGACCGAGATGAAGGAGAAGAAGGCCCGCGTCGAGGACGCCCTGCACGCCACCCGCGCCGCGGTGGAGGAAGGCATCGTCGCCGGCGGCGGCGTGGCCATCATCCGCGCCACGGCCGCCTGCCTGGGCAAGCTGAATCTGGGCGGCGACGAGAAGATCGGCGCCGAGATCATCCGCAAGGCGGTCGAGGAGCCGCTGCGCCAGATCGCCAACAACGCCGGCGTCGAAGGCTCGGTCATCGTCAACGAAGTCAAGAACCGCAAGGGCAACGTCGGCTACGACGCCGCCACCGGCGACTACGTCGACATGATCAAGGCTGGCATCATTGACCCGACCAAGGTGGAGCGCTCCGCGCTGCAGAACGCCTCCTCGGTCGCCGGCCTGCTGCTGACCACCGAATGCCTGGTCACCGAGATCCCGGAGAAGAAGGAAGCTCCGGCCGGTGGCATGGGCGGCATGGGTGGCATGGGCGGCATGGGCGACATGGAGATGTAACCCCCCCCCGACCATGATGCGGAGTCCGCCCCGGCTGGGGCGGCGCCGCCCGCCAGACCGGCGCCGGGCAAAACCGGCGCCGGTTTTTTTTGTGCGTCCGCGGGAGCAACACGGCCGGGGCGGGCGGCCCCGCTTGCCACGGCCGCGGGCGGCGGCTATCTTGTGCCGCCCCCGGCGGCCCGCGGCTTAATCAAATCCGCATCGGCGCCTCATTCCAGTTGCACATTCCCCGGCTATGCTGTCCAATAATTTCACTGGCAACGGAGATTCTGGAGCCCGCCCATGCCCAAGGAAACGATTCTGGTCGTTGACGACGAGCGCGACATTCTGGAACTGGTCGAGTTCAACCTGGCGAAGAATGGCTACCAGGTCCACGGCGTCACCACCGGCGAGGACGCGTTGCGCGCCGTGCGCGCCAACCCGCCGGACCTGGTCGTCCTCGACCTGATGCTGCCGGCCATGGACGGCCTGGACGTGTGCAAGATCCTGAAGAACGACCCGCGCACCGCCGCCATCCCGGTCATCATCCTCTCGGCCAAAGGGGAGGAGGCCGACATCGTCACCGGCCTGGAACTGGGCGCCGACGACTACGTCACCAAGCCGTTCAGCCCGCGCATCCTCACCGCCCGGGTGCGGGCCGTGCTGCGCAAGAAAAGCCAGCCGGCGGCGGCAGAGGAGAGCGGCATCCTGCGCCGCCATGAACTCACCCTCGACCCGGCGCGCCGCGCGGTCACCGCCGGCGGCCAGCCAGTGGAGCTGACCTACACCGAGTTCGGCATCCTCCAGTTCCTCATGCGCCGCCCCGGCTGGGTCTTCACCCGCAACCAGATCATTGATGCCGTGCGGGGGGACGGCTACGCGGTCACGGAACGCTCGGTGGACGTGCAGATCGTCAGCCTCCGGCGCAAGCTTGGGGAGTTCGGCAAATATGTCGCCACCGTCCGCGGCGTCGGCTACCGGTTCAAGGACTGAAGCCCATGATGCCCCGCCGCAAGCTGATCTGGACCATCTATCCGGCCTGCGTCCTGGCCATGCTGGCCGTGCTGCTGGTGTTCACCGTCACCACCCTGGCGCGGCTGGGGCGCTTCTACGAGGCCCGCACCCGCGCGGCCGTCGAAGACCGGCTCAGCCTCATCGAGCCGCAGGTGGCGGCGCTGCTGGCCACCGGCGACCGCCCGGCCATCGCCGCCTACTGCGCGGAGCTGGGTGCCCGCAGCGCCACCCGGGTGACGGTCATTGCGCCCGATGGCACGGTGCTGGGGGATTCCAAGGAAAACCCGGCGCGCATGGACAACCATCTCGACCGCCCCGAAGTGCGCGCCGCCCTCGGGCAGCCACAGCCCGGCTCCGCCCGGCGCTGGAGCCACACCCTGCGCGAAGACTACCTCTATTTCGCCCAGACGGTGCCGCCGGCGGCATCCGTCCCGGCCGGGATCTTGCGCGTCGCCGTCCCCGTCCGCGATTTCGACCAGAACCTGTGGGCAGTGCGCCGGCAGACCTGGATCACCACCGCCTTGCTGATGGTCGCCGCCGCCGGCCTCAGCCTGCTGCTCACCCGCCACATCACCCGCCCCCTGCGGGCCATGCGCGAAGGCGCCCGCCGCTTCGCCCGCGGCGACTTCCGCACCCATCTGAGCCTCCGGCATTCCGCGGAAATGGACAGCCTGGCCGAGGACCTGAACGAAATGGCCACCCAGCTCGACGACCGCTTCCGGACCATCACCTTGCAGCGGGCGGAAATGGAGGCCATCCTCGGCGGCATGACCGAAGGCGTCGTCGCCGTGGATGCCGAGCTCCGCATCCTCAAGCTCAACCAAGCCGCCGCCGCCATGCTCGGCGTGAGCGCCGACAACGTCCGCGGCCGGACCCTTCTGGAAGCCGTGCGCAACACCGCCCTCCAGGAGATCATCGGCCGGGCCCTGGCCGCCCCCGAGCCGGTCGAAGGCGAGGCCCTGCTGCGCCAGGGGCCGGCCGACCTGACCGTCCAGGTCCGCGCCGCCGCCCTCCACGAGGGCGCGTGCCGGACCGGCGTGGTCGCCGTCCTCCATGACGTCACCCGCCTGCGGCGGCTGGAGAACCTGCGCCGCGAGTTCGTGGCCAATGTCTCCCACGAACTCCGCACCCCCGTCACCGCCATCCAAGGGTTTGTCGAGACGTTGCAGGACGGCGCCCTCCAGGAGCCCGGCAAGGCCCTGCGCTTCCTCGACATCATCGCCCGCCAGAGCAGCCGCCTCAACCGCATCATCGAGGACCTGCTCCAGCTCTCCCGCCTGGAGACGGAGGCGGAACAGGGCGGCATCACCGCCGCGCCTTGCGCCCTCCACGACCTGCTCCAGACCGTCGTCCAAGGGGCCATGCCCGCCGCGGCGGAGAAAGGGATCCCCCTCTCCCTGCACTGCGAACCGGCCGACCTGGCGCTCGTCGCCAATCCCAACCTGGTGCAGCAGGCGGTCGCGAACCTGGTGGACAACGCCCTCAAGTACAGCGAGGCGGGGCGGCCGGTGGTGATCCGGGCGGAACGGGGGCCGGCGGGCGGCGTCCGCATCGAGGTGCGCGACCAGGGCTGTGGCATCCCGGCGGAGCACCAGCAGCGGGTCTTCGAACGGTTCCACCGGGTGGACAAGGGGCGCAGCCGCGACTTGGGCGGCACCGGCCTCGGCCTGGCCATCGTCAAGCACATCATGCAGGCCCATGGGGGGCGGGTCGAGCTGGAGAGCGCCCCGGGGCGGGGTTCCACCTTCACCCTGGTCTTCCCCTGACCGCCACGGCGGGCCGGCCGGGTCAGAGCAGCCGTGCCCCGTAGCGGGCGGCGGCCCAGGCGCCGGCGGCCAGCAGCAGCAAGGCCACGGCGTAGCCGGCGAAGTCACCCATGGTCGCCTCGGCGTCGCCAGTGGCGTCCAGTCCCTTGTAGAAGCGGATTTCCAGGTAGCGGGCGGCCAGGCAAAGTCCGGCGGCGGCGGCGTAGGCGGCATCGAGCACGCCGACGGGTTTGCGGGCGGCGTCCTTGAAAATGAGCAGCAACAGGATGGCCATGGCCGCGTTGCCGGCGATCATCCACCAGATCCGCAGGAGGCCGCCGGCAAGGCTGCTCTCGCGGTGGACTTCGGCGGGGGGAGGGGTGACGGGGCGGGGCGGGGGGGGCATGGCGCGGTCTCCGGCGCGGAACGCGTTGCCGGATGGCGGCCCGACCATCCCGATGACCTGCGGCGCCGCTTGGCGCCGCACCCCTTGGAGTTGCTGTCCGCCCCCCGGCAACCAGGCAAAAGCCGGAACCGGGACGGCAACGGGCGCACTATAGCCCGTTTTGGCCGCCAATCCAATCGCCCGTCCGCGGTGGCGGGGCGCCGCCGGCGGCGCAGCAGCGCTTGAACTTGCGGCCGCTGCCGCAGGGGCAGGGGTCGTTGCGGCCCGGCGGCGCGGCGGCGGGTGCCCGGAGCGCGTCCTGTTCGCGCCGGTAGGCCGCGGCCAGTTCCCGCAAGCCCGGCAGGGCGTGTTCCAGGAAGCGTTGGATGCCGGCGCACAGCACGCTCCGGGCCCGCGGCGTTGGCTGTGGGCCATGGAGCCGGTGTTTCACGCAGTCGCCCATGCACCATTCCCGCCAGCGGCATTCCGCGCAGGCGTCGGCCCATTGGCTTTTCCGCACCCCGAAGGCGCGGTAGAGCGGGGAGGCCAGCGCCGCATCCCAGGTCGTGTCGCGCACGTTGCCCAGGCGCCATTCGGGCGCCACGAAGAAGTCGCACGGATAGAGGCTGCCGTCGTGTTCGACGACCAGGTATTGGCGGCAGTCGGCTCCGAGGGTGCAGGTGTTGCGGCGGCCGGTGAGGGCCAGCTCGAGCAGGGAATCCAGGTGGCGGATGGAGACCCGGCGGGTGTCGGCGGGGCGCCAGGCGTCGTAGAGTTCGCAGAGGAACTCGCCCCATTCCTCGCCGGAAATGCTGTATGGCTGCCGGTTGCCGTTCCGGTCGAATTCGACGCAGGGGATGTACTGGTGGTGCCGGAAGCCTTGGCTGCACAAATAATGGTAGACCAGCTTGGCCTGGCGCACGTTCGCCTGGCTGACCAGCACCAGGATGTTGAACTCCACGCCGTGCCGCCGCAGGCAGGCAATCCCGCGCATCACGGCGGCATGCGTTCCGCCGCCGCCGGCCCCGAGCCGGTAGCGGTCGTGCAGCTCCGCCGGCCCGTCCAGGCTGACGCCGAGGAGGAAGCGGTAGCGGCCGAGGTGCGCCGCGAACGCGTCATCGATCAGTGTGGCGTTGGTCTGCAAGCCGTTGGCGACCACGGCGCCGGGGAGGGCGTGCCGCGCCTGCAAGGCCGTGACCCGGCGGAAAAACTCCACCCCCATGAGAGTCGGCTCGCCGCCCTGCCAGCCGAAGACATGCCGCGGCTGCGGCGTCCGCAGGTAGCCGCGGATCATCGTCTCCAGCACTTCCGCGGACATGCGGTGCACCGGCGTTTCCGGGAACAGCGCCGCCTTGCCGGCATAGAAGCAGTAGCGGCAGCGCAGGTTGCAGTCCGGCCCCGCGGGCTTGACGAGGAGGGAGAAGGGGTGCATCATGGGCGCCCCCCCCCGGGGTGGAGGAGGCCGGAGGCGGCCAGGAGCAGCACTCCCAGTTCGGCAAGGCAGAGCCAGGCATAGGCATGGTCGCGCCGGCGGAAGTAGTGGACGGCCAGGAGAAGGAAGCCGGCGGCCGGAAGCGCCGCCAGGACGGCCACGGCGAGCAGCGGCAGCACATCGCCGTTGCCGAGATGCCCGATCCAGCCCCAGCCCGGCTTCAGTCCTGCCGCGTGCAGGTAGTTCCGCACCGGCAGGCCCCAGAGCCGCGGCAGTTCCGCGGGCGGAATCCGCGCCGGGAGGAGGCCGGAAAGGTAGAGCAGGAAGGAAAGCGCCAGAAGGTACAGCCCCGCCCGGCTCCCCCACTGGAGGATGGCGGCCTGGAGCCGCTGCTCCGGGGAAACCGTCGCCGGCGGAGTGGCCGCGGGGTTCATGGCCATAATCCAAGTCCTTTCAACAAGGCGCGCATCCCTGCCAGAAGCAGCATGATCCAGACCACATGGCGGATGGCCGCCGGCCTGACCTTCTTCAGCACCCGGCCGCCCACCTGCGACCCGAGCATCATGCCCAGCATGGAGGGCACGGCCAGGAGCGGCAGGACGGCGCCCTGGTGGATGTAGACCCAGGCCGCCGGCGCGCCGCTGGCGGAAAGCAGGAACATGCTGGTGCCGACCGCCAGTTTCAACGGCGCGCCCATGACCAGGTTCAGCACCGGCACGTTCGCCCAGCCCGCCCCCAGGCCGAAGAGCCCCGCGAGGAAGCCGATGCCGAGGAAGAGCAGCAGCCCGCGGCTGGCCCGGTGCGCCCGCCACGTCACGACCGCGCCGCTGGATTCTTCATGGTAGGCGCCCTGGAACCGCAGCGCCGCCGCCAGCCGGCCTTGGGCCTCCACCGTAGGATAGTCGGACTTCCGGAAGATGAGCAGGAGGGCGACAATGCCCAGGATGGTCACCCCCAGGCTGGTCTGCACCACGGCCGCCGGCAAGGCCAATCCCACGAGCGCGCCGCCGATGGACGCCATCGAGACGGCCAGCGCCGCCGGCATGGCCAGGCGCAGGTCCGCCAGGCCGCAGCGGAGCAGTCCCGGGCTCGCCGACAGCGAGCCCGCCAGCGCCACCAGCAATCCCGTGCCGCGCACAAAATCCAGGTGGAACGGGAAAAAACCGCTCACAATGGGCACAAACAGCACCCCGCCGCCCACGCCTGCCGGCACCGCCACCACCCCCAGCAGGAAGCTGACGGCAAAGAGGAGCAGGGGCCAGCCCCACCATGGCAGGCCGCCGCCCGCCGCGGCCGCGGCTGGAGCCACGCCGGGCAGCCCCGCGGCGACCGCCGTCGTGGCCAGCACGGCGAGCAGGCAGAAGAGCGGGAACCAACGGGAGCGGGTCACGGTAGAAAAGCGGGACATGGAAGCGTCCGGGGGGTAAAGGTGGGGGGGACATGGCGCGCACGTCCCGTTTTTGCCTGAACTATTCCTGGGAAGACAAACGGCGTTTCCTTCGGGATTTCGGGGTGGCCGGGGCGGGTCAGCCTTCGCCCAGCCGGCAGGTGAGTTCGCCGGCGCAGTCCTTGACTAAGAGCTTATCTACTAATAAATCCGATTTTTGTGAAGACAATCAGGGATGCAGCCAGCGTAGTGAGCGCCATGTATGACAAATCGGTCTTCTCGTAGCGGGGGATCAGTTTCCGGAACCGGTTGAACCACGAATGGGTACATTCAACCACCCAGCGTCGAGGCTTGAAGTCCGGATCCCTTTCGATC
>JBAZOO010000012.1:0-96499 GCA_041648735.1 Lentisphaeria bacterium
GAACCGGCGGCTGGATCGCAGCAGGGCACCCTTCGGCTCTCAAGCCCCGGAAAAAGTAAAAGTGTAGTTACTTTTTTATCTGAGTGTTGAGAATCAACCACTTATGATGTCAAGTGTTGAACTCGGGTTAAGATTCGGCAGGGCAAGTTGTTGCCTGAAATCTTCGCGGCGCGCTTGACTTTTGGGCATTTATGCGCTATTAATTATTAATGCTAGTGCCTTTGGCCGGAAAGGGTGCATCATGTCCACGCCGATGAATGCGGTCTTGGAGGAGTTCCGCCAGACCGAAGGGCTTGCGGCCTGCCGCGGACCTTTCCCGAAACCCTGGCCGCGAGTTCCGGAACTCCCGATTGGGAGGTCGCGCAAGCTGACACGGCCGTCAGGGATCTATTGCCACCAATGTCCGGGACGGACATCCGGCAAGTGCAAGAATGTCTGGGGCCCGAAAGCGGGGAGGCGACGATGCCCTGCCGGCGCTTGCGCAACGGCGGGTTGAGTGGCTACATTTATGGGCCATAAGTCTGGCATGATCCAACCTGGAGGATGGCATGGGCGCGGAAGTGATCGAGGTGGAGGCGCGGCTGGCCGGGCTGGGGCTGCAATGGCCCGAACTGCCGCGGCCGGTGGCGTCCTATGTGCCGGCGGTGCGTTCCGGCCCTTGGCTGGTGGTCAGCGGCCAGTTGCCGTTCCGCGAGGGGAAGCTGGTGTCGTGCGGCCCGGTGCCGGGGGTGGCGTCGCTGGAGCTGGCGCAGTCGGCGGCGGCGGCGTGCGCCTTGAACGCCCTGGCGGTGTTGCGGGCGGAGATTGGGGGCGACTGGTCGCGCTTCGTCCGGGTCGTGCGCCTCGGGGTCTACGTCGCCTCCGAGCCGGAGTTCACCGCGCAGCCGCGGGTCGCCAACGGGGCCAGCGACTTTTTCGTGCGGATCTTCGGCGAGGCGGGGAAGCACGCCCGCAGCGCCGTCGGCGTCACCGGCCTGCCGCTGGGCGCCACGGTCGAGGTCGAAGCCATTTTCGAGATCCGCTGAAACCATCCCTGGAAAGAGTTGCGTTCTGCCGCCAAGGAGGCCTTCCATGCGTGTCCATGAGGACAATTCCCGCTCCATCGGCAACACGCCGCTGGTCCGCCTGAACAAGCTCACCCGGGGCGCCGGGGCGACGGTGCTGGCGAAGGTGGAGGGGCGCAACCCCGCCTATTCGGTCAAGTGCCGGGTCGGCGCCGCCTTGGTCTGGGACGCGGAGCGGCGCGGGATCCTCAAGCCCGGGGTGGAGATCGTCGAGCCGACCTCCGGCAACACCGGGATCGCCCTGGCCTTCGTCGCCGCCGCCCGCGGCTATTCCCTGACCCTGACCATGCCGGAGACGATGAGCCTGGAGCGGCGCAAGGTTCTGGCCGCCTTTGGCGCGAAGCTGGTGCTGACGCCGGGGGCGGAGGGGATGAAGGGCGCCATCCGCGCGGCGGAGGCGCTGGTGGCCGCCGCGCCGGGGCGGCGGTTCATTCCCGGGCAGTTCACCAATCCCGCCAATCCCGCCATCCACGAGAGCACCACCGGCCCCGAGATCTGGAGCGACACGGAGGGGGCGGTGGATGTACTGGTCTCCGGCGTCGGCACCGGTGGCACGATCACTGGCGTCTCCCGCTTTTTCAAGAAGGTGCAGGGGCGGCCGCTGTTGGCGGTGGCGGTGGAGCCGGCGGAGAGTCCGGTGATCAGCCAGCGGCTGGCCGGGGAGGAACTCCGGCCAGGGCCGCACCGGATCCAGGGGATTGGCGCCGGGTTCATCCCCGAGACGCTTGACCTGGCATTGGTCGACCGGGTGGAGCAGGTCTCCGGCGAGGAGGCGATCGCGACCGCCCGGCGCCTGACCCGCGAGGAGGGGATCCTCGCCGGCATTTCCGGCGGCGCGGCCACGGCGGCGGCGCTGCGGCTGGCGTTCAAGCCGGAATTCGCCGGCAAGACCCTGGTGGTGATCCTGCCCGACTCGGGCGAGCGCTATCTCTCGACCGCCCTGTTCGAGGGGATTGGCGGCTGAGGCGGCGTCGGGGCGGGGGGCGGGGGGCAGGGGGGAAAACCGCGCCGGGGCCGCGTGCGGAGTTCGCACGGCGGCCCCGGCGGGGAGTTTTCCCGGATCAGCGCCGGACGATGCGCAGCTTGAGGCTGGCCTGCACCTCGGGGTGCAGCTTGACCGTGGCGGTGTAGTCGCCGAGGGCCTTGATCGGCTCGGCCAGGAGGATCGCCGTCTTGGCGACGGTGATCTTCTGGGCGGCGAGGGCGTCGGCGATCTGGCCGGCGGAGATGGAGCCGTAGAGGCGGTCGTCATCCCCGGCCTTGGCGGTGAGGGTCAACGTCAGCTTGCCGATGACTTCCGCCTGGCTCTTGCAGCTTTCGCGCTGGGTGGCCTCTTCGGCGGCGGCCTTGGCCTTGCGCGACTCGATGGTGCGCAGGGCGGCGGCCGTCACGTTGGTGGCGAGCTTCTGGGGCAGCAGGAAGTTGCGGGCGTAGCCGTCGCTGACTTTGACGACGTCGCCGATCTTGCCGAGGCTGGCGACATTTGCGATCAGTAGGACTTCAGTGGCCATGATGGCGAATCTCCGGTGGTCAGGGAACCAGGGCCAGGTTGCGGGCGCGCTTGACGGCTTCCGCCAGCATGTTCTGGTGCTGGTAGCAGTTGCCGGTGATGCGCCGCGGCAGGATGCGGCCCTGTTCGGTCTGGTAGCGGCGCAGCAGTTCGATGTCCTTGAAGTCGATCGCCTTGACGTGGTTTTCGCAGAGGCGGCAGACTTTGACGCGGACAGCCTTCTTGCGCCGGCGCTTGGGGGCTGGAACCATGGGGTGCTCCTAGGTTGGATCAGGTTGTGGGGTGGGTTGGGGAAACGGATCCGGCGGGGCGGCGTTCAGAACGGGATGTCGTCCATGGGCGGCGCCGCCGGCTCGGCATCGGTGTCAGGTTCGGCCGGTGCCGGCGGACGGGTGCCGCCGAAGTCGCCGCGGGGTGCCGCCGGCGGCTGGGGCGCGGCGGGGGGGGCTGGGTTCCGGGGCGTGGGCTCCGCCGGCACCTCTTCGTCGCTGTACGAGCGGGTGTCCCGGCCCGGGGAAGAGAGGAACTGGACGCGGTCGGCGCGGACGAGCAGGCGGCTGCGCTTCTTGCCGGTGGCCTTGTCCTCCCACTGGTCCATGTGCAGGGAGCCTTCGACCAGTGCGGGGGCGCCTTTGCGCAGGTAGTTGCGGCAGCTTTCCGCCTGCTTGCCGAAGACGTCGATGTCGACGAAGCAGACTTCCTCCCGGTCTTGGCCGCTGGCGGTGGTGTACCGGCGGTTGATGGCCAGGCCGAGGGTGCAGACGGTCATGCCGCCGGGCGTCGAGCGCACGTCCGGGTCACGGGTCAGGTTGCCCATGAGGATGACTTTGTTGAACGAGGCCATGGGAGTGCTTCCTTCTCCGGCGAGGTTCAGGCGCGGGGCGGCCGCCGGGGCCGGGTTCCCGCTTACATGCGGCTGGCGGTGACGGCGTCCTTGCCGCGGGGGTCGGACGGCACGTAGTGGAAGGCGGCGAGCCGCAGCACGGTGGAGTTCAGCCGGTACTTCTCCTTGAACTCGGCGACCTTGGCCGGGTCGAGGTCGGTCACGAACTCCCAGTAGAGGCCGGCGGTGTGTTTGCCGATGGGGCGGGTGAAGATGCGCCGGCCCATGATGTTCCTCTCCTTGACTTCGCCGCCAAGGCTGGCCACGAACTGCGCCACGTCATTGGCGAAGCTCTCGCCGTTGTCCTCGAGCCGCTTTTCGTCGAGGATGAAAACCACGTCGTAGGTTCTCACGTTTCAGGTACTCCTGCTGGTTGGGGGTTGATCGGGGGAGGTGCCGGGGGCGCACCAGGCATTGAAACGGTTCATGGCGGCCGGCACGCCGGCCCGCACGGCCATCACCGCGGCGTCCGCCGCCGCGGCGACCACGGCTGCCACCACCGGCCGCTCCTCGGCGGACCAGCCGCCGAGCACGTAGTCGACCACCGGGGTGGTGGTTTCGCGGCCAATGCCGACGCGCAGCCGGGGGAAACGGTCCGAGCCGAGTTCGCGGATCAGCGATTCGACGCCGCGGTGGCCGCCGCTGCCGCCGCCGGCGCGGAGCCGGAGCCGGCCCAACGGCAGATCCAGGCAGTCATGGATCGCCAGGATTTCTTCGGGGGCGATCCCGGTGGCGGTCCGGATTTTGGCGACGGCTTCGCCGGAGAGGTTCATGTAGGTCAGGGGCTTGACCAGGATCAAGGTGCGCCCGCCGATGGCGGCGCGGTACAACTCGGCGTTGTACCGGTGCTCCTTCACCGCGGGCTTGCGCAAGTTGTCCAGGATCTTGTCCACGACCATGAATCCAATGTTGTGGCGGGTGGCGGCATAGTCCGCGCCCGGATTGCCGAGGCCGACAATCAGGCTGGGGAGTTGGGATGTCGCCGTGCCCATGCCGCCACTACGTCCTTACTTCTTCTTCTTCTCGGCGGCGCCCTTCGCGGCGGCGGCCTCGCCTTCGGCTTCCTTCTTGCCCTTGGCGATGACTTCGGGCTCCGCCTCGGCGCCCTCGGCGGCCTCCGTCTCCTCGGACTTGGGCAGGCGGACGTGGAACACCGGCAGCGCCCCATCGACCAGCGCCTTGGCGCCTTCGGGGAGCGGCAGCTCGCTGACGTGCAGGCTGCTGTTCAGCTCAAGCTTGCTGACATCAACCTTGATCTGTTCGAACATGTCCTTCGCCTTGACTTTGAGGTCGAGGTGGAGCATGGCCTGTTCAAGCTGGCCGCCCAGGATGGTGCCGGCCGGGGTGCCGAACGGCACGATCTCGACGGTGATGGTGATGACTTCCTCCGGATCCACCTTCTGGAAGTCGGCATGGAGCACGGCGCCGGTGATCGGGTTGCGCTGGACCTCGCGGATCACGCCGGACAGCTCCTGGCCGCCCACCGTGAGGGTGATCAGGCCGGGATGGTGCATCAGCTCGGCGAAGGCCTTGGCGTCGACCGACACGGCCAGGCCTGGCTCGCCGTGGCCGTAGATGACCGCCGGGACGCGGCCGGCGCGGCGGGCGCGGCGGGACGGCCCGTTGCCGGTGCCCGCGCGCGGGTCGGCTTGGATGACAATTCCTTGGTTGCTCATGTTTGCTGCTTACCCTTTCATTGCCTTTTGGGGTTCGGGGAAAACGGGGAGGGGCCAGGCTGAATTATTCACCACGAGCGCCGCGGAGCGGCACGGGCCGCCAAGGGCGGCAGCGAAGCGTCAAGGCGCGAAGGCCACGAAGTCCGATCGAAGTCAATCTTCCCATGAATGGATCAGCTCAGGAGGGGGCCGGGCAGTCCTTGTCCAGCTTGAAGAGGGAGGAGACGGACTGGCCGCCATGGATGCGCCGGATCGCCTCGCCCAACAGCCCGGCGACGGAGAGGATCCGCAGCTTGCCGGGCGCCCACGCGGGGTTGAGCGGGATGCTGTCGGTGGTCACGATCTGGTCCAAGTCGCTGCCCTGCAAGCGGTCGTGCCCCGCCTGGGTCACCGCGTAGTGCGAGATTGCCGCCAGCACCCGCCGGGCGCCGGCCTGGCGTGCGAGCTCCGCCGCGGCGATCAGCGTCGAGCCGGTGGTCGTCAGGTCATCCACCAGCACGCAGTCGCGCCCCGCGACCTCCCCCACCAGATGGGAGGAGGCGACCTTGTCGGCGCTGAGCCGGCGCTTGGCGACCACGGCGAAGCCGGCGCCGAGCATGTCGGCGTAGGACTGGGCCATCTTGAAGCTGCCCGAATCGGGGGCGACGACCACCGCGTCGGGGCTGAGTTCGCTCCGCAGGTGGCGGACCAGCACGGGCGCGGCGTAGAGGTGGTCCGCCGGGATGTCGAAGAACCCCTGGATCTGCTGCGAATGCAGGTCCAGCGTCAGCACCCGGCTCGCCCCCGCCGTCACCAGCAGGTTCGCCACCAGCTTGGCGGTGATCGGCACCCGTGGCTGGTCCTTCCGGTCCTGCCGCGCATAGCCGTAGAACGGCAGCACCGCGGTGATCCGCTGGGCCGAGGCGCGCTTGGCCGCGTCCAGCATGATCAGCAGTTCCATCAGATTTTCGTTTGGCGGGGTGCAGGTCGGCTGGACGATGTAGACATCGCCGCCGCGGATGTTCTGCACGAACTTGACGAAGATTTCGCCTTCCGCGAACCGGCGGATTTCGACGGTGCCGAGTGGCAGTTCCAGAACCGCGGCGATCCGGCGGGCCAGTTCGGGGTGGGCGCTCCCCGAGAACAAGTGCAAGTTGGACATGGTCGCCCCTTGAGGGGTGATGGTTTATGGTCCGGGGCGGTTTTCACACCGCCCATTCGGGACGCAGGGCTGCGTCAAACACACGGAAGGCTTATTATACATCTCCAACCGCCGTTTTCCACCCCGCGCCGTCACTGGGGCGGCGGTTCGGGCAGGCGGGCGAGGTCGGCGGGGGTGTCGGCGCGGAACTCCCAGCCTTCGCCGCCCGGGTCGCCGAAGCCGTACTGGCAGAAGCAGCGGCGCAGGCCGGCGCGGCGGCCCGCCGCCAGGTCGGCGTGATGGTCGCCGACCATCCAGGAGCGGGCGGGGTCGGCGCCGGTGGCCGCCAGGAGGTGGCGCAGCGGGGCGGGGTCGGGCTTGAGCTGGGGCAGGTCGCCGCCGCCGACGACGGCCGCGAACAGTTCCGCGACGCCGAGGCCGGCCAGGATGCGGTCGGTGAACTCGCGCGGCTTGTTGGTGGCCACGGCGAGCTTGCAGCCGCGGCGGCGGAGGCTCTTCAGGGCCTGGGCGACGCCGGGGTAGAGCCGGGTCTGGTCAAGCAGGTGGGCAAGGTAGTGGCCACGGTTGAGGCGCAGCGCCTCCTCGATCCGCTCCGGGCACTCGGGGAGGGTGCGGAGCAGCAGGTTGCGCACGCCGTCGCCGGTCGCCGTCACCACCCGTTCCAGTGGTAGCGGCGGCAGGCCGAGGTCGGCGCGGGTGAGGTTGACGGCCGTGGCCAGGTCGGCGCGGGAGTCGGCGAGGGTGCCGTCCAGGTCGAAGATCAGCAGGGGCGGGGGGCGGGGGGTTGCGGAGTCCGCGGGGGCGCCGGCGGGCGCCGCCGCCAGCCGTTCGCGCACCCAGGCCAGCGCCTCTTGCGGAGTCCGCAAGTCGCCGTCGAGCTGGCGTTCCTGGACGGCCTGGAGGAGTTCGCCGATGCGCGGCCCGGGGGGTAGGCCGAGCGCCAGCAGGTCGCCGCCGCGGAGCAGTGGCGGGGGGATGGGCGGGGTGGCGGCGAGGTCGCGGGCGAAGTCGAGGAGGAGCAGCCAGTTCCCGAGGCGGGCGTGGCAGGCGAGGGAGTCGAGGCGGTGCAGCTCCAGCTCGTCGGGGAAGGTGGGGCGGGCGAGCAGCCGGCGGATTTTGGCGGGGCGCATGCCGTCCACGTCGCCAAAACGCATGTGTTGGCCGATGCAGGCGGCGACGTCGGCAATGAGTTGGCGGGGGGCTTTGAGCCGTTCGAGGATGGCGGCGGCCATTTCCGCGCCGCGCTCGGCGTGGGTGAAGAAGCGGATGCGTCCGGTCTCGTCGATGCTGAAGGTTGGGGGCTTGGCGACGTCGTGGAGCAGGGCGGCCCAGGCGAGGGTGGGGGAGGGGGCGCGGAGGGCGCGCAGGAGCAGCAGGGTGTGCGTCCAGACATCGCCTTCGGGATGGAACTCGGGGGGCTGGGCGACGCCGGCCAGGGCGTCAATTTCGGGCAGGCAGACGGCGAGCAGCCCGGTTGTCTTGAGCAGGGCGAAGGCGCGGGCCGGGTCGCGCCCCAGGAGCAGGCGCGAGAGTTCGGCGAAGATCCGTTCGGCGCTGACCCGGCGGAGGGTGGCGGCGAGCGGCGGGATGGCGGCGGCCGTGGCGGGGTCGAGTTCGAAGCGGAGTTCGGCGGCGAAGCGGACGGCGCGGAGGAGGCGGAGGCTGTCCTCGGCGAAGCGCTCCGCCGGCTCGCCGACGGTGCGGAGCACGCCGCGGGCCAGGTCCGCCAGGCCACTGGTGTGGTCGATCAGCTCCTCGCGGACCGGGTCGTAGAAGAGGGCGTTGACGGTGAAGTCGCGCCGGCGGGCGTCCTCGGCGGCTCCGGCGTAGCGGATCTGGTCGGGATGGCGGCCGTCGGCGTAGCCGGTCTCCTCGCGGAAGGTGGCGACTTCGACATCGCTGCCGTTCTCCCCATGCACGACCACGACGCCGAAGGCCGCGCCCACGGCGTAGGTGCGGGGGAAGAGGGCCTGGACCTGCTCCGGGCGGGCGGTGGTGGCCACGTCCGCGTCCTGGGCGGCGCGGCCGAGCAGGCGGTCACGCACGCCGCCGCCGACCCGCAGCGCCAGATGCCCCGCCGCCTGGAGCGTCCGGATCACCGCGTCCCCCGCCTGTTCGGCGGGTGAGGTGGCGGGCAGGGAAAGGCGGCGGATGATCGGCGGGGTGCGGGGTGCGCTCATGGGGTGTGGCGGCGGTGGCCAGCGTCGCCCAGACATTCTTGTCTATGTCCAACGTGGCGCGGACATTCCTGTCCGCGTGCTTGGCCTCATTCCAGGCCGCCGGCGAGGTGGGTGAGTTCGGGGCGGCCGATGGGGTAGACGTTGAAGCCGAGGCGGTGGAGCGCCTCGTGGTCGAGGAAGTTGCGGCCGTCGAAGAGGAAGGCGGGGCGGACCATGCCGGCGTGGAGGCGCTGGAAGTCCAGCTCCCGGTATTGCCGCCAGTCGGTGAGGAAGACCAGGGCGTGGGCGCCGGCGGCGGCGCGGTAGGGGTCGGGCTCGAAGGCCACGCGCTCCGCGTCGGCGCCGAGGTCGGCGCGGGCGTTCTCCAGGGCGGCGGGGTCGGTGATCGCCAGCTCGGCCCGCTCCGCCAGGAGCTGGCGGCAGACGGTCAGCGCCGGCGCCTCCCGGGTGTCGCCGGTGTCGGCCTTGAAGGCGAAGCCGAAGATGGCGATCCGCTTGCCGGCGATGGTGTTGAACATGGCGGTGAGCATGCGGCGGACGAAGCGCGTCTGCTGCCATTCATTGATCGCGACCACGCTCAGCCAA
Organism: Lentisphaeria bacterium; assembly: GCA_041648735.1. Taxonomy (GTDB): domain Bacteria; phylum Verrucomicrobiota; class Lentisphaeria; order Oligosphaerales; family CAITYL01; genus JBAZOO01. The sequence goes on from JBAZOO010000012.1 coordinate 9,040, forward strand.
TAGTCGGCGACCGCGTCCAGGCCGTAATGGCGGCAGAGGTAGACCAGGTTGAGGATGTCCTTCTTGAAGCAGGAGCCGCCGAAGCCGATGCCGGCTTGGAGGAACTTGGGGCCGATCCGGCTGTCCATCCCCACCGCCCGGGCCACCTCGCGCACGTCCGCCCCGGTCGCCTCCGCCAGCGCCGAAATGCTGTTGATCGAACTCACCCGCTGGGCGAGGAAGGCGTTGGCGACGAGCTTGGAGAGTTCGCTGGACCAGACGTTGGTGGTCAGGATCCGCTCCTGCGGCACCCAGTGGGCGTAGATTTCCGCCAGCTCGGCCACGGCCTGCCGCCCCCGCGCCGTCGCCAGGTTGCCGCCCACCAGCACCCGGTCGGGCTGCTCCAGGTCGCGCACCGCGGTGCCCTCGGCGAGGAATTCGGGGTTGGAGAGGATCTCGAAATGCACCGGGGCGCCGGGGACGTTGAGGATGCGCGCCATCGCCTCGGCGGTGCGCACCGGCAGGGTGCTCTTCTCCACCACGATCTTGTCCCGGTCCGAATGGGCGAGGATCTCCCGCGCCACCTTTTCCCAGTATTGCAGGTCGGCGGCCATTCCCGCCCCCTGGCCGTAGTCCTTGGTCGGGGTGTTGACGCTGACGAAGATGATGTCGGCCTCGCGGATCGCCTGCGGGATCGCCGTCGTGAAGCAGAGGTTGCGCCCACGGCTGGCTTGGACCAGCGGCAGCAGCCCCGGCTCGTAGATCGGCAGTTCGTCCGACTCCCAGGCCCGGATCCGCTTGGCGTTGACGTCGGCGACGATGACCTTGTGCTCCGGGCATTGCCGGGCGATCATCGCCATGGTGGGGCCGCCGACGTAGCCGGCGCCGATGCAGAGGATGGTCTTCATGAGGTCGTGGGGGCTCCCGCTTCCCGGATGGCCAGGCAACCAGATGGCGATTGGGTAATCTCGCCCGTGCCGGGCGCATTGCAACCGCCCGGCGGTGCCAGCTCTGAAGAGTCCCAGCGCCAGGCGAGCGCCTGACGCGCCATCGCGGGAAGTGGACTGCCCGGCCAAAACCGGAAGCGCGGGGAAAAAAGTGGCTGGCGGGCGGTTGGCGGACTGGCATTTGGGGGCGAATGGAATAAATTGGACTGTAGTGGAGCCATTTGGAAGAAACCGGCGCGCCAACAGAACTCCCTGAAGCCCATTCCCGCCCAAGCCGCCGCGCCGGAACGACCACTGAAGAAGGGGAACCGCAAGAGCCAACCATGGCGAGATTCTGCGGACAAGACCGGTGCCTGATCGATGCCAACGGGCGGCTCAAGCTCTCGGCACGCTTTGAGCAGGATTTCCGGGCGGCGGGGGCCCTGGAAATCGTCCTCCATTGCTTGGCGGAAGGGGCGCTGGCCATCTATCCGCTGCCGGTGTGGGAGCAGATGCGGGCCGAAGAGGCCAAGACGGCGCTGAAGGCCGGAACCAGCATCGTGGCCCGGCGGCAGTTGCGCCGCTTCGGGGCAATGACCCAGGTGGAGGCGCTGTCGAACCAAGGGCGGATCACCGTCCCCACCGAATTCCGGCCGCTGCTCAAGCTGGAACCGGGGACGGGCGCGGTGGTGGTGGGCTGCGAGATCGGCGTGGAGGTCTGGAATGCCGACCGCTGGGCGGCGGAGCTGCAACTGTTGCGGGAGCATGATGTGCAGTGTGCCGAAATGGAAATGAAGGCGGCCGTGGCCGCCGCCGGGATTCCCCAGCCCCCGGCCTGACCGAGGCCGCCTGTTGAGAGTTCGGAATCGGGATCAAGCAACCCGCAGTTAGGAGATGAGACCATGGCCAAATTGCTGGCAACCACCTGGCGCGGCCGCCTGCTCCTCGCTCTCGGGATTGGCGTGGCCTCCATCCTGGTGATGGGCGCCAACCACGTCAGCCGCGAGACCCGCGAGCGGCCGCGGCGCACCTACGCGGCGCACTTGGCGCAAGAGGATTGGGGACAGGCCCTGCTGATGGATGTCACCACCGGGGCAGCCCCGGAGTGGTCCCGCGTGGCCGCGGGGGCGCCGCTGGCGATCCTGGAGGCCTGCGCCCGCCCCCTCCCGGCCAATGGGGACGCCAGGCCTTGATGGCCGCGCTTCGAAGCATGCCCGGTGGCCGGATTCCGGGGGGCGTCGCCGCTCCGAATGCCGGCGGGTGGCGGCGGCTGGCGGGCGCGACGCTCATCCTGCTGGCCCTGGTTGCCGGCGCGTTGTTGCTTGGCCGCCACCTGGCGGCCCGCCGGCGGGGCACCCCGGCGCCCCCCCCCGCCGTCACGGCGCCTCTGGGGAGGGAACAGTGGTTCACGGGCGAGATCCCTGCGCCGCGGGGGCGCATCCTTGACCGTTATGGCCGGCCGTTGGCCTGGTCCACCCGCCATTTCACCCTGGCCTGGACGGTGCCAGCGGATGCCCGGGCCGCCGAGGAGGAGGCCGCCGTGCTGCAAAGCTGGCTTCCCCGGGCCAAACTGCCGCCGGAGTTGGTTCCCGGCCAGCGGCTCCGGATCCAAGCCGGCCTGACCTCGGGCGAAGTGGAGCAGGCCCACCGCCTCCGGAGCGGCATGGTGGGGCTGGAGGTGGAAAGCCAGGTCCGGCGGCAGCGCCTGTCCCTGCCGGCGGTTGCCGCGCTGGTGGGCGAGGTGCGGATCCTGCCGGACGGCCGGGAGGTGGGGGTTTCCGGCCTGGAAAAGGAATGGGACGCCCGCCTGCGCGGCCAGCCCGGCCGGTTCAAGGTCATGGTGGGGCGCGATGGCCGCTGGCGCAAGGAGACGTGGCAGAAGCTGCGCGAGATGGAACCGGGGTATGACGTCTACGTCCCGGCCCCCGTGCCGCCCCCCGCCGCCGCCCCGGTCCCCGCGGCCGGGGCTGGGCCGGGCTGATTTTGCTTTTTCCCTGGACTGGCAAGCGGCTCCCGCCACAGGTCAACCCGGGCTCAATCCCGGCATTGTCCCTCCGTGGACTCCGCGCGAAAACATCCGCTTGGCGACCGGGTCTCCTTCATTGAAAGCGGCAGGATAGTGGGAGCCAGCCACGGCAGCCGGTGCCGGAGCTGGCTCTTTGACATTCCGGGGGGGATTCAGGCCGGCGCGGCGTCTTCGGCCTCGAAGAACTTACGGCGGCTGTGCATCCCGCAGGCGCACTCGAAAACGCCTGGACGCAGAAAGAGGTCGTCGTCGCCTTTGTAGGCGTCGGCATGGATGTAGCCGCGGAAGTATTTGAGGAACTCCTTCGGCCGTTTTTCACAGCGGTCGCGGGTGAACTCGAAGATGCGCAGCGGCGGCCCGTCAGCCGCAGCCGCTCCTCGATGCGGTGGAGCGGCAGGTGCATGGCCACCTTCTCGAAGGCGACCATCGCCAGGGAACTCTCGTCGTCGCTGCCGCCGGGGATCGCGAAGTCCGGCGCGGGGGAAGTGTCTTCTCCGTGGTTTTCGTGTGCTCCGTGCGAAGACCGGATTTTGCCTGTCCCCTCAAGGCTCTCCTGATTGTTTCCGAGACACCCGCCGTCTACCCCACGTTGCCTGAATCCATCATCGCCTGTAGAAAAGGCTCGTCAGGCGTGGCGGATCAAGTCGCGGAAGCGGGCGAAGAGGTAGCTGGAGTCGTGGGGGCCGGGAGCGGCCTCGGGGTGGTATTGGACGCAGAAGAGCGGCTCGGTCCGGTGCCGGAGCCCCTCGACGGTGCGGTCGTTGAGATTGAGGTGGGTGACCTCGACCTTGCCCTTGTCCAGCGTCTCCGGATCCACGGCGAAGTTGTGGTTCTGCGAGGTGATCTCGACTTTGCCAGTGGCAAGATCCATGACCGGGTGGTTGCAGCCATGGTGGCCGAACTTGAGCCGGTAGGTCTTGCCGCCCAGGGCCAGGCCGATGAGCTGGTGGCCAAGGCAGATGCCCATGATCGGCAGCTTGCCGATGAGGGCGCGGATGTTGGCGGCGGCGTAGGTCACCGCGGCCGGGTCGGCGGGGCCGTTGGAGAGGAAGAGGCCGTCGGGCTTGAGCGCCAGCACCTCGGCGGCGGCGGTCTTGGCGGGGACGACGGTGATCTTCATCCCCTGCTGGCGGAGGCGGCGGAGGATGTTCCATTTGACGCCGAAGTCGTAGGCGACGATGTGGAGGTCCGGCTTGGGCAGTTCCGCCAGGGGCACGCCGCAGGCCTGGTCCATGGCGCCCCAGGAGGTGGTGAGGCGGTCGTCCGGATCCCAGACGTAGGGCTGGCCGGTGGAGACCAGGGCGGCATAGTCCTGGCCGTCGAGGCCGGCCCAAGCCTGGGCGCGGCGGACGCCCTCCGCCGGCGCAAGCTTGCCGGTGGCGCAGAGGAACCCCTTGAGCGTGCCGACGGTGCGGAGCTTGGTGGTGAGCGCCCGGGTGTCGAGGCCGGCGAGGGCGGGGACGTTGGCGCCCTGGAGATAGTCGGCAAGCGGGATTGTGCTCCGGAAGTTGCTGGGGTCGTTTAAGTTGTGGACAAGGAAGCCGTTGGCGTAGACATGCTTCGCCTCGACGTCGGCCGGGTTGACCCCGGAGTTGCCGATCTCCGGGTAGGTCATGGTCACGAGCTGGCCGCTGTAGGAGGGGTCGGTGAGGATTTCCTGGTAGCCGGACATGCCGGTGTTGAACACCACTTCGCCAAGGGCGTCGGTCGCCGCGCCAAAGGACCAGGCGCGGAAGACGGAGCCGTCCGCCAAGGCCAGGAAGGCCTTCTTCTCCCGTTGGGCCCGCCAGTTGTAGGATGGGGTTGTCATAGTCCGTTCCCGAACGTTCCGGTGATTGAGGAATGGTGGCGGCGCCGGCTCAGCCCTTCTTCGCCCGCTTGGCCTTGGCGGGGCTGAACTTGCTGTGGCGGTGGAGCTCCTGGAGCGAGCAGACCTCGCAGACCTTGAGCAGGCGCAGCTCCTTGAGCCCCTCGACGGCGGCCTGGAGCCCGCGCAGGGTGGTGGTGATGGGGATGCCGCGGCGGATGGCTTCGGCGCGCATCTTGATCTCGTCCAGGTGCGGGGCGGCGCCGGAGGGGACGTTGACGATCCAGCCGACCTCCTGGTCGCGCATCAGGTCCTGGACGTTGGGGCGGCCTTCGGCGATGCGGAAGAGGGCCTGGGCCTTGACGCCGGCCTCGCGCAGGACGGTGGCGGTGCCGAGCGTGGCGTAGATGGAGTAGCCCAGTTCGACCAAGTCGCGGACCAGCGGCACCAGGTCGGCCTTGTCGCCGCTGACGCTGAGGAAGACGTTCCCCCCCTGCGGCAGCGGGTTGCCGGCGGCGAGCTGGCTCTTGACGTAGGCCATGCCGCGGTCGGTGTCAATGCCCATGACCTCGCCGGTGGAGCGCATTTCCGGGGAGAGCAGGATGTCGCAGCCCGGGAAGCGGTTGAACGGCAGCACCGCCTCCTTGACCGCGAAATACTTGATCCCGACTTCCTTGGTGAAGCCCAGCTCCTTGAGGCTCTTGCCGGCCATGACCAGGGCGGCGAGCTTGGCCAGCGGCACGCCGGTGGCCTTGCTCACGAACGGCACGGTCCGGGAGGCGCGCGGATTGACCTCCAGGATGTAGACCTTGCCGTCCTGCACCGCGTACTGGACGTTCATCAGGCCGACGACGTTGAGTTCGCGGGCCAGGGCGTAGGTGTAGTCGCGGATCTTCTGGAGGATCGGCTCCTCCAAGGTGATCGGCGGGATGAAGCAGGCGCTGTCGCCCGAGTGGATGCCGGCCTTCTCCACGTGTTCCATGATGGCGCCGATGACCGCGGCCTCGCCGTCGGCGATGCAGTCCACATCCACCTCGATGGCGTTTTCCAGGAAGCGGTCGATGAGCACCGGCCGGTCTTCGGCGGCTTGGAGCGCCTCTTGGACGAAACGGCGCAGCGACTCCTCGTCATAGACGATGGCCATGGCCCGGCCACCGAGCACAAACGACGGGCGGACGAGCACGGGGAAGCCGATTTCGCGGGCCACCTGGAGCGCGCCCTCGTAGCTGGTGGCGGTGCCGTTCTCCGGCTGGAGGATCCCGATCTTGGTCACGAGCTGCTTGAAGAACTCGCGGTCTTCCGCCTTCTCGATGCTCGCCGGCGAGGTGCCGATGATCTTGACGCCGTTGGCCTCGAGGGCGGTGGCCAGGTTCAGCGGCGTCTGGCCGCCGAACTGGACGATCACGCCGGCGCACTGCTCCCGGCGGTAGATGTGGAGCACGTCCTCCAGCGTGACCGGCTCGAAGTAGAGGCGGTCGGAGGTGTCGTAGTCGGTGGAGACGGTCTCCGGATTGGAGTTGACCATCAGCGTCTCGAAACCGGCCTGGCGCAGGGCGAAGGCGGCGTGGACGCAGCAAAAGTCGAATTCGATGCCCTGGCCAATGCGGTTGGGGCCGCCGCCAAGGATCATGATCTTCTTCTTGCCGCTGCTGGCGCGGACTTCGTCGAGGCCGCCATAGGTGGAGTAGTAATAGGGGGTGAAGGCGGCGAACTCGGCGGCGCAGGTGTCGACCAGGCTGTAGGTGGGGAGGAGGTTCCCCTTCTCCCGCGCCTCCCGGACTTGCGCCTCGGCGGCGCCGGTGAGCCAGGCAAGCTGGCGGTCGGAATAGCCGAACTCCTTGGCCTGGCGGAAGAGCGCGGCGTCGCCGGCGAGGTTCGCCAGGCTGCCGGCGGCCCGGATTTCATCCTCGAAGGCGGCCAGTTCCTGGAGGTGGCGGAGGAACCAGGGGTCGATCCCGGTGATCCCCTGGATTCTCTCCACGCTCCAGCCGCGCTTGAACGCCTCGTGGACGTGGAAGATGCGCAAGGGGTTGGGCCGGCGCAGCTCCTTCTCCAGCGCGGCGGCGTCAAGCTGGCCAGAGATGGCGGCGTCCTTGCCGTCGGCGCCAAAGCCGGCGCGGCCGATCTCCAAGGAGCGCAGCGCCTTCTGGAACGACTGCTTGAAGGTCTTGCCGATCGCCATGGTTTCGCCGACCGACTTCATCTGGGTGGTCAGGGTCGAGTCGGAGCCGGGGAACTTCTCGAAGGCGAACCGCGGGATCTTGGTGACGACATAGTCGATGGTCGGCTCGAAGCAGGCCGGCGTCTCGCGGGTGATGTCGTTCTGGATCTCGTCAAGGGTATAGCCGACGGCGAGCTTGGCGGCGATCTTGGCGATGGGGAAGCCGGTGGCCTTGGAGGCCAGGGCGGAAGAGCGGCTGACGCGCGGGTTCATCTCGATCACGACCAGGCGCCCGTCCGCCGGATTGATGGCGAACTGGACGTTGGAGCCGCCGGTCTCGACCCCGATGACCCGCATGACGGCGAGCGAAGCATCGCGCAGCCGCTGGTATTCGCGGTCGGTCAGGGTCTGGGCCGGGGCGACGGTGATGCTGTCGCCAGTGTGGACGCCCATGGGGTCGAGGTTCTCGATGGAGCAGACGATGCAGACGTTGTCCTTCCGGTCCCGCATCACCTCCATCTCGAACTCCTTCCAGCCGAGGACGGACTCCTCGACCAGCACCTCGCGGATGGGGCTGTAGCTGAGGCCGCGCTCGCAGATCTCGACAAACTCCTTCGCGTCCATCGCGATGCCGCCGCCGCTGCCCCCGAGGGTGAAGGCGGGGCGGATGACGGCCGGGAAGCCGCCGATCATCTTCTGGATGGCCCAGGCCTCCTCCAGGGAGTGGGCGGTGCCGCTGCGCGGCACGTCCAGCCCGATCTTGATCATGGCGTCCTTGAAGAGCTGGCGATCCTCGGCGCGGCGGATGACCTCGGCGTTGGCGCCGATCATCTCGACCCGGTAGCGGCGCAGGATCCCCTTATCCTCCAAGTCAATGGCCAGGTTCAAGGCGGTCTGGCCGCCGATGGTCGGGAGCAAGGCGTCGGGCCGTTCGCGGCGGATGATTTCATGGAGGATGTCAACGGTGAGCGGCTCGACGTAGGTGCGGTCGGCGAACTCCGGGTCGGTCATGATCGTCGCCGGATTGCTGTTGACCAGCACCACCTCGTAGCCTTCCTCGCGGAGCGCCTTGCAGGCCTGCGTGCCGGAATAGTCGAACTCGCAGGCCTGGCCAATCACGATCGGCCCGGAACCGATGACCAGGATTTTCTGGATGTCGTCGCGCTTCGGCATGGTGCTGTCTGCTCCTGTCAGTCTGCTGTCTCGCGGGCCGCCGGCCGGAGGAGGGGAAGGGGAGGGGACTGGAACCGCGCGGAACCGGCCGGCGCCACCTGGATCCCAGGAAGGTTCGCCGGCGGTGGGGGGGGAACGCCGCGCCGGGGAATGCAATATAACGCCCCATCCGGCGAAAACGAACGGCCTGTCAAGATTTGTCGGGCCGGTTGCCATGCCAAAAACTTGCCACGCAACCGGCAGGCAAAATGCGGCCCGCCACTGGCCGGGAAGCCGGCACCCAGGGTCAGGGCGCCAAATGGAAATCGGCCGGGGCCGCCCCCGCCGGGCCGGCGCAGAGGGCGGCGAACTCCGCCTCAGTCAGCACGGTCACGCCCAAGGCGCGGGCCTTCTCCAGCTTGCTTCCGGCCGCCTCGCCGGCGATGAGGTAGTCCAGTTTCTTGGTGACCGCCTCGCGGACCAGGCCGCCGCGCCCCTTGATCGCCGCCACGATCTCCTGGCGCGGCCGGCCCAGGGTGCCGGTGATGCAGAAGCTCTTCCCGGCCCAAAATGGCAGCGGGTGCCAAGTTTGCTGCATGCACGATGTTTCGGTATAAGATGCCACAAACTTGGCGGCCAGCCGGGTTTGAAAACTAAGGAAAGCTGGCGTATAGTTGCATTAATTGTTCTTACAGTTTGGCGGTGTAAGCCGAATTATGGAGTGACTAAAATGTTTACAGTTTTTGATGTTGAAACGACAGGATTATTTCCACTGTCCAGCAATAGAATTATTGAAGTTGGGATAGTCAGGCTTGATGCCGATTTGAACATCATTGATGAATATGATACGCTAATCAATCCGCAAAGAGACATTGGTCCTACAAGTATTCATGGCATTACATCTGGAGAAATAATCAGGGCCCCATTGTTTTCTGAAATTGTTGGAAATGTTTTATGTTTAATGAAGGATTCCATTATTGTTGGGCACAAGATAAATTTTGATTATTCTTTTTTGACTTCTGAACTTACAAGAATCGGCATAGAATTGCCCAAAATCCCCTTGTTATGCACATGCTCATTAGCAAAAAAAATCCCCATTAATTTCCAAAACTATAAACTCAACACTTGCTGCAAAATGATGGCCATAAATCATAATAATGTTCATTCGGCTCTTGGCGATGCAAAAGCCACGGCCGATTTTCTTAAAGTCGTAAAAAATAGATTTGCAGAAATCTTTTCAGACTATGTCAAAAACGCGCAAGACTGTTCTTTAAATTTAAAGACTATTCCAATTTTTGAAGCATCTCAAAAAAGGAAGACACGAAGCAATTGTAGCGTCATTGATAGAGGACAAAATTACTTGGCAAAAATAGTCGAAAGACTGAATCATAATGGATTCTCGGAAAATACAATTGAATATACGAATTTTCTCGGACGGGTTATTGAAGATCGAATTGTCACCGCAGACGAAGCCGAACAACTGTATGCGATCGCATCAACGCTAGGACTTTCTGCTGAGCAGGTAAAATTCGTCCATAAAAAGTATGTTGAAAAAATGATTGCAGTTGCTTTGAATGATGGCGAAATAAATGATATTGAATACCGCGATCTTCAAACTATTGCATTAATATTAGGTGTTCAAGAGTGTGATTTAAAAGAGATGATCACAAATATCACTGATTCAGGATGCCAACCTATAATAGCCACAGAAAATTATAATAATCGAGAATCTTTTGCTGGGAAGAAAATTTGCTTTACGGGTGAGTTATTATGTGAAATTAATGGGAAACATATTCAGCGTTCTGAAGCTGAAAAACTGGCATCCGAAAAAGCAGGCTGCATTATTGCCGATGCGGTGACCAAAAAACTGGATATTTTAGTTTGTGCAGATGCAGACTCTCTTTCGGGAAAGGCGCGAAAGGCGCACGCCTATGGAATAAGAATAATCGCCGAAAGAGATTTCTGGTCGAAGATTGGCGTTGAAATTGATTAATATGTCCATAAAGAATGAAGGATGTAACCATTTTACGCGGTTAAAAGGTCGGTAGCATTAATTGCCCTTTTTCATTACTATTAGAATTCGATTGACTTTGCAATCCGCACATCTCATCAAATTCAGCCTCGGTAATTATTTTAACTCCGAGTTTAGCCGCCTTTGATAATTTCATGCCAGCACTTTCACCGGCAATCAGATAATTTAACTCTTTGGTTACAGAATCTGTCACGATACCCCCAAGTGATTTAATTAATTTATGCACTTCCGACCTTGGTTTTACAAAGGTTCCGGTCACGCAAAAAGATAACCCTTTCAAGGCTTGATTTGATGCCTGATCCCTTTCACTTGTTACTTTGACACGTTTATATAGTTCCCGCAGAAACACGTTTTTTTGCTTCATTCCATTTTTCAAGGCCATGGCCCGCAGATATTCATTTTCTGCTTTTTTATTTTTTGTCTGATTACCCCCAATTCCTTTTATTGAAGCAATTTTTTTAATGTCAAGATCAATTCCGCTGACGAAATCATCGATTGAATAATATTCGCTACGCAACAAAATTTCAAACAAGCGCCTTCCCCATCCAGGAATACCCAAGGCTGAAAGTAATTGAGCTTCCGTTGCCACTGGATCCCTCAATGCTGCTTCGATATTTTTGGCTTCTTTACACTTGAAAACAGTAGGTATTGTTTCTTTACAATTCTTGTCTTTGTTCTTCTTTACCAATCGTCCTTTTACAAATACGGTTTTTAATTTTTCAGAAGTTATATCAAGAATTTCCCATGGATGTTTGATTAAACCGGCCGTTATGACACTTTCCACAGCCACTTTCCCAACTTCTTTGATCCCCAGCTCGTCGAGGAGATGGATGACGGTTTCCTCGAATTGGGCGGGGCAGTCCGGGTTCTGGCAGACCAGATCCACGCCTTTGTTGATGAGGTGCGCGCCGCAGGAGGGGCAGGCCGCGGGGATTTCCGTGCGGCGGCCCGCGGGACGTTCGAGGACTTCGACCAGCTTGGGAATGATCTCATTCGCCTTCTCGAAGCGGATCCGGTCGCCGACGGCCACATCCTGCTGCTGCATCCATTCGAGGTTGTGGAGGGTGATGCGCGCGACCGTGGAGCCGCAGATCGGCGTCGGCTCGATCAACGCCACGGGGCAGACCCGGCCGTTGCGCGAGGTCGCCCATTCGAACCCGAGAATGCGCGCCGCCTTTTTTTCCGTTTCAAACTTGAACGCCAGCGCGCCCTTGGGGCACTTGCCGGACCACCCTTCGCTGTCGAACGCCGCCTGGCTGTTGACCCGCACGACCACGCCATCGATCTCGTATTCCAACTGTTCATACGCATCCCGCAGCCGGGCCAGCGTCTCCGTGGCCGCCGCGGACTCGCGGAACACCGCCAGCTCCAGCGGCGGCGTGACGAAGCCGAACTCCGCCAGCCGCGCAAATTTCGCGGCATGGGTGCGCAGCGCCGGATCCCCGAGCAGCTCGTAGGCGACGAAGCGGATCTTGCGTTCCTGGGTGAAGGTCGGATCCTTCTGGCGCAGTCCGCCGGCGGTGGCGTTGCGCGGATTGGCCAGCGCGTCCTCGCCTTGGTCCATCTTGCCGTAGAAGTCGCCCTTGGCGATGTAGGCTTCGCCGCGGACTTCGAGGAAGGGCTCGGGGGCGGGGATCCGCGCCGGCAGGTTCCGGACAAACCGCGCATTGGCGGTGACCAGCTCGCCTTCCACGCCGTCGCCGCGCGTCACCGCCCGCACCAGGGCGCCATGCTCGTAATGCAGGCTCAAGGAACAGCCGTCAATCTTCGGCATGAGCGTGACCTCGGTGCCGGCAAATTTGGCGAGGATTTCGGCGGCGCCGTGGCACTTGAGCAGCGAGCCCATCAGCGTCCGATGGCGATATTTCTCGCCGAACACCGCATGGCCGATGTCACGCAGCACCGGCGAATCGGGGCGCAGCCGCTCCAGCTCGGCGCGCAGGGCGTCGTACTCCGGATCGGAGACCAGCGGGCTGTCCAAGTCATAGTAGCGCCGGTTGTGCAGCGCCACCTGCGCCTCCAGCCAGGCGACCCGCGCCGCCACCGCTTCATCCTGTCCGTCCTGTCCCATCGCCGCCACCCCATCCCTTTCCTGGCGGGGCCGGCCATCCGCCCCATTGCCCAAGCGGCCAATGTAGCGTTCGCGGCCCCCGGCACAAATCAGCCGCCGCGGTGGCGGCCGAGCCGGGCGGCGGCCCAGAGGGCAAGCTCTTCCCGGCGGATCTTGGCGTTGTGGCGGATGTCGACCGGAAAGGCTTTGCGGAAAAAGATCTGGCGGATGCCGGCGGTGACCGGGCTGGCGGCGCCGAGCCCGAGGAGCTGGCGGGCGAACTCCGCCCGCCGCCGGGCCGTGCACGGGAAGCGGCCAGGGTTGGGCTCGATGACCATGACCGGCACCTGCGCGGCGGCCGCGGCGTCGCCCACGCCGACCAGGGCGGCACGGTGGACGTCGGGATGGTTGCGGAAGATGGCCTCGCAAGTGATGGTGAAGAGTGGGCCGTGCGGAGTCCGCACCCGGTGGGCCTTGCGGCCGCAGAACCAGAGCCGCCCCTGGGCGTCGAGGTGGCCGACGTCGCCGATGCGGTGCCAGAGCCGCCCCTGGGCGTCACGCATCTTGGCCAGGGCGGTGGCCTCTTCCAGCCCGTAGTAGGCGGGGGTGACGACTTCGCCGCGGACGGCGATCTCGCCGATTTCGCCCGGCGGCAGCTCCGCGCCTTCGGGATAGGCCGGCAGCGGCCCGTCGGTGATGGGCAGGATACGGACCTCGATGCCGGGCACGGGGCGGCCGACGCAGGTGCCGGCGCCTTGCGCGGTGCGGGCGGCGGTTTCGGCGAGCACCTCGTGGCCGGTGATGTCGGCGACGGGCAGCGACTCGGTGGCGCCATAGGGGGTGTGGGTCTCCGCGCCGGGATCCAGCACCTGTTCGAGGAGCAGCCGGTGCAGGGCGGCCGGCGCTGGCGCGCCGGACATGAAGATCCGGCGCAGCCCCGGCAGCCGTTCGCCCCGGCGGGCGCACCAGGCGCCGACCGTCTCCCACAGTGCCGGCGAGCCGAAGGAGTAGGTGACGTGGAAGCGCCGGATTGGCTCGACGATGGCGCGGGGGGCGACCTTGGCGGGGCGGGTGAAGTCCATGTGCGGGATGACCGCGGTGGCGCCCAGGGCGGTGCTGAACAGGCCAAAGAGGGGGAAGCAGGGCAGGTCGCAGTCGCCGGGGCCGATGCCGTAGGCCTCGTGCAGGAGCCGCACCTGCGCGTCAAAGATCCGGTGGGTGTAGACCACCCCCTTGGCGGGGCCGGTGCTGCCGGAGGTGAAGAGGATTGCCGCCGTCTCGTCCGGCGCCGTCGCCGCCACCGGGAACGGCGCCCATGAAGAACCCTCTGCCAAGGGTTTCCCCCGCATTTCCGCCAGCATTCTCGGCAGGGAGCGGGTGGCGCCGAGGTGGTGAGGGCCGATGACGAAGAAGTGGCGGACGGCGCGGAAGCTGGCGGGGGAGAGGAGGCGCAGGAGGTGCGCCGCCGGGATGCCGATGAAGGCCGCCGGTTCCACCTGGCGCACGGCGCGGAGCAGGCCGCGGACGCCCAGGCCGGGGTCGATCAGCACCGGCACCGCGCCGAGCTTGAACAGGGCGAAGGCCAGCGGCACCAGGTCGAAGCCGGGGCGGACCATCAGCAGCACCTTCGCGCCGCGCTCCACCCCCGCCCGCCGGAGCAGGTGCGCATAGCCGTCGCATTTGCGTGCGGACTCCGCAAAGCTCTGCGGCAGATAGTCGCGGCGGCCGCGGCGCTTGACGGGCACCCACAGGGCCACCTTGTCGGCATTGGCGGCGGCGACGGCGGCAAAGCGTTCGGCGATGTTGAGCATGGGCGCAATGTATCCGCGCCCCGCCGATCCGCGAGCCCCGGGGCAAGGTCAGGGCTGGCGCAGGAAATCCACGTCGTAGCCGCGGCGGCGGACGCTGCTTTCCGGGCGGAGGCCGTGGGCGGCGGCCAGCTCGCGCACGGTTGGGCCGTGCTTGGAGACGATGGCGGCGCGGCCGCCGGGGCGGAGGGCGGTGGCGGCGGTGCGCAGGAAGAGGTCGCAGATCCGCTGGTCGGCATAGTACGGCGGGTTGCCCAGGAACCAGTCGAAGCTGGCCGGCGCGGGCGCATAGGCGTCGTCCTGCACGACCTCGGCCTGGCCGGCGAAGCCGTTGGCCGCGGCGTTGGCCTGGGCGCAGGCGACGGCGCGGGCGTGGGAATCCACCAGCACCAGGCGGCCGGGCACGCCGCCCGCGGCCCGGAGCGCCGCCGCCAGCAGCAGGGAAGTCGTCCCGCCGCCGCAGCCCAGTTCGAGCACGGCCTCGCCCGTGGCCAGCTCCACGCATTCCGCCAATGCCGTGCCGCCCGCGTCCGGCCGGCCGTGGCAGAAGACGCCGGGGCGCGAGACCAGTTCCAGGGCGACTTTCGGCGTCGAGGCGCGGAAGTGGCAGAGCCGGGGCGTCCAGACGCTCTGGGCCAGGCTCTGGCCGGCCAGCAGCAGGTGTTCGCGGGTGCGCGCCACTTCGCGGAGCCGGTCCAGCAGGCGGATGAGGCGCGGGCGGAAATCGCTGGCGCGGCGCTGGGGCAGCACGACCCAGACGGGGCTGGCGGGGGGCAGCACCGAACTGAAGCGCTCCAGCAGGTCGAACGCCAGGAGCCGGTCGGAATCGCGGCGGATGATGAGGAATCCAGCCTGCGCCGCGGCGGCCGGCGCCGGTTCGGGGTCGGGCGTGCAGCCGACGCGCACGTTCGCCAGCGGCGCCAGCTTCGCCCGCAGCAGCCGGGCGGCGTGCAGGTCCGGCTCCCAGACCTCCACGGTCCCCGTCGGTCCGGCCGCGGCGAGCACGGCGGGCAAGGCCGGCGCGCCGTGGGGCAGCGGCACCAGGGCGCGGCCGCCGGGCAGGAGCGGCGGCAGATGGGCAAGGAGCAATTCCTCCTCCGGCTCGACCCGGCGCACGCCCGTTATCCTGACCACCCCTTGCGGAGTCCGCAGGCGG
Organism: Lentisphaeria bacterium; assembly: GCA_041648735.1. Taxonomy (GTDB): domain Bacteria; phylum Verrucomicrobiota; class Lentisphaeria; order Oligosphaerales; family CAITYL01; genus JBAZOO01. Next base: position 24,137 of record JBAZOO010000012.1, read on the forward strand.
ATCGCCTCCCCTTCGCCCGCCAGGTTGATTTCGGTCATGGGACTCATGGGACTCATGGGACTGATCGGACTCATCGGACTCATCGGACTCATGGTGGGCCGCCCGTCCATCAACTGCATTTGCTGTAGCCGCAGGCGAGGCATTTGAGGCAGCCTTCCTGGGCAATGAGCTTGGGCTGGTTGCAGGCGGGGCAGAAGCCGAAGCCGGGGCTGGCGCTGGCCGGCGCCTCCACCACGCGGGCGTCGCCGCCCTCCCCAGCCGTGGCCGCGCCGCCGCCGTTTTCCGGCAGCAGGCCGAGCCGGCGCAGGTGCAGGCCGATCACCTTGCCGATCGCCGCCGGCAGGGAGGGCACGAACTCCCCCTCGCTGAAATAGCCGCCCGCCGGGTCGTAGATCGATGTGAGTTCCTCGACCAGGAAAGCGGGATCCTCCTCGCGCCGGAAAATGGCCGAGGTGAGCCGGGTCATGGCGACGATCCAACTGAAATGCTGCAAGTTCTTGGTGTTGATGAAGATCTCGTAGGGCCGCCGGCGGCCGTGCTCCTCCAGGTCGTTGATGGTGACGTAGAAGGCCTCCTTCGAGACCGGCGTCCGGACCTTGTAGGTGGTGCCGTGCAGGAGGGGCGGGCGGCGGGCCTTGGCCACCGCCCCCGGGGCCGGCAGCGGGGCCGGGGCAAGCGCGGCGGCCGGCCCGGCGGGGCGGGGCGCCTCCCGCCGCACCAGCACGCCGGCGATCTGTTCGCTGGGGCGGAAGGTGGTGCAGCCCTTGAGGCCATGCTCGTAGGCCAGTTGGTAGATCTCCTTGAACGCCTCGAAAGGGAAGTCGGCGGGGACATTGATGGTCTTGGAGATCGAGCTGTCGACGTGCTTCTGCAAGGCGGCCTGCATCTCGATGTGCTGGACGGGCGAGATCCGGTCGGCGGTGACGAAGGCGGGCGGCAGCTTCTCGTCCGCCTCCGGCCGGCCGAAGCGGCGGCAGTACTCGGCGTAGGCGAAGTCGAGGACCTCATGCTCGCGCACCTCGTGCTCCTCCGCCCCTTCGCGGACCTTGCGCACGTAGTGGAAGGCAAAGACCGGCTCGATGCCGCTGCTGAGGTTGCCGGCGAGCAGGGAGATGGTGCCGGTCGGGGCGATGCTGGTCAGGTGCGAATTCCGCAGCCCCTGCTGGCGGATCTTGGCCCGGAGCCGGGGCGGCAGGGTGCGGATGAAGGCGCCTTGCAGGCACTTGTCGCGGTCGAAGGCGGGGAAGGCGCCCTTTTCGGCGGCGAGGTCGGCGGAGGCGTCGTAGGCGGCGTCCTTGAGGGTGCGCATGGCCTTCTCGGCAAAAGCCCGCCCCGCCGGCTCGCCATAGGGCAGGCCGAGGAAGATCAGGGCGTCGGCGAGGCCGGTGATGCCGAGGCCCATGCGCCGCTTGCCCTGGGCCTCCTCGGCCTGGCGCGGCAGCGGGAAGTTGCTGAGGTCGATGACGTTGTCGAGGAAGCGCACGGCGGTGGCCGCGGCCTTGGCGAGGCCGGCGAAGTCGAAGCTGGCGGCGGCGCTGAAGGGTTCGCGGACGAAGGCGGTGAGGTTGAAGGAGCCGAGCAGGCAGGCGCCGTAGGGTGGCAGCGGCTGTTCGCCGCAGGGGTTGGTGGCCCGGATCTCCTCGCAGTACCAGAGGTTGTTGAGGGCGTTGACCCGGTCGATCATGACCACGCCCGGCTCGGCGCAGTCGTAGGTGGCGCGCATCAGCCGGTCCCACAGCTCCCGGGCGCGGACACGCTTGTGTTCCTTGCCGGCGAAGAGGAGGGGCCAGTCGGCGTCGTCGGCCACGGCCTTCATGAAGGCGTCGGTGACGGCGACGGAGAGGTTGAACATCCGCAGCACCCCCTCCTGGCGCTTGGCGGCGATGAACGCCTCGATGTCCGGATGGTCGCAGCGGAGGATGCCCATCTGCGCGCCCCGGCGCTGGCCGGCGCTGAGGATCGTCTTGCAGGTGGCGTCGAGCACCTGCATGAAGCTCAGCGGCCCGGAGGCGGGCGCATCGACGCCGGCGATGTGGCTGCCCCGGGGGCGGATGGTGGAGAAGTCGAAGCCGACGCCGCCGCCCTGCTTCTGGGTGATGGCCGCTTCCTTGACGGCCTGGAAGATGCCGGCGATGGAGTCGGCGATCGTGCCCATCACGTAGCAGTTGAAGAGGGTCGTGTGGTGGCGGCCAGTGCCGGCGTTGGCGAGGATCCGGCCGCCGGGGAGGAAGCGGAAGCCGGCCAGCAGCTCGTAGAAGCGCTTCGCCCAGAGCTTGGGGTGGGCCTCCTTGGCGGCCACGGCATTGGCCACCCGGCGCCAGGTGTCCTCGAGGGTTCGGTCAACCGGCTGGCCGTCGCGGCAGTAGCGGTACTTCGACTCCCAGATCTGGCGGGAAATGGCGGGCAGTTCCATGGCTTCGCCTCCTTTCCTGGCGGTCTTCAGAAGAAGAGGTCGCGCCGCCCCTGCTCGATGGCCGCGAGCCGCTCCAGGAGCTGCTGCTTGGCCTCGCCCGCCGGCAGCTTCGCCAGTTCGGCGGCGATCAGCGCCTCCCCCTTGGCCCGGACCGCCGGCGAGGCGTAGTCGGTCAGGTATTCCTTGAGGGTGAGCAGGGCGTTGGGGGTGCAGAAGCGCTTGATGAAGCCGGGGATGGCAAACTCCATGAAATGCTCGCCGGTGCGCCCCTGGCGGTAGCAGGCGGTGCAGTAGCTGGGGATTTCGCCCAGGTCGAGCAGTTCGCCGACGACCTGGTCCAGGGGGCGGCTGTCGCCGATCTTGAACTGTTCGCGGCGCAGGTCCTGGAGTTCCGGGTCGCCCTCGCTGTAGCCGCCCAGCTCGATGCGGGTGCCGGCGTCGATCTGGGAGCAGCCGAACTCCAGCAGCTCGCGGCGCAGCGCGGCCGGCTCGCGGGCGGTGAGGATCATGCCGGTGTAGGGGACGGCGAGGCGGAGGATGGCGATGAGCCGCTTGAAGTCGGCGTCGGCCAGCTCCCAGGAGCGGTCGAGGTCAATGTTGCTGGCCACCTTGAGCCGGGGGAAGGAGATGGTGTGGGGGCCGACGTTGAACCGCTCCTCGAGGTGGATCGTGTGGGCGAGCAGCCCGAGCGCCTCGAAGCGCCAGTCGTGGAGCCCGAAGAGCGCGCCGATGCCGACGTCGTCGCAGCCGCCTTCCTGGGCCCGGTCGAGGCCGTGGAGGCGCCAGAGGAAGTCGGCCTTGGGCCCGCGGGGATGCACCTGTTCATAGGTGGGGCGGTGGTAGCTCTCCTGGAAGATCTGGTAGGTGCCGATCCCCGCGGCCTTGAGCTTGCGGTAGCCGGCGACGTCCAGCGGCGCGGCGTTGATGTTGACCCGGCGGATCTCGCCGAAGCCGACCTTGTGCGCGTAGCAGGTGCGGACGCACTCGGCGATGAAGTCGGCGTCGTAGTCGGCATGTTCGCCGAAGACCAGGATCAGCCGCTTGTGCCCCGTGTTCTCCAGCGCGGTGAGTTCGGCGCGGATCTCCGCCGGCGCCAGGGTGCGGCGGAGGTTCTCGGGGTTTTCCGCGCGGAACCCGCAGTACTTGCAGGAATTGACGCACTTGTTGCCGATGTAGAGCGGGGCGAAGAGGACGATGCGGTTGCCGTAGACCGTCTTCTTCAGGGTGCGGGCAGCCTCGAACATCGCCGCCAGCAGCGCCGGGTCGGAAACCGAGAGCAACGCGCCCATCTCCTCCAGGCTCAGCCGCTGCTTGGCCAGCGACTTGGCGAGCACGTCCCGCACCTCCGCGGCGTCGGCAGGGGCGCGGCGGAGCAGCGCCTCGAGGCGCGCGCCGGGGATGAAATCAACCAGGCCTTCACTCTGCGGCTTGACCAGGGGCATCGGCACTTCTCCCGGCGCCGGGGCCGCCGGCGGGGCGGGGCTCCTTCGCCATCAAGGATTTGACCTGGATCCCCGGGAGGCGTCCAAGCTGGCCGGTGAGGGCACTGAGGCGTTCGACCGTGCAGTCCACAATCAGCGTGATGATGTTCACGCCGCGGTCGGGATACGGCAGGCCGAGGCGGCCGATGACGCTGTCGCTGAACTGGGAAATCCGTTCATTGACCGCGGGGACGTCCGCACGCTGCCGTTCCAGGATCAGGGTGATGCAGCCAAGCCTCTTTTCCACCGGACGCTTCCCGTGAATCGGAGTCGGTTGGGGGACTCGTGGAACAACGCCCCATAGGATAGCCCCGCGGTCAGCATTTGCAACCTCTGGGGAGGAGGCAAAAAAAAGGAGACCGCCCAAGGCGGCCTCCCTTGTCAGCAATCACAGTTGGCTAAGCTAACCGCGACGCCGCTCAATACCGGCGGTTGCCGCCGCCAAAACCACCGCCGCGCGGCCGTTCTTCACGGGGACGCGCCTCATTCACGGTCAGCGCCCGGCCATTCTGTTCCTGCCCGTTCAGGGCGGAAATGGCGGCCTGCGCCTCGGAGTCCGAACTCATTTCGACGAACCCGAACCCTTTGCTCCTGCCGGTTTCGCGGTCCATGATGACATCCGCGCTGGTGACCGAGCCGTATGCCGCGAACATTTCTTTCAACTGCGTGTTCGTGACATCGTAGCTCAGGTTTCCGACGTACAGTTTCTTGGCCATGGTGATCTCCTACTCGATCGATTGGGGGGGCTTTCGAGCCTGTGTTTTATTTCCCGGCTCCACGGGAAAGGCACCGCTGTTCCGGGCCAGTAAGGCGGCAAAACGATGGCGGAAAACGATGCGGGACACGCGTGATGAAACCCATACCCCGTACGATGCTCAATCGAATAACCGGCCGCCATTACTATAGCACCTTTGGCCAATAAAGATAGTTTGCCCGACCGAAAACCGGGTGGCGCGCCTGGGGTGCGAGGGGGCAACCCGGCCTTTTCAAGCACGGATGCGATCTTTTTGAGGCATTTGCCGCCCCCCCGTAGGCGAGATCAAAGCCCGACACCGCCGCGGATCGCCCAATTCTTCTGGGCCCAGTTGCGCACCCCTGACCTCCATTCCCCCAAAATCCTTCATTTTGAGAGAAAGTGTCGGTGCGACCCCGCGAAGCCACGCCGTCAAAGTGGCCGCTTGAACTCATCCGGCGTCAAGCCGGCGACCTTGGCGATCCGCCCCATCGTGAAAGCGTTAATCGGGTTGTCATGAGACACCTTGGCCCCGCCGGCGACGCCACGGCCACGCTTGCATTTTGCGGGGAACGCATCACATTGGACATTCCGCCGCGGCGGAGCGGCTGGCATCCGCTTGCGGAGGGGTGGCTGAGCGGTTTAAAGCAGAGGTCTTGAAAACCTCCGGGTCCTCACGGGCCCCGCGGGTTCGAATCCCGCCCCCTCCGCCATCTTCCGCCGCCGGCCCCAGTTTCCAGTTCCCCTTCACCGCGGTTGTCGCTGGTCGCAAGACGGCTGGCGTCGCCGGGGCGGAAGGCAACGGGAAATCCGCGCTATATTGCCCCTTTTCCGCCTTCCCCCCCCGCACCGGAGAGGATTTGACCATGGCCAAAGCCAAGCCCGCCAAGAAATCCCGCGCCGCCGCCGAGGCGAAACCCGCCTTCACCTATATGGATGTGGAGTACATCAAGGACTGCGTCGTGCTGGTCAGCGGCGCCTTCAAGCTGGCCATCACCACCCAGGTCGGGCCGCGGATCATCGGCGGCTGGCTCAAGGGTGGCGAGAACCTCTTCCGGGTCATGCCTGACGCCCCCGTCGAGAATTGCGATACCGGCTTCAAGCTCTACGGCGGCCACCGCCTCTGGCACGCGCCGGAAGCCATGCCGCGGAGCTACGCGCCGGACAATGCGCCGGTGACCGTGCGGGAGACCTGCGACGGCGTCGAGTTCAGCAGCGGCGTCGAACCGCTCACCGGCATCGAGAAAAGCATCATCATCGAGCCGCTCGGCAACGAGCGCTTCCGCGTCGCCCACCGCCTGGTCAACCGCAACGCCTGGGAAGTCGAGCTGGCGCCGTGGGCGCTCTCGGTGATGGCGCCGGGCGGCATGGCGGTGATCCCGCAGAAGCGCAGCCGCGGGCCGGCCGCCGACCGCTTCACCTCCGACCGGAGCCTGGTCGCCTGGTCCTACACCGACCTGAACGACCCGCGGCTGACCTTGGGCAAGGACTACATCTTCCTGCGCCAGGACGCCAAGGCGAAGGAGGCGTGCAAGATCGGGTTCAACGCCGAGAGCGGCTGGGTCGCCTACGTCAATGCCGGCACCGCCCTGGTCAAGTGCTTCGAGACCTTCGACGCCCAGTACCCGGACAACGGCTGCAACGTCGAATCCTACTCCTGCAAGGAGTTCTGTGAGATCGAGACCCTCGCCCCCATGCACACCCTCGAGCCCGGCGAAGCCGCCGAGCACATCGAGTACTGGCTGGGGCTCGCCAACCTGCCCGCCATCAAGAGCGAGGCCGACGTCAAGAAGCACCTCGAACCGGCCATCGCCTGAACCGGCGCCAGCCACCACGCCCAAAGGAAGTTTGCCACCATGCCGTTTGACCAGGGAACCATCACCTGCCGCGCCTGCCTGCTGCCGCAGCCGCTGCCGGCGGACGCCGTGGCGCGCTTTGCGGCCAAGGCCGCGGGGCCGCTGGAGAGTGTCAAGGACGAGATCCAGGTCGGCTGGGTCAGCGCCCGCCACCTGCTGGAGCGGCGGATCGACGAGGAGACCGCCTACCTCGGCGGCAGCCTGCACCTCTGCCTGCGCCAGGCCCAGCGCAAAGTCCCGGCCGCCCTGCTCAAGGCCGAATGCCGGATGGCGGAGCTGGCCTGGATGCTGGAGAACCAGAGCAGCGTCATCAACCGCAAGGAGCGCAAGCGGATCAAGGAGGAGACCTCGCAACGGCTCCTGCCGCAGATGCCGCCGCAGCTCACGGGGATCTATTTCGCCGTTGACGCCGCCGCCAGCCGCCTCTACGTCAGCGCCAGCTCCGAGGGGCAGCTTGAGACCTTCATCGGCTTTTTCGGCGACACGGTCGGCGTCGAGCCGATCCCGCTCGGCCCGGAACTGGCCGCCCGCGAGCTGTACCACGTCAACCCCGAGAGCGTCCCGCCGCTCAACTTCTCCCCGGAGCTGCCCGACGCCAACGCCGCCGGCACCCCCGGCCAGAATTTCCTCACCTGGGTCTGGTTCCTCCAGGAGGAGAGCGGCGGCGTGCTCAAGACCAAGGCGGGGGAGATGAGCTTCATGATTGACGGCCCGCTGAACTTCGTCGCCGAAGGCCCCGGCGCCCTGGAATCCTCCATCCGCAAGGGGATCCCGACCCTCAGCGCCGAGGCCAAGGCCGCCCTCACCGTCGGCAAGAAGCTCAAGCGCGCCAAGTTCATCCTCGCCCGCGACCAGGCGGAAAGCTGGGCCACGACGGTCGACGCCGACAGCTTCCTCTTCCGCGGCCTGAAACTGCCCGACGGCGAGGCGCTGGAGGCGCACGCGGCCTTCCAGGAGCGGATGAACCACCTCCACCTCTTCCAGCAGTTCTTCTACGCCCTCTACGAACGCTTCCTCAAGGAGATGAAGGACTCCGCCAAGTTCGGCGAAACCCAGCGCCGGGCCAAGGAATGGGTCCGTTCCCGCGAGGCAAAGTGAGGCCCCAGGGACGCCCGGCCGAAAAGGCCGGCGTCCGTGCCCGTCCGCGCCCCCACCCCGATGCCGCCCCGCTTCAGCGCCGGCGGCAGCCGGGCTTGCGCACGGAGAAGCCGAAGTGGCCGAGCCGCCGGCCGAGGGTGAAATAGTCGCCATGGGAATAGGCCAGCAGCTCCGCCTTGTCCAGGCGCAGCCGCCCCTTCGCATCCACCAGCTCCGCCGCCACCTGCACCGCCACGATCTCGGCGACGAACAGCACGTGCGAACCCAGCTCCAGCGCCCGCCGCACCCGGCACTCCAGGTTCACCGGGCACTCGGCAATCACCGGCGTGCCCTTGAGCTTCCGCGCCGGCGCCGGCGTCAGCCCCGTCTCCGCGAACTTGTCGAACTCGCGCCCGGACTTGACCCCGCACCAGTCGACCGCCTTGGCCTGGCGCACCGTCGGCAGGTTCACCGCGAACTCGCCGCCAGCCTTGATCAAGCCATAGGAATGCCGCTCCGGCCGCACCGAGATCGAGAGCATCGGCGGCTCGCTGCATACCGTCCCCGCCCAGGCGACCGTCAGGATGTTCGCCCGCCCCCCGGCCGCCGGGCCGCCGCCGCAACTGACCAGCACCACCGGCACCGGCGCCAGCAGCGTCCCCGGCTTCCATGCCTGTTTTTCCAGGGCGGGGCAACGTTCGCGCGGCTCAGGCTTTCCCATCTCCAATCCCCTTCGCTTGAGGTGGCTCAATTTTCCAGCGGCGGCGGCGGGGCCGCGGTTTCGGCCATGTCCAGCCGCCGGGCGCGCTCACGCAAGGCCGCGACGAGCAGCCCGGCGCCGGCCGCAACCGTGAGGCCGGCGCAGCCCCCGGCGAAAACGTCGCCATGCAAGGAATACCAGGTCCGCGGCAGGTTGCGCCAGACCGGCACCGCGTAGAGGCGACCGCCGCGATAAAACGGGTTGCCGCTGGCGGGGTCGCGCAACAGGCCGCTGACCCGGCCGTCCGGGCCGACCAGCGCCGTGTCGCTGTTGTTGCCCGAGCGCAGCAGCGGCCGGCGCTGCTCCACGGCCCGGAACACGGCGTGCAGCAGATGCTGCCGCGCCCCCGCGGACTCCGCATACCAGGCGTCGTTGGTCAAGGTGACCAGCAGCCCGGCGCCGCGGCGGACAAACTCCCGGGCCAGGTGCGGAAAGGCGTCCTCATAGCAGATCATGGTGCCGGCGCGGACGCCGCGCGGCAGCCGGAACAGGGTGAACTCCCGCCCCGGCGCGAGGTCGCGCCCCATCCCGATCCACTCCACCAGCCAAGGCAGTTGCCGGCCAAACGGCGTGAACTCGCCGAAGGGGACGCGGTGAACCTTGTCGTAGAACTGGACCAGCCGCCCCCCGCCGTCGAACAGCAGCGCGCTGTTGTACATCGGCGGCTCCGGGTCGCCCGGCGCCAGCTCCGGCCGGTAGTCAATGGTGCCGACCAGCAGCGGAACCCCCAGCTCCGCGAACAGCGCCCGCAACGCCTCGCCGTAGCGCCGTTCGAACCGCGCCGCGGCGGGCACGGCGGTCTCGGGCCAGACCACCAGGTCCGGCCGCGGCGCCTGGCGCCCCCCCTCGCGGCTGAGCCCGGTGTAGATGGCCAGCGACCGCTCAAGCTGCTCCGCCGTCCATTCCCGGCACAGCTCCATGCAGCCCTGGACGGCTAAGACGCGGAGGGTTCCATCCGGCGGCGGCAGCGGCTTCTGCCCCCAGCGCAGGGCCAGCACCGGCAGGAACAGGGCAACGGCCAGGGGCAGCGGCCAGGCAATGCCGGAACGTTTCCCGTGGCCCGTTGCGGACTCCGCGCCAGCCACTTGCCCGGTGCCCGCAAGGGAACAGCAGCGGCGGCGGCGGAGGAGTCCCGGCAAGGCCGCCGCCAGCGCCACGTTCACCGCCACGATCAGGAAGCTGAGGCCATAGACCCCGGTGACCGTCGCCAGCGGCAGCAGGTTCGGCTGCGCCCACTGGCTGATCCCGAGCTGGTTCCAGGAAAAGCCGGTGAACAGCCAGCCCCGGATCCATTCCTGGGCGACCCAGGCCGCCGGCAGCAGCAGCGTCAGCAGGCACTGGGCGCCGGACGGCAGGTCGGCCAGGCGCACCGCCCCCACCGCCCCCGCCGGCGTGCGGACTCCGCAACGGTGGGCCAGCCGCCGCACCGCCGCGCCCGCCAGCAAGTACCAGGCGGCGGGATAGAGCAGGCAGTAGAGCGCCAACAGGAAGCCGGCGGCGAAGCCGATGGTGTTCAGCCACCAGAGGTTCGGCACGAACAGCGCGAAGCCGAAGAGCAGCCCCAGCAGCAGCCGGCGGCCAAAGGGGGCCGGCACGGGGACCAGCAGCAGCGGCAGCAGCGCAAACCAGGCCAGCCACGGCTGCTCCACCGGCGGGAAAGCCAGGGCGATTCCCAGGCCGGAGGCCGCCGCCAGCAGCGCGTCCCGTAGGAAGGTCCACGGGCTGACGAGCCGGCGCAGGCCGGGGCTGGTCGGGCTGGAGGTGGTTGGCCGGAGGGATGGAAACACGAAACCCGCCTTGCGGACTCCGCAAAACGGGCTGCTGCTGGGGCCACCGGCGCGGAGCCCGAAGCCCGGAACCCGCGGTGCGAAAACGGAAATGGCGTCCCTACGGGGATTCGAACCCCGGTCGCCGGGATGAGAACCCGGTGTCCTAGGCCTCTAGACGATGGGGACGCAAGAGGTGAAACGGTGAATAATTTAGCACGGGAACCGCGCCGCGCAACCGCAACCTTCACCGTTGCCGGCGGGGCTGGTCACTGCCGATGGCCGCGCTTGAACCGGGCGTGGGGGGGGCGGGATTCCAAAACGTCGCCGGGCGTGATCCGGACGCCGACCCGGCGGCCCTCGAACACCGTCCGGCTCAAGGATGCTTCCAGGGCCGGCACGGCCTCCGCGGGGACCTCGAACATGCTGGTCTGTTCCCGGATCTGGATCCTCCCGAGGCGCACCATGGGGCCGCGGGTGGCGCGGTTGATCACGGAGATCAAGCCCGCCGGGGTGAGGCCGTTCCGGCGGCCCAGGTTGATCTCCAGCCCGACCAGGCCCTCGCCGGCTTCGGGGGCTGGATGCCCGCCCCCGGGCGGCACGTCCGAGAGGTCTTTCTCATCGGCCAAAAACCGGCCGCACTCCAGCAGGGCGACCCGTTTCAGGAGTTCCGCCGGCGGCATCTCCGCCAGGGCCGCCGTCAGCACCGGCAGCAGGGAGTCGAGCAGCGGCTGCTCCACCGCAACCGCCTTGAGCCGTTCCGCCAGCCCCAGGAGCTGCGACTCGCAGACCTCCCGGACGCCCGGCACGCTCTTGTGGGTGAACTTCCGCTTGATGATCTGCTCGATGGTGCGGAGCTTGAATTCCTCGCGCAGATTGACAATCACGATCGAGGTCCCGGCCTTGCCCGCCCGCCCCGTCCGGCCACTGCGGTGCGTATATGCCTCGGGTTCGTCCGGCAGATTGTAGTTGATGACATGCGTCAAGTGGGTGACGTCCAGCCCCCGGGCCGCCACGTCGGTGGCGACCAGCAGTTGCAGCTCACGGGCGCGGAACCGCTTCATCACGGCATCCCGCTGCTCCTGCATCATCTCCCCGTGCAGCGCGTCGGCGCTGTAGCCATCCCGCATCAGCTTCGCGGCCACCTCCTGGGTTTCGGCGCGCGTGCGGCAGAACACGATGCCGTAGACATTCCGCTGGAAGTCGAGGATCCGCCGCAATGCCAGATAGCGGTCACGGGCATGGACCTTGTAGCATTCATGGCTGACGCTTTCCGCGCCGGCGTTGCGGTGGCCGACCACCGCCTCTTCCGGGTCGGTCATGTACTTGCCGGCAATGGCCGCCACCGCTTTCGACATCGTGGCGGAAAAAAGCAGCTTCCGGACGCCCGCCGGGACTTCGCCCAAAATCAGTTCCAGTTCCTCCTGGAACCCCATGCTCAGCATTTCGTCGGCCTCGTCCAGCACCACCCGCTGGACCTGGCTCAAATCGGCGTTCCGGTGCCGCAGCAGGTCGCCCATCCGCCCCGGGGTCGCCACCACGATCTGCGCGCCGTGGCGCAGGGCCTGGACCTGGTCCCGGACCGGCGCGCCGCCATAGACCGCGACGATCCGGACCTGGGGCGTGTATTTGGCGAAGCCGGCCAAGTCCCTCGCGATCTGCAGGCACAGTTCGCGGGTCGGGCAGAGGACCACGGCCTGGATCGCCGGATTGGCGGGGTCGGTCATCTGCACCAGCGGCAGGCCATAGGCCGCGGTCTTGCCGGTGCCGGTCTGCGCCAGCGCCACCAAGTCCCGCGAACCGCCCAGGATCAGCGGCAGCACCTTCCGCTGCACCGGCGTCGGCTTCTCGAAATTCAGCTCGGCAATGCTCTTCAGCAGGGCTGGCGTCAACCCGAACGCTTCAAAATTGGGCATCGTTTTCTTTCGTTCCGTGCCGGCATGACGCCCGGCTCGTGGAAATCGCCCCATGTGGTCGGCGGGACAATGCGGAGAGCGCAATGGTGGCGCCCGTGCCGCCGTTTGGGGAAACCGGCGACCGCGGGTGGGCGGAAGAATGGCCACCCTCTACTATACCCCGTCAAGAGCCGGGCAGGTCGCGCCATTCGTGCTTCGGGTAGCGGCGGGCGAGCGTTTTCTTGAGGGCGGGGTAGTGCCGCTGCCAGAAGCCGGCCAGGTCGTCGGTGATCTGCACGGGGCGCTGGTTCGGGGCGAGGATTTCCAGGAGGACGGGGACGCGGCCACCGGCGACCCTGGGGGTGGCGGCGAGGTCGAACAGCTCCTGGATCCGGGCGCGGCCGTGCGGCGGCTGGCCGGGGCGGTACTCGAGGCGCATCTTGCGGCCGTTGGGCATCGCCAGCGTCTCCGGCGCCATCTGCTCGACGAAGCGCTGGTCCTCCCACCCCAGCAGCCCCTTGGCCAGCGGCAGCACCGGCTTCTCGCGCACCTTGGCGTAGCGCCATTCGCCCGCGCACAGTTCCTGGAGCAGCACGGCGGTGTCGGCTTCGTCGTAGGTGATCAGCCCCTTTTCGGGGAACTGGCTGGCGACCCAGCGGACACGGCTGATCCAGGCTTCGACGGCGGCGTTCCACTCCGGCAGGTGCAGGCCGCGCTCGCGGATCATCCGTGCCAGCAGTTCCGCCGCGCCGGGCTCGCCATGGCCGGGCAGGGTCTTCTCTTCCAGCGCCACCTCCAGGCAGAGGGTGCGGCGGATCTTCTCCACCTGCTGGAGCTGCTCGTTCCAGGCCAGGGACGTCTCCTGGCGCCAGCGGTCGGGGAAGAGTTCATGCAGCCATTCCTCCTCCACGGCGGAGGCGAGGGCGAGGAGGGTGCGGGCGCCCTGGCCGCGGCCGCCGGTCTCGCGGATTTCGCCGGCGACGAGCAGGGGCGCGGAGTGGACGGCGCTGCCGCGGTCGAGTTCGCCGCGCCGGCCGGTGCGGAGTTCGCAGAGGCTCGAGCCGGGGGCGCGCCGCCGGGCGAGGTGGTCGGGATAGGCGAGGAGGAACGCCTTGGCGAGCCTTTCCGGCGGCGCTGGCCGGAGGTTGAGCGGGAGGCGGAGGCGCCGGCAGATCTGGAGGAAATGGGCTTCGGCGCGCTGGATCTGGCGCGAGAGCGGGCTTTCGTGCCGGCCGCTGAACTGCTGGAGGAGGTTGAGCAGGTCCGATTCGTGGGGGCCGGCGGCGGTGGCGGTGGGGAGGCGTTCGCCAAGCAGGGCGGCGGCGAGGCAAGCTTCGCGCAGGCAGCCGGCGGTGGCGGCGGCGAGGAGGAAGCGGGCCAGGCGCGGGTGCGTCGGGAAGGCGGCCATCTGCTGGCCGGCGGTGGTGACTGCCAGTCCGGGGCCGGCCAGGGCGCCGAGGTCGCCCAGCAGTGCCACGGCGGCGCTGACCGCGGCGGCCGGCGGCGGCTCCGGCCAGGGGAAGGCGGCCGGGTCGGCGAACCCGAGCAGGCGCGTCTGCAAGACCGCCTCGGCCAGATCGATCCGGCGGATTTCCGGCTCCTCCCGCGAGTGGCGGTGGTTCTGTTCGAGCTGCGACCAGAGGCGGATGCAGATCCCGGCGGCCTCGCGCCCGGCCCGCCCGGCCCGCTGGTCGGCGGCGGCCCGGCTGATGGGCTCGATGAAGAGAGTGTTGAAGCCGCGGACCGCGTCGAACCGCTGGATCCGCGCCAGCCCGGCGTCAATGACGTGGCGGATCCCGGGGATGGTCAGCGAGGTCTCGGCGATGTTGGTGGCGACGATCACCTTGCGCACTCCCGCCGGCGCCGGCGCCATCACCTGCCGCTGCTGCTCGGGCGGCAGGTCGCCGTAGAGCGGCAGCACCAGCAGCCCGGGGCCGCCACGCTCCTGGCAGGCCGCGACGGTGCGCCGGATCTCGTGGACGCCGGGCATGAAGATGAGCACGTCGCCCGTCGCCCCGGCCGCCAGGAGCTGGGCGAGGGCGGCGGCCGCGGCGTCCCACGCCTCCTGGCGCGGCAGCCGCGGCTGGTAGCGCAGCTCGATGGGGAAGGTTCGCCCCGCGCTTTGGAGCAGGGCGGCGCCGGGCAGGTAGTCGCGGAGCCCGGCCAAATCGAGGGTGGCGGACATGACCACCAGCCGCAAATCCGGCCGCGCCCCTTGTTGCAGGCCGCGGACGAGGGCCAGGCTCAGGTCGGTGGCGAGGCTGCGCTCGTGGAACTCGTCGAACACCACCGCGCCGACGTCGCGCAGCTCCGGGTCGCGCAGCAGCAGCCGCGGCAGGATCCCTTCGGTGATGAAGCGCAGCCGCGTCCCCTCCCCGACCCGGTTCTCGAAGCGGGTCTGGTAGCCGACCTCGCCGCCGGCTTCGCCACCTCGTTCGAAGGCGACCCGCTCCGCCAGCAGCCGCGCCGCCAGCCGCCGCGGCTGCAGGACCAGGATGCGCCCGGCCACCGCCGGCGAGTCCAGCAGGAACTGCGGCACCTGGGTGGACTTGCCGGAGCCGGTGGGAGCGGCGAGGATCAGCCGGTTCGCCGGCGCCAGCAGGGCGGCGGCGAACTCTGGGCGGAGGGCATGGATGGGGAGGGTGGTCATGCTGGCGGGCGTGCGGAGTCCGCAAACTGTACTGTCCACCGCCGGCGATGCAATCCCGCGACGGCTGCTGGCATGGCAAATCCGCCGTTGTCCGTTATAGTAGGGGCGTTTTGTCCACTTTTCCGGGCCGGGTGCCGTGCCGGGCTTGTGGATTCCCCATTTTTTGGCAAGAAAAGCGACAGTGGAGGTTTGACCATGGCCCAGTCACATTCGCAACGCCGGTATAAAGTCCCCCGCACCCCGACCAAGTCGGCGGGCAAGCGCCGCCAGCGCATCAAGGTGCAGAAGCGCCGCCTGGTCGCCCTCGGCGTTGACGCCGCGAAGGTCGGGAAGCTCAACGCCCAGGAAATCCGCGGGCTGCTGCGCCACCCGGCGAAGCTGGCGCCGGCGGCGGCCTGAGCGCGGGGCATTCCCGTGCCAGGCAGTGAAAGACCCGGCCGCGGACTCCGCGGGCCGGGTCTTTTGTTGCCGCCCCGGCGGCGGCGGCCTACAGTACGGCAGGCGGCTCGGCGCACGGGCCGCCGGAAGCTTGGAGGGCCTGGCCATGAAACCGATCCGTTCCTGGTTGTCGCTGCTGCTGGGGGTTGCCGCCGGCGTCGCCTTCGCCGCGCCCGGCGCCGGGGAGGGCGCCGGGACTGGCTTCAAGCTGACCTCGCCAGCCTTCCCCCATGACGGCCTGATGCCGGTGCGCCACACGGGCGACGGCGCCGACCTGTCGCCGGCACTGGCCTGGACCGAGCCGCCCGCTGGCACCCGCTCCTTCGCCCTGATCGCCAATGACCCGGATGCGCCCGACCCGCGGGCGCCGCGCCTGGTCTGGGTGCATTGGGTCTTGTACAACATCCCGGCGACGCTGCGCGGCCTGGCCGAGGGCTACCGGCCCGGCGCCCTGCCCGGGGCGCGGGACGGGGTCAGCGATTTCCGCCGCCCCGGCTACGGCGGCCCGCAGCCGCCGATCGGCACCCACCGCTACTTCTTCAAGCTCTACGCCCTCGACGCGCTTCTGCCCGAGGCGAAGGCGCCGCCGACCCAGGCGCAACTGGAGAAGCTCATGGCCGGCCACATCCTCGCCCGGGCGGAGCTGGTCGGCCGCTACGGGCGTCCCGGCCGCTGAGGCGGGCGGCGGATGGGGGCGGGCGGTGAAATCCCCGGCGCTGGCTATACTATCGGCCACGCGCCGGGCGATCCGCCGCGCCGCCCCTCCCTTCGCCCCATGACCCCCATCCCGGGATGCCTTCAGCCATGAGCACAAGCCCCAACGGATCCGCCTTTCCCGTCATCCCCGCCGCCGGCGAGGCCGCGGGCGGCTTCACGGTGACCCGGGTCACGCCGCTGCCGGCGTTGCGCGCCACCGTGGTCGAGGCGCGGCACGACCGCACCGGCGCCCGGCTGCTCCACGTCGCCACCGACGACAGCGAGAACCTCTGTGCCATCGGCTTCCGCACGCCGCCAGCCGACGACACCGGCGTGCCGCACATCCTGGAGCATTCCGTGCTTGGCGGCTCGCGCAAGTTCCCGGTGAAGGATCCCTTCCTGGAAATGCTCAAGCGCAGCATGGCCACCTTCATCAACGCCTTCACCTATTCGGACAAGACGGTCTACCCGGTGTGCAGCACGGTGCCGAAGGACTTCTTCAACCTGGTCGACGTCTACCTCGATGCGGTCTTCCACCCCACGATCACCCCGGCGACCCTCAAGCAGGAGGGGCACCACCTGGCGCTGGCCGAGCCCGCCGACCCCGCCAGCCCGCTGGTCATCAAGGGGATCGTCTACAACGAGATGAAGGGCGCCTACTCGGAGCTGGACGCGCTCATCGACCGCGTCTCCACCCAGATGCTCTTCCCCGACACCCCCTATGGCCGGGACTCCGGCGGCGACCCCGCGGCGATCCCGGCCCTCACCTACGGGCAGTTCCGCGCCTTCCACGACCGCTACTACCATCCGGCCAACAGCTTCATTGTCCTCTACGGCAACATCCCCACCGGCCGCAGCCTGGAATTCATCGGCGAACGGCTGGCGGAGCTGCCGCCGCCCCCCGCCGGGCTGGACTCGCGCATCCCCCGCCAGCCCCGCTGGGAGGCGCCCCGCGAGCATCTGGAGCCCTACCCGATCGGCCCCGACGACGACCCCGCCGGCCAGGCCGCCGTCACCATCGCCTGGCTGGTCGGCGACGCGGCGGCGGTCGAGACCGAGCTGGCCTTCGAGGTGATCGACCAGCTCCTCCTCGGCCATGACGGCGCGCCGCTGCACAAGGCGCTCATCGATTCCCGGCTCGGCGAGGACCTGACCGCCGCCGGCTTCAGCCTCGGCACCCTCGAGAGCAGCTTCCACGTCGGCCTCAAGGGCACCGACCCGGAGAAGAAGGAGGCCATCCTCCAGCTCGTCCTGGCCACCCTGGAGCAGACGGTGCGCGACGGCTTCCCCCCCGAGCGCGTCGAGGCCGCCTTCCAGCAGCTCGAATACAGCCAGCGCGAGATCAGCAACGCCTATCCGCTGCGCGTCATGAACCGCGTCTACGAAGGCTGGCTCTATGACCTCGACCCGCTCACCTACCTGCGCCTGGACGAGGCGCTGGAGCAGCTCCGCCAGCGCTGGCGGCGCGAGCCGGACCTCTTCACCCGCCTGATCGAGGAGCGGCTGGTGCGCAATCCGCACCGGCTCACCGCCGTCTTCCTGCCGGAGCCCCAGCTCCAGCGGCAGCGGGACGCCGCCTTCGCGGCAACCATGGCCGCCCGCAAGGCCGCCATGCCCGCGGCGGAGCTGGCGCTGGTCGTGGCCGAGGCCGCCGAGCTGGCCCGCCGCCAGGACGCCCCCAACTCCCCCGAAGCCCTGGCCACCCTCCCCGTGCTGCACAAGGGCGACCTGCCGCGCCAGCCCAAGGAAATCCCGGCCGAGGTCCAGGAAATCCGCCCCGGGCTGCCGCTCGTCCGCACTGGCGTCTTCGCCAACGGCGTCAACTATTTCGTCCTCGCCAGCGACCTCACCGGGCTCCCGGCCGACCTCTGGGACGTGCTCCCGGCCTTCACCGAACTGTTCAACCGCCTGGGGACGAAGCGCCACAGTTTCGTCGAGGTCGGCGAACGCATCACCGCCTGCACCGGCGGCCTCGGCGCCGCCGCCTTCACCAGCGTCTACGCCGCCGCGCCGGAGCGGATTTTGCCCTGCTTCTCGGTTTCCTTCAAGGCGCTGGACCGGCGCTACGCCGACGCCCTGGCGATCGTCCGCGAGCTGCTGCTGGAGCTGGACTTCGCCGACAGCGAGCGGCTGCGCGACCTCGCCAACCAGATGAAGGTCCAGCGGCTCAGCGGGATCATTGACAGCGGCCACTATTTCAGCCTGCTCCAGGCCGCGCAGGGGCTTTCGCCGCTGGCCGCCCTCAACTGCCGCCTCACCGGCCTGCCGCAGGTCCGCTTCGCCGGGCGCCTGGCCAAGAACTTCGACGCGGAAATCGCCGGGCTGCGGGAAAAACTCGGCCGCCTCCAGCGCTTCCTCCTTGACGCCGGCCGCTTCCGCGCCGCCTTCACCGGCGGCGACGCCGCGGCGGCGGCCACGGCCTCCTGGCTGGCGGAGTTCGCATCCGCCCTGCCGGCCACGCCGCTGCCGCCGCCGGCGACGGAAATCGTGCCGCTGCCCGCCGGCCTGCCGCCGGCCGTGGGGCTGGCCCACCCCGCCGAGGTCGCCTTCGTCGCCGCCGCCCTGCCGGCGCCGACCGCCGCCGAACCGGCGTTCCCGGCCTTGCAGGTGTTCAGCAAGATGCTGGCGCTCGGCCACTTGTGGGAGGAGATCCGGGCCAAGGGCGGCGCCTACGGCGGCCTGTGCAGCTACGACCCGAGCGCCGGCACCTTCGGGCTGATGAGCTACCGCGACCCCAACATCCGCCGCACCCTCGCGGTCTACGACAACCTGCCCGCCGTGGTCCGGGAGATGCCGCTCGGCGACGCCGAGGTCGAGCGCGGGATCATCTCCGTGGCCAAGGCCGAGGAGGCGCCGATCCGGCCGGGCGCGGCCACCGCCACCGCCCTCTGGCGCCAGCTTTCCGGGCTCACCCCGGAGCTGCGCCGGGAGCGCTACGAGCGGCTGCTGGCCGTCACCGGCGCCGGCATCCGCCAGGCGGCCCTGGAGATGCTGGAGCGTGGCGCGGCGCGCCGGCGGATCTGCGTCCTGGCCGGCAAGCCGATGCTCGACGCCGCCAACGCCCAGCCCGGCCTGCCGCTGGCCATCGAAACCGTGGCCGACGAGGGGTGAAAAACGGATAGGATTTTGATTTCAGGGGGCGGACCGGACGGGGGGGGGGATAACTCACCCCCACCCGAGGATGTGAGGAAGGCGAAGGGAGGGGAATTCCGAATGCGTCCGGCGGGATCCGCGCCAACGGTGAAAAGCATGGTTGGGCGTTGTGGTTCGTTAAGTGGCGAGCAGTGTCGGAACCGTCACCCTAATTTTAACAATCCACGGCGGCGTGTGAAATTTCTGCATCGGTTGCAGGATTTTCGCGACACGGGGGGAGGGCATGCACAGAAAATCATTCATTCATGCGGTGGAGACGGCGCTGAAGCGGGCGCCGGTGGTGGCGTTGCTGGGGCCGCGCCAGGCGGGAAAGACCACGCTTGCCCGTCAAGTGGCGCGTTCCGGCCGCTTTGCCGGCGATGAAAAGCTGAACTACTTCGACCTCGAAAATCCGGCCCACATTGAACGGCTGGCCACGCCGATGCTGGCGCTGGGCGGGCTCACGGGACTGGTCGTTATAGACGAAATCCAGCTTCGCCCCGAGTTGTTTCCCGTGCTGCGCGTGCTGGCCGACCGGGAGCAGGATCCAGCACGGTTCCTGATTTTGGGCAGTGCTTCGCGCGACCTGATCCGGCAGGGCGCGGAGACGTTGGCCGGGCGCATCGAATTCGTGGAGGTAACCCCGTTCCATGCGCGGGAGACCGGCGCGGAGCAACTCGACACCTTGTGGCTGCGGGGTGGATTCCCCCCGTCATTCCTCGCGGATTCCGAGGAAACGAGCTGGCATTGGCGGGACAATTACCAGAAGACCTTCCTTGAGCGGGACATTCCGGCGCTGGGCATTCACATCCCGCCGATGACGCTGCGGCGGTTTTGGATGATGCTGGCCCATTACCACGGCCAGCAGTTCAATGCTTCGGAAATTGGCAAAAGCCTTGGCGTCGCCGACACCACCGCCAGCCGGTATTTGGATATCCTGACAGGAACGTTCATGGCCCGCAGGCTTTCTCCTTGGTTTGAAAATCTGGGCAAGCGGCAGATCAAGACCCCGAAAATCTACTTTCGCGATTCCGGCATTCTGCACCGGTTGCTGGGCATCCAGGAACGTGAGCAGTTGCTGACACATCCCAAGCTGGGGGCATCGTGGGAGGGCTTCGCCTTGGAGCAGGTCATTCGTCTCAGCGGGGTGTCGGAGGAGGAGGCGTTTTTCTGGGGCGTGCATAACCAGGCCGAACTGGACCTGCTGCTGTTCAACGGCGGGCGGCGTCTCGGCTACGAAGTCAAATATACCGATGCGCCGAAGGTAACTTCGTCGCAAAAACTGGCATTGGAGTGCCTGGGACTTGAATCCTTGACCATTGTAGTGCCGGGCGATGCGGATTATCCACTGGCCGACAAAATTCAGGTGCGGGGACTGGGGAATTTAGTGCGTAACGGATCGGGATTTTGATTTCAGGGGGCGAACCGGACGGGGGGGATAATTCCTCCATCCCTACGCTTCCCCTGGGAACGCCGAGCTGAGACTCGGCGGATAATTCACCCGTCCCTTCGCGCCCTCTGTATCGAGAAAAAAGGGTGGAAGCAGAACCATAATCTTGTTTTGTGTTGCCGAACGTGACTTTTGAGCGGCGGCGAGCGTGCGAGCCGTCGTGCTCCAAAAGCTGGTTCGGCGAGTTGTCAAAGATCTCTTGGTGTCAGGCCGGTTCGGCGTGCGATTCGGGCGAGCATGTGAGGACCAAATTTCTTTGCCGTCATGAAATGCAAAGACGTAATCCGGCCAATCGGGGCGTGACAAGATTCGCTGAGATGTACCGGCCTGGCGTTTGATTGACCAGCCGATGCGCAATAAAGCCGCCAAAACAAGGCGAGCCTTGCGAGCCGGCCAGTGACTCATGCCGGCACCGCAAACAATTCATCCAGTTCCGGGACGGTTTCGCCATGCTCCAGGCGGTCAGCAATGACACGAAGAGCGATGGTCTCGGCCTTGGAGACGGCATCAGACCTGCTGTCACCATAGGCCATCACACCGGGCAAATCCGGAATTTCGGCAATCCATCGACCGTCAGATTCTCTTTCGATTTCGATCTTCATTCCTCAAATGCATCCTTCCACCTTCGTCTTTTCAATCTTTTCGATGGCCGAACTTGTTAGTCAACGGTTTTTCCGGGTTTGCCGGCCGAATCGGACGCGGCGGCGGCTGGCGGCCCAGCCTCTGCCACAAGCGGGTGGGCCGGCGGTTCCCGCCGTGGCGGGCCAGCAGAAGGGACTGTACCCGCCGCCCGGGGGAAAGCAAGCCACCGGGCAGGCCAACCCATTGCCTCTTGGTTTTCAGCAGGTTGCCACTAATCTTGGCAGGCCGGCTTGACGTGCGCCACTTCGGATGATAATAATTAATTGGCAATATGTGCTTGGAGATTTCAGCCAGGGGCAAGGCGTTGGCGCAAGCGCTGGACGGATTCCGCCAGTTCCTCCTGGAGCGTCGTGTGTGCCGGTGTGCTTGGGGACAGGAGGGAGGGGCGGCCCGGGTTGGAGTTCAGGCTTCAGCCGGGCTCATCTTCGACACTTTGACGCCCTTTTTGCTGGATTTTGAGCTTGCAGGCGGTGGAATTTCCGGAAATGTTGTGCCTAAGATTCTTCAATTTTATTAAAAACATGCTTGATGTTTACGTTTATTGTTCTATGATGTTGTGTCAAGATGGAAGGACACATCTTTTTCCGGAAAAAGAAAAGCGGCAAATACGAATATCTGCAACTCGTCGAGGGCGTCCGCGCCGGCGACAAGGTTCGCCAGCGGGTGCTGTTGACGCTGGGTACTTGTGAGGGGTGGATCGCCGGTGGCAAGCTGGATTCGCTGTTGGCTTCCGGCGCTCGGTTGAGCGACAAAGGGGCGATGTTTTCCGCAGTGAAATGCGGGGTTGTGCCGGCAAGGTTTTTCAGGCGGCTGGAGTGGCGGCTCCCCCGACCATCAGATTCGTGTGAAAACCGATTTTGTTGTGCCAACAACTTTTTGTCGTGTCATAACTCATTGATTATCAAGGAAGTCATTTTTAAAGTGTCGAAGACGAGCCAGGATGCACTGCTTGCGGCGAATTTATTTGGGACGGAGTGAGTGGCGGGCATGAGCGAGGCTGACAACCGGCAGGGGCCGCGGATCGTCTGGCTGGACCTGAACGCGTCGCACGCCCACACCTCCCTGGCGCTGCCGCTGCTCCACGCGGCCTGCGTCCGGCAGGGCGTGCCCGGCCAGTGGGCGGCGGTGACGGCGACGGCCGCGGAGCCGCCCGGCACCAGCGCCGCCACCGTGGCCGCCCAAGCGCCGGAGGTGCTGGCCGCCACCGCCTGGCTCTTCACCGTGGACGCGCTGCTGGCGGTGGTGCGCCGGGTCAAGGCCTTGGATCCACGCTGCCGGGTCATCCTTGGCGGCCCCGAGTTCCTGGGCGACAACCTCCCCTTCCTGCGCCGCGAACCGGCGGTGGACGCCGTGCTGCGCGGCGAGGGGGAGGAGAGCTTCCCCCGCTGGCTCCGGCATTGGGACAAGCCGGCGCAGTGGCACGACATCCCGGGTCTCTGCTGGCTCGATCCCGCCACCGGCGCTTTTCACGACAACGGCCGTGCCGCGCCCGCGGAGTTCGCAGCCCTGCCAGCGCCCTGGGAAAGCCCCTTCTTCGCCTGGGACCGCCCCTTCATCCAGCTCGAAACGGTCCGCGGCTGCCGGAACCGCTGTGCGTTCTGCACCAGTGGCGGCGACTGGCCGCTGCGGGCGTTGTCCCTGGAGGAAGTCCGCCGCCGGCTCGCCACGGTTCGGGCCCGCGGCATCCGCGAGGTGCGGCTGCTGGACCGGACTTTCAACGGCGAGCCGCGCCGGGCGCTGGAATTGCTCCGGCTTTTCCAGGCGGAATGCCCCGAGGCCCGGTTCCATCTGGAGGTGCATCCCGGCCTGCTCACGGCGGAGCTGCGCGCCGCCTTGGCCGCCGCGCCGCCGGGGCGCCTCCACCTCGAAGCGGGGTTGCAGACGACCCACCCCGCCGCGCTGGCCGCCTGTGGCCGGGCGGGCGAGCTGGAGCGCTGCCGCGAGGGGCTGGCCTTCCTCTGCGGACTCCGCAATCTGGAGGTGCATGTGGACTTGCTGGCGGGGCTGCCGGAGCTGCCCTTGGCGCATCTGCTGGCGGATTTGGCCTGGCTCGCGGGGCTGGGGCCGGCGGAAATCCAGCTTGAGACGTTGAAAGTCCTGCCCGGCACGGCGTTGCGCGAGGCGGTGCCCCGCCGCGGCCTGGTTTTCGCCCCTGATCCGCCCTACGAGATCCTGCGGACTCCGCAAATGGCTGCCGCCGAACTACAGGCGGCCCGGCTGCTGTCGCGGGTGGTGGACGGCTTCTACAATGCGCCCCCCTGGCGGCCGGCGGTGTGTCAGGCCGTGGCGGACTGCGGTGCCGGGTTCCTGCTCGACTTGGTGGCGGAGCTGGAGCGGGCGGGGTGCGCCGGGCAGCCGTTGAGCCTGGAGCGGCGCGGCCGCTTCCTGCACGCCGTGGCGGCGGCGCGCTGTCCGGCGGCGGCGGCGCGGGTGGAGCTGGAGTGGCTGCGGGCGGGGCTGCCGCCGGCGGGGTGCCCCGGCGGCCGGCTCCACGCATGGAAAGGTGCGCCGCCGGCCGGGGCGGAGCTGGTCGAGCGGCATCCGGGCTGCGATCCGGCGCGGCTCTCCGGCCATGTCCGAGTGTTTTGCCTGGAGCAGGGGGCGGTCCGGCATTGGCTGGCGTTCGACCGGGCCGTGGAACCGACCCGCCCCGTCGCCCGCTGGCGGTGCCCTGGCGGCGGCAGTTGAGTGCAGGGCGGGCCGGGGGGGGCAGTTTCCCCTTTTCCCAATCCAAGCATGTCGGCGAGCGCCGCGAAGCGGCACGGGTTGCGGAGCGAGGACGCTCCGCCTACTTTCTTCCTAACGCCCGCGGAAGTAGGTGGCACCGTCCTCGGTGCCACAACCAAAACGTGCCGGTTCCGGCGAAAATCGGCCAGCTTGCAAGACGTGCGCCTTGGGGACGGCAGCCGGCGGGCCGGAACAAGAGCGGGGCGCGGGGTCAGGCGGGGCGGAGGTGGCTGGGGACGTGGACGTTGCGGATCAGGTCCTGGAAGCCCTCGCGGTCGCGGACCAGCCAGTGGCGGTCGCCGTTGACCAGGACTTCGGCGGGGCGGAGGCGGCCGTTGTACTGGTAGCTCATGACGTAGCCGTAGGCGCCGGCGTTCTCGACGACGACCAGGTCGCCGACCTGGGTGCCGGCGGGCAGCGGCCGGTCCTTGACCCAATAGTCGGTGTTCTCGCAGATCTGGCCGCAGAGGCCGACGTTGCGGCGTTCCTCGTGCTCGCGGCCGTCCACGTAGATGTGGTGGTAGGCGCCGTACATGGCTGGGCGGGCGAGGGTGTTCATGCCGACGTCTGTGCCGAGGATGCGGGTGTAGCTGTCCTTGATGCAGTGGACGCGGCCGATGAGGTAGCCGGCGTCGCCGACGAAGTAGCGGGCGGGCTCCATCATCAGGCGTGGGGGCTTGAGGCCGTATTCGGCGACCTTGCGCTGGAAGACGGTGGCGATCTGGCGGGCGGTCTCGTCGAGGTCGAGGGCCGGCTCGCCGTGGCGGTAGGGGATGCCGAGGCCGCCGCCGAGGTCAATGAAGTCGAAGGTGATGTCCAGCTCGCGGCCGACCCGGCCGATGATGTCCATCAGCATTCCGGTGATCAGGGCGAAGTATTCCGGCTCGACCATGCAGGAGCCGGGCATCATGTGGGCGCCGAAGCGGGTGATGCCGGCGTCCTTGGCGGCCTTGTAGGCGGCGAGGACGTGGTCGGGGTGGACGCCGAACTTGGCCTTGGGGCCGGCATTGGTCACGAAGTCGCCGAGGGCGCTTTTGCCGTAGCCGGGGTTGACGCGGAAGGAGAGGAGTCCGGGCTTGCCGAACTGGAGGACGCGGGGCAGCAGGGAGGGGTCGTCGAGGTTGAAGATGACGCCGCTTTCCAGCCCCTGCTTGATGTCGTCGTCGGAGAGGAAGTTGCCGCTGAACATCACGTCCTCGCCGCCGAGGCCGATCTCGCGGGCGAGGAGGATTTCGTTGACGCTGGCGGCATCGATGCCGGCGCCTTCCTGGCGGAGGATGTTGGCGATGGCCAGGTTGTTGCAGCACTTGATGGCGTAGAAGAAGCGGAAGTCGGAGTAGTGCTTCTGGAAGGCGGCGATGGCGCGGCGGAAGTTGGCGCGGATGCGGTTTTCCTCGTAGACGTAGGTGGGGGTGCCATAGGTCTCGGCGAGGGTGGTCACCGGCACGTCTTCGATCTGGATGCGGGAGAGGCTGTCGATGCGCATGGGTGGACCTCGGGGCGGGGCGACGGGTGCGGCGGTGGCCGGGCGGCAGGGTTGCCGGCGAAAAGCCGGTACTATAAACGGTCGCCGGCCGCCAGGGGGTCGGCGAGGCCGGCCTGCTGGAAGGCCTGGGCACGTTCGACGCAGGTGGGGCAGGCGCCGCAGGGGCGGTCGCCGCCGCGGTAGCAGCTCCAGGTGTGGGCGAAATCGACGCCGAGCCGGCGGCCGATGGCGATCTCCGCCGCCTTGGTGAGCCGGCAGAAGGGCGCCTCGATGCGCACCGGCCGGTGGCGGTTGAGCGCCAGCACGGCATTGGTCCGCTCCACGAACTCGGCGGTGCAGTCCCAGTAGCCGTACTCGTCCTGGGCCTGGGCGCCGTAGAAGACGCGGTGGCAGCCCCGGGCCTCGGCGTAGGCGGCGGCGAGGGCGAGGAGGGTCAGGTTGCGGTTGGGGACGTAGGTGGGGGGCTGCCGCCGCTGGGCGGCGTCCAGCGCCGCCAGTTCCGGCACCTCGTCGCCGCCGGCGACGAGGGTGGTGGCGCCGGCCATCAGGTCGCGGAAGAAGCCGAGGTCGAGGATGTGGTGTTCCCGGACGGCCGGCTGCAGGGCGCGGGCCTGCCAGGCGGCCATTTCCAGTTCGCGGCCGTGCTTCTGGCCATAATTGAAGGAGAGGGCGTAGAGGGGGGCGGCGCCGAGGTCCTTGGCGACGTGGTGGAGGAGGACGGTCGAGTCCAGGCCGCCGCTGAGCAGCACGACCGCCGGCGCCGGCGCCGCCGGCCGTTCCGGGTCAACAGGTTCCGTGGCCATGGGGTCTGATCCTTGGAGGGTCGCGAGGGGCAAGGGGCTGGGTGAGCTTGGCAGTGTAGCCTTTCCGTTCCGGGATTCAACCGGTGGGAGGGGGCGGTGGTTGCGGTTGGCGGGCCGGCTATAGTACTTCGATTTTGGCAATTCAAAGGCAGAGGCGGAGCCATGAAACAGGTCAAGGTGGGGATCATCGGGTTTGGGACCGTCGGCGCGGGCGTCGCGGAATGCCTGCTCAAGAACGGGGAGCTGCTGGCGGCGCGGACCGGGGTGAAGCCGGTGCTGGCGGCGGTGGCGGACCTGGACATCACGACCGACCGCGGCGTGGCGTTGCCGGCGGGGGTGCTCACCCAGGAGGTGAACCGGGTGCTGGAGGATCCGGCGATCGAGATCGTGGTCGAGCTGGTCGGCGGCACGACCGTCGCCAAGGAGTTCATCCTCCGTGCCCTGCGGGCCGGCAAGGCGGTGGTCACGGCCAACAAGGCGCTGCTGGCCAAGTTTGGGGGGGAGCTGTTCGCCGCGGCGGAGAAGGGCGGCGCCGACCTGTATTACGAGGCGAGCGTCGGCGGCGGCATCCCGATCATCAAGGCGCTGCGCGAGGGGCTGGCCGCCAACCGGTTCCATGCGATCATCGGCATCCTCAACGGCACCTGCAACTACATCCTGACCCGGATGGAGCAGGAGGGGGCACCGTTCGCCGAGGTGCTGAAGGCGGCGCAGGCGGCCGGCTACGCCGAGGCGAACCCGGCGCTGGACGTGGATGGCATCGACACCGCGCACAAGGCGACGATCCTGGCCTCGCTGGCCTTCGGCGAGTGGTTCCGGCTTGAGCAGATGCATGTCGAGGGGATCCGCGAAGTGGCGCTGCAGGACATCCAGTACGCGGCGACGCTGGGCTACCGGATCAAGCTGCTGGCGATCATCCGCGAGGCGGGCGGGCAGGTCCAGCTCCGGGTGCATCCGGCCCTGATCCCGGCGCGCTCGCTGCTGGGCACCGTGGACGGGGTGTTCAACGCGGTCCTGGTCAACGGCGAGCCGGTCGGCACGACCCTCTACTACGGGCGCGGCGCCGGGCGGGACGCCACCGCCAGCGCGGTGGTCGCCGACATCCTCGACGTGGGGCGCAACTTGGCGGGCGGCAGCCGCCGGCGCATTCCCGCCTTCCGGCACCACCGCGCCTTCCAGGATGTGCTGCCGGCCAGTGAAATCCGCAGCCGCTACTACCTCCGCTTCCAGGTCCAGGACCGCCCCGGGGTGCTGGCGCTGATCGCCGGCGTCTTCGGCCAGCACAGCATCAGCATTGCCAGCGTCACCCAGAAGGAGGCGGCGGCCCCGAGCGTGCCGATTGTCATCCTCACCCACGAGGCGCGCGAAGCCGACATGCAGGCGGCGCTGGCCGAGCTGCGCGGCTTCGAGGAGGTCACCGAGAAGCCGGTGTTGCTGCGGATCGAGGAGCTGCCGTGAAGGATCGGAGTCATGAAGCCTGAAATCGGAAGGAGTTGCCATGAGTTCCACCCCCAGTGATTGCCCGATCCGTTTCCAGCCCTCCGGCCGCACCGTCCAAGTCCCGCCTGGCACCTTGCTGCTGGCGGCGGCGGCGCAGGCTGGGGTGATTGTGGAGACCCCTTGCGGCGGCAAGGGCACCTGCGGCAAGTGCGCCGTGCATGTCACGGCGGGGGAGTGCGCGCCGGCGGCGGCGACCGTGGCCTATTTCACTCCGGCCAAGCTGGCGGCCGGCTGGCGGCTGGCCTGCCAGGATCGGGTCTGCGGCGGCTGCACGGTCGAGGTGCCGGAGGCGGCGCGGTTTGACAGCACCGCCAAGATCCTGACGACGGCGACCGGCCGGCACCTGCCCATCCAGCCGGCGGTCTGGAAAAAGCATGTTGAACTGCCGCCCCCGACCTCGGCCCAGCCGGCGGCCGACTGGGAACGGCTGGAGCAGGCCTTGGGCGAGCCGCTGGAGCTGTCGCTGGAAATGGCGCGGGCGCTGCCGGAGTTCCTGCGGCGCAACGGCTTCAAGGGGACGGTGGTGGGGCGGCACCGGGAAGTGATCGGGCTGGAGCCGGGCGACACGGCCGGGCGCCTCTTCGGCGCCGCCTTCGACCTGGGCACCACCACCATCGCGGGAACTCTGCTCGACTTGCACGGCGGCCGGGAGTGTGGCGTTGCCGCCGTGCTCAATCCGCAAGTCGTGCTGGGCGACGACGTGATCAGCCGCATCGAGCGGATCCGCGCCAATCCGGCGGAGCTGGGGCATCTCCAGCGGCGTGCCGTCCAGGCGCTCAATGGCTTGCTGGACGAGCTGTGCGTCGCCGCCGGCGTCGCCCGGTCGGAGGTCTACTGCCTCACCGTCGCCGGCAACACCACGATGCAGCAGCTCTTCTGCGGAATCACTCCGGCCGCGCTGGGTGAAATCCCCTTCATCCCGGCCCTCCACCGGGGGCTCGCCTGCCGGGCCGCCGACCTGGGGCTGGAACTGCCGTCCCATGCCCGGCTCTACGTCTTGCCGACCATTGGCGGCTTTGTCGGTGGCGACACCGTCGCCGGATTGCTGGCCACCAACCTGCGCCAGGCGGCGGGCGTCCGGCTGCTGGTGGACATCGGCACCAACGGTGAAATCGTCCTGGCCGCCCATGGCAAGCTGCTGGCCTGCTCCACCGCCGCTGGCCCCGCCTTCGAAGGCGCCCGGATCCGCGCCGGCATGCGGGCGGTCGCCAGCGCCATCGAAAGCGTGGCGGTTGCCGATGGCGACTTGATCCTGCATGTCATCGGCGGCGGCGTGCCCGCCGGCCTCTGCGGCACGGCGCTGATCGACCTGGTGGCGGAGCTGCTGTCCCTCGGCGTGATTGATGCTTCCGGCCGCATCCTCGATGGGGAGGAGCTGCCGCCCGGCTTGCCGCCCCGCATCCGGGAGCGGGTCGTGGCTTTCAACGGCGCCCCGGCCATCCGGCTGGCCACCGCCGCGGAAAGCCGCACCGGCGAGGAGCTGCTCCTCATCCAGCGCGACGTGCGCGAACTCCAGCTTGCCGCCGCCGCCATCCGCGCCGGCATCCTCCTGCTCCTGCGCCGCGCCGGGCTGGAACCGGCGGCGCTGGACGCCGTGCTCCTCGCCGGCGGCTTCGGCAACTTCATCCGCCGCAACCACGCCTTGCGCATCGGGCTGCTGCCCCCCGTCGCCAGCGAGAAGATCCATTTCATCGGCAACGCCTCGCTGATGGGGGCCAAGGCCGCCCTGCTGTCGCTGGCGGAACGGCGCGAGGCGGAGCGCATCGCCGGCGAAGCCGAACACGTCGACCTCTCGCTCGACCCCGAGTTCCAGCAGGAGTTTGGCTCGGCCATGCTTTTCCCGGACTGAGGCTGGCCGCCGGCGCCGCCGCGGATTTTTCCAGGAATTGTTTTGGCCGGCGCGGTTGACACTGCCCGGTGGAGAGGCTACTCTAGTGGTGGAACCGGTTGCCTGGCCGGCATCCGCGGCCGCCGTTGGAGAACTGTCACCGTACCATGGAGGGAACAAGCATGGAACCGACTACCCGCACCAGCAGCGAAAAAATCTCGGATGCCCTCAAGCTTTTGGACGAGGCCGCCCGGGAACGGAAGGACGAACTCAAGGCGATGCTGAGCGGCAAGTTCGCCAGCCTCAAGGACACGGTGGTCGAAGAGGAGACCAAGCTCAAGGAGATGCTTTCCGTCGCCGGCAAGCGGGCGGCGGAGACTGCCCGGCACTACAAGGATGTTTCCGCGGAAAAGGCCAAGGAAATCGCCACGGTGGTGGACGAGAGCGTCCACGAGAACCCGTGGCCCTACATCGGCGGGGCCGCCCTTGGCGCCTTGCTGCTGGGCTATTTCATGGGCCGGCGCAAATCCTGACGGGACGCCCCGATGAAGTACTTGCTCAAACTCCTCCTCGCGGCTTGGAATGGCCGGGTGCTGGGCCGCTTCCTGGCCAGTGCGAAGGTTTCGGCCCGGATTGAGGCGGTGCGGCTGTACGTGCAAGGCGTCGCCTTCGCCCACCGGGTCTTTCTTGCCGGGCTGATGGTGGGCGGTAGCCTGCTGCTGCTGCTGCTCGGCAGCATCCTCCTCCATGCCGGGGTGTGGTGGCTGCTGCCTTGGTCCGCGGACGCCAAGGCCTGGGCGGCCGTCGGGCTGGGGGGCGTCTATCTCCTCGTGGCGGGTGGTGTCCTCCGCCACTATTGCCGCGAGCGGACCTGGCTGCAAGCGACAGGGGCCGAGAAGGCGATCCAGTCGGTGGTGGCGCGCCGCGGCGATTGACCTCGCCGCGGCGCGGGGGCGGTCCGGGGCGGCAGGGGGCGTGGCCGGCATTCGCGTGCGATCCGGTGTTTTTCCCGGCGCGCCCTTTTTCATTAGATTCCGACTTTGCCGGAACCAGCGGGATCTTCCCATGTCCAAGAACACAACTGAAACCGCACTCACCGATGCCGAACTGGTGACCCGGTTCCAGAACGGCGACCGCTCGGCCTATGAGGCCTTGGTTGATCGGCATTCCGAAAAGGCGTACCAGATCGCCTACGGGGTGTTGGGCAACCGTGAGGACGCCGAAGAGGTCGCCCAGGACGTGTTCATCCGCATCATGCGGGCCTTGACCCATTTCCGCGGCGACGCGGAATTCACCACGTGGATGTATCGGATTGCCATCAACTTGGCCCGGAACAAATATCGCTGGAACAAGAGCCGTGGCGTGCCGCAGAGTTTCAGCCTGGACGCCCCCATCGAAGGGGGGGACAACGACTCCGGCAATCCGGGGTTTGACGTGCCCAGCCCCAGGCTTGGGCCGGACGGCCAGGCGGTGATCGGCGAACTGGAACGGAATGTCATGGTCGAACTGGAGAAGCTGCCCGACATCTATCGGGAAGCGTTGGTCATGCGGAACATGGAAGAGCTGGACTACAACCAGATCGCCGACTTGCTGGGGTGCAAGTTGGGGACCATCAAATCCCGGATTGCCCGGGCGCGGGAGGAGTTGCGGAGACGGTTGAATTTATGAGTGAAAAACCTCCCAATCCTTCCCCTTGTCCGGACCTGGAATCGTTGAGTGCCTGGTTTGACGGGGAAGAAGAGCAGGAAGTGGCCGCCGGGCATGTCGAGGCCTGCCCGGAATGCAACCGCAAGGTGGATGCCTATGGCGTCATCCGCAAGGGTGTGCGTCAGGGGCTGGCGCCTGCCAACGACTTGATCCACCGGATCAAGGCGGCCTGCGGCCGGGAGCATGCCAGCCGGCTCTCGCGGGGATGGGCGCCCCATCCGTTCAGCCCGTTGCGTCTGGCCTGGGCGGCTGGCCTGGTCCTGGTGGCCGGTGGCTTGTCACTGCTCCTGAGCCGTCCCCCCCGCGGGGCCCAGGCGCTGCCGGTGGCCGCCGGCGCGGCGGCGCTGCCGTCGGCCATGCCGGTGAACGTGGTCACGCCGGCGGCACCCAAGCCGGCGGCGCTGGCCGCCGCCCCGGCCGGGGACAGTGGTGTGGCCCGGCCGGTGGCCGCCGGGGATTTGCGCCTGGTCAGCCTTGGCGCCCCCCCGGCCGCCGCGGCGGCGGTTCCCCAGCCGCTGCCGGCGCGGATCCGGCATGTGTGGGTAGTGGGTGACTTGGCCGCCGCCCGTGGAATTGTCGGCCGCACCCTTCCTGGCCAGCCCCTGGCCAGCACCCGCAACGGTTCCTTGCGGGGCGAGGTGGAGCTACGGGATGCCGACGTGGTGCGGCTGGTCGAGGCTTTGCAGGCGGCCGGCTTCTCCCTGGTCTCGCCGCAGGCGCCGCAGCCCGGGGCTGGCCAGCAGGTGGCGGTCCAGGGGCGGCCGGTCGCCTATGCCTTTGAACTGGTCCCCGCCGCCGGGAAATGACCAGGCGTGGCCGTGGCCGGCGCTGGCCGGGCCATTCCGTCAGGCGCCCCCCAGCTTCCAGAGGACGACGGCGAGCAGCGTGCTGCCGGCAAAGACCGAGCCAAGCTGGCCGGCGACGTTGGCGCTGACGCTTTGGGCGAGGAGGATGTTCTGCGGATCCTCCTGTTGCGCCAGCCGCTGGATCACCCGGGCCGACATCGGGAAGGCCGAAATCCCGGCCGCGCCGACCATTGGGTTGACCTTGTGGCGCAGGAACAGGTTGACGGCCTTGGCGTAGAGCACGCCGCCGGCGGTGTCCATGATGAACGCCACCAGGCCAAGCCCGAGGATCATCAGGGTCTTCCAGTTGAGGAAGGCGGGGCCGGCCATGGTGGAGCCGATGGTGATGCCCAGCAGCAGGGTGACCAGGTTGGCCAGCTCGTTCTGGGCGGCCTTGGCGAGGCGTTCGAGCACGCCGCATTCGCGGACCAGGTTGCCGAACATCAGCATTCCCACCAGGGCGGCGGCCGGCGGCGCCAGCAGGCTGGCCACCAGGGTGGCGGCCACCGGGAAGACGATGAGCAGCCAGCGGGGGATTGGCTTGTCCGTGTAGGGCATGCGCCGCCGGCGCTCGTTCCGGGTGGTGAGCAGGCGGATCACCGGCGGCTGGATGATCGGCACCAGGGCCATGTAGGAATAGGCCGCCACCGAGATCGGCCCCAGCAGCCGCGGCGCCAGCCGGTTGGCCACGTAGATCGAGGTCGGGCCGTCCGCCGCGCCGATGATGCCGATGGCGGTGGCCTCCTTCAGGTCGAACCCCAGCGCCAGCGCCACGAACAGCGTGAAGAAGATGCCGAGCTGCGCCGCCAGGCCGAAAGTGGCGATGAACGGCCGTTGCAGCAGCGGCTTGAAATCCATCATCGCGCCGATGGCCACGAAGATCAGGCAGGGGAACAGCTCGTTCTCGATGCCGTATTTCGTCAGGAAGGTGAGCACGCCATGCTCGCCCACGGCGGAGGAGCCGGGGATGTTGGCCAGGATGGCCCCGAAGCCGATCGGCAGCAGCAGCATCGGCTCGTAGTTCTTCCGCACGGCCAGCCAGATCAGCAGGGCGCCGATGGCGAACATGGCCAGGTTCCGCCAGTCCAGCCCGAGAATCCCGTGGAACAGCTCTGCCATGTGCTCTCTCCCGGTGCCAGTGTTGCGGGGGGGGTGCTGCCAAGCCAGGGGCCGCGGCCGCCCCGGCCCGGACGGGGGTGGCCGGCGGCGTCAGCGGGGGAAGTCGAAGTTGGTCTCGAACAGCTCCACCAGGCGGGCAATGGCGTCCGCCTCGTCCTCCCCGTCCGCGGCGATGGTCACTTCCTGGCCCAAGGTGACGCCGAGGCTGATGATCCCGAGCAGGTTCTTGGCATCCACTTTCGTCCCTTTTTCGTTGCGGACGGTGAGGGTGGACTGGAACTGCCGTGCCGCCAGGGCGATGACCGACGAGGGGCGGACATGGATGCCGTAGGCATTGCGGACCGTGGCGGAACGAGTGATCATAAGGCGGAAAAGGCGCCGGGACGAAGCCGGCGCGTCGCGGGTCAAGGCCCGTGGCGGGGCCGGGTGCTTTCCGGGCGGGGCCGGAACTCGAAGGGTTGGAAGTGGCGTTGCCAATCCTGGCGGCTGGCGGCGGCGATCCCCAGATATTTCCAACTGTCGCAGGCGAAGTGATGGGGAATATAATCCCGGATCCAGCCATGGACGAGTTTGGCGGCGACGGGATGGCTTTCGAAGATCCACGGGCAGTCTTCGACGAGCAGTTGCCGCATCTGCTGGTAGAGGGCCGTCCGCGCCGGGCCGTCGGCGAGGGTGGCGGCCGCGTCGTAGAGCCGGTCGAACGCCGGGTTGCGGTAGGCGGCGCGGTTGCAGCCGCCGGCGTTGGGGCCATAGAAGAGCTGGAAGAAGTTCTGGGCGTCGGGATAGTCGCCGCTCCAATTGAGGCGGAAGAGCTGGACGTCGCCGCGGCGGATCTTGTCGAAGAAGCGGGGTGCGTTGTTGAGGGCGGGCTCGACGGTGATGCCGAGCTTGCGCAGGTCGAGCACCATGAGTTCGGCCTCCTGGCGCGCCGCCAAGTCGGTGCGGCCAAGGTCGAAGCGCAGCACCAGCGGCCGGCCGGTAGTGGGATCGATGCCGCCGGGGAAGCCGGCCTCCGCGAGCAGGCGCCGGGCTTCGGCCAGGTCATGGCGGGCGAAGGGGTTGCGGAAGCCGGGGTCGTAGCCGGCGACGCCGGGGGGGATGGGCCCCTGGGCGGGGATCAGCCGGTGGTCGTTGAGGCGGATGCGCAGGGGGGTGTCGTAGGCGAGGCTCAAGGCCTGCCGGAGCTGGCGGTTGCTCCCGAGCCGCGGGTCGCGGGCATTGAAGCCGATGTAGTTGATCTGGAACTCCGCCTGCCGTTCCAGGCGCAGGCCGCGTTCGGCGAGGCCCGGCAGGAGCCGCCCCTCCGGATCCAGCAGTTGGCCGAGCTGTTCCTGGCCGGGCGTGGACAGGTCCAGGTTGCCTTGCAGGAAGAGCAGCCAGGCGGTGGTCGGCTCCTGGACGATCAGCGCCGAGACCCGGTCGATCCGCGGCAGCAGCTCGCCGGCGTAGCGTTCCCGCCGGTAGCCGGGGTTGCGCCGGAGCACGAAGCGGTGGTTCCGCTGCCAGCTTTCGAGCTGGAAGGGGCCGCTGCCCGCCGGCCGCTCGGCCAGGCCCCGGCCATCGCGGCGGATGGCCGCCGCCGGCAGGACGCTGGCATAGGGCATGGCCAGGACGTGGAGGAGCTGGGGGTAGGGCGCGGTCAGGCGGAAGCGGATCCGGTTCCCCGGCGCCTCGGCCAGGCCGGGAATCCCCGCTTCGTAGGCCGACCAGTCCCCTTCCGCCTGGGCCGCCGTGCGGCGGTTGAACTCGTCCAGCCCCACCAGCCGGCCGCGCAGGATCCAGTAGCCGCTGGCGTTGAGCCGGCCGTCCGCCAGCCGCAGCAGCGACCAGACGACGTCTTGGGGCCGGATCCGCGGGGCGGCGGTGGTGGGGGTGCCGGGGCCGGGGGGGAAGGCGAGGTCATCGCGCAGGGTGAAGGTGACCGTCAGGCCGTCCGCCGCGATTTCGGGCATCGCCGTGGCCATTGAGGGGACGAGGCGGTAGGGGCGCGCCGCATAGTCATACTGGAGGAGGCGGTCGTAGAGATGGCCGACGGCGGTGGCGCTGGGCAGGTCGTCGGCAAAGGCGGGGTCGAGGGTCTTGATCCGGCCGAGGGTGACGGCCAGGCTGGTTCCGGCCGGTTCCGCGGGGCCGCAGCCGGCCAAGGCGCCGGCCAGGGCCAGCGCCAGCACTCCCGCAATGGTGGCCACGGCCCGCGTTGTCTGGCTTCCCCTTCTTTCCGGATTGGTCAAAACCGGCGAGGGCATTTCCGGGGGCCTTCCTCTGCTGGCCTCAAGGGGCGGCGGGGGCCGGCGGATCCGCCGTGACCGGCGTTTCCGCCGCGGGCTTCACCGGTTCGGGCAGGGGCAGGGTGATCGTTTCCTGGCTGCGGCTGGCGGCGGCGGGCTTGAGTTCCTCGACGACACTGCCACTGCCGCCGCGGCGGTGGGCGTTGATCACCACCAGGATGAGGGTGAGCCCCATGAAGATGGCGGCGAGGATGACGGTGGCGCGGGTGAGCACGGTGCCGGCGGCGGCGCCGAGGACGCTTTCCGTGGCGCCGCCGCTCATGGCGCCCAAGCCCCCGCCCGACTTGCTCGGCTGGATCAGGACGATCCCGATCAGCAGGAAGGCGGTGATCACGACAATGACGGTCAGCAGATTGCTCAGGAATTCCATAAGGGTCCGCCATTCCTGGCGGCCCTGGGGGTGGCCGCCCGTGCCGGTGAAGGGTGCAGCGCGAATACGGGCGGACACTATACCGCCCCCGTTCCGGGATGCAACTTCAGCCAACCATGACATTGGCCCCGGGATAATCGATGCGGGGGCGGACCTCTTCCGGGCGGATCATCATCAGCAGGGTGAGCAGGCCGACGCGGCCGGTGAACATCAGCAGCACCACCACCAGTTTGCCACCCCCGGTCAGCGTCGGGGTCACGTTCAGGCTGAGGCCGACCGTCCCGAAGGCCGACACCGCTTCGAACAGCAGCGGCAGGGCGGGCTGCCGTTCCGTCCACAGCAGGAGCAGCCAGGCGCCGGTGATGACCGCCAGCGAGAGGACCAGCAGCCCCGCCGCCTGCTGGACCGTCGCCAAGGTGATCTTGCGGCCGCCGGCCACCAGCCCCGTCTCCCGCCGGACCAGGGAGCGCACCAGCAGCAGCAGCACGGCGGCGGTGGTGACCTTGATGCCGCCCGCCGTGGAGCCGGGGGCCGCCCCGATGTACATGAGCAGGATCATGGTGATCTGGGTGATCGGGCTGAGCGCGGTGATGTCCACCGAGTTGAAGCCGGCGGTGCGGGTGGTGACCGACTGGAACCAGGCGTGCAGCCAGGAGAGGGGCAGCGTGGTGGCGCGCAACCCGTGGTTGCGTTCCAGCAGCCAGAAGAAGATCGCCCCCCCGCCCAGCAGCGCCGCGGTCATGGCCAGGACGATCCGGGCGTGCAGCGACAGCGGCTCGGCATGGCGCAGCCGGCGGAAGACGGCATAGATCACGCTGAAGCCGAGGCCGCCCAGGATGATCAGCAGCGACACGGGCAGCAGGATCGCCGGCCGGGCGTTGGCGCTGCCCGCCAGGTTGTCGCCGAAAGTCGAGAAGCCGGCGTTGCAAAAGGCGCTGACACTGTGGAACACCCCCAGCCCCGCCGCCGTCGCCAGGGGCCGTCCCTGGCGGAGGAAGCTGCCGGTGAGGACCAGGGCGCCCAGCGTCTCGGCCACCATGGTGGAGAGGACGATGAAACGCACCAGCCGCAAGGCGCTCCGGCTCCGCCGTTCCCCCATCATCTCCCCGATCGCGAACTCGCCGCGGAGCCCGAGGTTCTGCCCCATCAGCAGGGCGACAAAGGTGGAGATGGTCATGATCCCCAGGCCACCCGCCTGGATCATCGCCAGGATCACCAGTTTGCCGAAGCCGGAAAAGGCCGTACCGGTGTCGATCACCGTCAGCCCGGTGACGCACACCGCGCTGGTGGCGGTGAACAGGGCGTCCAGTGCCTCCAGCCCTTCGCCGCTGACGGCGGCGGCCGGCAAGGTCAACAGGAGGGTGCCCAAGGCGATGGCGAGGGCGAAGCTGTGGACCAGCAGATGCGCCGGCCGCTCCGTCAGGAACCGCCAGATGGCCTGGCCGCCTTGGTGGCGCCAGGCCGCCTCTGCTCCGACCACGAGCTGGCGGAACGCCAGCACGGGCAGGGCGGCCTCACGCCAGGGCGGCACCGCGGCGCAGAGGAGCGCCAGATAGAACAGGAGCTGCGGCATCGCCAGCAGCCGCCGCCAGGTCAGCGGCCGGCGGAAAAAGGTGACGACCAGGCTGAAGCCGGTGCCGAACAGGATCAGCCCCGCCACCAGCGCCTCCCCGACCATCCCGGCCGTCAGGGCCGGCAGCCGGTAGCCCTCGAAGAGGAGGATTGCCAGCAGGCTGGTGGCGCAGGAGAAGACCAGGGCGTTTTGCGCCGCGTCGGAATCGAGCAGGGGGCGTTCGCCCGTGCTGGGCGCCGCCCCCCGCCGTCGGCGGATCGGTTCCGCCGGTGCCGGCTTGCCGCCCCGCATCAGGGAGCGGGCATGGGCGAGGCAGAGCAGGATGCCGGTCAGGCTCAAGGGCCAGTGGCCGGGGAAGGCGAGGATGTAGAGCGGCAAGGGCATCACCGCCGCCGCCAGGCCGAAAATCCCCGGTGCCTGGCTGGAGCGCCAATGGCGGATCACGGCCGTCAGTGCCAGGGCCACCAATGCCGCGGCCACCCCCATTTTCAGGTGCATCAGGAGCCGCGGGTCGCCGCCCGCCACCAGGCCGCGCGGCAACGCCAGCAGCAGGAGCAGGTGGACTGGCAGGACATGCGCCAGGGAGAAGGTCTGCCAAAACGCCTGCGTGGCGGGCGGGCGGTGGGAGTCGCGGCGGGCTCGGCGCATGGAAGGGCGTATCCGGGAATGGGGCCGCCCCCGCCGCACCGGGGCGGGCGGCGGGGGGGCAGGCGGTCAAGGTCAGGGTTGAACTGGCGGCGGCGGCTGCAAGAGGCGGGCGCCGCCGAGGTCGCCGAGGGTCGCCCCCTTCAGGTCCGTCCACAAGGTGCCGGAACCGGCATGGAGGATGTTGATCTGGACCTTGGGGTTGATGGCCTCGGCGAGGCTGAGCCAGACCAGGGCCTGGCCGTCGCGCAGCACGTCGGCCTGCAACTGGGTGCCCCGGGCGCGTTCCCCCTCGACGAGGGTCGTCACCCGGGCCTTGGCGTCGCCCAGGCAGCGGGTGATCCCGGCCTCGACTTGGGCCTTCTCCTGGTTCAGGCGCGCCACCTCCAGGTCGGCCTGGGCGCGGATGGCGGCGACCTGGGTGTCGCGGGCGGCGGCGATTTCGGCGGCCAGCTTCTCGGTCTCCTGCATCACCTCCTGCCGCCGCTGCTCGACCAGCGTCTCGGCCGTGTTCAGCTCCGCCTTCTTGCGGGCCGTCTCCTGGCGCGCAAGGTTGGTCAGGTTCTGCTCCATCGCCACGCTGGCCAGGCGGATCGGCGTGAGGATTTCCGCCGGCACCTCCACGTTGCGGATGAGGGAGTTGTGGATGAGAATCTGTTTCTCGGCCAGCACGTCCGCCAACGTCTCCTTCAGGTCAGCCTGGAACTTCTCCCGCCCCTCGCCGACAATGAAGTCCTGGGCCTTGTAGGAGGAGCCCTTGAGCCGGGAGACGGAGAGGATCTGCGGCATGATGATCTTGTCCACCACCGCCGGCAGGTCGCCGTACTGGCGGAAGATCCGGGCGATCCGCGCCGGCTCCAGCTCGAATTCGACCGTCATGTCCAGCAGGATCTCAAAGCCGTCGCGCGACGGGAATTCGACGAACTGCGCGATCTCGAACCCGGCCACCGCCTGGGCCGGCCCGCCGGGCGCCGCCTGGGCTGCCGCGGCCGGCTTGGCCGCGGCCTGTGGCCGCCGCCCGCGCTCCGCTTCCCGCCGCGGCGACCATGCGGCGGGGCTAGGCGCGGCCTCTGGCTGCTGC
Source organism: Lentisphaeria bacterium (assembly GCA_041648735.1). Lineage (GTDB taxonomy): Bacteria > Verrucomicrobiota > Lentisphaeria > Oligosphaerales > CAITYL01 > JBAZOO01. The sequence continues at coordinate 63,098 of JBAZOO010000012.1, forward strand.
GCCATCTGCTGCTCCAGATAGTCCTGGCGCTGGGCCATCTGCCGGTTCAGCACGTTGCTGGTCAGGGCGTCCAGCGCCACGTTGCTGGTCGCCATCTGGCTCTTGGTCAGCACCTTGCCGCCCTCGCGGCCGCTGAAGGTGACCTGGTTCAGGCCGATCTCCAGCACGTCAATCTTGTACGCCTTGGGATTGAGGTAGTAGAAGCCGGGCTGGAGCACGTCCTTCATCACCCCCTTCTGCCGCGGTCCGGCGAACTCGCCCTCGGGGGTCTTTGCCCCGGAGAGGGAGGTGAGCACCCCCACGTAGCCGACCGGCAAGCTCACGGCGTCCGCCAACGTCACCTCGTATCCGATCGGGTTCAAGCGGTAGGTGCCCGGGCCGAGCACGTGCCGCCAGATCCCCTTCTGCCCCGGCTCGGCCAGGAACTCGCCCGGCGGCAGCGTCGCCCCCACCTTGGCGGTCACCACTCCCACCTTGCCCGGCGGGATCCGCACGTTGGGGACGATCCGGTGTTCGTAGAGGTAGGGGTTGAGGAAGTGCCGCCCCTCGCCGAGGGTCTCCTCCCACACCCCCTTCTGGCCGCGCCGGGCCAGGATCTGCTCCGGCGGCAGCTCCGCGCCCTCCTTGGCGGTGATCACCGCCATGTGCCCCGGGGGCACGTAGAAGCGGCAGAAGCCCCAGGTCCAGAGCAGCCAGAGGCCGCCGAGGAGCGCCGCCAGCAGGGCCAGCCCCGGAAGCAGGTAGTTGGATGGCATCCTCTTCATTTCGCCACCTCCATCTTGCGTTCGCCCGTACCCGGCAGCGGCAGCCCGAAGACGCCGCCGGCCTGGTCGGAGGTCAGGATCGTCTGGATCCGCGGTCCGAGCCGGCCGTAGAGCAGCGCCCGGACGTAGCCCTCGCCGCCGCCGAAGGCCTTGACCTTTGTCGCCAGCACCGCCGCCGCCGCCTCGTTGCCCTTGCGGATCACTTCCTGCTCCGCCGCCGCCGTCAGGAGCTGCGAGGCCGCCGTGACCTTGGCCGTCTCCAGCCCCACCGTCGCCACCTCCAGCTCGCGCTTGGCCACGGCCTGGCGCACCGCCAAGTCCTGGCGGGCGGCGATCTCCGCCCGGAGCTTGGCCGTCTCCGCCTGCACTTTCTTGCTGCTCTGCTCCGCCAGCATCTCCTGGCGCACCAGTTCGGCCGCGGAGCGGGCCTGGGTGATCTGCTGCTCGTACTTGCGGATCTCCTGGGCCGCCAGCTCGCGGTTCCGGATCACCGCGGCGATCTCCTGGGGCGGGATGATGTTGCGGATCAGCACCGAGTTCACCGAAACGCCCCAGGGGCGGCACTTCTCCTTCAAATGCGCCTCCAGATTGTTCTGGAACTCCTGGCGCGTCTCGCCGACGATGAAGTCCACCGCCTTCTTCTTGCTGCCCTCGATCCGGCTGAAGCCGCGCGCCCGCGGCAGGATGATCTTGTTGATGATGTCGTCCAGATCCCCCACCTGGTGGGTCAGCAGCGCCGCCTTCTCCCGCTCGATGTTGAACTCGATCGTGCCTTCGGCGCTCACCGGGAAGCCGTCCTGGGTGAGGAAGGTGATCGCGCCGACGCCGCTCATCTCGAAGCGCTGGCTCTGGAGGTTGACCTCGACGACCGTCTCCATGAAGGGATGCAGGTAGTGGGTGCCGGGGTCGAGCACCTCGGCGACCACCCCCTTCTCCCCCGGCCCGACCAGGTAGCCGTTGCGCCCGCCGGCCGGCGGCTGGCTGCCCTCCAGCAAATCCTTGCCCACCAGCGAAGTCCGCACGCCGACGCAGCCGGGCCGGATCTGGGTTGCGGTGAGCACGAGGATCTCATGGGCATAGGGGTTGATGCGGTACTTGCCGGGCCGCAGGATTTCCGGCAGGATCCCCTTCGTCCCCTCGCGGGCGATGATCTCCCCGGCCGCCGGCTCCGCGCCGTACTGCCGCACCAGCACTCCCAGCGACCCCGCCGGGATGTCCCGCACCGGATGGTATTCCCAGCCCCAGGTGTAGGGGTTGCGGAAATAGCGCCCTTCGGGCAGCACTGCCAACTGGATCCCCTTCTGCCCCGGCGCCAGCGCCAGCACCTGGCCGGCCGGCAGATCCTTGCCCGTCTTGCGGATCAGCACGGCGAACCGCCCCTCCTCCGGCTCGATCCGCCAGCCGTACCACCACCACAACGGCCCCGCCACCACCACCATGGCCAGCAGGAGGGCGAGAACCCCGCCGCCCGCCAGGCAGCCCATGGCCGCCGGCCGCCGCGCCGTCGCTTCTTTCGCCTGCGCCTCTGCCTGCACCGCCATGACCGCCTCCTCGCGCTTGCCATCCTGCGCCATCCGGCGGCGCGGCCACACTTCCGGCCGCGCCTGCAAAGCCGCAATATACTCCGCCCGAGAACGCCGTGGCAACCCTCCGGAACCGCGAACCGCCTGCTGCGTCCCTGGATCGTGTTGGCGCGCTCAGTATTTGGGGGTGGCTTGGAGCAGTTGGGCGATGACCGACTCGGGGGTCATCCCTTCGGCGCGGGCGCTGTAGTTGACGGCCAGGCGGTGGCGCATGACCGGATGGGCGACCGCGGCGACGTCGTCGCAGGAGACGCATTTGGCGCCGCGGAGGGCGGCCCGGGCCTTGCCGGCGGCGACCAGGGCGATGGAGGCGCGGGGGCCGCAGCCCCAGGCCAGCCATTGGTTGATGAAGTCGGGGGTGCCGGGCTGGCCGACGCGGGTGGCCCGCACCAGGCTGGTGGCGTAATGGATCACCGTCTCCGCCACGGGGATGCGGGTGACGAGCTGCTGCATGGTCCGGATTTCCTCGCCGCTGAGGACGTGCTGGATCGGGCGGAAGCTCTTCTCGGTGACGCGGCGGATGATTTGCTTCTCCTCCGCCTCGCTGGGATAGCCGACCATGACCTTGAAGAGGAAGCGGTCCTGCTGCGCCTCGGGCAGGGGGTAGGTGCCTTCCTGTTCGAGGGGGTTCTGGGTGGCGAGGACGAAGAAGGGGAAGGGCAGCTTGTGGTTGGAGCCGCCGATGGAGACCTGGCGTTCCTGCATCGCTTCGAGCATGGCGGCCTGGGTCTTGGGGGGGGTGCGGTTGATCTCGTCGGCCAGGATGATGTTGGCGAAGATCGGGCCGGCAAAGAACTTGAAGGCGCGGCGGCCGGTCTCCGGGTCGTCCTGGATGATTTCGGTGCCGGTGATGTCGGAGGGGAGCAGGTCGGGGGTGAACTGGATGCGCTTGAAGGTCAGGGAGAGGGCCTCGGCGAGGGAGGAGACGAGGAGGGTCTTGGCGAGGCCGGGCACGCCTTCGAGGAGGCAGTGGCCGCCGGCGAGCACCGCCATGAAAAGTTCCTCGATCACGGCCTGCTGGCCGACAATGGCCTTGTCCAGCTCGCCGAGGATGGCCTGGTGGGCGGTGCGGAGCCGTTCCAGCCCCTGGAGGTCGTCGGCGCTGAGATCCGGCGTGGCCGGCGCGGGCGCCGGTTCGGCGGGGGGCTGGGGTGGTTGGGTGGTGGCCGGCTGCTCCGCCGCCGCGGCGGCGGTGGCGGGGGCGGCCGTGTCGCGGAGCAGCTCGCCGTTGCATTCCGGGCAGCGGACGCCGGCGAGTTCCTCTTCGAGGGCGCGGAAACGTTTGCCGCAGCCGTTGCAGATCACATTCACTTTGGCCATGTTCACTTCTCCTGTTCGAACTGGATTTCCGCGATTGCCGCCAAGGGGACCGTCACCATTGTCCGTCCGACCTTGACCTTGAGGGAGTCGCCGAGGCAGGTGGGGGTGGCGTTGAGCACGTCGCCGTTGCGCAGGCGGAGGCGTGGCGCCGCCGTGGGGAGTGGGGCGAAGAGGATGGCGGCGAGGGCGGGGGCGGCGAAGCGCTTGAGGCCGTCGGCGCCGCGGATGCCGGCGGATTCCGCATCCGCCCAGAGCAGCCGGCCGGTGACGCCGCCGCCGTAGAGGTCGAGGGCGGTGGGGAAGGCGGCCGGTTTGGTTGGGCTGCGCTGGAGCTGGGGGAGGGAGTAATAGATGGCGGCGACCTCCTCGCGGGGGAGGTCGAGGCGGCCGCCGGCGAGGCTGGAGCGGAAGATGAGTTCCGGGAGCCAGGCGGCGAGCACGCCGCTGAGGCGGCTGCCGTCGGCCAGGATGAGGCCGCCGGGCTTGGCGACGACTGGCGGCTGGCTGAACTGGATGCTTTTGACCTGGGCGAGCGGCCGCTCGGTGCCCGGCGCGCCCGGCGCGTCATAGCGCACGGCGGTGGCGGTGATGGCGCGGACGGTGACGTTGGCCAGCGGCGCGGCGTCGGCGAGGCGGAGGGTGTCGGCCGCCGCTGGCCGGGGCGGCAGCAGCGCCAGGAGCGCCAGCAGCGCCAGTGGCCGCAGCCGGCCGGGGCGGCCAAGTGTTGGGATCAGCGGTTCAGTCATTTCAGCATCCGTTGCCAGGACATTGCAAGTTGGGCGGGAATTCACCGCTGGTAGATGGGCAGGTAGCGGTAGGGCACGCCGAGGATCAGGATTGCCCAGGAGGTCTCCAGCATCTGGCCATAATGCGGCGTGCGTTTCCAGTCCTCCAGGATCTTCTGCTTGATTTTCGGGTAGTAGTCCTTCCAGGGGGCGCCGCCGTAATGGTAGAGGCCGACGGAGGCATAGTAATGGCCATACCAGTACCATTCGCGGTTGCGCTGGGGGTCGAAGGCGCTGGCCATCAGGTAGTCCACGGCGTCCTTGACCAGCGGGTCGTCGTGCCGGCCCACGGTCTGGAGGCAGACCAGTCCGGCGGCGGTGCGGGCGAAGCCGGCGGGGCCGCCGCCGGGCATGTAGCGGAAGCCTTTCTCCTGGGGGTTCCAGCAGCTTTGGATGAACTGGATGGCGCGGTCAATCGTCTCCTTGGGGACATGGACTCCCGCCTCGCCGGCGGCGCGCAGGGCCATCACCTGCATGACGGTGACGGAGATGTCGCCCGGATCCGGCTTGGGCTGGTAGCGCCAGCCGCCGCGGCTGTGCTGGGTGTCAACGATCAGGTTCACGGCCTTGATGAGCGCCGTGCGCAGCCGCGGATTGGCGGACATGCCGTAGGCCTCCGCCAGCGCCAGGGTTGCCAGGGCGTGCTGGTACATGGGGCCGGGGACCTGGGCGGCCGGGGCGTTGCGGGTGCCGGCGATCAGGCCGTTCTCCCGCTGGGCGTTGAGGAGGAACTGCAACCCCAGCCCGACTTCCTTGGCGTACTTGCCCTCGCCCGGCACGGTGCCGTCCACCATGAGCGCCATCACGGCGAAGGCGACCTCGCCGCAGTTGTTGGCGCCATGGGCGGTGTTCCAGCCGCCGTCGGCGCGCTGGGTCTCGGCGAGCCAGGCCTGGGCGCGGCCGATGGCGGCGACCACGCTTTGCTCGAGCGGCACGTAGGCGTCGAAGAGGAACGGCTGCCGGCCGCCGCCGCCGTCATCGGCCGCCGCCGGCGCCTGGGCGCGGGCCGTGCCCATGCCGGCCAGCGGCAGGAGGAGGGGCAGCAGCAGGGGCAGGAGGAGGTGGCGGAGGATTCGGCGGGGCATGGCGGCGGAACCTTGGTGGCGGCGGCTGGGGGTGGCGGTCATTTGGCGATTTCGAGGAAGTACTTCTTCACTTCGGCGTCGAGCAGGTCAGGATATTTGGCCTGGCGGGCGGAGAGGAGGGCGCCGCGTTCGCGGGGGGGGAGGCGGGCGGCCCAGTCGGCGCCGCCCGGGCCCTGGCCGCCCTTGGCGGCCAGTTGCGACCCCGTGGAGCTATGTTCCTTGGAGTCGGTGGCCTGGGCCGGGCTTTCCGGGCTTTGCGGCTGGGGCGGCCCGGGCGGCTGGCCGGGCTGGGGCTTGCCCGCCATCTGCCGGGCCTGCTCCCGCGCCTGGCCGAGCGCCGCTTCGACTTGCTGCCGGGCGTCCTTGACGCTTCCCTGGGCCTGGGCATCCTTGTTCTCCATCATCTCGCCCATGGCCTGCTCCATTTTCTGCTCCGCCGGCCCCAGCCCCAATTTCTCCATTTGCTGGGCGGCCGTGTCCATCTTGCCGGCCATTTCCTGCCGTTCCTGGCTGCCCATGGGCTGCTGCTGGGTGGCGGAGTCGCCCAGTTGCTGTTCCATCTCGGCCAGCCCGCTGGCGAGATCTTGCAGCTCTTGCAGGTTGGCGGCCTGCTCGGCCGGCTGCTGTTCGCCGGCGGTCTGCTCGGCCAGTTGCTTCTCCATGGCGGCCAGGGCCTCCTGCTGCCGTTGCTCGGCCTTGGGCAAGTCCAGGCTGTTCAGATTCTTGGCGGCGTCCGTCATCTTTTGGGCGATGGGGTCGGTGGGGGTGGTCTTCGGCGTTGGCGGCGGCGCTTCCGGCTGGCTGTTGAGCCGCTGCTGTTCGGCGGCCAGCTCCTGCTGCTCGCTGGCCAGTTTCATGGCGTCGGTGGCGGCGGTCTCCGGCGTCTTTTCGCCGCGGTTCAGCTCCGCCTCCAGCTTCTGGGTTTCCTCCAGCAGTTCCCGCTGCTTTTCGATGGCCTGCTGCCGGTCGGCGGCGGCCTCGGCCTTGCCGGCCTGGCGCCTGAGCTTTTCCAGGGCCTCCACCGCGGTGATGTAGTGGCCGCGGGCGGACTCGTAATGGCCGGCCCGCCGCGCCTGGTCCGCCGCCTTGGTGCTCTCCCCCAGCTCGGCGATGATGCTGCGCACCTCCTTGTCCTTGACCTTGCCGACCGTCTCCCCCATGGCCTGGTCGCCCTGGATTTCGGCGGCGCTGAAGATCCGGCTTTCCTCCTTGCGTTCCTGGAGGGTTGCCAGCCGTTCGCGGATGTCCCCCATCATGCGGTCTTCGACGACGGCGTTCTGGAACAGCTCCTCGGAGGCGGTGGCGGGTGGCGTGGCCAGCGGCGCCGCGCCGAGGGTGAGGGCGGCGATGAGGAGTGGCCAGTGGCTGGTGCGGGCGGCGGTCAGTTTTTCCGGCTGTTTTTTCATGGCTCTCACCTCCAGCTTTCGCCGCGGAGTTCCTTGCCGAGCGTCTCTTTTTGCCGTTTCATGTCTTCCGTCACGTCTTCCACCATTTTGCCCAGGGCGGCCATTTCCTCTTCCAGGAGCAGGCGCAGTTCCTGGGGGGAGACGATCCGCAGGGCCACTTCCGCCGAGAGCCCCTTCTCCTGCCCCTTGGGGCGGGTGGTGCAGCGGTCGGCGGCGCGGGCCTGCAAGACCAGGATTTGGCCGGGCTGCAAGTTGAGGGCCGCCAGTTGCAGCAGCCCGGCCTCGCGCCGTTCCCGCGGATTGTCCGGCCACTCGAAGCTGGCAGCGGTGCCTTCGCGCAACTTCTGGCGTTCGCCACTTTCGGTTTCGACCATGACGGCGTAGTGCAGTTCCAAGGAAGTCAGGCCGTAGTCGTCCGTGACGGCGGCAGTCCAGCGGACCTGGCTGACGGTGGCGTAGACGGCACCGTTGTCCGGCCGGCCGATGGTCACTTCCGGTGCCAGGTCGGGGCGCACGCCCAAGGTGTAGAGCAGCCGGTCCTCGTTTTCGATGCCGTCGGCATCCACCAGGCGGACGGTGTAGCGGGCGGTCTCCCGGAGGTCGAGGTTGGGGGCGAGGTAGCCGTTGCCATCGGCGGCCATCGGGAGGCGCTTGCCGTCGAGTTCGAGTTCGCAGGCGCGGACGGGGCGGTCGGGGGTGATGCGCAAGTCGGCCTGGCTGCCGGCGGGCAGTTCCACGTCGCCGAAGGGGCGGTTGTAGGGTGGCAGGCCGGTGTAGGCTGGTGGCCGCACCGCCATGGTGCCTTTTTCGACGAAGGCCGGCTTGACCACGCGCACCGTCAGCGCCTCCGACTCGGCGTCGCCCAGGCGGGCCACCAGGCGCACGGACTTGGCCGGCTCCTGGAGCACGGCGGTGAATTCGCCGGGCTGTTCCGGGATCGGCGCGAGCGGCAGGTTGAAGCGGGCTTCCCCTTCGTACTTGACCGTGAGCCGGCCTTGGGTGGGGATGACGCCGCCGGCGCGGAGCCGCACCGTCACCGGCTTGAACTGGGCGACGACGCTGGGGGCCTCCAGGCTGAGGATGCGCGTCCGGGTCAGGTAGGCGGCATGGCCGCCGACGGCCCGGAGCCAGAAGGTGCGCAGGGAATGGGGCCCGGCCAAGGCCCAGCCGGCATAGGTGAGCAGGGCGGCGGCGGCCAGGAGGCGGCCGCGGCGCAGCAGCGCCGCCTCGGCGAGCGGCAGCCGTCTGGGGTCGAACGGGTCGCGCTGCGCTTCGCTGACCACCCACTCCTTGAGCGCGGGGGCGCCAGGCAGCCCGGGCTGGGCGGCGAACTCCACCGCCGAGACCAGCACGGAGTGGAGGCCGCTGCCGGCCCGGTCGGCGCAGGCTTCGGCGGCGCGGGCGATCTCCACGAAGTTTTGCGGTCGGGGGAAGAGGCTGGCGCGGTGGCGCCGGGGCAGCCAGCCGCCGAAGATGGCCAGGGCTGCCGTGGTGAGCAGGAGGCGCACCACGGCGGGGAAGGCGAAGAGCCAGTCGAGGAGGAAGAGGCCGAAAAAGGCCAGCAGCGCGCCGCCGGCGAGCAGGGCGAGCGTCGCCAGCCGTTCCCGGCGCCGCTTGCGCGCCTGGGCTGCCGTCAGCCGTTGTTGCAGCGTTGTCCACCGATCCGTCATGGCAGGTTCCAGCCTCATCCGCCTCTTGCGGGCTTTTCAGTCCAGGAAATAAAGTTTGCGCGCCAGCCATTCGAGGGCGAAGAGGGTCAGCGCCAGCAGCAGCAGCCCCCAGGTGTCCCACAGGCTGAAGTCGAGGGTGAAGGGGAGGGGGGGGCGGTTCTCCCGGATCTGCCGCCACGCGGCGGCGGCGTCCGGCCGGGCGAAATAGCGGCCGCCGGTCGCGGCGCAGAGGCTTTCCAGCAAGGCCCGGTGCAGGCCGGGAGCCTGGAATTCGCGTTGCACCGCCGTGACCCGCAGCTCCAAGGGGGGCGCCCCAAAGGTGGGCGGCAGCGCGACGCGCAGCGTCCCCACCGCGGTCGGCAGCCACTCGGCCTTGTAGAGCCCTGGCCGATCCGGGACGGGGGCCATGCGGACGGTTCGTTCGACCCCGTTCTCCACGGCGGTGGCGGTGATCGCCTCGGCCACGTAGGGGGTCATGTCGGGGTTGTGCAGGCGGGCGCGGAGCCCGACGATTTCGCCGACCGTGACGTTTTCGGTGGCCGTGTAGAGCTGGGAGCGGGTGGATTCCCCCAGCAGATGGGGGAGGCCGACGAACTGGACGGACTTCGCCCAGAAATCGCGGAAGTAGCGGTCGCCATATTCCCGGCGCCAGCGCCAGGTGGCGTCGAAGCCGAGGAAGAGCACTGGCCCCTTGCCGTAGAGGTGATGCACCAGCGCCGGCCGTTTCTCGATGCCGCCGCGGCGGGCGGCTTCCAGCAAGGTGATGGCCGACGGCTTGGTCCGGAGCGGGCGGTAGAGGTAATGGAGGGGAGGCAGCTTGGTCCAGGTCCGCAGGTTCTCGGCGCGGTCGCCGGCGAAGTTCATCAGCGGGCTGAGCACCCCCTCCTCGGTCAGGGCGAGGCTGTAGCCATCCTTCAGCGGTGCGAGCAGCTCGTCGGTGTAGCCCCGCCCCGCGGTGGGGGCGAGCGTCACCGGCAGCAGCTCCTCCAGCGGGGTGCCGCGCATGGCGTAGGGGAGCAGTTCCGGGTCGGAGAGCACCACGAGGCCGCCCGCATGGTCGCGCACGTAGCCGGCGACCGCCTGGGCGAAAGTTGCCGGCGCATCCCGCAGCGGATGGAAGCGGGAGAGGATGAGCAGGTCGAACTGGCGGTTGATTTCCTCCGCGGTGGCCGGCAGCTTCTCCAGGTAGCGGCCCCGTTGGGAAGGTGCCTGCAGCCCCCGCCGGTCCAAGGCGCCGAGGAAGAGCTTCAGCTCGACGCGCCGATCCCGTTCGAAGGCGCCGGCCAGGTAGCGGAACTCCCAGGATGGCTTGCCGAAGACCAGCAGCACGCGGATTTTCTCGTTGATCACCCGGACGTTCTTGAGGAAGCGGTTGTTCACCGCCGTGACCTCCCCCGCCTGGGGCGCCAGCTCGGCCCGGAGGCGGAAGCGCCCCGGCTGCCTGGGGGTGAACTCCACGGGCAGGGTCGCCTCCCCGTCCGCCGCCAGCTTCACTTCCTGGACGGAGAGGGGGCTGTCGTCCAGGTAGAGGGCGAGCTTGACCGGCTGGCCGGCATAGCCGCTGGCGCGGACGCTGACATAGGCCTGGGCCTTCTCCTCCTGGAAGAGGACATCCTCGCCGATGATGCCGGTGACGGCGAGGTCGCGGGTCGTCTCGGCGCCGAAGCCGACCGCGTAGATGGGAATGTTGCGCTTCTTCAGCGCCTCGGCGGTGCGTTCCGGCAGCTCGACGGTGTTGTGGGCGCCATCGGTGAGCAGGAGGATGCCGGGGCAATAGCGGTCCTGGATCCGCTCCGCCGCCTTCTCCAGCATTTGGGAGAGGGAGGTGGGGTCGCCATCGGCGGTCACTTCCCCTTCCGCGGGGAGGTCGGCCAGGCCGTTGCGGTAGAGGAAGAAGGCCGGGGCCAGCTCGTGCCGGCTCTTCCGCCCCTCCTCGCGCAGTTCCGTGGCGAAGCGGCGGGCGGCGGTGAAGCGTTCCTGCCCGCCGGCGGCGTCGTGGATGGTCATGCTTTGGGTGGCGTCCAGCACCACGGGGACCGTCCCCGGCTGGATCGCTTCCCCCTCGATGTGCAGGGTGGGGAGGAGGAGCATGCCGAGCAGCGCCACGTAGGCGAGGGTGCGCAGGGTGACGAGCAGCGCCCGCCGCCGCCGCGCCAGCTCGGGGTGGAGCGTGCGGTAGCGCCACCAGCAGAAGGCGGCGAGGCCGGCCACCAGGAAGGGCAGCAGCCAGAGCGGCAGCCAACTGGTGACCGCCAGGCGGTGCAGGGCCGTCACGCCGCCGGCCGCTTCGCCGCCGAAGAGGGGGATGATCCATTTCCAGAACATGCAGCCGTCAATCCATTCCTTTTCCGCCGGAGCCGCCGGCGGCCCCGGTCAACGTTTGCGCCAAAGATGGGCGTAGCCTTCCAGCCCCGCCGCCGCCAGCAGGAGGGACATTGCCAGCCAGAGGGCCTCGCCGCGGGCGGCGCCGCGGGCGGCGCCGCCGCCGCTGGCCACCACGATGCCGGCCTGCCGGGCGGGCGCCCAGTCGGCGCCCTGGGCCGGTTCCACGGCCGAATCCTGCCGGGTCAGGTTGTAGCCGAAGCCACCGATGCGCTCCTGGTCGGCATAGATGGAGCACCAGGCGGCTTCGCGGAAGGGGGGGAGGCGGATGGCCGTTTGGCTGCCGCGGGCGACCAGTTCGGCGCGGGCCTGTTCGCCCCGGCCGCCGCGGAGGGTGTAGAGAGTCGTCGGCGCGCCACTGCCCGCCAGGGGGATGGCCACGTCGCCGTCGCCGGCATAGCCGCGCAGCACGTCGCGGCCAAGGGCTTCCCAGGCGGCCTGCATCATCACCAGGACGAAATTGGGGTTGTAGAAGAAGTCGGTGTGCCCCGGCAGCGGCAGGAAGCCGGCCAGGACCATCCGCCCGCCACCGGGGCCGGAGCGGCTGGCCATCAGCGGCGCCGCCAGCCCGGTCACCGCCAGCCGCGCCTCGGCGGCCGGCACCGGAATCCCCGCCCGTTGGCGGAAATGGATCAGGGTGGGGTTGAGGTCGCCGAACTGCATGAATTCCAGGTAGCCGCCGCGCAGCCGCTGGGGGTCGGGGGTCGCCGGTTCGGCGGCCGCGGCCTTGGGTGGCGGCTGGAGCTGGGGGATGCCCAGGCCGGCAAAGGTTGTCGGGACGGCGGGATCCGCAAAGGCGAGGAGGGCACCGCCGCCGGCGAGGTAGGCGCGGATCTTCTCGCCGATCCGGTCGCGCTCGCCGAAGCGGGTGCCGACCGTGAGCAGCAGGTCGTAGCCTGCCAGTTCCTCGTTGACCAGTTCGACCGGGGTGACGGCCTTGTAGGCCAGCGCGCCATTGGGCAGGAAGGCGGCGAGGGCGCCGCGGAGGAACTGGTCGCGCGGGAAGGGGTCGTCCGGGTCGCGTTCCGCCACCGCCAGCACCCGCAGCGGCTCGCCCGGCGCCACCACGGCGTACCAGTCGTTGTCGGCCGCCAGCAGGTCCGGCGGGATGGTGACGTGGATGCGGAGTTCGCTCTCCGGCGCCGGCGGGGTTGGCAGGGTGAGCCAAACGGTCTTGGCATCCCCGGGCTCGAGGTTGAGCATGGCCCGGTCGCTCGGCTTTTCCTCAAGCTGGAGGGTGACCGGCAGGCCGCGCACCGGCTGGGTGCCGTAGTTGCGCACCCGCACGCCGAGGCGGTTGGCACGGCCAGGCCAGAAGCCTTCGGGACCGAGATGGCAGGACTCGATGCCGAGGTTGGAAAGCCCCGAGCGGTCATCCACCGGGAGGAAGGCGAGCTGGCGGCGGCGGCCGAGCCGCTCGCGGAACTCCGCCAGCAGTTCGCGGTCGCGGTACTGCTCCCGCTGGAAGTCGCTGATGAAGATGATGCTGTCGGCCGCCGCCGCCAGCGGTGCCGTCGCCAGGGCCTGGAGCAGCTCCCGCGGCGTGGCCGCCCGCGGCGCCACTTCGAGGTTGCGCAGGGCCGCTTCGGCGTTGCCATGGCGCCGCCCCATGGGCAGCACGGGGTTCAGGTGGCCGTCAAAGGCGGCGACGGCCACCGCCCCCTCGGCCTCGCGCAGTTGGCGGAGGGCCAGTTCCACTGCCTTGTCCAGCCGCTGGCCGCCTTCCAGGGTGGTGCCCATGCTCAAGGTGGTGTCGATCACCAGGAGGGTGCGGCTGGCGCGGACCGCCCGGTAGAGCGGGCGCGCCGCGAACAGCGCCAGCGCCAGGATCAGCAGGAGCTTGCTGATCAGCTTCAGCAGCTCCGTGACCTTCAGCCGCTTGCGCTTGACCACGATCGCCTGGCGCATCCATTCATAGGCCGCCCAGCGGATCACCACCTTGCGGCGGTTGATCAGGAACTGCAGGATGAACGGCACGGCGAGGAACGCCAGGGCCGAGAGAAGGATGGGGTGAACAAAAGGCATGTCCGTCCGGGGATCAGGAACTGTCCGTCAGGGGCTTGGGGAATCCGGAGAATGGTCTTGGAACGGGGGGCGGTTGCGGCCGAGGCCAAACGTCAGCCCTGGCGTGCCCGGCGCGCCAGGTATTCCGCCAAATGGTGGCCAAAGGGACGCCCCAGGTCGCAGCGGATGTAGTCGGCGCCCAGGCCGATGGCCCGCCGCTTGAACTCCGCCAGATAGGCGTCGAACTGCGTTTGGTAGGAATCCTTGATTTCGGCTCCGACCACGTCCAGCTTGCCGGGGCCTTCCAGCTCCAGGAGCCGCACCCGGCCGGGGATCTGGAAGTTCAGCTCCAGGGGGTCGAGCAGATGGATCAGGACGACCTCATGCCGGTCGTGGCGCAGCCGCCGCACGCCGTCGAGGGTGCTGCCGATGTCGGCGAAGAAGTCGCTGATGATGAAGACCACCCCCCGCCGGCGGAAGCTCTCGGCCAGGAGCAGCAGCACCTTGCCGATGGCGGTCGGCTCCTTCTTCGCCGTCGCGTCCAAGGTGTCGGCGATCTTGGCGACGATCTCCTGGCCGCCGGTCGGCGGGATCATCGCCCGGACCTGGTTGTCGAAAAGGGCGACCCCGACCCGGTCGGACTGGGCGGTGATCACCTGGCTGAGGGCGGTGGCGACAAAGGCCGCGTAGTCAATGCGCCGGCCATGCTCGTACTCGAAGAGCATGCTTTCGCTGACATCGACCAGCACTTGGGCGATGAGGTTCGTCTCCTGCTCGTACTGCTTGACCAGGTACTTGCGGGTCTTGTAGTACGCCTTCCAGTCCAGGTGCTTGAGGTCGTCGCCGGGGGCATAGCCGCGGTGGCCGGCGAACTCCACCGCAAAGCCATGGAAGGGCGACCGGTGGTTGCCCACCAGGTTGCCCTCCACCCGCCCGCCCGGCTTGAAGCCGATGCTGGCCAGGAGGGTCACGGTCTTGGCGTCGAAATAGCGGGTCCAGTCAGCGGCCATCCTTGAACCGTCCATCGTCCGGGGCGTACCTGCCGCCCGTTGTCGAAACCGGAGCGTGTAACGTCGTTGGGGATTGCGTCGGGTTGGCCGCTTTCGTACACGGCCCTTTCCCGGATTTTGCGGGGGACGGGGCGCAACCGCCGGGCCGCGAACCGTGGAAAAGGGCGGCCCGCGCTTGAAAAGGGGAAGGGACGGCTACATTCGTCCCCGGTTGGAGTTCGATTCCCAGGCCGGCCGCCGCACGCCCCTCCCCGCCCCCGTGAGACAGCCATCATGCCGCCCCTTTCCTCGCCCTTGAACTTGCGCATCCAGGATGTGTTTGCGGACCTGCGCCGGTTCAGCCGTTTCGGCGGCTGCTACTTCTCCTTTGCCGAAGCGGCGCCGCCGCTGGCCGACAAGGGGCTCTGCCGCTTCTGCCGCGGCTGCCTGGGCCACCCGCGGGCTGGGAGCCTCTGCCAGAACAACGCCCATGCCGCCGCCGTCCAAGGCTTTGCCATTGGCGACGCCTGGTACACCCGCTGCTGGCTCGGGATCGACTGCGTCATCATTCCCGTGGCGCCGGAAAACCGCCTGGTCGGCGCGATTGAGCTGGGCGGCTTCTTCTCCCTTGGCGAGGGGCCGCGGGCGGAGCCGAAGATCCTCGCGCGCCTGGCCAGCCTCGACGGCGCCGGCGCGGTGGCGCAGTTCCTCGCGGCGCTCCAGGCCATGCGCGAGGAGCCCTTCATCCAGGTCCGGGCCGCCGCCGAGTTCGTGGTGCAGGCCACCTTCGCGAAGGGGCTCAACCAGGCGGAGGAATGGCAGCTCCGCCAACGCATCTTCCAGATGCAGCGGCAGGCCCAGGCCGCGCCGGGGGATGCCGGCCGGCGCTACGCGGAAAAGCTGGCCGCCGTGGCCGCCACGCTCGACGGCGGCGACTCCGCCCGCCGCCACGCCGCGCTCGACGAGTTCACGACGGCCCTCTTCGCCGCCGGCGACGCCGACCGCTTCCGCGGCGGCCTCCTGCCGCTGCTCGCCCTCCAGGCGCACCGGCAAGTCCAGGCCGGCGGGGGCTTGGCGGCCGCCTTGCGGGCCTTGGAGAAGCGGCACCTGGAACTGGCGGCGCTGGACTCGGTCCCGCGGCTTTGCGCCTGGCTGGAGGAGCTGTTTGCCGAGAGCCCCCGCCTGTCCGCCGCCGCCGGCGCGGGAACCTCCCTGCGCCGGCGCCTGGAGGGCTGGCTCCAGCCGCGCTACGCGGAAAAGCTCCGCCTCGCCGCCGCCGCCCGCGCCTTGGGGATGAGCGCCTCCAGCCTCACCCACCGCCTGAAACAGGAATGCGGCCTGACTTTCGGCGACCTAGTGCAGGCGAGCCGGGTCAGCGAAGCCAAGCGGCTGCTGGCGCTCACCAGCCTCAGCGTCCGGGAGGTCGGCGAACGCTGCGGCTTCCGCGATCAGAGCTATTTCACCAAGGTCTTCAGTCGCCAGATTGGTTTGCGCCCCAATGAGTTCCGCGGAATGCTCAGCCAGCTCCCCGAGAGCGGCGGCTGAGGGGCGGCGCCGCCGGCAAAAGCTCAACCAATCGCCGCTTTGCGCGGCCCAAGCGACGCGGCCAACAAGCCACCGGCCAAGCCGGGGGCCACATTGTGCCGTCCCCTTTCCCGTGTTCGGAGCGTGGGCTCGCCCGTGGGGGGGGCGCTTCGCCACTCAGGATTTGGCAAGATTGTCCTACCAATTGTCCTTTTTGTGCATGGAATTTTCGGCGGTGGGCAGGTAAGGTTGATGTCATGGCAGGCGTGGCCGGCGCTGGAGCAACTCCCCGCCGGCGGGGAGTGCCCGGCGACCGGGGTCCAAGGAACTGAAAAGGAGGCTAAAAATGCTTGTCTTGGCTGAATTCTTTGCCATGAAGCCTCTGCCATTCGCTTCTTGCCATTGTCCCCAAAAAAGGACGGTGGCAAGAAAATTCACCTTGATTGAGCTGTTGGTCGTCATTGCGATCATCGCAATCCTTGCGTCGTTGCTTCTTCCCGCACTGACGAGGGCGAGGGAAAAGGCCAAGCAGGCCGGCTGCTCCAGCAACCTGAAACAGCTTGGCCTCAGCATGCAGATGTACGTTGATGATTACAATGGGTATCTGCCGCCGGCATTTGGGAGCATGGTCGGTGGCATGGGCTCGACGCCGTATTGGAATCAGGCGCTCTATGGCAACAACTATGCGAAGTTGAATCAATTCACCTGTCCCTATGGGGAAACTCATCTTACGGGTGGCTGGCCTTGGCCGGCAATGCTCGACTACGCCCTCAATGTGACTTTGTTTCCCGGCAGCGGAACGACCACGGCATCCAGAACCATTTATTCCGCACAAAATCCTTCAGGCAAATTATTGTTGCTGGAAAATTATCAGAACAACGCCAGTGGCGGGTGGGAGAAGACTGGATTTTGGCGGGTCAGCTTCGACACTGGCGATGCCTTCAAATTAAGCAATGGCAATTTTGGCCGTCCCGCGGGGCGGCATAACGGATATTGCAACCTCCTTTGGCTGGATGGGCATGTCGAGGCCACGGCCATCCGGAACCAGGCCAACCCGTATCTGGAAAACCCATTCAACTGGTCGGTCGCGGCCAACAAGGCCATTCTTGGCTGGTGACCGCCCTCCAGGAACCGCGGTGTGACGACGAAGGCCGCCATGAAGACAGCCACTTCGCAAACAGGGATAAGGGCCATGCTCAAAATATGGAACCATGCAAAGGCTGCCGTTTGCCTGTCGTTGTTCGGAGTCTTTTGGGGCGTCGCGGATGCGGCCGCCCAAGTTCAGCTTCTTGATGAATCATTCAGCCTTGGCGAAATGGTCAATGGCCTTCGATCCGAGACGGTTCCGGCCGGCTGGCAGTTTTATTGGTGGCACAGCTCCGGCAAGGGGCCGTTGGGCGGACTTTCAAAAGAGAAGTTTTTCGACCCGCCGTCAGCCTTGATGGTTCCGGCGGTCGGCCAGGGGATGGCCGGGTGGCATTCTGCTCCCCTGCGCCTGGCCAAACCGTTCCAAGCCCTGACGGTCAAAGGGAAGGTGCTTCTCAGTGACGATTACGCGGGCAATTCCCCTGGCTGCTTCATTGGCTGGTATGGCCAAAATCAATTTATCAAGCCCGTTTTTTTGCCCATGGTGGCAAGCAATGAAAAAGGCCAATGGCAGGACTTTACGGTCATGATCAAGGCGGAAGAAATTCCAACTGACGCCGATTCCTTTACGATCAATTTGGTGAATCTGAAGGGGGAAGCGCCCATTTCCCCTGCCGGCAAAGCCTATTTTGACAACCTTCGGGTCACTCGTGAGCCGCAGCCTGGCCTGGCCGTGAAACTGCGTGGGGAGCAACTGGCCAATTGCTGGACGCTGGATCAGGCGGTGGTTTTCCGCGCCCAAGGCCAGGTGCCTGGCACGGTCACCGCAATTTCCGGCACCGTATTCGACAGTGCCGGGCGGAAAGTCGCCGACGTCACCGCGTCCGCGGAGAATTTCAAGGCCGCCGGGTGGCGCTGGCAACCGGCCGCGCCAGGTTTCTACCAGATCGAATTTGCGGGACTGACGGCGGCCGGGCGCGAACCGTTGGCCGAGGAATTCGTCGAACGCGCCGCGGTCACCAACCGGCTGGGGACGTTTTCCCAGTCCCGCGTCAATGTGGCGATCCTGCCCCGCGCCGCGGCCGACGCGAAGATCGCGGAGATCTTCGGTTTTCACATCATCTGCTCCCCTGGCACGCTGAAATGGCGCCAGGACAGTGAACTCCGCATGGCCAAACTGATTGGCGCCAGCTTCATCCGCTTCCATGTCCAATGGTCCGAAGTGGAGACGGCCAAGGGAACGTACAACTGGGCGCCGCTCGACTACTTTGTCGCCAAATCCATTGAACTCGGGCTTCAGCCCGTGGTCTGCTTCTACGGCACTCCCCGCTGGGCGTCAAGCCGTCCCGACGACACCCGCGTTCTGGTCTGCGTGTACGGCTACAGTGCCTATGCCCCGAAGAACTTGGATGACTGGAGCGACTTCCTGCGGGCCATGGTCAGCCGCTACAAGGACAGAGTCCGGACTTGGGAAGTCTGGAACGAACCGCATCTGCCTGGATTTAGCTGTTATTGGCAGGACACTTCCGAGCGGTTCGTCAAGATGCAGGCATCGGCCTACCGCACGATCAAGGAGATCCAACCCGATTCAGAGATATGGCTGGGTGGCATCGGCATGCGGTATCTGCCCTTTTATGAGGCCATTGTCAAACAGGGTGCGGGCAAGGATTTTGACGTTTTGGCTCTCCATGGGCACGGCGTCAATCCAAATCCCTTCTACGCCATCGACAAGGAGTATCACTCACCTGTCCATCCCTGGGTCGCTTCCGAATGGCATGCGGTGCTGCTGCGCTTTGGCGATCCGGCTTTCAACCAGGGCGAACAGGAGCGGGCGCTGCGGATGCTTCTGGACTGGCTGCGGCAGGTCAAGCTTGGGGCGGAGCGGATCTGCTTTTTCGAATTGGTCAATCTCTGTGACAAGGAGACGCTGGCCTTCTACGCGGCCGAGAAGATGCCCTTGAACCACGCGTCCGGGCTGTTCCGCCGGCAGCCCTATGTCCAGCCGCTGTTCGGCAGCGTCGTCATGGGCAACTTCACGCGCCAATTCCAAGGCCAGGTACGACTGGAGGGGGAATACCAGTTCGGCAACCAGAAGGGCGTGCTGCTGTCCAGCCAAGCCGGGCCGCTCCTGCTTTTCTGGCAGGAAACGGAGGGCCGGGAAGTCATTGATCCCCGGCTGTTGTCGGCCATCGGCAAGGATTCCCCCGTGGTCTCCTGGGAAGGCAAGCCGGTTTTGGCCACCCCTGGCTTCGAGTTGGAATCCCGGGTCATGTATTTCTGCCGCGGGCCGCGGATCCCCGCCACTTGGACGCCCGCCAGCGACGTCCTTTCCCTGGCCCGGAAGAAACTGGAACTCAAGGGGCCGTCCGGCGGTTACGGCAGCCGGCCCCTGATTGACGCTTCGGGACGTCTAATCGCGGCCAACGCCATCTGGAACGACGCCGGCTGGCAGAGCAAGTTCCAGGAACCGCCATCCGGCAACAACTCCGCGCGCTTCGCCCTTGCGGTTGCCGGGGAGGAGATCGCCCTGGCTGTGGCAACCGTTGATCCGATCCACCACCAGCCCAGTTTGGCCCCGAACCTGTGGCAAGGCGACAGCATTGAGTTCGCGTTCGACTGCCTGAACGAGGGCTATCCTGAAGACCGCGCCGAATTCCAGGCGGCCCTGACCACCGAGGGTCCGCAGTTGTTCAAGTCCAAGGCGCCCAGCCTGGCCGGCGACATTCCGACGGCCTGGAGTCCGGAAGGCGCGATGGTGAAGAACGGCGCCGCCACCATCCAGCGGACGGACGATGGCCGCACCTTGTATTTGGTCAAGTTCAAGAAGTCGGAACTCTACCCGCTGGTCATCGGGGCCGGCGCCGCGCTCCGGTTTTCCCTGCTGGTCAATGACAACAACGGCAAGGCCCGCGCCGGCTGGCTCAACTGGGGCGGCGGCATTGTCGAATCCAAAGACCCGGTTTTCTACGGAACGCTCAAGCCGATCACAAAAACGGAGCTGGACCATGAATGATGCCACGGACAAGCCGCTGATTCTGCTCGACCCCCATCCCCGCCCAGTGGATCTCATTTTCGACGCGGCCACCAAGGCGCGCCTGGAGGGGCTCGGCCGCGTGATCTGGCAGGACGGCGCCCCGGCGCCCGCGGCGCAGATCGATCGCCATCTGCCCGAGGCCGTCATCCTGATCGGGCAGTCGCCCATGCCGAAGGAACGGCTGGATCGGGCGCCGAAGCTGAAGGCCATTTTCAATGTGGAGAGCAATTTCCTGCCCAATGTGGATTACGGGGAATGCCACCGCCGCGGCATCTACGTCCTTGCCACGGGGCCGGTGTTCGCCAAGCCGGTCGCGGAGATGGCGCTGGGCATGGCCTTGTCCCTGGCGCGGCGGATCCACCAGGCCGACGCGGCCATCCGGAGCGGCACCGAGACGCTCTATGGCGAAGGGGACAACCAGGATTCCATTCTTCTGGCCGGGCGGCCGCTGGCCGTGGTTGGCTGCGGCAATGTCGGGCGTGCGCTTTTGCCGCTGCTGCGTCCCTTCGGCGGGGAGGTTTTGGTCCACGATCCGTGGCTTCATCCCAGCGTGCTCCGGGAAATGGGCGTCACCCCCGCCACGCTGGACGAATGTTTCGAAAAGGCGGCGGCGGTCTTCCTCATGGGCGCCGTGACCACGGAAAATGTCGGCGGCATCGGCCGGCGCTATTTCCAGAAGATGCGGAAGGGGGGCATCGTCCTGCTGCTCAGCCGGGCGGGAGTGGTCAATTTCGACGAGTTGCTTGACGCCGCCGAATCCGGGCATCTCCGCGTGGGCATTGATGTGTGGCCGCAAGAACCGATTCCGGCGAACCATCGGGCGCGCCGGATTCCCAACACGCTCTTGCAGGCGCACCGGGCGGGGAACATTCCCGAAATCTGGCCGTGGATGGGGCAGTTGGTCGTGGACGATGTGGAGCAAATCCTGAAGGGTCTTCCGCCGCAACGCTGTCAAAAGGCCCAATGGGAAACCGTCGCCAAACTTCGCAGCAAGCCGGTGGAGTGAGGGCGGCGCTCCTCCTTCCCGATCGCGTCATCGTTCATCACAACTGGAGCTGATCCCGGTGGAATTGGACATTTTGGAATCGAAGATTCATGGCTGCTGGATGGGCAAATCCATCGGCGGCACCCTCGGATTGCCGGTGGAAGGCAAACTCGGCCCTTTGGCACTGACCTATTACGACCCGGTGCCGACGGTTGCGCCGCCCAACGACGATCTCGAGTTGCAGTTGGTCTGGCTGGATCTCGTCGAAAAAAGCGGCGGGCAATTGACGGCGGACGATTTTGGCCAGGCCTGGCTGCGGCACATCCACTACATGTGGGATGAATATGGGCGGTGCCGCTGGAACTTGCGCCGGGGCGTGCCCGCGACGGCGGCCGGCGCGTTTGAAAATCCGTTCCATGCGGGGATGGGGTCGCCGATCCGCTCGGAAATCTGGGCCTGCCTTTTCCCCGATGACCCGGCCAGCGCCGCGTACTATGCCGGCTTGGATGCGTCCCTGGACCACGGGGTCGAGGGGATCGCCGGGGAAGTGTATTTTGCGTTCATGCAGAGCCTGGTCGCCTCGGGGACGGCATTGGCGGCGGCCCTCCGGGAAGCGCTGCGAAGCATTCCGGCCGCCAGTGAAACGGCGGCGGCCATCGAACAGGTCTTGGGGGACCACCGTGCCGGCGTGGAGCCTTGGGAATGCCGCCAGCGGCTCCTGCGGCAGCATGACAATGAGAATTTCACGCATGCGCCGCTGAACGTCGCGTTGGCGGTCTGGGCGCTCCTGCATGGCGCCGGGGATTTTGAGAAGAGCATCCTGCTTTCCACCAACGCCGGGTATGACACCGACAGCACCACGGCGACCGTGGGGGCGACGCTGGGCCTGGGGATCGGAATCGAGAGGATCCCCGCCCGCTGGAAGGGACCGATCGGCGACGGCGTCTATCTCGGCCCCGGCATCCGGGGTCTGGCCAGTGCCCCGGCCACGTTGCGGGAACTGACGCGGCGCGTGGTGGTGGCCAGCGGCCGGCTGCGGAAGAAATCGTTGGCCGAAATCCCCTGGGTGCCGGAAGGCGCCGTGGAACTGGAAAAGCTGCCGGGCACGATTGGGCTGGCGCCCCTCGGAAGCGAAGGGAAGCCGGTTGCCTGGGCCAACGGCGAACTGCCGGACGCAATCAAACAAGCGGGTGGCGGCGAGTGGACATGGCCGGTGAACCACGATGAGGAGAGGCGCATGGTGTGCCTGGCCAGCGCGGGCGCGACGCTCTATCTCGACGGCGCGCTGCTCCACCGCTGCGAACCGGGCCTGCCGCATGTGCCGGCCCCGCACCGCTGCCCGGAAGGCGCGCGGGTTGCCTTCACTCCCGGCCGCGGCGTCCATCGCGTGCGGCTGGAGTTGGGGGCGGCGGATCCCCGGCAGAAGGCAACCGTGCTGCTGACCTACCCGAATTTCCATCTCTGTCCCTGGACGGCGGAGGAGATCCCCCAGGCGGCCACCCTTTAACCGGATCTATTCATGAAGCGATCAGGATTGATTCGATTACTCAGTTGAAGTGCCCCTCCAGGGCACAAATGAGAATCGGACAACACCGCGAGCGCCGCGCCAGCGGCACGGGCCGCCACGGGCGGCCGCGAAAGGGAAAGACAAGCAATGCTGAAGCACCATGCCATGCGCTGGGCCGCGGGAATCCTGGTAGCCACGGCCACCGCCGGACAATGCGGCCCCTTGAGGCCCGTGGCGCCGGATGACCCGCGGGTCGAGTATGCGGGATATGTCCGCAAGGAGATTGTCCCTTCCCCGGATCAGCCCGGCGCCAAGCTGGCGCGCTTCGACCGGATCCTGGAGATGGCCGGGACCGGCTACCGTTGGGACAATCCCGGCGTGAGCATCCGCTTCCGCACGGACGCCACGACCGTCGAGGCCGACTTGCACTACAGCGACCGGCATCAATCCAAGACTGCCCGGAACGGCAGCGGCGTCTGGGCCGTGGACGGCGCCCTCAAGCCGGCGCAGGCCTTTCAAACCCGCGCGGCCGGCGTGCAGCGCGCACCGGAAAGCGTGACGGTGGCGCTGGCGGGCGGCGAGGCCCCCGGCTTCCATGACTATGAAATCTTCCTGCCTTACGGCGACGCGGTGGATTTCGCGGGGCTAAGGGTGAACCCGGAGGCCCGGTTCGAGGC
Organism: Lentisphaeria bacterium; assembly: GCA_041648735.1. GTDB lineage: Bacteria > Verrucomicrobiota > Lentisphaeria > Oligosphaerales > CAITYL01 > JBAZOO01. The sequence goes on from JBAZOO010000012.1 coordinate 85,899, forward strand.
GGCAAAACCGGAACCGGCGGTCCGGTACGTGGCCTATGGGGATTCGATCACGCACGGTTTCACGGCCAGCGCGGTGGACAAGACCTATCCCTTCCTGGTAGGGCGGAAGAAAGGCTGGCGGACCATCAACTTGGGATTGGGCGGCCGCAGTTCCGGTTTTTCGCCGTCGGATGCCGGGGTGGTCGGAGCGCTCAAGCCGACGCTCGTCACCGTGCTGCTGGGCGTCAACGACTGGCAGGGCGGCGTGCCCCTGGAGCGCTACCGCGCGAACCTGGAGGGCTTCCTCACGCGTTTCCGGGTGGCGCAGCCGGAAACCCCCCTCTATCTGATCACGCCGTTGTGGGTCGCCCCCGCCTGGAATCCACCCGCCAAGACCGCCGATTTGGAACAATACCGCCAAGTCCTGCGCGACCTCGCCGCGGCGCGCCAGGATCCGAACCTCCATCTCATCGAAGGCCCGGCGCTGATTGACCACGATCCGGCGCTCTTTGACCGGGTGGCCGTGCATCCCAACGACAAAGGCTTTGCCATGATGGCGGAGCGCCTGGCGCAACAACTCGACAACCCGGAAAGACGGCCATGACGCACCATCCCGCCTTCCAACACCATTCCGAACGCCTTTTGGACTTCATCTGCGGGCAAACCGCCGCCATCCATCGGGAGGCGCAGGGCTGTCTGAAGCATCCCTTCCTGGTTCCGGGCGGCCTGTTCCATGACGAGTTGTGGGACTGGGACAGCTTCTGGATCGTCGAGGGGCTGCGGCCCCTGAAGGGGAGGCTGGCACCCGATGCGCGCGAGAAGTTCCTCCTCCACGCGATGGGAAGCTGGATCAATTTCTTCGACCATCAAACGCCGGAAGGAACCCTTCCGATCATGATGAAAGCCGGCATGGGGGATTTCTTCGGCTGCACGACGGTGGGGGGAACTGAAAAGAACCAGGCGAAGCCGGTTTTTGCGCAGTTCGCGCGGGGGATTGCGGAGTTCGCGGGGGACTTCCGCTGGCTGGCGCCCTATTACGGACCGCTCAAAAAATTCCTCCAGCGCTGGCGTTCCCGGTATGGGACGGACTGCGGCCTGCTGGTGTGGGGGTCGGACGCCGCCATCGGCGTGGACAACGACCCCACCACCTACGGGCGTCCCGAATTCTCGTCGGCAAACCTGCTCCTCAATTGCCTCTTTTATCAAGAACTGGGCGCGCTGGGAACCATCGCCAAGGCGCTGGGGCGCGAGGCGGACCTGGAAGGCCTGGCGGACGAGGCGGAGCGGCTCAAGGCCGCGATCCGGCGCGAGTGCTGGGACGAAAGCGACAGTTTTTTCTACACCGTGGACGTGCAATGCCGTGACCACCGGCACGAGCACTTCCCCCAGATCAACCGCGGCATGGAGATGACGTGGCGGACGCTCCCGCAAAAGATCAAGCTCTTCACGGGCTTCCTGCCGATGTGGTGCGGCATCGCCACGCCGGAGCAGGCGCGGCTCCTGGTCGAGGGGCACCTGCGCAATCCCGCTGAATTTGACGCCCGGTACGGCTTGCCCAGCCTGTCGAAACGCGAGCGGATGTATGACCCCGCCACCGACAGCGCCAATCCGAGCAACTGGCTTGGCCCGGTCTGGATCGTGGCCAACTATATGGTCTATGAAGGGCTCCGGCGCTACGGCTATCATGCGGATGCCGCCGCGGTGGCCGGCAAGATTGTCACCCTGCTGGGCGAAGATCTTGAACGTCACGGCGTGCTGCACGAATGCTATCATCCGGACACGGGCAAGCCGAATTTCAACGCCGGCTTCCTGAGCTGGAACGTCCTGGCCGGCGCCATGATCGCCCAGGAAACGATGGGCCGGCGGATGGCCGCGGGGGGTGCATGATGAGCCGCCAGGAGAGCTTTCTCACCCATATCCCGAAAGCCGACCGCATTCCCTTCGGGCAGAAACTGGCCTTCGGCGCCGGCGCCAGCATGAGCTGGCTGGCGGCGGACATGACGACGGGCATTCTGTGGCTGCCGTTCTTCAACATCGGCCTGGGCATCAGTCCGGTGACGCTCGGGGTGGTTCTCATGGTCCTGCGCCTCTGGGACGCCTTCATGGATCCCATCGTCGGCACCCTGTCGGACAACACCCGGACGAGGTGGGGGCGGCGGCGGCCTTACATGTTTGTGGGCTCGATCCTGGCGGCGATCACCTACCTCCTGTTGTGGCGTCCGCCCGCCGGGGCGGGGGAGAGCGGATTGCTGGCCTACCTGGTGGTCGTGGGGCTGTTCTTTTTCACCTTCACCACCTGCAGCTCGATGCCCTTCGGCGCGATGCAGATGGAGCTGACGCCGAACTACGACGAACGCACGCACCTGATGGCGTGGACGACGTTTTTCGCCAAGTGCTTCAACCTCTTCGGCGGCTGGTCCATGGCGATCATCACCTGTTCGCTGTTTCTTGACCCCGCCACGGGCAAGCCGGACATCGTGCGCGGCATGCAGGCGTTCAGTTGGGTCGTGGCCGGCCTGATTTTGATATTGGGACTGTTGCCGGCGATCGTCGGCAGAGAGCGTTATTATCAAAAAGCCGTGGTCCGCCAGGCCAGGGAACCCTTTTGGCAAAGCCTCCGGGAATCCATCGGCAACGGGCCGCTCTGGGGCTTGATCGGCGTGGCGTTCTTCCTCATGCTCAGTGGCATTTCGGTCGGCGCCCTCGGCCAGTATCTGAACATCTATTACGTCAACGGGGGCGACATCGCCGCGGCCTCGGTCATCACCGGCTGGAAGGCGACGGTGCTGGTCGCCACGGGCATTGTCTGCATCCCGATGTGGACCTGGCTCGGGGAGAAGTTCGACAAGAAGGCGATCATGGCGGCCATGGTCCTGGCCACCATGGCCGGGCATCTGCTGTACATTGTCTGCCTCCGCCCCGACATGCCCTATCTCCAGATCCTGCCGGCGACCTTCGAGGTCGGCACCATCTCAGCCATTTGGATATTCCTCCCCTCGATGAGGGCGGACGTGGCCGATCACGACGAGCTGCACACCGCCCGCCGCCGGGAAGGGTCTCTCAACGCGGTCTATTCGTGGTTTTTCAAGATTGCCTCGACCCTCGCCCTGGGGGTGGGCGGCGCCGTGCTCCAAGCCACCGGCTTCAACGTGAAGCTCTTCACGCAGCCCCCCGAGGTGCTCCACCGCATGGTGGTGATCTTCATCACCCTGCCGATCGTTCTGTGGAGTTTTATGCTACTGTTCCTCTGGCGCTACCCGCTCAACCGGCCGCGCATGGCCGAGATCCGCCGGACTCTCGAGGAGCGGCGCGGCAAATTGTGACAAAATGAGCGCTGGCGGATGGAAAATGAACCGGAAGGACCGAGGCGTGGATTCCATGGATGCAACCACCCCCTTTTTTGCTGCCGCGACGCGGGCGCGCTGGCTGGAAATCGCCGAAGCCTCCAAGCCCCAGCTTCATTGCCGCGAAGCCAGGCCGCTCCGCGTCGTGGCAGGCGTTTCCTGCCCGGATGCCCATCAAGACTGGGCGATGCTGGACAAGGGGCCGGCGCAGGCCGTGTCTGACCGGACTTGGCGGGGCGGGGAAAGCTTCATCCTGGATTTCGGCGTCCACACCGTCGGCTATCTGGAGTTCGGCCTCTCCGCCGAGGGGATCGCCGACGCGCCGGTGCGGCTGCAACTCATCTTCGGGGAGGTCGCGGCGGAGGTATGCGAAGCCCTCGACCCATATTCCGGGCAGATGAGCCGGGCCTGGCTGCAGGACGAGGCCGTGACGGTGGACGTGCTGCCGCGGCGGGTGGCGCTCCCGCGCCGTTATGCCTTCCGCTATCTCAAGGTCACCGTCGCCAGCGATTCGCCAGCGTTTTCCGTGCGGTTCGGCGATTTCCTGTGCCGTGCCGTTTCCGCGGCGGATCCCGCCGCCGTGGCGCCGTTGCCGCCCGGCGTGCCGGAGGATCTGCGGGTGATGGACGAAATCTCCCGGCGGACGCTGGCCAACTGCATGCAGACGGTCTATGAGGATGGCCCCAAGCGTGACCGCCGGTTGTGGATGGATTTGAGCGTCTGCGCGCCCGTGAACCACGTCACCTTCCGTCAATTCGATTTGACGAAGCGCTGCCTCTATCTCTTTGCCGGGCTGGCCAACGCCGAAGGGATCGTGCCCGCCTGTGTGTTTGAAGCGCCGCATCCCCACGCCGGGAACGATTTTATCCTGGATTACACCGCGTTGTTCGTGACCACCCTGCTCGACTACGCGGAGACCAGCGGGGACTGGCGGACGGCGGATGATCTCTGGCCGGTGGCGGCGCGGCAATTGGCAATGCTGCAATCGCAGGTGGACGAACGCGGCCTGTTTGTGGATCCCGGCAACTGGTGGATCTTCATTGATTGGGAGCCGCGCCTGCACAAGCAGGCCGCCATGCAGGGAGTGATTCTCCGGGGGCTGCAAGCCGCCGTCACTTTGGCGGAAAAGCTGCACGACCCGGGCCGCGCCGCGCCGTTGAAACCCATCATCGAAAAGATGAAACGCGCGGCGCGGGAATTCCTCTATTGCCGCGAAAAGCAGCTTTTCCTGAGCGGGCCGGACAGGCAAATCTCCTGGGCCAGCCAGGTCTGGATGGTTCTGGGCCGGGTCGTCGAGGGGGCGGAAGCCGCCAGCCTCTTGCAGGCCGTGCGGGCGATGCCGGATGCCGTCAAGCCGGTGAATCCAGCCCTCTGCCATCTCACGGTCGAAGCCCTGTGGATGTGCGGCCTCGAAAAGGAGGGCATCAAGCTGTTGCGAAGCTATTGGGGCGCCATGGTCCAGCGCGGCGCGACGACCTTCTGGGAGATCTTCGACCCCGAGCGCCCATTTCTCTCCCCGTACGGGAACCATCTCGTCAACAGCTATTGCCACTCCTGGAGTTGTTCGCCAGCCTATTTTATCCGGAAATTCCGGGACTATGGTGCGATAATATAAGCGGATGGGGTGCGTCTCCCCGGCGGCTCCGGGCGTGGCGATGCCGCCACTCCGGCGCCATGGCCGATGAGGGGACGCGCCCGCCGCCGCCACCGCCAACCGCCGCAAGCGCCTTGACATGCTGAACCATCTCAGAATCGTCGCGCCGAAGACGCCCGACCGGAGCCGCTACAGCTTCGCCAAGCTTCTGCAGGCCAAAAGCCGGTCCCCGGTCATCGTCCAGCGGGTCAACCAGCCAGACATCAAGCCGCACCGGCATGACTTCACGGAGCTGGTTTTCGTCCTCGGGGGCACGGCAACGCATGAAATCGGGAACTTGAAATACGGGCTAAAACCCGGGGATTTCTTCCTGGTCAACAACAAGACCATGCATGCCTACAAGGATTGCCGTTCCCTCAAGCTCATCAACGTGATCATCCGGGAACGGGTGGTTGACCAGATGCAGAGCCATCTGTCGCGCCTTGGGGGCTTCAAGGTGCTCTCTTCCCTTGGCCGGCCGGGCAAGCCGCTTCCCCCTCCGAACCTCTCCCGGGAGAACCAGGAGGAGTGCCTCCGCATCGTCAACCGGATTGAACGGGAGACGTTTGAATCCGGCGCCGTCTCCGACAAGATGAAATCCGCGTTGGTCACGGAGCTGCTGATCACCGTTTGCCGGTTTGCCGAATTGAAGAGTGAAGGCACGGCCGCGCTTTATCCCAACATGGAAGCCGCCCTCGCATTCATCTGCGCCCACTACAACGAGCCCATTGACATTGAGAAACTCTGCGCCCTGGCGCACATGTCCAAGCGCTCGTTCCGGCGGCATTTTGAAAAAGCCACGGGGCATCCGCCGCTCCAATACATCCTGAAGGCAAGGGTGCTGAAGGCCTGCCAACTGCTCCGGGAAAGCGAAATGCCCTTGTCCGAAGTGGCCGGCTCCTGCGGCTTCGACGACCCCGGCTACTTCTCGCGCGTGTTCAAGAAGACGACCGGCCTCTCCCCCAACGCGTTCCGGAAGGGCACGACGTTTGGCATCGGCGAATGACTTTGCCCGGCGCTGGGCCACGGGGATGGGTGGCGCGCCGCGCCGCTGGGCCGCCCCGGCCATTTTGGCAAGATTGTCCTGCCGATTGTCCCTTTTATCCATTGCATCCCAGCCGCATTTCGGATACTGTTCCAATAGCTGGCGATTCCCGCGCCTGCTGAAGAAGTGCCCAACCCGGTGCAAACCCAAGAAGGAGACCCCCATGAAAGTCAGTGCAATGTCAGCCGCCGGCCGTCCCGCGTGCGGCATCTGCCGGATGCCCGCGGCCCTTGCCGCCACGGTTTTCGCGGGCGCCCTGTTCACCTCGCTCCCCGCCGCCGCCGCCCCCATCACCATCTATTCGGACGATTTCACCCATGCAGCGGGTGACTTGAACGGAAACACGGTCCAAGCCAGCTCGGGCACGGACGGCGGCACCTTGAATGCCACGTGGTCGTCAGTTGCTACGTTGTTTAACTACAGCGGAGCCGGCGTTTTAAATTCGACGACCAATGGCGTTTACGATTATGCCGTGCTGCCGTTTACGCCGGTGGCGGGCAAAGTGTACACTTTGACCGCGGTGGTTGATCCCACCAATTCGACCTCGAGTAGCACCTTGCTGGCGGTAGGCTTTGCCAACAGCACGGCAACCTCTAATTCCACCTTTACCGGGCGCAATCCGTGGGTGGGTTATAATCCGCGGGGAACGGGTGCGGCTTACAGCAGTGGGACAACAAGCTTTGACACCTTTGGAACCGCGGGAAGCTCCAGCGAGCCGATCACCGTCACGCTCACCTTGGACACCCAGAATGCCGCATGGGCGACCACCTACACCGTGGCCGGCGCGACGATTTCGGACACGGCCACCTTCACCTATGCCACCAATCCCACGATTGCGGCCGTCTATCTTGGCAATGTTAACACGAGCGGCACCTTCGACAACTTCGCGCTTACGGTGGTGCCGGAGCCGTCGGCACTGGTGCTGCTCGGCGCCGGCGCGCTGGCCTTGGGCGGCCCGCGGCGGAAGCGCGCCCGGAGCGCCTGAGCGTCCCGCCAACCCGTTTGCGCGGGGGCCGCGCGGCGTGCCAAAGGCGCGCGGCCAGCCCCTGCGCCTGTCTCTCCACCGTCACCGAAAGAGGGATCACGCATGAACCCATCCATTTTCCGCCGCCTCGTTTTGGGTCTGGCCTGCCTGGGCATGATCGGCGGCGCGGTTGCCGAGACGCTCACGTTCCAGGATGCGTTTGACCGTCCGGCGGGCGCCGCCCTGAACGCGCAGAAGGTCGGCGCAAGCCAGGCGGCATGGGAGGCGACTCCGAACGTGGTGCTCGCCGCCGGCGGGGGCATCCGGGCGATCGACCCGGGCGCGTTTGTCGGGCGGCTGGCGTTGCCAGCCGACGCGGTGGAAGTGACTATCGAAGCCGACATCCAGCCGGCCAAGCCCGAAACCACGGGCGCCAAATCTCCGGGCTGGATCGGCCTGGGCATGGGGAACTCGGCCTTGGGCAATCCCAACTTTGACGGGCTGTTGGTGCTGGTCTATCCCAACGGCGTCTACTCCGTGGTCTTCAATCCCGAGAAGGGCGATGTCCGGTCAGCCAAGGCGGTCATGCTGAAAAGCGGGCGCATCCTAAGTTGGAAAGTGGATGCAATGAACCGCCTCAAGGTGACGCATAACCGGACAACCGAGTCCATCAGCGTGTTTGCCAATGCCGATGAAGCGCTCTTTGGCCCGTTCGCGTTGAAGGCAAAGAGCCTCACCTTGAACGGCGCTTATGGCGGCTTTTCGGGCTTCGGCCAGGCGTCGGAGGGCAAGACGGTCGGCGGCTTTGCCGCGCGGATCTCCAAATGAAGCCTCCCCGGCTCCAGTGAATGCGCGTTCGCAACGGCAAAGAGCAATGGATCGGACGGGCTGAAGGCCCAGGGTCATCGTAGCCCAGGGCAGAGCGTGGCGCCGCCCTGGGTTGAAAACGGCAATTGGCTGAAGCCTGAAGGGCTTCTTCAACTTCGGGTGCCCAACGGTTGAAGTGCCCCGACAGGTAATTACGGCAACATGAACCGCATCACCTTCGAACTTTCCCTCAAACCGTTCCGTGACCTGACGCCCGCCGGCGTGGAAGCGGTCGTGCGCGAAATCCTGCGGCAATGGCAGGTCCTGATCGGCCAAGCCCAAGAGGTTTCCTTCCTGCTCTGGACGGCGGACGGCAGCGAAATCCTCGACTACAAGGGCCGGCCCGAGGAAGAAATCGAGTGGGCGCGCTACATCGGCCTCGCCAATCCGCACGAGAGCTATCCCGCGGATCCCGAGCGGAAAACCGTGGTTTCCTGCACGCATCTCTACACGGAGCGCCCCGCCCGGATCACCTATGCCGACCTCAAGCGGATCGTGGAAGCCCTCCACCAAGTCGGCGCGGAGCTTTCGGGCAAGCCGGTGCGGGTCGGGGCGACGTTCGATCCCGGCCCCGAATTCGCCAAGTCGCCGTTCAAGTACCGGCGGCATCCGGAAATCGCTACGGGCGCGACGATCGGGAAGGGCTCCTGGGTGAGCTGCGCGGCCACGCTCCATGCCGATGCGGAAGCCTACGCGGGGTTCCCCGAGGGGATTCCCGAGGGAACGGCGCTGGGAAGCTTCCTGGGGCGGCAGTCCCGGCGGTTCCTGGCGGACATGGGGTTCGACTACCTCTGGTTTTCCAATGGGTTCGGCTTTGCCCTCAATGCCTGGAGCGTCACGGGCGCGTTGTTCGACGGGCGGCGGTTCCATCCGGAAGAGGCGCAAAAGAGCCGGAAGGCCATTCTGGGCTTCTGGGAGGATTTCCGGAAAGAATGCCCGGAATTCCGCATTGAGACGCGCGGCAGCAATTTTTCCGCGGCCATGGACATGGCGTCGGGCGGGTGCCCGATCCAGGAGATTTACACGGGCGGCTTCGACATGGTGGCGCCGCCGAATTCCCCGTGGGCGGCGATGGACGGGGACTACGGCCTGGAATTCGTCGGCTACCTCTCGCGCATCGCCGCCCTGCCGCCCAACGGGCAGATCACCTACCGCTATTACCTCAACGACCCGTGGTTCCTGAACAGCCCCTGGCTGGAGGGGTACGGCCGCGAGCCGCACGACATCTACATGCCCTTGGCCCTGGCGCGGCTGGACGGGGAGGGGAAGGTGACGCCGGTCGCCAATCTCTCGTTCCTGACGATTGACGATTCCCGCGGCCAGTTGCTGGAGCAGTGCCCGGTCGAGGTGACGCCGCATTTCCAGGAGGCACTGCGCCATGCGCCGGACGAGCCGGGCCTGGTCACCTGGATCTATCCCTTCGCCGAGTATCACGAAAAGACCTTCGGTCCCCATGCCGATTTCGAAACGGTTTTCTTCGGGGACTGGTTCATGCGGGGCGCGGTCAATCTCGGCTTCCCCCTGAACGGCGTGATCTCCGCGGAGAACTTCCTCGGCGCGTGGGAAGCCAACCCCGGGGTGTTCCAGCGTTCGATCCTGCTCGCTCCGGTTCCGGCGGCGGACAGCGCCCTTGAGCGCGCACTGCTCGCCGCGATCCACCAGGGGGGGCAGGTGTTGCTCTACGGCGCCGTCGCGCGGGCCGGCGCCCAACTGCGGGAGGCGCTCAACCTGCGCTGCGTCGAGCCGCTGGAGGGCCGCTTTGAAATGCAAAGCGAGCTGCTGCGGGACCGCCTGGGCGCGGGCAAGCTCCCTTCCCAGTTCCGCCACCAGGCGAGCCTGTCGGGCGGCGGGATCGCCACCGTCCCGCTGGTGCCGGGGCGGGAGGGTTGGAAGGAACTCGCCGTGGCCCGGCACGAGGGCGGGGAGCGCAGCTATGCCGTGCGCGCGGAATTCCCCGGCGGCGGCCGGCTGGGCTGGCTGCGCGGGACCTTCTGCGCGGACGTCACCGACGCCAAACTCCCCGTCCCGCACGCGGAAAGCGAGTGGCTGCGCGCGGAACGCTGGCTGCGGCTGATGCTGGCGGAGTTCGGCTATTCCTTCCAGGTCGAAAAGCCGGCCGTGGGAATCCGCGATCCGCTCTTTGTCGCGGCGGCCAGCCGCAACGGCCTCTTCCTGTCCGGCTACCAGCCCTCGACGTTGGCCAAATGGCGGCTGCGCTTTCCCGACGGCGCGCCGCTGCTGACGGGGTGCGACGCCTGGCTCGAAGACGGGCATGCGGTGTATCAAATGCCGCGCGCCTGGCATCGGGAGTGCCGCTGCTTCGTCCGGCAGGCCGCGCCCGGCGCGGTCTCCTGCGCGGTGCAGGGCTCGGGGGAGGTGGGCATCCGGCGGCGCCTGCTGCTCAAGGGGCTGCAAGATGCCACCGTGCGCTTTTGTCCGGAGCCGGACACCGACCTGTCCCGCCTGCGCTTCGCCCCCAATGCTCCCTGGCCCTTTGCCAGCCCTTCCGTCCCCTACGGGAAAGTGGAGGGCGGCCGCGCCCTGGAGGTCTCCGGCATCACCGGCAGCCTCCTGATTTCCTGGTAGGGGGGTGGCCGGAGCATCTTGTTCCGGGGATCTTCGCCGGAGCTGGAAGCTCCGGGCTGGACATTGGCAAAACTCAAGCGGCGACGGCTGGGGCTCCGCCTGGCTCCCGTCGCCTCTGGCCGATGCCATGGCGAAGGAGTCGCACGAGGTCGCGGGCGGAGGGTCGCCGCATTTTGTCATTGC
>JBAZOO010000013.1:0-96408 GCA_041648735.1 Lentisphaeria bacterium
GCGGCGGTGAAACCAACCCCAGCCAAACGCCCAACCTGAACCCCATGGAAATGGACATGGATCCGACATGCCCGATGTTATCGCCTGTCGAAAAACCGGAAACAAGTCTCACACAAGCGTGCGGCTGTCCGCCGTAGCCTTGCCAACAGAACTCTCAGGCGACCGTGCCGGCGGTGACCTGGAACTGCCTGGCGGCGCGGCGGGCGGCCTCGGGCGGCGGTTCAGTGCAGGTGAAGAAGATCTGGGCGTCGGCGGGCAGCAGTTCCCAAAAGGCGGCGCGGCGGGTTTGGTCCAGTTCGCCGAGCACGTCGTCAACGAGCAAGGCCAACCCCTTGCGCTCGCCGTGCAGCAGTTTGGCGGCGGCCAGGCGCAGCAGGAGCGCCATGGCCCGGCACTGCCCTTCGGAACCGTAGGCTTCCAGGGGGCGGTTGGCGAGGAGCAGGCCGAGGTCGTCGCGCTGTGGTCCCCAGGTGGTCATCCCCTCGCGTTCGTCCCGCCCGGAATTGGCGGCCAGGGCCTCCTCGAGGCGGAGCAGGACCAGGGCGGGCGGGCATTCGCCGCCGCGGTCCGCGGCGGTGGCGGCGGCCAGGCGCGGGGTGCCCGGTTCGTAGCGCAGTCCCATGGCTGGGGCGGCGGGATCGTTCCGGAAAAAGCTGGCCGCCTCGAGTTGCAACTGTTTTTCCAGCCGCGGCAGCAGTTGTTGCCGGCGGCAGATGACTTCGGCGCCGGTTTCCAGCAGCAGCCGGTCCCAGGCCTGGCGGCTGCTCCGGTCGCCGGGGTGCGGACTCCGCAGCAGGCTGTTGCGCGATTTCAGGGCGACGTGGAAGCGGTGGAGGTGATGGAGGTAGGTGGGGTCGAGCTGGCTGACCAGGATGTCGAGGAAGCGGCGGCGGTCGGCGGAAGGGCCGCGGACCAGGGCGATGTCCTCGGGAATGAAGGCGACGCAGAGGAAGCGGTGGATGAATTCGCTGCCGCGGGCGATCGGCGCGCCGTTGACGGCCAGGGCACGTTCCTTGCCGAAGGCCGCCGCCAGCCGCAGTGGCGGCAAGCCATCGGCCACGGGTGAAAGCATCGCCGCCAAGCGGAACCCCTCCGCGCCCCATTGGACCAGTTCCCGGAGCTGGCGTGCCCGGAAGGAGCGCAGGATGGCCAGGTAGTGGATGGCCTCCAGGATGTTCGTCTTCCCTTGGCCGTTGCGCCCCGTGAAGAGGTTCAGGCCGGGGGCGAATTCCAGGTGGGTCTGCCCATGGTTGCGGAACCGCTCCAGTTCAAGGCGTTGGAGGACAAGGGAGAAAGGTGGCATGGGAAAAGCCGGCACCCGGACGCGATGCCAGCCCTGGCCGCGGCGTGGTTCAAACCCGCATCGGCATGATCACGCAGAGGAACCCCTCGTCGCCGGAAATGCGGACCGGGCTGAACTCGTCGTTGAAATCAATGGTGACGTGTTCGCTTTCCAAGTGCTTGAGCGGCTCGATGAGGAACTGGGGATTGAAGGCGACGATGACCGGCTTGCCCTCGTAGGAGACTTCCAGCGGCTCGTCGGACTCGCCGATTTCGCTGCTGCTGGCGCTGACGTTCATGAGCGCCTTCTCCAGCTTCAGCTTCACCGAGGAGCTGGTTTCGCTCAAGACCATCGAGACGCGGCCAAGGATGTCGAGGAATTCTTCGCGGGGGATGGTGAGGTTCTGGGAGAAGCTGACGGGGATCGCCTGGCGGTAGTTGGGATAGGTGCCTTCCACCAGCTTGGAGGTGACGATGGTGTCGGCGGTGACAAAGGCGACGCGCCGGTCGCTGAGCTGGACGGTGAGCTTGGCGTCATCGGCGCCGAGTTTGCCGATTTCGCTGACCGCCTTGGGCGGCAGGATCACGTCGCCCTCCCCTTCCACCCCTTCGGGCAGGGGGCGTTCGACCATGGCCAGGCGGCGGCCGTCGGTGGCGGCCAAGGTCTGCTGGCCGCCGCGGAGGCTGAGGAGGATGCCATTGAGGACGCGCCGGTTCTCGTCGGGGGTGGCGGCATAGGCGACCTTTTCGACCACCTTGCGCAGCTCGCCGCAGGTGGTGACGAAAGACCAGGAATTCTCCGGCGGCGTCTCCCGCGGAAACTCGGCGTCGTCCTTGCCGACCAGCTTGAACTTGGCTTTCTTGCAGGAAATGGTGAGTTGGTTGTTCGCGTCGCTGACCAGGGTGACTTCGCCGGCCGGGAGGGCGGCGACGATCTGGGCGAACTTCTTGGCCTGAACCGTGGTGGTGCCGCTTTCCCCCACGAGGGCCGGCGCTTCCGTGCGGATGCTCAATTCCAGGTCGGTGCCGGTGATGGTCAGCTTGCCCTCGGCGGCCTCCAGGAGGACGTTGTTGAGGATGGGCAGGGTGGTGCGGCTGGAGATGGCGTTCAGCACCTTCTTCAGCGCCTGCGACAGCTTGTCTTGCGGAATCACGAGTTGCATGGAATGGCTCCTTGATAAGAAGAGGTCAGGAAAAGATTCAGAACTTGTATCAATAGGGGGTTGTCAGCATGTTAACCGGTTGCGTAACACTTTGGAACGAAGCGGAATGAAGGTTCCTGGCGGCTGTTGGCAACCCCGGGGTGGGCTGTGGGCAAGGCTGTGGGCAAGGTTCTTGTCGGGTCATCCACAGCTTTTCCACAGCGGTTGTCCACAGGGTGGTCAGGATCACCCTTTCTTGAAGTAGGCCTGCATGCGGCTGGCGATGTCACGGTAGTTGACGTCCAGCGAATAGAGTTCCCGGAAGGCGGCGAGGGCGTCGTCGGGACGGTTCAGCCGTTCGTAGGTGGTGCCGAGGTTGTAGAGCACCTCCTTGCGCTCCGGGTCGTTCTTTTCGAGCCCTTCCAAGGCGAGCTTGAACTGTTCGCTGGCGAGTTCGTGGAGTTCCTTCTTGACCATGCACTTGCCCATGTAGGCCAGGGCGCGGAGGCGGTATTGCGGGCTGCGCTGGGCGACTTGGAACTCCTGCATGGCCTTGTCGAACAGCTCCAGCTTCCAGTACATTTCGCCGAGGTCGAAGCGGTAGTTGGCGTCGTTGGGATAGCGTTCCACGCGCTTCAGGAGACGCTGGAGGATCATCTCGTCCCGCTGCCGTTCCAGCTCGGCGATGCGCGGTTCCTGGCCGGGCTGTCCCTGGAGGGCGGCGATCTGCTCGTCGAAGATGGCGGAATTGACATCGGTCATGGCCTCCTCCACCGTCGGGTCGAGCACGCCGGAAACCTCGACGCTGCGCTGGTAGGTGGCCAAGGCTTTCGCGTACTGCTTGCTCCGCCGGTAGAGGTCGGCCAGCTTGAGCAGGTTGGCGTTGGTCTCCTGCTGGCGCACCTCCTGTTCGGTGGCGCGGGTGAGGCTTTGTAGCGTCCCTTCGTCCTTGGCGGCGATGCGGCCCTGCTGCTCGAGGGTTTGGGCCTGCTCCTTGTCCTTGATGATGTCGCGGTAGGATTCCGCTTTTTCCCACTTGGCCGCCTTCATGGCGGCCAAGGCGGAGAGGCGCTTGAGGTCGTTGTCAATCTCGCTGTTGGTGGGGTTGAGTTGCTTGACTTGCTGCCAGGTGGCGAGCGCCTTCTGGAAGTCCTCCGTCTCTTCATAGGCCTGGGAAAGCGCCTTCAGGACGGCGAGGTTGGCCGGATAGAGCTGGGCGGCGGTGGCCAGCGCGTCCACGGCGATCTCGGCGAACCCGCACTCCTTGGCCGCCAGTGCCAGGAACTGGAGGATGGCCGCCGAGGTGGGATCGGCGTCCAGCGCCTTTTCCGCCAGCTCCAACGCCTCCTTGGCCTTGCCCTGCTTGAGCAGCATCGGCCCCTTGACTTGGATGGGGATGCAGGTGGTGAGCATGGCCAGGGCGGAACGCAGCGCGTTCGGCTGGCCGCCAACCTTGTCGAGCTGGGTCTGGCGCAGGATCCGGTGCCCCTCGACGAAGCCGGGTTCGGCGTGGAGCAGCAGGTGCAGCATTTCCAGGGCGTAGGGGTAGTTCTTCTGGGCAATCGCCTGCAAGGCCCGGTCATGGAGCTTGCGGACGGATGGCGTGATATCCTTCAACGTTTTGATGGGCAAAGGCATGCAACGAAATCCTTGCTGGCCGGCAAGCATGGGGACACTGGGGCTGAGCCGAAACTCCGCGTCCGGCTATATTAGCATGTCTTGGCAAAAAAAAAAGCGCGGATCCGAGATGAAAAAAACATGACGGCCAGCAATTCCGACACGATTGCCGCCATCAGCAGCGCCCTGGGCGGCGCCATCGCCGTCATCCGCGTTTCCGGCCCGGCGGCGTGGGCGGTGGCCTCCGCCGCCTGGCGCCCGGCGGGCGGGCTGGCGCGGCAGCCGGTGCGGCATCTGGCCCTCGGCCACATCGCCGCGGCGGACGGCGCGGTGCTGGACCAGGTGGCCGGCGTGCGCTACGCGGCCGGCGCCAGCTACACCGGCGAGGAGATGGTCGAACTCTTCACCCACGGCGGGCGGCTGGCGGCGCAGTGCGTGCTCCGCCGCCTCCTCGAATCCGGGGCGCGCCCGGCCGAGCCGGGGGAGTTCACCCGCCGCGCTTTCCTCAATGGCAAGCTCGACCTGACCCAGGCGGAGGCGGTGGCCGACATCCTTGCCGCCCAGTCGGAACGCTCCCTGCGCGTCGCCCAACGCCATCTCGCCGGCGCCTTCGGCCGGCGGCTGGACGCGGCCGAGGCCCAGGCGGAATGGCTCCTCAGCGAAATGGAGGCGCGGCTGGACTTCCCGGAGGAGGCGCTGGCCCTGGCCGAGCCCCGGGAAATCCAGTGCCGCGGCGAGGAGCTGCGGCAAATGCTGGAGGGGCTGCTGGCCACCCGCCACACCGGCGAGATCCTGCGCCACGGCTACCGGGTGGTCATTGCCGGCCCGCCCAACGCCGGCAAGTCCAGCCTGCTCAACGCCCTCCTCGGCCGCGACCGCGCCATCGTCACCCCCATTCCCGGCACCACCCGCGACGTGCTGGAGGAACAGCTCCTCATCCGCGGCTGGCCCGTCTGCCTCGTTGACACCGCCGGCTTGCGCGAGAGCGCCGACGAAGTGGAGACGGACGGCATCCGCCGCGCCCACGCCGCCCTCGCCGAGGCCGACGCCGTGCTCTGGCTGCGGGATGGCGCCCTGCCCTCCGACCGCCGCGAGCCGGCGCCGGACCTGGGCGCCACCCCCGTGATCCGCGTCCTGAACAAGATGGATCTCGCCGGCGCCGCGGACTCCGCAACTGGGGAGGCCCGGGTCTGCGCCCGGACCGGCGAAGGGCTCGACGCCCTCCTCGACCGGCTGGAGGAACGGCTGGGCGCCGGCCACGAACAGGAGCCGGAATTCGCCGTCAACGAACGGCAGGCAGCGCGGATCGAACGGGCCCGGGACCACGCCGCCGCGGCCCTCGGCCAGGTGGCCGCGGAACGCTGGGAACTGGCCGCCCTGGACTGGCGCGGCTGCCGGCTCGAACTCGGCTTGATCACCGGCAAGACCCGCTCCCCCGACGTGCTCGACGCCGTCTTCGCCCGCTTCTGCATTGGCAAGTGAAAGGACAGCAAAGCGATGGGATTGGAACAAGTCAGGCTCCTCGAATTCCCCAAGATCAGCGACCCCCGCGGCAGCCTCAGCTTCGTGGAGGGCGAACGCCACCTGCCCTTCGCGATCAAGCGGGTCTTCTACCTCTACGGCATCGCCCCCGGCCAGAGCCGCGGCGGCCACGCCCACAAGTGGCACGACGAAGTCATCATCCCCCTCGCCGGCAGCTTCGACATCATCCTCGACGACGGCTTCGCCAAGCAGCCCCACCACCTGGATCAGCCCCACGTCGGCCTCTTCCTGCCGCGCCTGGTCTGGCAGGACCTCGTCAACTTCTCCCCCGGCGCGGTCTGCCTCGTCCTCGCCTCCGACGTCTATTCGGAAGCCGACTACTACCGCCGCTACCCGGAGTTCCTGGCCGCCGTCCGCGGATCGGGCTCCAAGCTGCCGACGAACCAGCGGTAAGGACGCTTCGCCGGCGGCTCAGCCGAGCACGACGGCCCCGGCGACGTCCTTGCTTTGTGCCGCAAAAGGCAACTGCTCACCGAGATCCGGCGCGGCCTGGAGCGGCCGCCCTTCAGCCCCCGCCCCGGTGCCTGGGCTGGCTTATGGCAGCACTGGGAACTTCCAGCTCCAGTTCAGCTCCACCGCCTTCCGCTTCTGGCCGAGCGCCTCCTGGAGGGCGGCCTGGAGCTGTTCCGCCAGGCCGAGCAGCGGGCTGAACTCGGCCAGTTTCAGCGGGGCGGTGAGCTTGTTCCGCCGGTTCTCGGTGAGCAGCAGGTGGTCGAGCATGACGGCGTGGGCGCCCTGCACGGCCTTGAGCGCCTTGGGGTCGGGCTTTTTGGCGGCCAGCTCGCGGCTTGCCAGGAGCAAATCCAGCGTCTGGCCGAGGCTGGCGAGGCGGACCGCCTCGCAGAGCAGGCTCCGCACCAGCTCGATGTCGGCGGGCTTGCTCTCGCGGTCGAGCATCGCCCCGAGCGCGGCCATGACCTGTTGGGCGGCGGGGACGAGGCTCTTGAGGTGCTGGCGCAGCGCCTTGGGGTCGGCCTGGTCGGCGAAGGCGGCGAAATCGTATTCGCCCCGCTCATTGGGCGGCATGACCGTGGTCAGGAAGGGGGCGGCGCGCAGGGCGGGGGCGAGCGGCGAGCCGGGGCTGGCGGCGACGGCGGCGCCGAGCTGGGCCAGGCATTGGGCGAAGGTCCCGGCATCATCGCCCAGGATGAGGGTGGCGACCTGGGCGGCGGGGCGCCAGGCGGGGAGCGGCGCGGCGGCGCGCCAGGCGAAGTTGGCGAAGTTGGCGGCGACTTCCAGGGATTGCGTGTCCCACATGGTTTCCAGCAGGGTGCCGGCCATGCCGGCCTTGAAGCCGGCGGGGATGGCGGCCTTGATCGCCGTGGCGGCGGCTTCGGCCGGCAGCCAGACGGCCGGTTCGAGGTCGGGGGCGGACCAGCGGTTCCACTCCGCGGCGGGGGCGGCGGCCTTCTTCCCCTTGGCGGCGGCCGCCGGGGCGCGGGTGACCAGGGCGAAGCGGTCGAACAGCCCCTGTTTCCGCAGCTCCTTGGCGAAGGCGGCGCTGAAGACGGCCTGGCCAAGGTCGGCGGGCAGCCGGTCGTTGACCAGGATCTGCTGGACCCCCTTGGCGGCCAGGCGGCTGGCGAGCCAGGCCAGGTGCGCCTGGAGGAGCTGTTCCGGCTTCTTCTTCTTGCAGGCCGGGCAGGTGCAGAGCGCCTTGGGGTCGGGCAAGGCGAGGTCGAGCATGAAGAGGGGGGTGCCCTCGGCGGGGAAGAAGCGGGTGAGCATCCCGTCGTAATAGAGGCCGAGGAGGGTGCGGGTCTCCGGCTTGGAGAGGCAGAAGGTTTGCAGGCGGGCGCCGCTGGCGGGCTGGGCGGCGGTCTGGGGGAGGAGGCGGGGGATGGCGGTGGCCTCGCCGAGGGTGCTGACCACCGGGAAGGGGGTCAGGCCGTTCTCCTGCGCCAGGCTGAGGATCTGCTTGAGGTAGTCGCCGGTGGTGGGGTCGGCCATGTGGAACTTGGGCAGGTACTTGTCGGCCTTCCAGGTCTTGAGGTTGGGCGAGTACCAGCTCAGGTGGATTTCGCGGTCGGCCTCGGGGTGCTCGGGGAAGGGGAGGAGCGGGCCCGGGGCGAAGGTGCCGGGGCGGCCGGCGCACCAGCCGCCGTCGAGGGGCAGCCCCACGGCGTTGAGCTTGACGGCGGAGAGGCGCTCGAAAATGGCGGACCATTCCTCGGGGGCGAGGCGGTCGAGCCCCCAGGCATTGGCGATGGCGGCGGCGCGCCGCGGATGGTCGGGCCAGTCGCGCAGGCGGAGGTTGGGGATGCCCAGGCCGCGGTTCTTCGCCTTGTAGATGCCGGCGAGGGTGTGGCTGCCCCAAAGGGCGCCGAGCTGGGTGGCGGTGCGGACGGTGACGGCGTTGTCCTGGAGGTCGATTTCGTAGTATTCCTCGCGCGCCGCTGCGGGCACGTCGGTGAAATCGAGGGTTTCCGGCGACTCGACCCGGATGTCGATGATGAACCGCTTCTTGTTGGCGACCACCCGGATCCCGGCGGCGGCGAGCACGGTGCGCATGGTCTTGCGGTAGAGCGGGAAGACGTTGGCGGTGACCAGCCGCACATCCGCGGAGAGGTCGGTCAGGCCGCCGGTGAGCGTGATCTGCCGGGGTTCGGGGAGGGTGAAAAGGAGTTCCTGGGGATCGCCGCTGCTAGTGCCCATGATGCGTCGTCTCCTGAAGCGGCGGCCACTCCGCAAGGCGGGTTTGGGGAGGCAGGGCAGGGGGCCCCACCCATCGGCTGGCTACCGACGTTGTGAGGCGTAATGTAGTGGAAGGAATGGAGTTGTCAAGCTCCGCCCCCCACCCCCCACCGGGCCGGCGCGGCGGTTTCGGGCCGGCCCGGCCATGGCCGATGCTGGGCGGTTTTCCCAGGCTAACGGCCGCGTTTTTTTCGCATGGGCGTTTGCAACATGCCACGCAAAAGCCGGAAGCGCCTGAATAATTCGGCTAAGGGCGCCGCCGCGGCTCACTCGCCGCTGAGGGTCGGGAAGCCGGTCATCACGTTGCGCTTGGGGATGTCGCCCGCCTTGTCGGCACGCTTGCCGGCCAGCCCCCGCTCAAAGCCGCGGATGTTGACATTGACCTTCAGGGTCTTCTGCAACCCGAGCTTGGCGACCGCCTGGCGGATGATGTGTATCCGGATCTCATCGACGAGGCTACGCACATCCGCATCCGCCGAGACTTGGATGCCGATGGTCATCTCGCAGTCGTCGCCCCGCTGCCGCAGCTCCATGGCGCGGAGCGTGACGCCGCCGACCTCCTCCAAGACGCGGCCGACGAATTCGCGGACCGCCTCGGGGGTGACGAAGAGGAAGCCGGCGTCGCCGCTGACCATGATGCCGCGCCCGCGGTTGCGCCGGCGGATCAGCAGGCCGAGCAGCAGCGCCAGCAGCGCCAGCAGCAGGCCGGCGGCCAGCCCGGTGAGGAAATTGTCCAAGAAGATCCCGTAGACGTTCTGGGCGCTGCAAAGCCAGCCCGTCAGCGACTGCCACATCTCGTTCATCTTTGGCTTCTCCAATCCGGCGTTGGCCCGCCGCGGCTCAACTGAACTCGGGCAGCCCCGGCGCGGCGTTCCGCGGCTCCTCCAAATCCTGCACCGTCACGTTGACGCGGCCGGCGCCCTTGCCGGTCATCTCCCGCACCTTGGCGCGGATCACTTCCTGGACGGTGGCGGCGACTTCGGGCACGTTGCAGCCGAAGGCCAGCACCAGGTTGACGGACACGTCCACCTGGTCGCCATCCCATTCGACGACAATGTTGTTGTCGGGGCTCTTGCGCCCGATCATCTCGACCAGCCCGCCGACCAGGCTTTTGGTGGCGAAGCGGATCACCCCCGGCACTTCCAGGGTGTACTTGCGGACAATGGCGCCGATCACCTGGTCGGAGATGCGGATTTCGCCCTCCGCCGTCACCCGGCGGTCAGCCGTTGGGGCGAGGTCCGGCGCGGGGGCGGTGTCGGCGATGATGTTCTTGCGTGGGGGCATCCTAGTCCTCTGCCGCGGCGGCGGTCGGTCTGGGGTTCACTGGTGGCCGGCGTCGGGAACGGGGGGGATCCCGGCTTCCAGCATCTTCTCCACGTAGCTGGTGCTGTACTCGCCGCGGACAATGTCCTCGCGGTCGAGCAGCATCCGGGCGAAGCCGATGGAGGTCGAAACCCCCTCGATCACAAATTCGTCCAAGGCCCGGCGGGCGCGGAGGATGGCCTCTTCCCGGTCGGCGCCGTGGACGATCAGCTTGCCGATCATGCTGTCGTAATTCGGCGGGATAACATACCCGGGATAGACATGGGAATCAACCCGGACGCCCGGGCCGCCGGGCGGCAGGTAGTTGCTGATCTTGCCGGGGCTCGGGGCGAAGTTCTTCGCCCAGTTCTCGGCATTGATCCGCACCTCGATGGCGTGCCCCCGGGGCTGCACGTCCTTCTGGGCGAAGCGCAGCCGTTCGCCGGCGGCGGCGCGGATCTGCTCCTTGACCAGGTCGATGCCGGTGATCATCTCGGTCACCGGATGCTCCACCTGGATGCGGGTGTTCATCTCCATGAAATAGAACTTGCGGTCGGCCCCGACCAGGAACTCGATGGTGCCGGCCCCGCTGTACTTGACCGCCCGCGCCGCCTTGACCGCCGCGTCGCCCATCAGCTTGCGCAGCTTCTCGTCCATGATCGGGCTGGGCGCCTCCTCGATGACCTTCTGGTGCCGGCGTTGCAGGGAGCAGTCGCGCTCGCCGAGGTGGATGACGTTGCCGTGCTCGTCCGCCAGGATCTGGAACTCGATGTGGCGCGGGTTGATGATGTATTTCTCGATGTAGACGTCGCCGTTGCCGAAGGCCATCTCGGCCTCGCGGCGGGCGGCGTGGAAGCCCTGGACCAGGGCGGGGTCGTTGTGGACGACGCGCATCCCCTTGCCGCCGCCGCCGGCCACCGCCTTGATGATCACCGGGTAGCCCATCTCATGGGCGAGCGCGAGCGCCTCCTTCTCGTCCTTGATGATGTCCTTGGAACCGGGGATGACCGGCACCTTGGCGGCCATCATGGTCTTGCGGGCCTGCGCCTTGTCGCCCATCGCCCGGATGGCCTCCGGGCTGGGGCCGATGAACTTGACCTTGCAGCTTTCGCAGACTTCGGCGAAATGCGCGTTCTCGGACAGGAAGCCGTAGCCCGGATGGATCGCATCGACGTCATAGAGTTCGGCGGCGGCGATGAGGCGGTCAATCTTGAGGTAGCTTTCCTTGCTCGCCGCCGAGCCGATGCAGATGGCGTGGTCCGCCATCGCCACGGCCAGGGTGTCGCGGTCGGCCTGGGAATAGACGACCACGCTGCGGATGCCGAGTTCCTTGCAGGCGCGCACGATGCGCAGGGCGATTTCGCCGCGGTTGGCAATCAGGATTCGTGAGAACATTCCAAGCTTCCTGTACGGGATGGGAACGGATGGCGGGCGGCCGGCGCGGGCGGTCAGCCCTCGACGATCTCGAACAGCGGCTGGCCAAACTCGACCGGCTTGCCGTTCTCCACCAGCACCGTCTTGATGACGCCGCACTTCTCGGCCTTGATCTCGTTCATGACCTTCATCGCCTCGATAATGCAGACCACCGTGTCCTCCTGCACCGCATCGCCGGCTTTCACGAAGGCCGGGGCGTCCGGCGCCGGCGCGGCGTAGAAGGTGCCGACGATCGGCGAGTCAATCGTCTTGGCCGGCGCGGCGGCGGGGGCGTCGGCGGCCGGGGCCGGCGCGGCGGCGGGGGCGGCCGCCGGGGCCGCCGCCACGGGCGCCGCCACCATCGTCACCGGCACCGCCGGCAGGTCGCGGTTGCGCTTGATCGATAGCTTGATCTCGGGGCTTTCGACGACGAACTCGGTCAGGTCATGGTCCGTCATCAAACTGGCAATGCGGGAAATCTCGTCAATGTTCATCTGCATTCACTTCCCTTCTTCTCTGGGTTGTCCCGAAGGTGGCGGACCAGCGCCCGCAACCCGAATTCATAGCCGGCGGCCCCGAAGCCGCACAAGGTGCCGACGCACACCGCCGCCGTCAGCGACTGCCGACGGAACGCCTCGCGGGCGTGGATGTTGGAAAGATGCACCTCGACGGCGGGCAGCCCCGCGCCGGCCAGGGCGTCGCGCAACGCCACGCTGGTGTGGGTGTAGGCCGCGGGGTTGAGCAAAATGCCGGCGAACGTCCCCGGCGCGCCGCCGATCCAGTCCAGCAGCTCCCCCTCGTGGTTGCTCTGCCGGAACTCCACCGCCACCCCCAGCTCGGCGGCGGTGCGGCGGACGAGGGCCTCCAGGTCCGCCAACGTCAGCCGACCATAAATGGCCGGCTCACGCCGCCCGAGAAGCTGCAAGTTCGGTCCGTTGAGCACCAGGATGCGCATCCGCTTCTCCTCACCACCCCGGCGCGGCCCAGCCGCCCCGGAGCGCTGTTTGCAAAAAAGCCCGCTGCCGGTCGCCCGACGCGGACTTTGCTTGACTCTACTATAACCTCGATTCCTTGACAGGCAACAGCCGCCCCGGGGAGGGGGCGCCAGGCCGGCGGAGGTTCGCCCGGAGTCCACGGGGGGCGCGGGGAGCTGGCCCGCCAAAGCACGGCGCCGGCGGCTCCCCCGGCGGGGACCTGCCGGGGGCCGGGGTGATAGTCGAAAGCCATCGCTGGCCACCGACAGCCCTCGAAACGGGCCTTGCCCCGCCCGGCAATCGCCCTCACCCAGCACCATCTCCCGCCTTGCGAAGAACTGCCTGGACGGCAGGTCCCCCGCCGCTCAGGGGGCGGGGACGATCTGGATCGCGGAAACGCCGGTCCAGCCGCCGCCGAGCTTGCCGTCCCAATCGAGCGTGAACGCCTTCGCGCTGTTGCCTTTGAAGACGACGCAGTTGCTACCCTCGGACTTCTGCGCCTCCTCCAGGGTGGTGGCGGTGGCCGGGACGAACTTCCCCCCCAGCCACTTGAAATTGTAGAAGCGGATGGGCGGCAAGGCCACCTTGCCAGTGGCGGTGCCGGCCACCGCGATCGTCACGCTCCCCTGCCCACCGTTGTCGCCCGCCGCGGCATAAGCGTAGACATCGTACTTGGCATAGGGAATTCCCTTGACGGTGATCCTGGCCTGCGGATGGAGATGCCCCAACTGCATGGTCAAGTTGGCGCCCTCGAACCCCCAGCCGGCACCGGTGACCGGCCAGACCTGGGTGCTTTCCGTCGCCGCCACCATGACGCTGAGGCCGCGGACGACGCCCCCCGTGCCGTCCACAACCTTCTCCAGGCCGCCACTGTTCCCATGGCCATTGGCGTCATCCTGGGTGATCTCCAGATTGTTCCAGTGGGCCTGCGCCACCTCTTCGGCACCCGCCACTGCGTCCGCGGCCAGAGTCTGGCTCTCCGGTGCCGCCCCCACGAAATTGACGCCGATGCGCTTCTCCGCCGCCACCGCCGCACCGGCCAGGGCCAGGATCGCCAGGACTCCCAACAGGTTCCTTGCCTTCATGGCTGTTTCCCCTTCGCTTGCAAGCCATTGCCATCTCGGAGCCCTCGCCGGGCATCGTTGGAACTATAAGGCCAGCGCGCCGCGGTTGCAAGCGCCGCGGCCGCCACCTACTCCGGCGGCGGAATCCGCGCTCCGGCGTCCCCGGAATCTTCCGCCGCGGCCGGGCTCCAGAGCGCCGCCCGCTCCTCGGCGGCGGCGGCCAGCGGCGCGTCACCCGCGGCCGCGGCGGCGCGGGCCAGGCGCCGCCACAAGCCGCCCCGGTGCGGGGCGCGGCTCGCCGCCGCCGCATAGGCGTCCCGGGCCAAGCCATGCAGCCCCTGGCTTTCCGCCCAGGCGCCCAACATCAGCGGCGGCGCCGGGTTCCAGGGCATGGCCCGCTGGGCGGCGGCCGCGGCCGGCAGAACCACTTCCCGCGCCGCCGGCCGCCCCTCCAAGGCTGCCGCCAACCGGCGGAAGTGCAGCTCGCCCGGCGCCCGCCACAGCCCGCCCGCGGCCACGGCCAGCCCGGCCACCAGCGCGCCGCCGCGGAAAAGCCAGCCGGCCGCCGGCGGCCGCCGGGAAGGGGCGGCGGCGCCGGCTTCCGCCGCGCCTGGCGGCACCAACAGGGGCAGCAGGGCCACCAGCATGACGGTGCCCGGAATTTCGCTGTTGAAATCGGCCTGGGCGTGCAGCCCCCAGGCCAACAGCCCCGCCTGCGCCGCCGCCACCGTCCACAGCCCGGCGCCGGGGCGCGGCCGGAGCAGGAGCGGCGGAACCAGACAACAGCCAAGGGCCGCCAGCCCGCAGGGCAGGCCACCTTGCGCCGCGTATCCCAGCACCATCGCATGTGGCTGGCGCGTCTCCTCGTCCGCCGGCCGCTTGAGCCGCATGTACCAGGGGAAAAACTCCCCGTGGCCAACGCCGGCCAGCGGATGCGCCACGACCATCCGCGTTGCCCCGCGCCAGTATTGCAGCCGCGTCGCCACCGTCCCCAACCCGCGTGCCTGGCCCAGACCCGCCGCCCAGACCCCGGCCAAGGCCAGCGCCAGCAGCACTGCCGCCACCCAGCCCCGGTGCCGCCGCCACCCCGACAGCGGCAGGGACCAGCCCGCCGCCGCCAGCCCGCCGCCCAGGGCCAGGATGCCCGCCCGGCTTTCGCTCATGGCCAGCGCCCCACCGCCCACCAGCAGCGCGCCGGCGGCGAACAGCGGCCGGCTGACCCGGGCCGGCGCAAACCGGCCACCGGCCCGCCAGGCCAGGACGCCGAGCAGCGGCAGGGTCAGCAGCAGATGCGCCGCGTAGCTGTTCGGGTAGGCGAACGGGCCGAACGCGCGCCGCTGGGCCAGGCGGTTCAGGAAATCCCGCCGCCCGGTCGCCCCCTGCGCCGCCGCCGCGGCCAGCAGCCGGGCCCGCGCCACCGGCACCTCGGTAAGCGTCAGTTCCGGCTGGCCGGCCATGGCGGCCACGGCCCGGCGTTCGGTTTCCGCCAGCCCGCCGAAGGCCCGCTGCTGCCAGCCGCTCCACGCCACCGCCAGCGTCCCCGCCGCCACCGCCGCCAGCAACCAGCCGCGCAGCCGCGGCGCCACCGCCACCGCCCACCCCGTGGCCAGCGCCAGGGCCGCCACCCCCAGCCAATGCGCGGCCGTCAGCCCGGCGGCATCGGTTTCCGTGGTGGCCAGCAGCCCAGGCAGCAGCGTCAGCGCGAACAACGGCCACATTCCCACCGCAACCCCTTCCCGCCACCCGAGCCGCGGCACGGGCAGCAGCGCCGCCACCGCCGCCAGCGCCAGCCCGCCCAGCGCCGGCGCCAGGAACATCGGCCAGATGCCGAACAGCCATTCCCACACGTCCGCCGGCAGCAGCGGGATCTCGCTCGGCGCGGCAATGCTCCCCAGCTTCAGCGGCAGGAGCAGCACCAGTGCCGCCAGCAGGCCGCCGGCCAGGCGCTCCCGCCAGCGGGCCACCGGCGGCGACGGCATTGATCGGATACGATCCACGAATTCCCCGAATTTCCCGAAGTGGATGATGGAGGGGTTGAGCCTTAAGCGGCCTCAGCCGTTGCCGGAAATGCCATACTCCTCAAGCTTGCGGTACAAGGTGCGGCGGCCGATCCCGAGCTTGCGGGCGGCCTGGGAACGGTTGCCGTTGCACTCCCGCAGGGCGCGGAGGACGAGCGCCCGCTCCTGGGAGGCGAGGTCCAGCGTGCCGCCGTCGCTTTCCGGGGTTCCGGGCGCCGCCGCCGGCCGGGCCGCCCCCCCCTGCGCCAGCTCGGCGGCGACGGCGGCGCGAAGCTCGGCCGGGACGTCGCCCAGGCTCAGGCTGGTGCCGCGGGCCATCACCACCATCCGCTCCACGGTGTTGCGGAGTTCGCGGACGTTGCCCGGCCAGGAGTGGGCGGCCAGCATCTTCAGCGCCTCGGAAGTGAAGCCATGGATGGGCTTGCCGTTCTCCTCGCTGAACACTTTCAGGAAATGGTTCAGCAGCAGCGGGATGTCCTCCGGCCGCCGGCGCAGGGGCGGCAGCTCGACGCGCACGACGTTGAGCCGGTAGTAGAGATCCTCGCGGAACTTGCCGGCGCCGACCAGCGCCTTGAGGTCCTTGTTGGTGGCGGCGATCAGGCGCACGTCAATCTCGATGGACTGGCTGCCGCCGACCCGCTCGACGGTGCGGTTTTCGAGGACGCGCAGCAGCTTGACCTGGGTCGAGGCGTCGATCTCGCCGATTTCGTCCAGCACCAGGGTGCCGCCCTGGGCGCGCTCGAAGCGGCCGAGCTGGCGCTCATGGGCGCCGGTGAAGGCGCCCTTCTCATGGCCGAACAGCTCGCTCTCCAGCAGGTTCGGGTTGAGCGCGGCGCAGTGGACGACCAGGAAGGGGTTCTTCGCCCGCGGGCTGAGCCGGTGGATGATCCGGGCGATCAGCTCCTTGCCCGTGCCGCTCTCGCCGGTGAGCATGACGGTGGTCTTGGCCGGGGCGACCTGGCGCACGGTCTCGAACACGCTCGCCATCGCCGGCGAATTGCCGATCACCCCCGCCAGGCCGTAGTGCTGGTCAATCTGCTCGCGCAGCGCCAGGTTCTCGGCCCGCAGCCGGCGGGCCTCGAGGCCGCGGCGGATGACCATCTCCAGGTTGCCGAGGTCAACGGGCTTGGAGAGATAGTCGTAGGCGCCCTTGGCCAGCGCCTCGTTGGCGGTCTGCAAGGTGCCATAGGCGGTGAGCATGATGATCAGCGGCGGGTTCTCGCGGGCGTTGGCCTCCTGGATGAAGGCCATGCCGTCCAGCTCGGGCATGCGCAGGTCGGTGAGCACCAGGTCCACCTCGGGGTGCGCCCGGAGCTGCTCCAGGCCGGCGCGGCCGTTTTCGGCGAGGAGGATGGCATACTCCTCGCGCAGCGCCCGGGCCAGCCCCTCGCGGGTGTTGCGCTCGTCGTCAATGATCAGGATGACCGGTTTCATGGCTGCGGCTCGGCGGATGGGGTTGGTGGCGCCCCGGCCAGGTAGGCGGCGGCCAGGCGGCGGCCGGTGGCGGTGCGGAAGACGCGGTCGGCCAAGGCCTGGCGCCGGGCCGGCGGCAGCTCGCCATGCTCCTCCGGCAGGTTGACCAGCCAATCGGCGTCCCAGACGATCCGGAATTCCGGGGTGTCAATGTCGCCGGCGCTGTGGTGGGAGCCGACGATGCGGCAGACATGGGCGGTGACCGCGGGCGCCACGCCGAGCCGTTCCAGGATGGCGCGGGCGATCGGCGGCCCCTCCAGCTCCTGGAAGCGCGGCGCCGCCGAGCCGTGCTGGCGTTCGGCCGCCGGGATGCCGATATCGTGGAGGAGCGCCGCGGCGGTGACCGTGGCCGGATCGCCCGGCTCCGCCGCGAGGAGCTGCTCGGCGTAGTCCAGCACGGCCAGGGCGTGGCGGATCCGCCGCGAATCCGCGCCAAAGGTCGCCGTCATCGCGGCAATCAATTCTTCCCGGCGGACGGGTTCCATGGGGGCTCTCCTTCGCCTTGGGGCGGCGGGGGGCGGGGCGCGCCTTCCCCCGCCGGGGCGCCCAGCAGGCGGACGCGGCGGTGGATCAGGGGCAGGCGCAGGGTGAAGACGGTGCCTTCGCCGGGCTGCGTCTCGATGCCGAGTTCGCCGCCGTGGGCGCGGATGATGCGGTCGACAATCACCAGCCCCAGGCCGCTGCCGCCGGCGCGGGTGGTGTAATAGGGCTCCAGCAGGTGTGGGAAGACCTCGGCGGGGATCCCCTTGCCGCTGTCGGCGAAGCGCAGCTCCAGGAACTCGTCCGTCTCCTCGCCGGCAATGCGCAGCAGCCCCCCCTCCGGCATGGCCTGGATTGCGTTCTTCAGGAGGTTGTAGAATGCCTGCGTGAGCTGCGCCTTGTCCCCCAGGATGATCGGCACCTGGGCTGGCCACAACGTCTCCACCAGCACGCCGCGCCCCTCGATCTCGGCGCGCATGAACTCCAGCGCCTCCTGCATCAGCTCGCGCAGCGCCACCGGCTGCAAGTCGGGCGGCACCGGACGCACGGCCCGGAGGAAGTTGTTGACGATGTCATCTAACCGCTGCACTTCCTGCAAGGCGACCCCGACCAGCTCGGCCGCCGCCGCCGCCGCCACCGGCGCCTTCCGCAGCCGGCGATCCAGCAGTTGCAGGTGGATGGTCAGGCTGTTGAGCGGGTTGCCGATCTCGTGGGCCACCCCCGCGGCCAGCATGGTGATCGCCTTGACCCGCTGCGACTCCAGGTTCTTCTGCGCATCCTGGCGCAGCTCGGTGACGTCGTGCAGGATCAGGACCGCCATCGGGATGCGGTCGCTCCCCGGCACCACGTCCCGGTAGGGAAGCAGATAGAACCGCAACAGCCGATGCACGGGATAGAAGACCTCGATCTCCTGCATCGCCAGCCGCTGCCACTCCCCGCCGTCGCCCGTCATCACCCGCCGCCAGTTGACCTCGCGCAGGTAGCGGTCGATCCGTTCGCCGGCGCAGATCTCGCCCAGGCCGAGCAAGCTGCGGGCGGCGCGGTTGACGTACTGGATCGCCAGGTCGTGGTCAATGACCACCACCCCTTCCTTGATCGTGTTGAAGACCGTCTCCAGGAACCCCTTCTCCCGCACCAGCCGCAGGACATAGGCCTGGACGCTGGCCGGGTCGAGCCGGTCCAGCCGTCCGATCAGCCGGTCGAGGAAATGGGTGCCGCCTTTCATGAGCCGAGTTCCGCCGTTGCCGCCATGCGCCGTTTTGGCACAATATACACCCCCGATGAAGCGGCGGCGGCGGCCCAGCCCGGGCCCGGAAAACCTGGATTGCGGGACGCCGCCCTCCCCGGAATCACTGCAGGATCGCGTAGGAGAGGATGTTGACGCCGAGGTTGAGGGCGTCGGGCGGGGCATAGCCGCGGCAGTAGGGGCATTCGGCCAGCTCCCAGCCGCAGGCCAGGCCGTCGGGGCTGTAGATCACGGCCAGGCTGCCGTTCAGGTTCAGGCCGAAGAGGCGCGGCGCCATCCTGCCCGTGGCGCCGACGCGCTTGGCGAGGGCCGGCCGGGGCTGGACGCTGGTGATGCGGTTCGGGTACTGGTAGAGCGGGTGGGTGGCCGGCAGCGGCTGGAGTTCGGCGCCGCCGAGGGCGGCGGCCAGCTCGCGGCGGAAGGCGCGGTCGAACTCCTCGCGGCCGCAGCAGGCTTCGGCGAAGAGGATGCCGCCGCGCTGCAAGTACTGGCGCAGGCCGGCCTGCTCGGCGGCGGTCAGCCGGAAGGCGTCATGCCCCGTCAGGTAGAGGAAGGGCACCTCGCTGAGGCGCGGCGAGGTGAGCGGCAGCGCCTCGGTGGCGAAGCGGACGGGGGTCTTGGTCTTTTCATGGAAGACGTTGAGCAGCATGGAGAGGCCGGCTTCGCGGGTGCGCCAGCGGCCGCCGTAGGTGGCCTGGGCGATGAGGAACTTGCCGCTCTTCTCGGGGGAGGCGTCGGCGAACTGGAGGGCGCGGCTGAGGGGGACGGCGGTGCTGTGTTCGGCGGTGACGTAGGCCATGAGGTTGGCACCGAGCTTGCGGGCGGTCTCGACGGAATAGCCGAAGCAGGCTTTCATCTCCTGGTCGGCGCGGTTGTCCCAGCCGGAGCTGGCGTCCCAGCGGAAGAGGAAGACGGCGGTGCGGCAGTCGATATCGATGCCGATGATGCCGGGGTCGGCGGGGTTGGCGCCGGCCTGGCGGGCATCGGCGCGGTAGTTGAAGTCCTTGATTTCGGTGAAGGCGTTGAAGAGGGGATGGCCGGCGGTGAGGCGGTAGGGGGGGCGCTCCGGCACCAGGGTCTGCATCTCGCGCAGGGCGGAGAAGAAGAAGTCGCCGCGGCCGTGGCAGGTGTCGAAGACGAGGGTTCCGCCCTTCAGCAGGTAGTCGCGGAGCTGGCGGCGGATTTCCGGGGTGAACTCGAAGGCTTGGTGGCCGGTGCGGTAGAGCACGGGCACGTCCTTGGGGTTTTCGGGGATGCGCTCCAGCGGCAGGTTGATGGAGCTGAAATGCACCTTCAGGTTCTCCGCCATCCAGCGCAGCAGGTTCTCGACATCCCCCGGATTCATGGCCCAGTCGGCGGCCTGGCCGGCGGCGATCTTCGCCACCAGCACCGGCGGCCGCGGCGGGTTCTTCTTCTCGGTGCGCCGCAGCGGCACCGCCGGCAACGGCAGCGGCGGCAGCCCCTCGCCGCCGGAGAACTGGGCGGGGCGGGCCGGCGGCGGCCGGCCCGGGGTGACCGGGAACTCCTTCTCCCGCCGGACGATTTCGCTCTCGAACCCGAGGCCGTCGAGCAACGGGGCCTGGCCGGCGGCGGAGAGCAGCAGCAACCATCCCAGCAATGGCGGCAGCAGCCGGGCCAGCCCCTGTTTCAGCAGCCAATTCATCGCGCACTCCTTTTGCCGGTCCGGAGAGAGGAAGCGACCCTGGACAATCCAATCTCCAGACTATAGACGGCGCCGGCGGGGTTTGCGAACGGCCCAGGCCACCGGGCGGATTGATTTCCCCCATCTCCGGCTTACATTGATTTCTTTGGTTTTTTGGGTCATTCCCCGCCGGCGACCCCCGTGGCCGGCTGGGGCATTCCTGGGAAGATTGGCTTCGCTCGGACTTCGTGGCCTTCGTGACGGGGTGGTGAATAATTCAGGTTAGGTTTGGACATGGCTAACACGGTATTGGTCGGCCTCCAGTGGGGGGACGAAGGCAAGGGGAAGATCATTGACGTGCTGACCGAGCAGGCCGAGGTCGTCGTCCGCTTCCAGGGCGGCAACAACGCCGGGCACACGGTCGAGATCGGTTCCGAGAAATACGCACTGCACCTGATCCCCTCGGGCATCCTCCACCCGGGCACCCTCTGCATCATCGGCAACGGCCTGGTGGTGAACCCGCTGGGGCTGCACCAGGAACTGACCGACCTGGCGGCCCGCGGCATCGCCACCGCCGGGCGGCTGTTCATCAGCTCCCGGGCCCACCTGGTCTTCTCCTTCCACCAAGTCATGGACGGCGTCAACGAAAGCCGGCTCGGCGAGGGCAAGATCGGCACCACCCGCCGCGGCATCGGCCCCGCCTACTCCGACAAGATCAACCGCGTCGGCATCCGCGCCGGCGAGCTGCGCGACCCGGCCCGGCTGGAGGCGCTCTTCCGCAAGCAGGCCGCCGCCTACCAGGAGCGCTTCCGGCGCGCCGGGGTGACCGACTATGACATTGACGCCGAGTGGGCCGCCCTCCAGCCGGTCGCCGCCGCCCTGGCGCCGTTGGTGCGGGACACCACCCTCCTGCTCCACCAGGCGATCCGGGAGAACCGCCGCATCCTCTTCGAGGGTGCCCAGGGCACCTGGCTGGACGTGGACTTCGGCACCTACCCCTTCGTCACCAGCAGCAACACCACCGCCGGCGGCGCCTGCACCGGCACCGGGGTGCCCCCCAACCAGATCCACCGGAGCATCGGCGTCGCCAAGGCCTACACCACCCGGGTCGGCTCCGGCCCGTTCATGACCGAGCTGAACGACGCCACCGGCGAGCGGCTGCGGGCCACCGGGCGCGAGTTCGGCACCACCACCGGCCGCCCCCGCCGCTGCGGCTGGTTCGACGCCGTCGCCACCCGCTACGCCGTCATGCTCAACGGCACCACCGGCCTGGCGGTGACCAAGCTCGACGTGCTGGACGGCCTGCCGGCCCTCCAGATTTGCGTCGCCTATGAGGTGGACGGCGTGCGCCACACGGAGCTGCCCGACGACCCGGCCGTGGTCGAGCGGGCGCGGCCGGTCTATGAGACGCTGCCGGGCTGGAGCGCGCCGACCGCGCCGGCCCGGAAGTGGACCGACCTCCCCGCCAACGCCCAGGCCTACCTCCGGCGCCTCTCCGAGCTGGTCGGCGCCCCCATCGACATCGTCTCCGTCGGCCCCGGCCGCGACCAGACCTTCTTCGCCTGATTCCATTCCAGCGAAAGCGGAACTCGCCGCGAAGAGGTGTTGCGCCATGCCGGAACTGAACCCGCCCCCGCATCCCCGCCACATTGCCATCATCATGGACGGCAACGGCCGCTGGGCCCAGGGCCGGGGGCTGCCGCGGCTCGAGGGGCACCGGGCCGGCGCGGAGAGCGTCCGCCGGGTGGTGGAGCTGTGCGGCGAGTTCAAGATCCCCTATCTGACCTTGTACGCCTTCAGCACGGAGAACTGGCGCCGGCCGGCGGCGGAGGTCGCGGCGCTGATGCGGCTCCTGGAACGCTTCCTGCGCGAGCGGGAGAAGGATCTGCACCGGCACCAGTTGCGGCTCCACGTCATCGGCCAGGTCGAGCGCTTGCCCGCCGGGCCGCGGACCCTCCTCGAACAAGTCATGGCCCGCACGGCCCACCACACGGCTGGCGTGCTCACCCTCGCCTTGAGCTACGGCGGCCGCGAGGAGCTGGCCCGGGCCGCCCGCCGGATCGCCGAACGGGTGCGCGCCGGCACCCTGGATCCCGAGGCGGTCACCGAGGAGACGGTCGCCGGCGAGCTGTACACCGCGGGGCTGCCCGACCCCGACCTGCTGATCCGCACCAGCGGCGAGCTGCGGCTCAGCAACTTCCTGCTCTGGCAGCTCTCCTACGCCGAACTGTACGTGACCCCGTGCCTCTGGCCGGACTTCGGCCGCGCCGAGTTTGTCCTGGCCTTGGAGGAGTATGCCCGCCGCCAGCGGCGCTTCGGCGGAGTCTGATCCCCAGCCGACAAATCTTCACGGCGCCGCCGGCGGCGGCAAAGCGGTTTTTGTCCACTAATTTCACGAATTGACACCAATTGCTTGATGAAATCGTGGTGGAAATGATAGCGGGAGTGACTGGAGATTGGCGGATCGTCAGCGGAAGTTAGCGGTTGAAAGAGTTTCAAGCACTAACCGGATCGCTGGTCAAGATGGTTCGGCAACGGGCAACGGAATTCCGGCGCCGGGAGGCGTGAGAAGGGTGGCAAGATGTTCAAGTGGCGGTTGGTCAGCGGTCTTCTCCTCGGCACGGCGGCGCTGCTTTCCCTCGGCTGGCCGGGGGTGCCCGGCGCCGCCGTCTTCACCCTGCTCTGCGCCTGGCTGGCCTGGGTCGCCGCCGGCGAGTTCCACAACCTGGCCAAGGGCTGCGGCGCGGCCGGCTTCCCCACCCTCACCCGGGTCTTCGCCGTCCTCGTCATCCTGGCCGCCGGCTTCCTCCCCGCCTGCTTCGGTGAGCAGCGGCTGCTCTGGACGGACGTGCTCCAGACTGGCGTCATCGCCACCTTCGTCGCCCTCGGCTTCCTCCAGGTCTTCCGCCGCGGCGCCAGCCCCGGGGCGATCCTGGACCTGCTGGCCTCCCTCGGCGGCCTGCTCTACATCGCCTGGACCCTCGCCTTCATCCCCCGAGTCTATTTCAACACCGGCTTCGCGCCCGACGGCCGCTGGCTGACGCTCTTCCTCATCGCCGTCACCAAGGCCGGCGACATCGGCGCCTATGCGGCCGGCATGCTCACCTCCAAGCTGCCGGGCGGCAACCACAAGATGATGCCCGCCGTCAGCCCGAAGAAGAGCTGGGAGGGATTTGCCGGCGGCCTGGCGGCCAGTGTCGGCACCGCCCTCGCCCTGGTGCTGCTCCTGCCGACCAAGTGGGAGTTCAACGGCGTGGACGTGCTGACTTGGAAGGGCGCCGTGGCCTGGGGCGTGGCCTGCACCGTCCTCGGCTTCTGGGGGGACGTGGCGGAGTCGGCCTGCAAGCGCGCCGCCCAAGCCAAGGATTCAGGGAAGATCCCCGGCCTGGGCGGCGTCCTGGACGTGCTCGACAGCCTGATGCTGGTCGCGCCGTTCTTCTACGCCTGGCTCCGGCTCAAGGCCGGGGCCTGACGGCGGCGGCCGGTGCCGCCTCACTGCTCTTCGGTGATCGCGTCGTAGAAGCCCACGATCTGCCGGTAGTCCGCACCCTCCATGAACTCCATCGCGTCCTTGGGATGCTGGTTCTGGTGGCCGGTGATCATGTAGGGGATGGCGAACCCCCAGCGCAGCTTTTCCCGCAGCGGCTCCACATGGTCCTGGATGCACTGGAGCACCGGGCGGATGCGGAACTTGGGGTTGTGCAGGAAGCTGAGCAGCAGCTCCATCGGGCAGTTGCCGGCCCCGCGCCCCAGCCCGGCGATGCTGGCGTCGAGCCGGTTGGCGCCCAGGGTGATCGCCTCGATCGTGTTCGCGAAGGCGAGCTGCATGTTGTTGTGGGTGTGGATCCCCACTTCCTTGCCGGCCGGCTTGGCGAAATGCAGGAACTTGCAGACCAGCGCCCGGACCTGCTCGTTGTACATCGAGCCGAAGCTGTCCACCACGTAGAGCGTCCCCACCTCCGAGGCCGCCAGCAGCTCCAGGGCGCTGTCCAGCTCGGAGTTGGGCACGGTGGAGACCGCCATCAGGTTCAGCGTCGTCTCGTACCCCTTGTCGTGCGCGTCCTTGATCATGTCCAGCGCCGTCGGGATCTGGTGGATGTAGGTGGCGACCCGCACCAGGTCAACCACGCTCTGGGCCCGCGGCGGAATGTCGGCATGGTAATCCGTCTTCTCGGCGTCGGCCATCACCGAGAGCTTGGTGGTGGGATGCCTTTCGGGGACGATGCGGCGCAGGTCGTCCTCGACGCAGAACCGCCAGGTGCCGTGCTTGTCACGGGCGAAGATCTTCTGGTCGGCCTTGTAGCCGACCTCCATGTAATCAATGCCGGCGGCGCCGCAAGTGTCGAAGATGGCCTGGACAAAGGGGAAGTCGAACAGGTGGTTGTTCATCAGCCCGCCGTCGCGGACCGTGCAATCCACCACCTTGATTTCCGGGCGGTAGCCGAGCCAGCCCTTGGGGCCGGTGGTGACAGGGGGGTGCGCGTGGGATTCGCTGCTCATCGGGCACTTTTCCGTTTCGAAACGTGGAAACAGCCCACTGTAAAGGGCAAACCCACAAAAGCAACCGCGAATGCCACGTTTCACGGCGCGGTGCCGAACCGCTGATCCTTGGCGTCGAACTCCGCGGTCACTTGCCGCAAAAGCTGGGCCAGCGCGGCGGCGGCGCCCTCGTTGGGGATTTGGTTCTTCATCCGCAGCACCGGCTCGAAGCAGGCCAGCTCGCGGATTTCGGCGACGGTGCCCCCGCGCTTGAGGAACTGGCGGGCCCGGCGCTGGAAGGCGACGAGGAGGTTGAGCATGCCGACCTGTTTCTCGGGGTGGCAGTACATGTCATTGGGGTCGAAGGAGTTCTGCTGGAGGAAGGCGTTCTTCACCAGCTCGGCGAGGAGGAGGGTCAGCCGCTGCTCGTCGGGCAGGGCGTCGGGGCCGACCAGCTTGGCGATGCGCTGGAGCTTGACTTCCTGCTGGAGGATGTCCATGAGGGTGTCGCGGGCGGCCTGCCAGCCGGGGTCGCGCCCCAGCCACCAGCCGGCGACCTCGCCCAGGTATTCGCTGTAGCTGGCCAGCCAACTGATGGCGGGGT
The DNA here is from genome assembly GCA_041648735.1 of Lentisphaeria bacterium. GTDB lineage: Bacteria > Verrucomicrobiota > Lentisphaeria > Oligosphaerales > CAITYL01 > JBAZOO01. The sequence continues at coordinate 24,972 of JBAZOO010000013.1, forward strand.
AGTGGCGGGCGTTGGCGAGGTCGCGGTCGAGCGCCCAGAAGCAGCGGATGAAGCGGCTGGTGTGCTGGGTGACCGGCTCGGAGAAGTCGCCGCCCGGGGGGGAGACGGCGCCGATGACGGTCACGGAGGCCTCGGCGCCGGCGAGGGTCCGGACGCGGCCGGCGCGTTCGTAGAACTCGGCCAGGCGCGAGGGCAGGTAGGCGGGGAACCCCTCGTCGGCCGGCATCTCCTCCAGGCGTCCGGAGAGTTCGCGCAGCGCCTCGGCCCAGCGCGAGGTGGAATCGGCCATGACGGCGACGTGGTAGCCCATGTCGCGGTAGTATTCGGCGAGGGTGATGCCGGTGTAGATGCTGACTTCGCGGGCGGCGACCGGCATGTTGGAGGTGTTGGCGATGAGGATGGTCCGCTCCATCATCGAGCGGCCGGTGCGCGGATCCACCAGCTCGGGGAACTCGCGGAGCACCTCGGTCATCTCGTTGCCGCGCTCGCCGCAGCCGATGTAGACGATCAGGTCCGCCGAGGCCCACTTGGCCAGCGCGTGCTGGGTCATGGTCTTGCCGGTGCCGAAGCCGCCGGGGATCGCGGCTGTGCCGCCGGCGGCAATGGGGAAGAAGGCATCAATCACCCGCAGGCCGGTGACGAGCGGCGTGGTCAGCGGCAGCCGCCCCGCGGCGGGGCGCGGCCGGCGCACGGGCCAGACGCTGGTCAGCCCCAGCGGCCGTTCGGCCCCTTGCGGAGTCCGCACGCTGCCGAGGCGGTCGCCGACGCGGCAAGGGCCTTCCCCGGCAATCTCCAGCAGCGTCCCGGCGCACTCCGGCGGCACCAGCAGCCGATGGCGGATGGCCGGCGTCTCCTGCACCTCCCCCCAGACTTGGCCGGGGCGGAGTTCGGCACCGGGCTTGGCCACGGGCTGGAACGGCCAGGCCCGCTCCAAATCCAGCGGCGACGCCTTGGCGCCCCGGGGGATGGCCATGCCGCTGGCGCGGGCGATGACCGCCAGCGGCCGCTGGATGCCGTCATAGATCGAGCCGACCAAGCCGGGGCCAAGGGTGACGGAGAGGGGGTGGCCGGTGCCGCGCACCGGGTCGCCGGGGCGCAGCCCGGCCGTGTCCTCGTAGACCTGGATGGTCGCCCGGTCGTCGCGGATCCGGATCACCTCGCCGATCAGCCCGGCGGCGCCGACCGCGACCACTTCCAGCATGCCGACGGCGAGCATCCCCTCCGCCTCGACGATCGGCCCGTTGATGCGCACCAGCCGGCCGGCGGCCGGCGGCGGGGATTGTGGCTGCTGCTGTGTCATCGGATCAGTCTTTTTTTCAAATTCTTAGCCCACGAAACACACGAAAGGAGGCGAAAGCTCAAGCGCTGGGATTTTTTAGTGCGGCTTAGTGAAGATTCGTGTTTGACGGGGCTTCGTCTCCCCCAGAAACCTTCAGGGAACCGGTGGCGGCATCGAGGTTTGGGGGTGGGTTGGCGGCACCCAGTTCGGCGGCGAGGCGAGCGCGGAGCGCCGGTTCCAGCCGTTCCAGGCGGGCGCGGAAGCTTTGGTCCACGGCCAGGCGTCCCGCCGCCGTGCGCACGGCCAGTCCGGGGGGCAAGGCGGGATCGGCGACGACGCGCCAGCCGGCGGCCAGTGCCGGATCCAGGTTGGCGCGGCGGGCGGCGGTGGCGAGGCGTTCCGGGGTGAGCTGGGCGGCGTCGGGGGGCGGGGCGGCGAATTCCAGGGCGGGGTCGGCTCCGAGGATGGCCAGGGCTTCGGCGGCGAGCGTTTCCAGGAGGTCGGCGCGGCGGTCGCCCGCCAGCGCCTCCAGCTCGGCCAAGGCGGCCGCCAAGGCGTCGCGGAGATGATTTTCGCGGCGGAGCAGCCACTGGCGGCGGGCCTCCTGGCGGATGCCGGCGGCGATGGCGCGGGCCCGGGCCTCGCCCTCGGCGGTGGCGGCGGCGAGCTGGGCGGCCCGGGCCTGGGCGGCGTCGGCGGCGGCCTGGTCGAGGAGCTTCTTCGCCTCCTGGCTGGCGCGGTCGCGGAGCCGTTTTGCCTTGCGCTCCGCCTCGGCGAGGATTTCCCGTTGCAGTTTCTCTTCCTGGTCGGTCACGGCTTCTCCTTGCCCAGCTTGATGCCGACGGCCTCCTGGATCATCCCCTCGAGGCTCTGGCGGCGGACGGGGGTTTCCCAGAGATCCGGGATTTCCACCAGGTACGGCGGCGCGGCGGTGAGCCGGTGGGCGGCAGCCTCGGCGGCCAGCCATTCCCCGACCTGCTCGGTGAGGATCAGGACGCGGCAGTTGGCGCGGTCCAGGGCCTGGCGGAAGGCGGCCTGGGCCTCGGCGGCGGAGGCGACGGGGGCGCCGGCCACGCCGGCGAACTGGAACCCCAGGATCGTGTCGCGGTCACCGATGATATGGAAGGCCATGGCGCAGCCGCCCCTCCGGCTTCAGGTCGAGGTCGAGTTCGAGGTCAGAGTTTGCCGAGGAGCATGATGGCGATGATCAGGCCGTAGATGGCGATGCCTTCGGCGAGGCCGACGAAGATGAGGACGCGGCCGGTCAGCTCCGGCTTTTCCGCCAGCACCCCCATGGCGGCGGCGCCGACCCGGGCGACGGCATAGGCGGCGGCGAGGCAGGCGACGGCCATCACCGCGGCGATGGAAACGGCGATCCAGGCCCGGTCGCTGGCGGCGGCCGCCGTCACGGCCGCCGTCACGGCCGGTTCCGCCGGGGCCACCGCCGGCTGCGCCCGGGCCGCCGCGGCGGTTGCCAAGGCCAGCAGGGCCACGGCCCATCCGGTAATTTCACCATGTTTCATGATTGGAGGCTCCTCTCTGGGTCAGTTTTTTTGTCCCCGAAACACCACGAAAGAATTCAAACCCTTTTTGCCCACGAATCCACACAAATCAACACGAATCAAAGCGCCAAACCGTTTTTGCCCACGAAACACACGAAACAAAGTGGCAAACCATTTTTGCCAACAAATCAAAACCCATAAAACCTTTTAACCACTAACTCTCGCCAATTGTCGCTAAAAATCGAAAAATAAATTTTTCGTGTGGTTTCGTGTGTTTCGTGGGCTAAAAGATTTGTGGGGAAATTCTTCGCCCGGAAATCAGGTGAGGCGGAAGGGGGCGTAGCGGGTGCCGTCGCCACTGAAGAACTTGCTGAAGAACTCGTAGTATTGCAGGCGCAGCCCCTGGATGGCGACGATCAGCCCCTCCAACAGGATGACGATGGCATTGCCGGCAATGGCGGTGAGGGCAACCCAGAGGCTGCCGCCCGGCAGCGCGTGGAGCATGTCGCCAACGGTGTAGATGACCAGGCACAAGGCCGCGTGGCTGAGGGCGAAGGCGCCGACGCGGATGAAGGAGACGGTGTTGCCGAGGAATGTAGTGACCGTCTCGAAAACTTCCATGAAGGCGATGAAGAGGACGGCGCCCCACCCCTCTTCCGCCGGCGGCGCCCCGCCGGCCCGCCGCCGGTGGAGGAAGAGGCCGACGGGTTCGCGGAGGAAGATCAGCCCAAGCGGCAGCGCCAGCGCCAGTGCCGCCGCCCAGGCGGGCACGTCGCCCCGCCGCCAGGCCAGGACGCCGAGGGTGAGCGCGCCCCAGTAGAAGAGCAGGCCGAGCACGCCGGCCTTGTCGAAGATGCCGGCGGCGAATTGGCGGCGGCGGAAGTGGTTGAGGATGTTGAGGATCACGCCGGCGCTGAGGGTGAGCACGCCGATGCCGATGCCGGCGAGGAAGAGCCGCCCCGGCGAATGCAGCGGGGAGACGGTCCAGGTGTGGTGGAGCCAGCGGAATTGCTCATAGCCGAAAAGGCTGCCGTAAAGCAGGCCGAAGAGCATGGAGGCCAGACCGCCGAAGAGCAGGAAGGTGCCGGCCTTGCGGGTCGCCGGCCGGCTGCGCCGGGTCGCCAGCCCGGCGAGGGCGAGCACCAGCCCGTGGCCGAGGTCGCCGAACATGACGCCAAACATGAGGACGAAGCCAACCGCGAGCACGGGCGACGGCTCGATCTCGCTGTAGCGGGGCACGCCATAGAGCGCCACCAGCTCCTGGAACGGCTCAAGCCAGGCGGAGCGCTGGAACTCGACCGGCACCTTGGCGTCGCCATCACCCACCAGTTCCGCCGCCGTGGGGGGTGCGAACTCCGCCAGCGCCAGGCCGTCGGTGGCCTCGCGCACCAGCCGTTCGGCATCCGCCCGGCGGGCGGCGGGAATCCAGCCGGCGACGCAGACCAGTTCGCTGAGGGCGCCGAACTGCTCCTGGGCGTGCAGTTCAGCCAGGCGCGACTTCAGCCGCCAGCAGAGGCTTTCGAGGCTGGGGCGCGAGGCCGCTGCCAGCTCGCGGATGCGTTCGCGATGGTGCTCCAGCTCCAGGAGCAACTCGCCCAGCCGGCCCCGGAGCTGGGCCTGCGCCTCGGCGCCCGTCCCGGCCAGGTCGGGAGGCAGGGGCTCGGGGCGGAAGCCGGCCTTGGCCAATTCCGCGTCCACGGCGAAACGCTGGGCCCGGGGCGCCACGGCCAGCAGGCGCAGGGCAGTGCCGTCGGGCGTCTCCTCCTGGAGCAGCAAGGCCCGGCCGGCCAGGCGGGCGGCGACGGGGACGGCGGCCTGCAAGGGGAGCTGGCCGAAGACGACATGAAGGTGGGCGAGCTGGCGCAGCTCCGGGAGCGGCACGTCCCGCAGGAAGGGATTGGCGTTGAGCAGTTCCACGCTCTTGACGAGCAGGCCGGACTCCTGGAGGAGGGCGCCGGCGGCCGCCGCTTCGGCGTGGCAGGCCGGTTCGAGGCGGGCGAGCAGCGCTTCGTCCGCCGCCTCGACCGCGGCCGCCGCCGGCGCCAGCCCCGTTTCCGCGCCGGGCGCGGCGGCGGGCGGCGGCGCGTCCGGCTCCCGCAGTTCGAGGCGGCCGAAGAGGTCGCGGCAGCGTTGCAGCCGGGCTTCCAGCCGTTTCCGGTCATCGCCCCGGCTGACCTGTTGCAGGAGGTGCTCCGGCGACTGGGCGGGGGCGGAGACGAGGTGGACGAAGCCGGAGCGGCCAAGGCTGCGGGTGAGCGCGTCCACATGCCGTGGCAGGACCAGCACCGTCAACTTGAGCATGGGCACCGGTTTGAACATGGCATCTCCTGGGCCGGCGGGGCCTTCCCCTCCAGCCCATGATCCTCGAACGGGGTCAGGGTCACAGTTCTGGCGGCAGCGACTGGCGGAAACGTAGCGCGGCAAGCGGCAAATGGAATTCGCGCTCGAAACTCGCGCCGGCCGCCGGACCTGCCGGACCTGCCGTCCAGGCAACCCTCGCAGGGCGGGAGACCTGCCGTCGGACCTGCCGTCCAGGCAACCCTCGCAGGGCGGGAGACCTGCTGTTCAAGGGAGTCATTGGGTCACTGAGTCAGGAATTGCTGGCCGTGGCTTTTCGGGTGTGGCGCCGGGGAGGGTGCCACCGACTTTCTAGTCCAGGCAGAGCAGCAGGGCGCGGAGTTCGGCCGGCTCCAGGTGGAAGCGCAGCCCCTCGAACAGCCGGCAGAGGTTGCGCCATTCCATCTGGCGCAGGAGCGGATAGGCGGCGGCGGCGCTGCCGGGGGCGGCGAAATCGTTGAACCAGCGGCAGGCGCGCCGGTAGAGCCCGGCCCAGAGCTGGTTTTCCCGGTGGTGGAGCGGCTCCGCCCAGACCGGGGCCAGTTGCGCCCGCGGGGCGGCCGGCAGCGCCGCCAGGAACCGTTCGGGCGGCAGCGTCGCGTCGCTCAGCAGCGCCAGCGTCCCGTTCCCGCCGCGGGCCAGGCTGCCGACGGGCGCCAGGAGCGGGCGCACCTGGCCGGCGGGGAGGCGGTAGACCTCGCGGTTGCGCAGCAGCAGCACCAGGTTGAAGAGGTCGCCGATGCCGGCGGCGAGGTCGGTGGCGGCGGGGCGCATGGGCGGCGGCAGGGTGGTGGCACACGTCGCCAAGGTTTCATGGAAGAGGGTGTCGAGGCGGGTGGAAGCGGCGAAGAGGTCCGGCTGCCGGTCGAACGCCGCGAGCACGGGGACGGCCCCGGCGGTGAACGGGGTGGGCGGCAGCCAGGGCGCGGCGGCGGCCAGGGCGGGGGCCGCCAGGAAGCGGGCCGTGTCCAGTGGCGGGATGCCGGGGCCGTCGAGGAGGAGGAAGGCCAGCTCGCCTTCCGGCTGGGGCTGGAGCCGCTGGCGGAGGAGGGTCTTCAGGTTTTCCAGGAAGAGGCGGCCGGTGAAGCAGCGGAACCAGGCGGCGGCGGGGGAGGCGCCCCCGGCCTCGCCGGCCATGGCCTCCAGTTCGGCGGCGAGTTGCAGCGTGAGCTGCTTCTGGATCTCGGCGGGGCGGGCGATATCGATCTCGCGGCCGGCCAAGGTGCGGGCCAAGGCGGGAATGCCCGAATCGAGCAGGGCCCGCAATTCCGGGCCACGCACGGCCTGGCTCCAGCGGGCGTGCAGCCGGGCGGCCAGATAATCGAAGTCGGTGGCGCCATCCACATGCCGGCTCATGGCCGCTCCGCCCCCCCGGCCCCCGCCAGGAACAACTCCACCGCGGCGGCCACCGTGGCCGGCCGACGGCCCAGCCATTCCCGTTCCGTGGCATCGAGGACGGCGGCGATCCGCGCCAGCCCGCGGCCGCGTTCGGCTTCGGCGGCGGCGACCCGTTTTTGGATCTCTTCCTGGGCGGCCGCCGCGGCCGCCGCCCGGGAGCGCTCCGCAAGGGCTTGGGCCTCACGCCGCCCGGTGGCCAGCGCCGTGGCCGCTTCCGCCTCCGCCGCCTTGAGCCGCGCCGCCGCCTCGCGCTCCACCGCCAGCATCCGTTTCAGCAAGTCGTCCATGCGCCCTCGCATCCTCTGCCCGCCGGCGCCGGGAACGCCGGCGTCATTCCTCCTCCCGGATCACCTTCAGCACCGCCTCCGGCGACTCCGCCCGGCGCAGGCGCATGAGGAAGTCGGGAATGGAAAAGAGGCGGCTGATCTCCGCCAGCGCCTCGATGTGCGGGCCGGGATTGCCCATCTCCGCCAGCACCGTCAGCACCACGTAGACCGGCTCGCCATCCAGCGAGTCATAATCAATGCCGGCCTTGGAGACGCCGAGGGCGAGCAGCAGCCCCTTGGCCTCGCGCACCTTGCCGTGCGGCAGCGCCAGGCCGCGGGAAATGCCGGTGCTCATCTTCGCCTCGCGCTCCCGCAGGGCCGTCAGCGCCGCTTCCCGGTCCGCCAGCAGCCCGTTGTCCACGAAGAGCTGGATCATTTCCTCGAACAGCTCATCCTTTTCCGTGCTCTCCAAGCCGACCTTGACCAGCGCCGGCCGCAACTGTTCCGAAATTTTCATGCCCGCTTCGATCCTCCGTGCCCGCGCACCCATTTGAACAATGAAGGGACAAGGGTCTGTGGAGCGTAATGTAGATACCCCCCCCGCAAACTACAAGACCCCGGCCACCGGCGAGCGCGCTTTTCCGGACATTGGCTGCCGCCACCCCCGCGGCAGCCCCCAGAAGGAAACGAAACCGCCGGGAGGAGCCAGGCAGGCACGTCACAAAGCCGGCACGCGCCCCGCTGCAAGGGCGCCGGCGGCTCAGGCGAGTTCGGCGGCGGCGAAGCGGACGGCGTTCGCGAAGAGCTGGAGGCCAAGCCCCTTTTCCGGCAGCACGCCGTTGAGCTTCTGCCGCGGCCACTGCGGATGGTTGAAGGGGGAGAGGTAGGCTTCGGGGTGCGGCATCAGGCCGAAGATGCGGCCGCTGGGGTCGCAGATGCCGGCGATGGCGTTCGCCGAGCCGTTGGGGTTCTCGGGGAAGCTCCCGGCCGGCTCGCCGGTCTCCGGGCTGGCATAGCGCAGGCAGACCAGGTTTTGGGCTTCAAGCTGCTGGAGCGTGGCCGCGTCCATCGCCACGAAGCGCCCTTCGCCGTGGCGGATCGGCAGCGGCAGCAGGTCAAGCCCCTGGGTGAAGACGCAAGGGGACGCGGAGTTGGCCTTGAGCATGACCCAGGCGTCGCGGAAGACGCCTTGGCGGTTCTGGGCCAGGGCGACCTGCTGCTCGAAGAGGCGGCCGCCGAGGGCGGGGACCAGGCCGAGGCGGGTGAGGGTCTGGAAGCCGTTGCAGATGCCGATGACCAGCTTGCCGGCCTTGACGAAGGCTTCCAGCGGGCCGCGCAGCCGATGCTTGAGGCGGTTGGCGAAGACGGTGCCGGCCCCGAGGTGGTCGCCGAAGGAGAAGCCGCCAATGAAGGCGAGGATGTGGAACTCCGCCAGCTCCGCATGGCCGTCGAGCAGGTCGTTGAGATGGACCAGGGCGGGGGTGGCGCCGGCCGCGCGGAACGCCGCCGCCGTCTCCTTTTCGCAGTTCAACCCGAACCCGGTGATGACCAGCGCCTTGACCGCCGAAAGAGTCGCCATGGTGGAATCCCGTTCTGCCGGCGTCGACCGCCAGCGGAAAAAGGGATAATGTGGCACGGCCGCCACCGGATGCAACCCGCGGAACCAGGCCGCGCCGGCGCGGGTCGAACGGACGATGGGAAGGGGGGCCGGGAGGCGGAGGGATGGGTGGCAAACCGCGGGAGGGCGCTCATGGACCGACGGGGCTGGATTCCAATCTTGGCCGGGCTGGAAATGGGGCTGGCGCTGGCGGCGCCCGGCGGGGGCGGGCCGCCGGGGGGTGCCTTGGCGTTCACCATGGCCGACATTGACGGCCAGGCCGTTGACCTGGCCACCTACCAGGGCAAGGTGGTGATGATCGTCAACGTCGCCAGCAAATGCGGGTTCACCCCCCAGTACGCCGGCTTGCAGAAGCTCTACGAGACCTACCAGGACCGCGGCTTCGTGATCCTCGGCTTCCCGGCCAACGATTTCATGTGGCAAGAGCCGGGGACGGACGCCGAGATCAAGCGGTTCTGCACCCTCAAGTACAACGTCACCTTCCCGATGTTCGCCAAGATCTCCGTGCGCGGCAAGGGCATCCATCCGCTCTACCAGTTCCTGACGGCGCAGCCGACCGCGCCGGAGGGGCCGGGCAAGATCTCCTGGAACTTCAACAAGTTCCTGCTCGACCGCGACGGGAAGGCCGTCCACCGCTTCGGCTCGCGCACCGACCCGCTGGATCCCAAGGTGACGGCGGCGGTGGAGGCGCTGCTGGCGGCGCCGGCGGAGTGAGGGCGGGGCGGGGAGGAGGCGGTGGGAAGGGTAGCGGGGACGGGGCCTCCACTTTCTTGGCAGCACGGGAACGTGGCACGGGCATTCCTGTCTGTGGGCTTGGGATGGCGGCGGCCGTTGCCCGCGAGTTTCAGGTTTCGAGCGGGATCGCGCATTGTCACCTCTCCCGAAGCCACCTGTCCCCAAGCCAAGAGCGGAAATCGGGCCTATACTTCCTTCCAGCGGTCCGCCCCGTCCCCGACTCTGAAGGAGGCCCCCGATGGTGATTCCGCTCACGGAACTGGTTGCCCACCTGGATGCGTACCTGCGGCTGCCCGGCTGCCAGGACAGCTCCCACAACGGCCTGCAAGTGGAGGGGCGCCCGACCGTGCGCAAAATTGTCGCCGGCGTCGATGCCAGCCTGGAGCTGTTCGAGCGGGCGGCGGCGGCGGCGGCCGACCTGGTGCTGGTGCATCACGGCCTGAGCTGGAAGGACAGCCTCAAGCAGCTTCGGGGGCTGACGGCGCGCCGGCTGGAACTGCTGTTCAGCAACGGCATCTCCCTCTACGCCAGCCACCTGCCGCTGGACGCCCACCCGGAGGCCGGCAACAACGCCCGGCTCGCCGACCGGCTCGGGCTGGCCGGCCGCCGCCCCTTCTTCACCTATGGCGGCGTGCCCATCGGCGTCGTCGGCACCTTGCCCCGGCCGCTGACCGCCCCGGAGCTGGCGGCACGCCTGGAACGGGAACTCGCCACCCGCTGCCTGGTCATCCCCGGCCGCGCCGGCGAACTCCGCACGCTCGGCGTCGTCTCGGGCGGCGCGGGCGACGCCGCGGAGGAGGCCGCCGCCGCCGGCTGCGACGCCCTGGTCACCGGCGAGATCACCCACAGCCACATCCATCTCTTCCGCGAGACCGGCCTGACCGGGATTGCCGCCGGCCATTACGCCACCGAGACCCTGGGCGTCCGCGCCCTGCTGGAGCGGCTCACCCGCACCTTCGCCCTTCCCGGCGAGTTCATTGACCTCCCCACCGGCCTCTGACTTTGGGCTGGACTTTCCCACGGCGTGACAGGCGGGCCGACGCTGGCTCATAGTTTTTTAGCAAACCTGCGACTTGATTGTTTTCGCAAAAGGCTTATAATGATGTTTCATGAGGTTGCGTCCATGGCTGGGTGGACCCTCAGTTGGCTTTCTGGGAAATGGTTTTGCACCGGGAGTGAATCAATGATGAAATCCATTCAAATGGGCTTAGTGCTGGTGGCCATCGGCGCGGCGGCGAACTCCTTGCGGGCCGGGACCGTCAGCTACGAGCAGGCGTTCGGCCCCGGAACGCCGAACTTCACGCAGCCGTTGACGTTCAACAAGTTCGATTCAAGCTTGGGGACCCTGGATTCGGTCCATGTCTCCCTCTCGCTGACCATCAGTGGCGGCGACTTGACCGTTGACAACGATGGCGCCGAGCCGGCGACGGTGACCGTCAAGCTGGGCGCGACCGGCTCGGCTTCCACGACGAGCGCGTCCGATGGCAAAAAGCCTCTGCTTTTGGATGGCAATGGCAACAATTTGCTGACCAACCTCCAAGTCATTAACACCGACACCTTCAACTTGGGTGCAGATGATGGCGATGGCCCCGACGTCCAGACTACCGGCGATGACTGGGCAACCTTGACCGGGGCCACCAAGACCCTCACCACGAGCGGCTATGTCGGCAATGATTATGAGGTCAAATATGCCGGCGACCAGGGGGCCACTTTCGCCGTGGACGTCGACATCAACCAAATCCTGGACTTCGGTGGGACCGGGGGTGTGGCCGGAACGTTCAACCCCCTCAGCGCCAACGGGGTGATGACCGTGGTCTATACCTACACGCCGGTTCCCGAGCCCGCGTCCATCTCGCTGCTGGCCCTGGCCTCCCTGGCCTTGATTCGACGGCGGCGCTGACGCGGTTTCCATCCGGGCAGGACGCCGGGTGGCGGATCGGCCGTGGCTTTCCCAAAGCCCACGGCCTTTTTTGTGTCCGGGCGCGGCAACCACCGATTGGCCGGTGCCGTGCAAACGCGCCGCGGGGGGCTACAGTATCCCTTTCCCGCCGCGGATCCGTCGCGGTTCCCTGAGACGCCCCGAAGGACCGCGCCAACCCTCGCCGCCGTTGGCCGCGCCGCCCGGCCGGGGCCGGCGCCGAACTGGAACGAACGATCCATGAGCACTTCCCCTCTTTCCATTGACGACTTGTGCCTGGCCGTGGCCAACGGCGACCGCGCCGCGCTGCCCGCGCTGCTGGAGCGGCTGGCCGCCGAACGGCCGCGGCTGTTCGCCCTCTGGCCCCCCGACCGGCGCGACCTCTGGGGCAACGGGATCGAGCTGATCCTGGAGCCGAGCCGGGCCACCCCGCCGGCCGCCACCGACCTCCGCCTGCTGGAGGCGCTCCTCCAGGTCGCCTACGATTCGCCGGCCTTCCGTGACCGGCTGGCGGCCGGGGCCCACCAGGCCTTCCCGGCCTATGCCGACCCGGCCGGGCTGATCCAGGCGCTGGGCATCCCGGATCGGTCATTGCCCATTCCCCGCATCGCCCGCCGCTGGCAGGCCATGCAGGGGCTGCTCGCCGAAACGCTCTGCCACCATCCGGTGCTCGGGCTTGGCACCGTCCTGGAAGTTGATGGCTTCGCGAACCAGGTCCAGATCCAGTTCACCCAGAAGCGCACCTTGCCGCTGGACCAGGCGCTGGAGACGCTGCTGCTCATCCGCGGCGGCTCGTTCCTGGCCCGCCTCCTGCGCAAGGAAACAACGCTCGACGGGAGCCTCGGCGCCGACCAGGTCCGCCAGCAGACCGCCGCCGCCATCGTCCCGCAACTTCCCTGCACGGACGAGCTGCTGCGCCAGCTCTACATCCCCGCCATCCTCAGCGAAACCGAATTCCAGAAGCTGCTCTCCGGCAGCCGCGCCGCCCGGGGCGCCATCTCCAAGCTGGTCGAGCCGGGCAAGGCGCGGCAGTGGTACCAGGCCCGGAATTTGGAGGAGCTTTCCGACATCCTGGAGCAAACCCCGGAACTGGCCGCCGGCGATGCCGAACTCGCCGCCGTCCATGAACTCTACACCCGCTTCGGCATGAAGACGGAACAGGCGCCCTTCGCCGCCCAGGCCGCCGGCCGGCTCTGGAGCCTCTCGGGCGGCGACGAGCGCCTGCGCCGCCTCTTCCAGGAGGCCGTCAGCATGACCCGGCCCTGGCACGACAAAGCGCTGTTCGTCGAAATCAGCGACGGCCTGCCCGGCAAGATCGTCGCCCCCTGGTTCGAAGCCACCCTCGCCGCCTGCGGCCTGGAATGGCTCTGCGAAGCCGCCACCGACCTCCCCAACCGCCTCTTCACCCCCCTCGGCAAGATCCTCGCCAGGACCGACGACGGCCCGGAAACCTTCCTCGACGACATCCTCGCCCGCGTCCAGCGCCAGACCGCCAGCCCCGACATGCTCCTCTGGCTCTGGAAGAGCAAGCGCCCGGAACGGGAGATCATGGCCGACCCCACCCTCGTCTTCAAAAGCCTCGCCAACCCCGTGCGCGGCAACTACATCAAGGCCAACAAGGAGCTGCGCAAGCTGCTCATGGAGGACGAGGAGTTCCAGCGCTTCCTGATGCTCAATGGCGACCCGGAGACCATCGCCGCCCTTGTCTCCTGCATCCGCCACGTCCCGCTCCTCGACAACGGCGAGCAGCAGAGCCTGCTGGTGAAGATCGTCCGCCTCTTCCCCGACTCCAAGCCGCTCGTGGAACAGCGCAGCCGCAGTGCCGCCGCCACCGTCCGCAAGCTCGACCGGATCACCTCGATCCGCAGCTTCGAGCTGCTCCGCCGCGAGCTGGACGACATCATCACCGTCCAGATCCCCGCCAACAGCCACGCCATCGGCCATGCCCGCGGCTACGGCGACCTGCGGGAGAACGCCGAGTTCAAGTCCGCCAAGGAGCACCAGCGGCTGCTCCGCCTCCGCCGCAACGAACTGGAACGGCTGATCCACGAAATCAAGGCCTTCGACTTCGCCACCACCACCGTCGCCGAGCGCGTCATCCCCGGCGCCCAAGTCACCCTGCGCCATGCCGGCGGCCGCGGCGAAACCCTGGCCATCCTCGGCCTGCGCGACGGCAACCCCGAGAAGGGGCACATCTCCTACGAGTCCCCCCTCGGCAAGCAGCTCGTGGGCAAGGCCCAAGGCGACACCGTCGCCCTGCCCAACGGCAGCTCCGCCCTGGTCGTCAAGGTCGAACCCTTGCCGGCCGACCTCCAACAATGGCTGCGCGGCGAAGACCTGCTCTGACGCCCCGCCGCGGCGGGAGGGAACCCCGGAGCCACTCGGACTATCCCCGGCTCCGGATTTTCGCCTTGGGGACAGGAGACAAGCACCCCCACGGAATCGAGTTTCGAGCGCGGGCGCCGCGGCGCTGAGCGCGAACGGCCGACTGGGTGTACCTGTCCCCAAGCCCCGCACCGGATTTTCGCCTTGGGGACAGGAGACAAGCACCCCCACGGAATCGAGTTTCGAGCGCGGGCGCCGCGGCGCTGAGCGCGAACGGCCGACTGGGTGTACCTGTCCCCAAGCCCCACCGGATTTTCGCCTTGGGGACAGGAGACAAGCACCCCCACGGAATCGAGTTTCGAGCGCGGGCGCCGCGGCGCTGAGCGCGAACGGCCGACTGGGCGTACCTGTCCCCAAGCCCCACCACCTGTCCCCAAGCCCCACGGTCCGGGCACCGCGGGAGCGGCGCCGGGGAAGAAAGAAATTCGTGAAATCCAGGGATCCCAAAGCGAAAAGCGGAAAGCGGAAAGCGGAAATGCCCCTCGCCTGGAACTGCAGCCAGGAAGGACTGGCGCCGGAACTGCTCGCCGCCCTCGCCGCCGCCGCCGCCGCCTTCGCCGCCGCCGGCGGCCCCACCCTCACCGTCACCTCCGGCCGGCGCACCCTGCGCCGCCAGGCCGAGCTGATGGCCGCCATGAGCGAGGCCCAGCTCCGCGAACTCTATGCCCGCGCCGGCGGCACCCCCGACTACCTCGCAGCCATCCTCGCCCGCCGCGCCGCCGGCGCACCCTGCGCCGCCGAAGCCGTCGAAACCATCCTCCAGAACCGCCGCGAAGGCTTCGTCTCCGCCCACCTCTGCGGCGCCGCCGTTGACCTCGCCCTCACCCCCGACCTCCAGCCGCGCCGCGGCGAACTCCGCGCCCTGCTGGAAGCCCACGGCTTCGCCACCCTCGACGAAACCGAAGCCGGCATCCCCTGCCTCCATTGCCGGCTCCGCGCCCTGCCCCTGCGCGAAGTCCGCGCCTGAGCCTGAGCCCGCCGCCCGCACTTGCAATCCGCGGCTCGGATGATATGCTAATAAATGTAAGGGATATCCACCAGCGGAGGCACTCCATGAACCCCAACCACCTCCAGCAACTGCTCCAAACCCATTTCGGCTACGACCGGTTCCGGCCCCTCCAGGAAGAGATCATCCGCGACACCCTCGCCGGCCGCGACGTGCTCGCCCTGCTCCCCACCGGCGGCGGCAAATCCCTCTGCTACCAGCTCCCCGCCCTCGCCCACGACGGCCTGACCCTCGTCATCTCCCCCCTGATCTCCCTGATGAAGGACCAGGTCGACGCCCTCACCGTCGGCGGCATCCCCGCCACCTTCATCAATTCGACCCTCGACCTGCCAACCCTGCGCCGCCGCCAGCAGGAGCTGGATGCCGGCCAGCACCGCCTGCTCTACATCGCCCCCGAGCGCCTCCCCCAGCCCGAGTTCCAGGAACGGCTCCGCCGCTGGCGCGTCAACCGGATCGCCGTCGACGAAGCACACTGCATCAGCGAATGGGGCCACGACTTCCGCCCCGACTACCGCCAGATCCGCGAACTCCGCACTCTCCTGCCGGACGTGCCCGTCCTGGCCCTCACCGCCACCGCCACCGAACGGGTGCGCGCCGACATCGCCACCCAGTTGCAGCTCCGCGCCCCCGGCATCTACATCGCCAGCTTCAACCGCCCAAACCTCACCTACACCGTCCAGCCCAAGCAGCAACCCTACCGGCAACTGCTCGCGCTCGTCCAGGGCCGGCCGCGGGAGAGCGGCATCGTCTACTGCCAAAGCCGGAAAACGGCGGAAACCCTGGCGGAACGGCTGACCCTCGATGGCGTCGCCGCCCGCCCCTACCATGCCGGCCTCGACGCCGAAACCCGCACCGCCAACCAGGAAGCCTTCCTGCGCGACGAAGCCCGCGTCGTCTGCGCCACCATCGCCTTCGGCATGGGCATCAACAAGTCCAACGTCCGCTTCATCATCCACCACGACCTGCCCAAGAACATCGAAGGCTATTACCAGGAAACCGGCCGCGCCGGCCGCGACGGCCTCCCCGGCGAATGCACCCTCCTCTTCAGCCCCGGCGACGCGGTCAAGATCCGCAAGTTCATCGCCGAAAAGCCGGATCCCCGCGACCAGGAAATCGCCCGCGACCAGCTCCGGCAAATGCTCCACTACGCCGAAAGCCGCACCTGCCGCCGCGCCCACCTGCTGCGCTACTTCGGCGAAGCCTTCCCCGACGACAACTGCGGCGGCTGCGACAACTGCCTCGCCCCACGCGAGGCTTACGACGGCACCCGGCCCGCCCACAAGCTCCTCTCCTGCGTCTACCGCCTCCGCCAGGCCACCCCCCGCCTCGGCGTCGGCCTCAACCACATCGCCGAAGTCCTCACCGGCGCCCGCACCGCCAAAATCCAGGCATGGGGCCACGACCGCGTCTCCACCTACGGCATCGGCCAGGAATTGGCGCGCCCCGCCTGGCAGGCCGTCGGCCACGAACTGCTCCAGCTCGGCCTGCTCCGGCAGACGGACGAACGCTTCGCCACCGTCGAACTCACCCCCGAAGGGCTGGCCACCCTCCGCGGACGCCAGCCGGTCACCCTCACCCGCCTCCCCCTTGCGGACTCCGCAACCACCGCCGCCAGCGCCGCCACCACCGCCCGCCGCCGCGCCGGCGACATCGCCTGCGACGAGGTGCTCTTCGAACGGCTGCGCACCCTCCGCCGCCGCCTGGCCGACGACCGCAACGTCCCCGCCTACGTCATCTTCTCCGACCTCACCCTCCGCGAACTCGCCCGCCGCTACCCCGCCAGCGCCGCCGAATTCGCCACCGTCCCTGGCGTTGGCCAAAGCAAACATGCGGAGTTCGCAAAACCGTTCCTCGCGGAGATCGCGGCGTTCCTGGAAACGCAGCCACGGCAAAGCGCGGCGGGAAGCTGTTAAGATCAAGCCGCATGTGGCACTTGGCCGCCGCCTTCCGGCGCCGATGCTTGGCCCACCCCATGCAGTTGGCCACCAAGCTGAAACGGGGGGGCCTGGGTGCAGGGGCGTTGCCCCTGCCTATTGCCCCAGCGTCCCTCGGGGACGCACGAAACCAAACTTCAGTGCCAAGCTCATGAACCCAACAAGGCCGGGGATTTTTCACCTCCCGTGGGATGGCTGTGGATGGTTTTCAAGGTTGCGGCCCAAACGTGAAGACAACTGGGGCTCAGGCCCGCCGCAGCACCTGGGCACTGCGGCTGGGGAGGTAGAGGAGGAGCTGGTGGCGGTCGGCGGCCAGCGGCCGGGTGAAATGCTCCTGGCCGGCGGCGAGCCGGCCAAAGCCGCCGAACTCCTTGGCGTCGGTGTCGAGCGCCTGCGTGTATTTGCCGGGTAGCACCTCAAAGCCGTAGTCGGTGTAGGAGCGCTCCGGGCTGAAATTGAAGGCGAACAGGTAGGGGCCGCGGGTGAAGGCGAGGACGCGGTCCCCCTCGTCATGCCGGATCAGATGCACCGCGCAGGCGGGGTCGAGCAGCCGGGAATCGGCGGCGAGGGCGAGCATGGCGGCGCTGAAGTCGCCGAGGAAATGGTACTTGAGCAACCGGTCGTCGCGCAAATGCCATTGGCGGCGGGCATAGTGGTAGGACCAATTGTTGCCCGCGCGCGGGAAGTCAATCCATTCGGGGTGGCCGAACTCGTTGCCCATGAAATCCAGCCAGGCGCCGCCGGCGGTGGCGAGGGTGAGGAGGCGCATCATCTTGTGGAGGGCCAGGCCACGGGCGACCACCAGGCTGGGCGGGGAGAGGACTGACATGCCGGTGTAGATCTCCTTGTCGAGCAGCCAGGAGATGGTGGTCTTGTCGCCGACGATGGCTTGGTCGTGGCTTTCCACGTAGCTGACGGTCTTCTCGTCGGGCCGGCGGTTGTTGACCTCGTGCCAGAGGGTGCCGAGGGGCCACTCCTCGTCGCGCACCTCCTTGAGCAGCTTGATCCAGTAGTCGGGCACCCCCATGGCGAGACGATAGTCGAAGCCGAAGCCGCCATGCTCGGGGGGCGCGGCCAGGCCGGGCATGCCGCTGACGTCCTCGGCGACGGTGAGGGCGTCGGGGCGCAGCTCGTGGATCACCTGGTTGGCGAGGGCGAGGTAGGCGAGGGCATCATCGTCCACGTTGTCATCGAAGTACTGGCCGTACTCGGTGAAGGGGCGGCCGATGCCATGGTCGAGGTAGAGCATGGAGGTGATGCCGTCGAAGCGGAAGCCATCGAACCTGAATTCGTCGAGCCAGTAGCGGCAGTTGGAGATGAGGAAATGGAGCACTTCCGGCTTGCCGTAGTCGAAGCAGCGGGAGTCCCAGTGGAGATGGTCGCCGCGGGGGCCGGCATGGAAGAACTGGTAGGGGGTGCCGTCGAAGCGGGAAAGCCCCTCAGCCTCGTTCTTGGCCGCGTGCGAATGGATCAGGTCCATGATCACGGCCAGGCCGGCGCCGTGGGCGGCATCGATGAGCGACTTGAGTTCCTCCGGCGTGCCGAAGCGGGAGGAGGTGGCAAAGAAGTTGGTGACGTGGTAGCCGAAGGAGCCGTAGTACGGATGCTCCTGGATCGCCATGAGCTGCAAGGTGTTGTAGCCAGCCTTGACGATCCGCGGCAGAACCGCCAGCTCGAACTCGCGGTAGCTCCCGACCTTGCCCTCCTCCTGGGCCATGCCGATGTGCGCCTCGTAGATCAGCGGCGGCGTCTGCGGATCGCGCCGGAACTCGGGGTTCCGCCAGAGGTACGGCTGCTCCGGCGCCCAGACTTGGGCGGTGAAGATCTTGGTCTGCTCGTCCTGGACCATGCGCCGGCCCCAGGCGGGCAGGCGCTGGCCACCGCCGCCGGGCCAGCGCAGGCGGAGCTGGTAATGCTGGCCGTGGCGCACGGCGGTGGCGGACAGGGAGAGTTCCCAGACGCCATGGTCGCGCCGCTCCAAACGGAAGGCCGGCCGCTCCTCCCAGTCCGAGAAGTCGCCCACCAGCCAGATCGCCTCGGCATGGGGCGCCCATTCCCGGAACACCCAGCCATCCGCCGTCCGGTGCAGCCCGAAATACTCATGGCCGGCCGCGAACTCCGCCAGGCTCGGCAAGTTGCCGCGCAACTGTCTTTCCCGATCGCCAATTGCGGCCAGCCGGCGGCGCATGACCGGCTCATGGAGGCTCAGGTACGGGTCGCGGGCGACCAGTTCCAGGGGGGCGCCGGGCTCGGGGCGCCGCCCGGCCGCCAGCGGCGGGGCCGCCGCGCAGGGGGCGGCCGGGGCGGCGGGCGGCGGCGGCCCGCCGGCGGCAGTGCGCCGGGGTGATCTCATCCACGACAGCAGTTCGGAGATGCGCGCATTTGTCATGGCCTCACCTGATGGGGGGTTGCGATGGCTCTCCAATATAGTGCCGCCGGCGACCGGCCCTCAGCCGATCTCGAACCCGGAAGGCGCCGGGCCGGCGGCATCCCGGATTTCGCGCTCAGTCACGGCGCGGATTTCGGCCAGCGGCGGCCCGGCCTTGAGCCGTTCGCCAAAACGGGCAACCGCCGCCGGCGTGCCGATGGCGAGCACCTCCACCGAACCGTCGGCGAGGTTCCGGGCATGGCCGCGGATCCCCAGCACGGCCGCCGCCCGCCAGGCGAAATAGCGATACCCCACCCCCTGCACCTGGCCGGTGACGCGGAACAGGACGGCCTTTTCGACGGGCTCCGGAATCATGGCGCAACCCCAAGGAACTGGATCTCCTCGACCACCAGCGCCCCCCGCTCCAGCACGGTCAGGCGGACGGCCACGGCCTGGGGATGCCCCGCAAAAGGATAATCCTCATCCTCGTACCGCCGCCCCCGCAGGGGCAGCCGGGCGGCAAGCTCGTGCCACTTGCCGTCGGCCGTCTGCCGTTCCAGCTTCACCGCGGCACCCTCCTCCGAGCCGCGGGCCAGGCGCAGCCGCGCCAGCGGGAGTTCGCCGGCAAACTCGTAGGTGACGCTTTGCCCGCCCCGCAACTGGAAACAGGCGGCACTGCCCCGTTTCGCGACGGCGCCATCGTAGGACTTGGCCAGGTTCTTGCGGTCGCCGGTGGTGCTGGCCGCCTTGATGGGGATGGGGGGCGCCGGCCTGACCTCGTAGGCCGCCCGCAGCTCCTCGCCAGGCATGCCGTCTTGCCGGAAGGCCCGCACCCGCAGGGTGAGCGGCCGGTCAACCAGGAGCGGGCCCCGGAGGGGCGGCGACCCGGCCCGCACCGGCGAGTCGTCCACGGTGTAGCGCAGCTCATGCGCCCCTTGGGGCGGCGTCACGGCCACGCGCACCGCATCCTGGTATTTCCCCCCACCGGGGACGGCGCTGGGCGGCGGCAAGGCACTCGCCGCCGGGG
Organism: Lentisphaeria bacterium; assembly: GCA_041648735.1. Taxonomy (GTDB): domain Bacteria; phylum Verrucomicrobiota; class Lentisphaeria; order Oligosphaerales; family CAITYL01; genus JBAZOO01. The sequence goes on from JBAZOO010000013.1 coordinate 44,745, forward strand.
GCCGCTCCCCCTCCCCCGCCGGCAGCAGGCAACCGGGGGGGATGACCTCCGGCTTGAGGCCCGCGGCGGCCCAGGAAAGCCGGACGGAGGCGCCGCCGGCATTTTCGAAATACTCCAGCATCAGCGGCACCGGCTTGCCCGCCACCAGCTCCGCCGTGGCCGTGTTCTCGACCGCCCGCGGCAAGGACCAGACATCAATGAGCAGGATGCCGCCCAGCCAGAGCCGCGCCCCATCGTCGCTCACCAGGTGGAAAGTGTGCGGGCCCGTCCTCTTCGGGACCAGCCGCCCCTTCCAGCAGACCGAAAAGCGGTCGGCCGGCAGCCCCGCGATTCCGGCGGGGGCGCCGGTGCCCCAGGCGAAATCAATCCGGGGATCCAGCCGGGCCGCCACAAAGTTGTCGAAGTGGGTGCCACTGAAGTAGAAGCCGCGCAGCCCCCCCTGCCGGGGAAGGTCGTCGCGCTCGCCCTTTGCGGGAAACAGCACCCCTTTCGGAATGGGCTGCCCGGAAAATCCTGGCCCGGACCAGGAAAGGGCAAGGTTCGCCTTGTCCTGCCTTTGGAAATAGTCGAGACGGAGCGCGGCCCGCCGCCCCGCCGCCAGGGTCACGGGCGGACTCGTCTCCTCCTGGGCACGGAAGGAGTCGCGCGCCACCAGCGGCTGGCCATCCACCCACAGTTGGAAACCATCGTCGCCGCGCAGATGGAAGCGGTACGGGCCGGTCACCGGCGGCTCCAGCTCCCCCTCCCAGCGCACGGAAAACCGCTCCCGCTTGAGCCGCGGGTCGGGAGCGGCGGTGTCCCACTGGAAGTCCATCTGCGGATCGAGCCGCTCGAAGACGAACTCCTCAAACTCCGCCCCCTGGTAATAGCGGCCACGCAACCCGCTGCCGCCGCGGTCGAAGCTGGCGGCGCTGGCGGGGGGGGGCGGGGCGCCTCGGAAGGGGGCGGCCAGTTCCCGCACCTTCCCCAGCAGCTCCTGGTTGGCCGGGAACTGCCGCTCAAACTCGTCCACGAGGCGGAGAATCTCGGCCGCCGGCCGCCCCGCCTGCACCGCGGCGCGCAGGGCCGCGTACAAATTGACCTCGGCCGGGGAATGCTTCACCGGCGCGGCCGCTGGCGGCGCCCCCGCCTCCTTGCCGGCCACGGCTGCCGGCCCCGGTGCCACGGGTGCCACGGCGGCCGGCGCCGGCACCGGCGCCCTCTCCCCACGCAACCCCAACCACAGGGCGACGCCGATGGCCGCCGCGACGCCAGCCGCAACCCCACCCCAGACAAGCCACCGCCGGCCGCTCCCGGCCGGCTTGGGGAGTGGCCGCTTGCGGAGGACTGGCTTCTTCAGCTTGGCCAAGGTCACGGGATCCACCGGCAACGGCCGTTGCGCCCCCTTCACGAGCGGCTGGCGGGGCATTGCCCCCCGGCGCGCCGCCGCCAAATCCTGGCGCAGCGCCTCGGCGTCCTGGTAGCGGTGTTCAGGACGCTTGGCCAGCAAAATCTCCACCACCCGCGAAGCGGCGGGGGGCAGGTCCGCCTTCACCTGGTTCGGCGGCACCAGCGGTTCCAGCAAGACTTCGTGCGCGACCTCGCCCGGGTCGGCCTCGGGAAAGGGCAGCTCCCCGGTCAGCGCCTCATAGAGGGTGACGCCAAGGCTGAAAAAGTCGCTGCGCGCGTCCCGAGCCTGCCCCAGCAGCGCCTCCGGCGAAAGGTAATGCACATCCTGGGCCACCTCCCGGAAGCGCGGATCCCGCACTGGCGCGGCGGGGCGGGCCATCCCCAGGTCAATCAGCTTGGCCGAACCGTCCTCGCCGATGATGATGTTCTCCGGCTTGATGTCGCCGTGGACCAGTTTCTGGCCGCTCCACGCCGCGGCCAAGGCGGCGGCGACCTGTTCCGCCAGGAGCAGGGCGCGGTCGGCCAGCAGCCGGCCGCTGTGCTGCAAAATCTGCTTGAGATTGCCGCCGCTGACAAACTCGGTGGCAAAATAGTAATAGCCGTCCTCCTCCCCGACCTCCAGGAACCGCGCCAAGTTGGGATGCGAAATCTGGGCCGCCGCCGCCGCCTCCCGCAAAAACTCCTGGACGTAGGCCGCGTTCTCGAACAGGGCGGGATCCAGCACCTTCAGCGCCGCCCGGACACCGGTGGAAAGCTGCACCGCCCGGTAGACCCAGCCAATGCCGCCGACCCCCAGCTCCTCCTCCAGCACAAAATCCCCAAGCACCGCCCCCGGGGCGAAACGGTTGGCCGGCACCAGCGAAATCTGGCCACATTGGCAGCAGCCCGCCGGCTCGCCCGCCAGCGAATCGTCAATCCCCACGATCCCCCGACAATGCGGACATTGGTAGCGCATGAGACCTCTTCCCGGCAGCAAAACCGTTGTCACGCCCGGCACCAACCGGCTGGGCAATGCCGCCAATGTAAAGCCGGGGTGCCGCCGGCGCAAGAATTGCCGGGAGGCCGCATTGGGGACAGGTGCGCATTGGGGACAGGTGGGGCACCGGGGACGGCGCCACTGCTTTCCTGGCGGCGCGGAGCGCCCGCCCGCCAGGGAACCATCGCCTTTCTCCTTGTCCCCAAGCCGCCGCCCAGAGACAGTCCGCCCCGGTGGCGCGCGGGGGGGGAGGGGAGGCGCCACCGGGGCGGGGAGAGGCAGTCAAAGGTCAGGAGGGGATGGCAGTCAGCCGCACTTGCCGCCGGAGCAGCAGCAGCAGCCCTTGCCCAGGGCGGCGCGGATTTCGGCCAGCTTGCCGGCGGAGCCGAGCTTGACGTTCTTGGCGGCAATGAACTTGGCGTACTCGGTCATGAAGATCTTGCCGGCGGGGCGCAGGTCGAAGACCTCCGGCTTGTCGCGGAACATTTCGCGGTGGACGCGGCACCAGACCAGGCGGCCGTCGGTGTCAATGTTGATCTTGGTGACGCCAAGTTCGGCGGCACGCTTGAACTGGTTGTCGTCAACCCCCTTGGCGCCCTTGAGGCTGCCGCCGGCGGCATTGATCCGGGCGACTTCCTCCTGCGGGACGGAGCTGGAGCCATGCATGACCAGCGGGAAGCCGGGGACGCGCTTCTGGATCTCGGCGAGCACGTCGAAGCGCAGCCCCTGGGAGCCGGTGAACTTGAAGGCGCCGTGGCTGGTGCCGATGGCGCAGGCCAGGGCGTCGCAGCCGGTGGCGTCCACGAAGCGCTTCACATCCTCGGGATTCGTCAGTTTCGCGTGGGCTTCCTCCACGGCGACATGCTCCTCGACGCCGCCGAGCTGGCCGAGTTCGGCCTCGACCGCGATCCCCTTGGCGTGGGCGAGGTCAACGACCTTCTTGGTGATGCGGACGTTCTCCTCGAAGGACTCGTGGCTGGCGTCGATCATCACCGAGCTGTAGAAGCCGGAGTTGATGCAGTCGACGCAGGTCTGCTCGTCGCCATGGTCGAGGTGGACGGCGTAGACGGCGGCGGGGAAGATCTGCTCGGCGGCGCGGATGATCGCCTCCAGCATCAGCTTATGGGTGTAGTCGCGGGCGCCCTTGGAGAGCTGGATGATGAAGGGTGCCTGGCTGTCCATGCAGCCGCGGAACAGGCCCATGCACTGTTCCATGTTGTTGATGTTGTAGGCGCCGATGGCGTACTTGCCATAGGCCATCTCGAACAGGGCCTTGGTGGTGACGATCATGGTGGGAGGCTCCTTCTCCAGGGGGCGCCGGCCGGGGCGGAGGCCCGGCGGCGGGGGGGGGGTTGCACGCGGAAAACGGAAGCGCGTAATATAGTACTCGAACTTTTCAACGGCCAAAGCGACGAGGTGCGGCGTGCATTTCCAGTGCAGTCATTGTGCGGCAATCGTGGAGATCGAGGATTCCGACGCGGGGCAGGCGGTGGCCTGCGGCGAATGCGGCGGCGTGGTGGTGGTGCCGGCGACGCGCTTCTCGGCGGGGGCGGTCATTGGCGACTTTGTGCTCCAGAAGGAGCTTGGCCAGGGTGGCATGGGGGTGGTCTACCTCGCCCGGCAACTGTCGCTGGACCGCCTCTGTGCGCTCAAGGTGCTTAACGCCCGCTTCGCCGCCGACGCCAACTACGTCAGCGACTTCATCCGCGAGGCGCGGGCCGCCGCCCAGCTCAACCACCCCGGCATCGTCCAGGCCTATGCCGTGGGGGAGGACGAGGGGATCTACTATTTCGCCATGGAATACGTGCAAGGCACGACCATGAAGCAGATGCTCGCCCTCAGCGGCCGGCTGGCGCCTGACCGGGCGCTGGAGATGATCGCCCAGGTCAACACCGCCCTCGAATTCGCCTGGCAGCACCAGAAGCTGGTCCACCGCGACATCAAGCCGGACAACATCATGCTCACCGAGTCGGGGCAGGTCAAGCTCGCCGACCTCGGTCTCGCCCGCCCCGCCGCCGACCTGATGGACCAGGCGGCGGAGGACATCATGGGCACCCCCCAATACATCTCCCCCGAGGCGCTGCTGCAAAAGCCGCAGGACAACCGCAGCGACATCTATTCCCTGGGCGCCACCCTCTACCACGCCATCACCGGGCGCTTCCCCTATCTGGGCGACAACGCCGTCGAGTTTGCCCAGAAGCACCTCACCGAACGGCTGCTGCCCCCCAACAAGGTGATGGCGGACATCCCCGAGCCGCTCTCGCGCCTGGTGGAACTGATGATGACCAAGCGCCCCGAGCACCGCTACGCCAACTCCACCGAGCTGGCCAAGGACATCGCCCTGGTCAAGGAGGGGAAGATGCCGGAACGCCGGCTCGTGCCCGACGCGCAGCGGCCGCTGCCCGTGGAGGGGCTCAGCAGCCGGCGCAAGCTGCGGATCGGCCCCGGCGGCAAGCCGGCCGCCCCCCCCATCGGCCGGCCGCTGGTGGCAAAGAAGCGGCTGCCACTCAAGGTGATCCTCTGGCTGTTCGGCGGCGGCGTCGGTCTCCTCGCGGCGGTGGCCATCACCCTGCTCATCGTCGGCCTCATCGAGAGGAGCAAGACGCCGGAACAGAAGGAGCTGGACCGGCTGCGCAAGTCCATGACCAAGGCGCAGTACCAGGGCTATCTCGCCTTCCAGCAGGCCGCCCAGCTCAAAAAGCCGGCGGCCGAGGTGCTGGGCGCCGCCCGCGCCTTCCTCGCCGCCCACGGCGCCACCCTGCCCGCGGAGGTGCAGGCGGCCCTGGCGGAACGCACCGCCCCCTTCGAGGAGACGGAATTGGAGAGCCTGCGCCAAGCGGCGCACGCCCGCCAGGTCACCGCCTGGAACGCGGAACTGCGCCGGCGCGCTGAGCAGGAGCAACGGCGGGCGGAGGCCGACGCCGCCGAGGCGGAACGGCTGCGCCAGCAGGAGGCGGAACGGCTGCGCCAAGAGGAGGCGAAGCGGCAGCAGGAGCTGCGCCTGGCCGAACTCAAGGGCCGCCAGCCCACCATCCGCGACCAGGCCATCGATTTCGGCCGCGACAACCGCTTCGGCGACGCCATCACGCTCTTCCGCAAATATGCCAGCGACGCCCGCGGCGCCGCCGAACTGGTGGCCTGGGCCGACCGCCAGGTGCAAGTCCAGGAGCAGGCCGAGAAATTCCTGGACCTGCTCGTGGACCAGGAACGCGCCGTCAAGGCGAAGCCCTACAACCTGGCCGAACTCGGCTACCGCGTCGGCCAGCTCCGCCTGCTCACCCGCGGCCGCTGCTCCTTCGCGGTGGAGCGGGTTGACCCCCGCACCTTTGCCCGCACCCCCGTCACCATCGAGCTGGCAATGGGCGACATCCCCACCGGCGTCCTTGTGGAGATGGGGCGGGCCGCCGCCAGCGCCCGGCAGATGCCGGCCGCCGAGTCCAACCTGCTCACCGCCGCCTACCTGGCCGCCCGCGGCGACTTCACCTCGCTGCCGGCGATCCGGCAACTGCTCGCCGCCGCCGAGAGGGAGCTGGCCAGCTTCCTCCTCGCCGACCTGGCGGCCGCCGAGCCGCTCATGACGGAGAAGGAGTTCAGCCGCAAGCTGATCGAATTCAAGGCCAAGGCCCGGGAGGGCGACCGCCCCGCCGCCCTCCGGTTGGCCCGCGAACTCCGTGACCGCTTCACCGACCGCTGGCCCGAAATCCAGGAGGAAGTGACCGAGGCCCTGAAATCCATGTAGGCCGCCCCCTGGCCTGGCCAGTTCATCCAACGATGAGCTTCGGCCGGACTTCGCGGTGGACAATTCCGGCCTGGCCCCGCTCACCGTTATGCGCATCGTCCACATCTCCGATTTCCATTTCCAGGCCTGGCCCCGGGATTGGACCGCCGGCCTCGACAAGCGGCTGCTCGGCCTCTTGAACGTGGCCCTGCACCGCCGGGCCCAGTTCCATCCGGCCTACGTGGAGCGGCTGCTCGGCCGCCTCCAAAGCCTGGCGCCCGACCTGGTCGTGATCAGCGGCGACCTGACCTGCATCGGCTCGCCCGAGGAGTTCGCCCGCGCCCGGCAACGGCTGGCCCCCCTCCTCCGCCCCGGCCAGCCCCCCTGCGTCTACGTCCCCGGCAACCACGACGCCTACGTCAACCGCCAGCGGCCCCGGGCGGCGCTGGCCCAGGCGTTCGCCCAGTTCAACAACGGCCGCTGGCCATTGGCCGCGCTGCCGGCGGAGCTGCCCTTCCCCAACCTGCGCCTGCTCCTGCTCGACGAGTGCCGCCCCACCGCCCCCTGGCAGTCCGGCGGCCACCTCCCCGCCGCCGCCCGCGCCCGGCTCGAAGCCTGGCTCGCCGAACCCCGCCGCCCCGGCGAAAAACGGATCATCGTCGGCCATTTCCCCTGCCAGGACGCCCACGGCCGGCGCCTCAGCCGCCGCCGCCGGCTGCACGGCGACGCCGACCTCCGGCTCGACCGCGCCCTCGCCACCGGCCAGGCCGACATCGCCCTCTGCGGCCACCTCCACACCCCCTTCCTCCGCACCTACCCCAACGGCGCCATGGAAATCTGCGCCGGCGCCCTCGTCGTCCACGGCTGCCTCAACGTGCTCGACTTCTCGCCGCTCACCGGCACCTTCCGCCAACACTGGGAAACGCTCGGCGGCAACGGCGCCGCCACCATCCCCGTCGTCGCCACCGCCCCCGTGCCGGTGGCCTGAGGCCGGGCCGTTGAGGGAGTATATTGTGGGGTGATTTTCCGCCCCCGGCCCGCCGGGCCAACGCGACGCCGAAACGGACATGCCGATGCCGGACCAGGACGAATCCTCCGACCTCTCCCTGAACAACTTCACCCCCCGCGCCCAGCAGGTGATGGTGCTGGCCAAGCGTGAGGCGAAACGGTTCGGCCACGACTATGTGGGCACCGAACACCTCCTGCTCGGGCTGATCAAGCTCGGCCAGGGGGTCGCCGTCTCCGCCTTGCAGGCAATGGGGCTCGACTTGGAGACCGTCCGCTACGAAGTGGAGAAGCACTCGGCGCCGACCAGCTCGACCCAGGTCGAGGGGGAGCCGCCGCTGACCCCGCGCGTCAAGCATGTCCTCGCCCTCGCCGCCCGCGAAGCCCGCGCCCTCAACTACAACTACATCGGCACCGAGCACATCCTCCTCGGCCTGCTCCGCGAAGGGGAGGGGGTCGCCGCCCGCATCCTCAAGAACCTCAACGTCGACGCCGAGGCGGTGCGCCATGAAGTCCTCAAGGCCTTGGACCCCAACTACCTGCCGGCGGAGGCCAAGCCGGAGAAGGGCGGCGCCGAAGGGGAGAAGAAGGAGGCCGGCAAGGCGGCCGCCACCGCGAAAATGCCCGCCCTCCGCGCCTTCGGCCGCGACCTGACCGAACTCGCCACCAAGGGCGAACTCGACCCGGTCATCGGCCGCGCCCGCGAAATCGAGCGCGTCATCCAAGTGCTTTGCCGCCGCACCAAGAACAACCCCGTGCTCATCGGCGAAGCCGGCGTCGGCAAGACCGCCATCGCCGAGGGGCTCGCCCAGGCCATCATCGCCCGCGAGGTGCCCGAAATCCTCCGCGACCGCCTGGTGATCGCCCTCGACCTGCCGCTGATGGTCGCCGGCACCAAGTACCGCGGCCAGTTCGAGGAACGGATCAAGGCGGTCATGGAGGAGATCAAGCGCTCCGGCAAGGTCATCCTCTTCATTGACGAGCTCCACTCCATCGTCGGCGCCGGCGGCGCCGAAGGGGCCATGGACGCCTCCAACATCCTCAAGCCCGCCCTCGCCCGCGGCGAAATCCAATGCGTCGGCGCCACCACCCTGGACGAATACCGCAAGTTCATCGAGAAGGACGCCGCCCTCGAACGCCGCTTCCAGTCAATCATCGTCAACCCCCCCAACCTCGACGAGGCCACCGCCATCCTCCGCGGGCTCCAGCCCAAGTACGAGACCCATCACCACGTCCGCTACGAGGACGCCGCCCTCATCCAGGCCGTCCGCCTCGCCGACCGCTACATCACCGGCCGCTGCCTGCCCGACAAGGCCATCGACGTGATCGACGAGGCCGGCGCCCGCGCCCGCATCCGCTCCATGGTCCAGCCCCCCGACGTCAGCGGCCTCGAAGCCGAGATCAAGGAGGTCCAGCAAGCCAAGGAAAGCGCCGTCGAAGACCAGCAGTTCGAGAAGGCCGCCGCCCTGCGCGACCGCGAAAAGGAACTCCGGGCGAAGCTGGAAACCACCCTCCGCGGCTGGGAGGTGGAGCGGGAAAAGCAAGTCGCGGCCATCACCAGCGAGGACATCCGCGCCGTGGTCTCCAGCATCAGCGGCGTCCCCCTCCGCCGCCTGGAGGAAGGGGAGTCCGCCCGGCTCCTGCGCATGGAGGGGGAACTCAAGCACACCATCATCGGCCAGGACCAGGCCGTGGCCGCCATCAGCCGCTCCCTCCGCCGCTCCCGCGCCGAACTCAAGGATCCCAAGCGCCCCATCGGCTCCTTCTTCTTCCTCGGCCCCACCGGCGTCGGCAAGACCCTGCTCGCCAAGGCCCTCGCCGAATTCATGTTCGGCGACCCCGACGCCCTCATCCGCATCGACATGTCCGAATACATGGAGAAGTTCAACGTCAGCCGCCTGGTCGGCTCCCCCCCGGGCTACATCGGCCACGACGAGGGCGGCCAGCTCACCGAACGCGTCCGCCGCCGCCCCTACTCCGTCGTCCTCTTCGACGAGATCGAGAAGGCCCATCCCGACGTCACCCACCTGCTCCTCCAGATCCTCGAGGAAGGGCAGCTCACCGACAGCGTCGGCGTCCACGTGGATTTCCGCAACAGCATTGTCGTCATGACCTCCAACGTCGGCGCCGGCGACCTCCAGCGCCCCGCCACCATGGGCTTCACCGCCACCGCCGACACCGCCGCCGACTACGAAGCCATGCGCGGTCGCGTCGAGGAGGCCGCCAAGAAACACTTCAAGCCCGAGTTCCTCAACCGCGTGGACGAGATCGTCGTCTTCCGCCAGCTCGGCCGCGAGGACATCGCCGCCATCGTCACCCTCGAAGTCGCCAAGATCCGCGAACGCCTCGCCGGCAAGCAGATCACCCTGGAAATCACCCCCGGCGCCCGCGAGTTCCTGATCGACCGCGGCTTCAAGCCCGAGTACGGCGCCCGCCAGCTCCGCCGCGCCGTCGAACGCTACGTCGAGGACGCCCTCGCCGAGGAAATCCTCTCCGGCCGGATCCGCGACGGCATGGAACTCCGCGTCGAGCGCGACGGCGAGAAGCTCCTCTTCTTCCCCGCCCCCCCCGCCGTGGCCGTCCCCGCCCCGCCGGAGCCAGAGCCGCCAGCGCCGGAGCCGCCGCCCCCGGCGGCGGACACCCACCCCACCCTGGCCACCCCTCTCCTCACCCCGCCCGCGGCACGGCCGCCGCGCCGGGGCCGCCGCCAGCCGGACGGGGGCTGACCCTTGCCCATGGCGCCGGCGCCGCCCGGCTCACTCCAGGTAGCGGCGCTCGACCCGGCTGCCGAAGGAGCAGATGATGTCGTAGGGGTGCGTTCCCTTGAGCTGGGCCCACTGGTCAACGGTGATGGCGCGGACGCCCTCGCCGCCGAGGCAGGTCACCTCGTCGCCCACCCGGGCCTGGGGGGCCGGCTCCAGGGAGATCGAGGTGTAGTCCATGGAGACGCGGCCCAGCACGGGGCAAAGCTCCCCATGCACCAGCAAGTAGCCGCGGTTCGACAGGGCCAGCGGCAGGCCGTCGGCATAGCCGGCGGCGACCACGCCGACCCAGGTGTCGCGGCGCAGGGTGCAGGTCAGGCCGTAGCCGAGGCTCGTCCCGGCCGGCAGCTTGCGGACGGCGATCAGCCGCGCCTTCAGCTCCAGCACCGGCTCCAGCTTCAGCACCCGCCGCCCCTCGGCGTCGAAGGAGCCGTGCAGGTTGATCCCGGTGCGGACATGGGTGAAGGGGGGGCGGTAGGTGGCGGGGAAGTTGTTGATCGCGTCGCTGTTGGCGATGTGCAGCTTCGCCGGGCGGATCCCTTCGGCGGCCAGCGCCGCCACCGCCTCCTGGAAGAGGGCGATCTGGCGCCGGGTGTAGTCGCCCCCGGCATGGTAGGCCACGGGGCAGTGCGAATAGAGCCCCTCCACCGCCAGGTTCGGCAGCCGCGCGATCTCGCGCAGCGCCGGCACGGCCTCCCCCACCAGGATCCCCAGCCGCCCCATCCCCGTGTCCAGCTTGACCTGGCACTCGGCCCGCCGCCCCTGGCGCACCGCCTCGGCGCTGATCGCCCGCGCAATCTCGACGCTGACGACCGGGTGGACAATCCCCGCCGCCACCGTCGCCGGCAGCTCTTCCGGCAGCATCCCCCCGAGGATCTGCACCGGCAGCCCCAGCGGCGCCAGCGCCAGCGCCTCGCGCGGCTCGGCCACCGCGAACCCCGCCACCCCCTCGCCGGCCAGCGCCGCGCCGACCCGCGCCAGCCCCAGCCCGTAGGCGTTCGCCTTGAGCACGGCGATCACCCCGCACGGCGCCACCGCCTCCCGGATCCGCCGCAGGTTCCGCCGCAGCTTGCCCAAGCTGATCTCCAGCCACACCCGGCTGCGGGGTTCGCGGATTGCATCCATCTCGCCGGCCGCCTCTCGCAGACTCCATTTCCGACCGCGGGGAATATGGCGGCCCCCGCCGGGGAGTCAAGCCGCCCGGCGGCGGCACCGCTCCGGGAACGTGAACTCCGGGATTCCGGCTCAATGGCCGGTGGCCGCCTCGGGGGCGGCGGCGGCCGGCACCAGCCGCCCGTCCTGCCAAGCCAGTTGCCCCGTCTCGGGCGTCTCGGCGGGCAGCAAAGTCCGGATTTGCCGGGCCAAGGTTGCGGCCGCGCCGGTGGTCAGGATGCGCAGCGTCCCCGCCGCCGGGCCGCCCCGGGGCGGCCCGGCCACGCCGCGCTCGGCCAGCACCTGGACGGTGCGCCGGGCGACGGCCGGGGCGGGATCGATGATCGGCACCGCCGGCCCGGCCAGCTCGCGGATCAGCGGCAGGACGAACGGGTAGTGGTGCAGCCCAGCACCAGCACGTCCGCCCCCCGTTCCAGCATGGGGCGCAACGCCCGCTCCAGGATCGCCCGCGTCTTCGGCCCGGCCAAGTCCCCGGCCTCGATGCGCTCGACCAGGCCGGCGCAGGGATCCTCCAGCACGGCCAGGCCGTGGGCGAAGCGCCGGACCACGCCGGCATACAGCTCCCCTTGCAGCGTCGCCGGCGTCGCCAGGACGCCGACGGTGCCGCCGCGGGTGAGCCGCGCCGCCGGCTTCACCGCCGGCTCCATCCCCACGAACGGCGTGGCCGGCAGCGCCGCGCGCAGCGGCCGCAACGCCGCCGCCGAGGCGGTGTTGCAGGCCACCACGACCAGCCCGACGCCGGCCGCTTCGACCAGGTGGCGGACGACGCCGAAGCTCAGGGCGCGGATCTCCGCCACGCCGCGGCCGCCATACGGCACATGCGCCTGGTCGGCCACGTAGACGACCGGCAGCCAAGGCAGTTGCTCGCGGACGGCCCGGAGCACCGAAAAGCCGCCGATGCCGGAATCGAAAATGCCGATGGACGCAATCACGGGAGGGGGCGGTGAAGAGGGCGGGTGGGGAGCCATGCCCGGCGGCAGGCGTGCCGCGGCCGGCCCATACTGTAGCATCCGCGAGTTGCCATGGCGCGAGCCGGCCCGGTTTTCATCGGCGCAAAGGCCAAGTGGCAGCGGGATTTGACTTGGCCCCAAGGTCTCATATGTTGCCGGCAGGAGATGGCGTCATGGTGTTTTCGAGCGATGAGACCGTTGCGGATCCGCCCTGCCTCGAGACGTCCAACGGCTGGTACGTGCAGGACGGCAACGTCATCTGGGGATATGCCCAGCTCAATCAGATCTGGGGCGGCTTCCGCGGAAAACCCGCCGGCTGGTGGACGGATGTGCCGGTGAACACTTGCATCATCCGCAATGCTCCAGGGCAGTTTGGGCCTAACCTCACCGAAGACCTGGAGGCGCTAACCGACAGCATGCTGGCCTATGGCTGTCCCGGCTACGTGCATACGCCCCCGTTATGGTACGACCGCCGCCGCGACACTCACGATCTGGTTCGCCGCGGCGATGCCAATGGGGTCGGGCCATTCCTGGAAATGCCCTGGGCCCGGAGCAATCAAGGCCAGGCCTGGGATGGTTTGCCGCTCTATGACCTGACCCAGTTCAATCCCTGGCACTTTGCACGGCTCAAGCAGTTTGCCGACCTCTGCGACCGCAAGGGATGCCTCCTCTTCTTCCATTTCTACAACCAGCACAACCTGCTGGAGACGCAGGCCCATTACAGCGACTTCCCCTGGCGGCCGGCGAACTGCCTCCAAGCCACCGACCTGCCGGACACCACGCCGGCCGCCGATGCCTTCTATGATGTGAGCCATCCGCTGCGCCGACAGTTGCACCAAAGGTACATCTGGCATTGCCTGGACGCTCTGCAAGGCAATCGCAATGTGGTCTTCCTGACCGGCTTCGAATACACCGGTCCGCTGAGCTTCATGCAGTTCTGGTTGGACACCATCCTGGAATGGGAGCGGCGCACCGGCCGCAAGCGGCACCTTGGCCTGGGCGCCACCAGGGACGTCGCCGATGCCGTGCTCCAGGATGAACGCCATGGCCCGCGGATCGGCACCATCGACCTGCAGCGCTGGTTCTACAACCGGAGCGATGACAGCTTGAACGCCCCTCCGGGCGGCCGGCAGATCCCCGGCCGCTATATGGAAAAGGCGCGCGAGATGACGCCCCGGCAGCTTTACCGCCAGGTGCGGGAGTATCGCCAGCGCTATCCGGACAAGGCCCTCATCCATGCCGGCGCCAACGATCAGCAGCAGACCATGGCCTTCCTGCTGGCCGGGGGATCGATGCTGGTGCAATGGCTGCGCTATGCGCAGGCGTATCCCCGGGAGTATGGGGTGCCGGTGGGAAGCGAGCGGATTCTTCCGGTCTACGATTTCATCCGCCATCACCTCGCCGCCGATCTGCCACGCATGCAGCCGTTGGATATGCTGCACAGCCAGGAACCCATCTGGTGCCTGGGCGAGCGAGGCCAGAGCTATCTGATTTACATGCCCACCGGCAATCAGGAGTTCTCCGTGGATCTGGCCGATGCCCCGGGCACCTTTGACGCCAAGTGGATCGGCCTGGAACTCGGCACCGTCTTCGATTCCCCCGCCGGTCCAATCCCCGGCGGCCAGAGCCATCACCTTTGCGGTCTGGACCAGCGCTCCTGGCTGCTGTGGCTGAGGAAGCAGGCCTGACCAGAACCCGTGGCCGCGAGGCCCAGCCTCGCGGCCGGCAGCCCCGGAAAGTCCCGCGCCGCAACCGCTGCCGGCCGCCCACGTGGCGCCGATTGCCCGCCGCCCGCAGCCAAGCCCAGCCGGAATTCGGCAGCGCTGCCGGCGGGGGCAGCTCTGACGAATTGCGAGTTTGTCCCGCTGATTTGACCTGAAACTAGGGGCGGCGCGATTTTTTTTGTCGCGCCGCCATTTTCCTTGCATGAATCTTGGGAATAGGTATATCATCAATATCAAGGAGGCGCAAAGCCATGGAAATCAAACTCGAGTCCCAGCGGACGCTCGCCGCGCGGCGGGATGCCCGGCTCAAGCTCATCGCCCAGGCCAAGCCGTTCATCGCCGGGTCGCTGGCGAAGGTCGGGGTCAAGTGTGGCAACCCCAACTGCAAGTGCGCCTCCGGGGAACGCCACGAGGCCTGGGTGCTGACGCGCAAGGAGAAGGGGCGGACGGTCACGGCGCATGTGCCGCGGGAGATGGTGGCGGAATGGGTGGCGGAGCACAAGCGGTTGAAGCGGTTGATGAAAGAGGCGTCGGAACTGGGGGAGCGGATGATCCGGACGTTCGTGCGGGCAAGCCGGGGCGCCGCCCGCGGCCGCGCCCGGACCGGGCGACCTTCCCGGTTGACTGCCTGCTGCTGATGGGCGTGGCCATGTTCGCGGGCCAGTGCGGGTCGCGGCGGCAGCCTGGCCGCGACCTCGGCGTCGGGCGGCGGCCGGCGAACCTGTGGAAAATGGTCGGGAAGGCGTGGCGGGACGTTGCCTGCCATCCCGACACGCTGAACCACGCGCTGGAGGCGCTCGACCCCGGGGAGCTGGAAGCGCTGATCGCCCGCATGGTCGGCCGGATCCGCGGGCGCAAGATGCTGCGCCGGTTCCTGTTCGACGGCAAGCTGGTGGTGGCGGTCGACGGCGTGCAGGTGATGCGGGTGAACAAGCCGGTTGGCGGGGGCTGGCTGGCCGCGGAGAAGGACGGCAAGGCCACCTACTCGCGCCAGGTGCTGGCCGCCTGCATCGTCACCGCCGCCGGTGGCGGAACTTGCCGGCGCCGGCCGCGAGCAGGCGGCGGCGCAGTTGCGGCGGCTGCTGGCCCAAGCGGACCAGCCGTGGGGATTGCTGCTCTTCCAGCGCTGCCTGTGCGGACTGCTGGCGGATCATCTGGCGGATCATCTGGCGGCGCTGGGCGGGCCGTCGCTGGGCGGGCCGTCGGTGGGCGGCGGGGCGGCGCCGGCGCCGGAGTGGCTGGCGCGGGAGCTGGCCGCCCTGGAACGGGGGGATGCGCCCCTGCCGGACACGCGGGAGCTGGCCCGGCGCTGTGCCCGCGTCCCTGAACATCTGGCGCGGACCTTCCGCCGCTGTTTGGGCGTCACCCCGTCGCAGTACCTGAACCGGAAGCGGCTGGCGCGGGCGGCGGGGCTGCTGGCGCATGGCAATGAGAAGATCCTGGAGGTCTGCCGGCTGGCGGGTTTCCACAACCTGCCTCACTTCTACCGGCTTTTCCGGGACGAGCACGGCCTTTCCCCCCGCGCCTACCGCCGGCGCTTTGCCGTCCGGCCACCCGTCTGAGCCGCGGCGCGGCGCGTCCCCGCGCCGCAATCGCCAAGATTCCCCTGGTGCCGCCGGGGACGGCGGGCTCCAGGTGCGGGCGGGCGGGCGCTGGCGCCGTCCCCAGCCCGGGCGGAAAGCCTGCGTTCACCGCGCCTGCACGGCCTTGCTCAGCGCCAAGACGTTGGCAAGGGGGGTGTCGGGCTGGATCGTGTGGCTGGCGGCGAAGATATAGCCGCCGCCGGCGGCGGACATGTCGCAAACCAGGGCATGGCTGTGCCGTTCGACCGCGGCGGGGGTGGCGCGGACCAGGAACTCCTGGGTGTCCAGGCCACCCATGAAACTCAAGCGCTTTCCGAACTCCCGCTTCAGCTCGCGCGGCGCCATCCCCGGGCAGAGCGGCTGGATCGGGTTCAGCACGTCCACGCCGATCTCGACCAGGTCCGGGATGACGGGGCGAATCGCGCCGCACGAGTGGTAGGCAACGAAGATTCCGGGCCGGGCCGCCTTCACCGCCGCAATGATCCCGGCCAGGCGCGGCTTGAGCAGTTCCCGCCACAGGTCGGGGGCCATCAGCATCGCCTGCTGTCCGCCGACGTCGTCCCCGAGCCAGATCCAATCCACGGGGAAGCGGAGCGCGGCCAAGCAGACGCGACGCGTGAACTCCGCGGCGCGGTCAAAGAACACGCTGACGGCCTCCGGGGCTTCAACCATGTCCATCAGCAGCTTGTCCATCCCCCGGATGTGGTATGCCGGCTCGAAGATCGCCCCCGACACGTCGGCGCCGATGAAGTACTCCTTGCCGAAACGTTCACAGAGCCGTTGCAGCGGGACAAACCGGTCCGGCGCCTCCGGTTCGGGGAAGCGGTAGTCGGCCAGCGCGGAGACTGGCAGGTCGTGCAGCGGATTCCGGCAGACCTGGTTGTAGATTCCGGCCTGCTCCCAGGTCACGCCCCAATCGTCAACGAACCGCTGGCCAGGGGTCAGCGGCCGGAACATCTCGCGATTGATGCTGACGTGTACCTGCCGGATGTCATTGCCCAGTTCCGCGTCGGCGCGGTCAGCGTCCCAGCCGTACTTCTCCCGCAGGGCGGCATAGATCTGGCCATGGTACCACATCCACATCGGCACCCGGTCAACCGGTTCGCGGCGCAGGGCCGCATGGACGCGTTCTTTTGAGGTCATGGCTGGAAGGACTCCGAACAAGGCTGGGGGAGAGCTTGGGGGACAGGCAAGTATCGCTTAACGCCGCCCCGCCTCCCGCAGGGTGCGCAGGGCGATTTCCAGGGTGAAGCGGCGGGTGGCGCCGGGGGGCAGCAGCTCCAGCGTCCCGGCGGCCCGGGCCGCGGCGCGGCCGCCGACGAGGCAATTGGCCGGCTCGAGCCCGAGCACGTAGGCGCCCTGCCCGGTCTGCTTCCACTGCACCAGATGCGGATATTCCGCCTTCGGGAAGCGCAGCTCCAGCACGGTGCCGGCGCCGTCCCAGCCGCATTCCGGATTCTCCAGGCGGAGGGTGACCCAGCCCTGGGCGTCCGCCGGGCAGTCGTGGTAGAAGACCTGTTCGCGCCACCCCGGCTGGGGCGGGCCGAAGGTTGCGGACTCCGCAACGCCGGCGGCGGCGGCCTCGTCCCGCGGGGTGGTGCGGGTGCCGGCGGGCAGGTGCAGCCGGGCAGTCTCGCTGAGCAGCGGCCACCCCAGGTTGAGGTGCTGCAAGAGCATCAGCGGCATCGGCTCGAAGCCGGTGTTTTCGACGAGATCCTCAATCCGGAAGGCGCTGTCGCCCAACTTGGCGCTGATCGTGCGGGTCAGCCGCAGCGCTGGGCCGAAGAGTTGCTCCTCGCGGAGTTCGCCGCGCAGCCAGAGCCGGCAAGCCTCTTCATTCAGCCAGTCCGTCCCCCAGGCGACCTGGCGGGCGGGCAGCGTGCTGGCCCGGCCGTGCTGGCCGAACTCGCGCCCCTCGTCCGTGCAGGGCACGCCGACGTTGCCCAGGCCGCAGGTGGTGAGGAAGCCACCAGGGAAGCTCTTGAGGAAATCCAGGCCGCGTTCGCCGCCAAAGGCCGGATGCACCATGCCCGCCGGCGAGAGCCAGGCGAGCTGCATGCCTCGAAACGTAAGCGCCCCCAGGCTCATCCCCCGGTCAGCCAGCACCTGGAAGGAGAGGCCGCCGCCCGTCGTGAACTCATGGACGCGCGTGCCGTCCTCCGGGCCGTCCAGGAGGCCGGCCGGGCGGACGCCGGCGAGCTGGGCGAGGTCGCCGAGATGTTCGCGGAGGAATGGTTTGTTCATTGGGCCAGGGCCTGGTGCAGGCGGAGGAGGAAGTTCCGGTTGTCGGCGCTCAGGTAGCGCATGGTGCCGCCCATGCGGCTGAAGGTCTTGCAGTAGCGGAGGTAATAGGCGGGGTTGTCCATGGGCGGCTCGCCGGCCTGGCTCCAGTCCCAACTGCTCCCGGCCAGGTCCACGACCAGCATGAAATGGTGGTCAATGTGCTTGCCCTGCTGGAGCTTCAGGTTCTGGGCCATGGCCAGCGATTTCTCGAAGATCATCGGCGACATGACGGCGGAGCCGACGGAGAGGTAGACGCCGCCCTCCAGCTCGCTCACCTGCTTGGCGAACACCAAAAAGTCGCGCACCGCGGTGCGGCCGATGGCGGCGCCGTGGTTGAGCGGATGGTTGTAGATGATGTCATGCCCGATCATGGGGTGGCCGGTGAACGGCACGCCCAGGCGGAAGGCGTTGCCCTGCACGCTGTACTGCTTGAAGGGATGCGGGATTTCCATCACGCCCGGCGGCAGCGCGAATTTGCGGACGGTGTGGAGGAAGTCGGCGGCGGCGGCGGCCTGGTCCGGGTCGTCCCGCAGCCTCTCGTGCACCACCCGCTCCAGCTCCGCCGGCGCGGGAATGGTCAGCCCTTCCTTTTCGATCATCGCCCCGACCGCCTCGCCGTAGCCGAGCCCCTCGTACGCCCCCGCCACCAGGGCGAGGTTGATGTGGAAGCCGGTCTCCTGCCAGATGCCGAAGGTGCCGTCGCGGACATTGGCGCGCACGTCCTCGCTGGAGCGCCCCTGGTAGGCGAACTCCCAGTCGTGGATGATGCCGGCGCCGTTGGTGGCCAGGTGGGTGACCCAGCCGTCCTGCAGCAGCCGGATCAGCACCGGCGCCAGGCCGTTCTTGATCGTGTGCGCGCCGAAGGCCAGGATCACCGGCCGGCCGTTGCGGCGGGCCTCCCGGATGCGGGCGACCGTCTCCGCGAAGACCGCCGCGGCGGCGCCGGCGAAGGGCGGGCCCGGCGGCGCCCCGTCGGGGGGGAGATGGTCCCGGGCAATCTCCACCTTGCTGTGCCGTTCCGCCAGGCGGTGGATCTTGAGCTGGTCACGATTGAGTTGGGGATGGGGCATAGCTGAAGATTCCTTCGCGGGAAGTCATGCCGGCGCCATTTGCAGCAAGGAGAGAAGCCGATCCATCTGGGAGAAGTCCGGCACCACCAGGTCGGCGCCGGCCCGGATCAGGCGGCTGCGCTTGGCCGGGTTCAGGCCGAAGCGGCGGACTTCGTCGCTGGCAATGCCGATCGCCAGGCCGCCGCGCCGGCGGCTCTCCCGGATCTCCACCGGGCCGTCGCCGAAGGCCGCCAGCCGCTGGACGTTCTCCGGGCCGATGTCCTGCAAGATCCGGTCCATGACGATCTTCTTGGCCTCCCGCGTCACGTCGCCGACGGCGCCGTAGATCCGCCCCTCGAAGAGGTGTGCATACCCCAGCGCCGTGGCCTCCGCCACCACGTCCGCCTCGTCCGAGCCGCTGGCCAGGTAGAGCCGGACGCCGGCCCGGTGCAGCCGGCCGAGGAACTCCACGGCGCCCTTGATGACGAAATCCGCCACGGCCAGCTCCCCGCGTTGCAGCTTGGCGAGCCGCCCCCGCACCAGCTCCAGCAGCGCCTGGTTGTAGATCGCCTTGTAGCCATGCTCGTCCAGGATTTCCGCGGCCGGCACGAACCCGAACTCCGCCACCAGCTTCACCAGCCCCTGCATCTGCACCAGGGTCTGCACGCCGGTGGTGGCGTCAATGAAGCGGCACACGCGGTTCAGCACCTTGTGGTAGGTGGTCTCGTCCGCCGTGTTGTAGCGCGGCCCGAGGATGGCCTTGGCCATCATCGGCTCCATGATCTTCTCCCAGCCTTCGCGCAGCACGGAGATCGTGCCATCATGGTCGAACACGGCATGGGCCAGCGCCAGCCCGGCGGGCGGCTGGTCGCCGGTGAACTCGATCTCCGTTCCCGCAATATAGCGGGCCGCCCGGATGTCCTCCGCCTTCTCCGGCTGGAAGATGTAGTCGGGATCGGCGCCAATGCGCAGGATCTCCGCCGGCGAGGCGGTGCCGGTCTGGTATAATTTCTGCACCGTCACCCCCGCGACAAAATTGCCGAAGGCCGCGGCGCTGGCCGGGGCGCAGCCGCCGGCCATGGCGGCCGCAATCCCCGCCAGCATGCTGTCGCCCGCCCCGACCGGGTCGGTCTTCTCCAAAATGTGCAGGCCGGGGATGACCGTCTCCCCATCGGCCGCCACGACCAGGCAGCCGCGTTCGCCCCGGGTGACGAACAGCGGCCGGCCCCATTGCTGGCAGAGCCGCCGCCCCGCCGCCCGCGCCACCGCCTCGGAGATCACGTCCTGCGGCTCGCAGGCGAACCCCGCCAGCTTCGCCGCCTCGTAGGCGTTGAGCTTCCGGAGGGTCTGCCGATAGAGATGGCTGAGGTCGCGGCTGTCCAGGAAGAACAATTTCCCCGGATTGTCGAGGATCAGTTTTTGCAGCCCTTCCTGGAAGCGGGGCGAGTGGTGGATCCCGGCCGCGACCTGCTGGTTGATGATCACCGCATCCAACCGCGGCAGATCCCGCGCCAAACCCGCCAGCAGCTTGGCCGCGACGGCGTCCGCCAACCCGTTGAAATTGCCGAAGTCCAGCCGGTTGCCCTCTACCCCCTCCGCGATCGGCTTGATGTAGACGTTGGTGTCCCAACCCGCCACCTGTTCCAGCAGCCCCTCGTGGCAAATCCCCTGCGCCGCCAGCAGGGCGCGCATCTGATGGCTGAACGGGTCGCGGCCGGTGACGCCATGGGCCGAGACCCGCCCCACCCCCATCGCCCGCAGGTTGGCGGCCACGTTGCCGGCGCCGCCGAGGCTGTACTGCTGGCTCCGCACTGGCTTGGTCGGCAGCCGCGTCTCCAGGGAAAGCTCGGCCGCCCTGGGGTCGATCCCCCAGTAGACATCCAGGCAAAAGTCGCCGACGATCCCGATCTGGAGATTGGCCATCCGGCCAAGAATGGCCTGCACATCAATCTGGTCCATGCTTTTTTGTCCACAAATGACGACGCTGTGGTTTTGCCATGGCCCAAGTATAGCGGCCATTCCCAGGGGCTTCCACGCCGGCAATGGCCTTTTCTGATACGAAATCCACCGCTTTCGGCCACCGCTGGCCATCTGGCGGCGCCACCTCCCGGCAAGGGCGCGCCGCTTGACACCCACCCCAAAACCAGTAGGGTACCATTGCCTGGAAAGGAAAAAACCCGGACGCGCCGCCCATGCCCCCCTTGCGCCAGCCATCCCGTGAACATGTCGTCCGAATGCCGGGCCGCTCCTTCACCACCGAGCACGTGGTCGGCCCCGTGCTCGACTGCCTCTACCATTTCCACCCGGAATTCGAGGTCACCGCCATCGTCCGCGGCCACGGCTTCCGCATCGTCGGCGACCATGCGGCGGAATTCCGTGCCGGCGACCTCACCCTCATCGGCGGCAACCTGCCCCATCTCTACCACAACCGGATTGAGGACAGCCGCGGCGCCGACTGGGCCCAGGCGCGGAACCTCAAGTTCACCCTCGAAAGCCTCGGCCACGGCTTCTTCGAGCTGCCGGAAATGGCGAAGATCCGCGCCCTGCTCGCCCGCGCCGCCGCCGGCCTCTGGTTCCCGGAGCCGACCGCCGGCCAGGCCGGCGCCCTGCTCGCCGAACTCGCCCGGATCCCTGACGGGGCGGAGCGGCTCCTCCAGTTCCTGAAACTGCTCACCCTGCTCGCCAACGAACCGCACGCGAAACCGCTTTCCAACCATGCCGCCGCTTCCCTTCTGGAAGCCGGCCGCTCCCAACGGCTGCACCGCGTCATGGAATGGCTCCAGGCGAACGCGGCGCGGAAAATCGGCCTGCGCTCGGCCGCCGCCATCGCCTGCCTCTCCCCCAAGTCCTTCAGCCGCTTCTTCAAAAAGGCGACCCGGCAAGGCTTCGTCGCCTACCTCACCGAGGTTCGCCTGGCCAAGGCCTGCCGCCTACTCCTGGAAAGCGATGCCGCCATCAGCCGCATTGCCGCGGAATGCGGCTTCCCAAACCTTGCCAACTTCAACCGCCGCTTCCGCCGCTTCCGCAACCTGACCCCCCGCGCCTACCGCGCCACCGTCCGCGGCTACGGCTTGGGGCGGCCCCAACCGCCCACGCCACCGGAACCAACTCCCCGCGAGGAGACAACATGAAGTCCATGCGCTGCTGGATTGCCCTGCTCTGGCTGGCCCTCGCCAGCGGCGGAATCGCGGCGCCAGCCCAAGCGTTGCAGACCCTGGAGGGCTGCACCTGGGTCGAGGCGCCGGGAAATGACGGCGACAGCTTCCGCATCCGCACCGCCGCCGGCGAAACGCACACGGTGCGGCTCTATTTCGTGGACTGCCCAGAGACGACCGCCGCCACCGAGGCGGACGTGCGCCGCCTCCAGGAACAGACCGGCTACTTCGGATTGCCCTCCCCGGCCGACACCCTCGCCTTCGGCCGGGCCGCCGCCGCCTTCACGCGGGAGCGGCTGGCGAAGCCGTTCACGGTCCACACCGCCTTTGCCGCCGCGCCAGGACGCAGCGGCGGCGGCCGCGTCTACGCCTTCGTCAGCACCGCCGCCGGCGCGGATTTGGCCGAAGCGCTGGTGTCGGCGGGGCTGGCGCGGACGCGCGGGCTGCGCCGCGGCACCCCCGCCGGCGTCGGCCGCGACGAGGCCACGGAACGGTTCCGCGACCTCGAACTGGCCGCGGCGCTGGGCAAGACGGGCATCTGGGCCCGCAGCTCCCCGGAGCGGCTGGTCGCCATGCGCGCCGCCGCCCGGGCTGACCAGGCCCTGCTCGATGCCATGCGCGACGAAGCTGAAGGCCTGCCCCCCAAAACGGAATCGGGCCGGCCGCTCAACCTCAACACGGCGTCAACGGAACAATTGCAGGCCCTCCCCGGCATCGGCCCGGCGCTGGCCGGCCGCATCGTGGCCGGCCGCCCCTACCGCCACGTGGACGACCTCAAGCGCGTGCCCGGCATCGGCCCCCGCCTCATCGAGACGTTGCGCGACCTGGTCACGGCCGGGGAATAGCACTTGTCCAGGCCAAAGGCCATGCTATAGTACACCCGTTTTGGTTCCGCCGGGCAATTAGCTCAGTTGGTTAGAGCGCTACCTTGACATGGTAGAGGTCACAGGTTCGAGTCCTGTATTGCCCACCATCCCCCTTTTCCCTGCCACGGTGCGGCGGTTCGCGTCTTTCCCGGTCATCGTGAATGACTTTTGAAAGACAAACGGATCGCCAGCACGGGCCGCAAGGGATTCACCAAGGAACCGTGCGCTGTCCCGGCAGGTGTCCCATGGGAAGTTCCAGCGCGGCTTGGCGTGAAGATTGGGCGGCCTTCCAGCGGCGCTGGGGGGAGCGGGAGCGGCTTTTTCGCCGGCACGCGCCGCCGCCGCACTGGGAGCCCGGCCTGGCCATCACCCCGGCCCTGCGCCGGCTCTACGAGCGCTTCCTGCCGCTGGACGAGTGGCTGCGCGACCTGGCGGCACTCGCCCGGCGACGCCTGCCGGACCGTTCCTGGCTGCCCCGCCCCTTGCGGGACGCCGACGGCCACGGGCTGGCCGACGAGCCCGGCGCGCCCCCCTGGCCGGCCCTGCCCGACCTCTGGCGCGAGCTGCCACCCAGCCTCGCCGGGCGCGTCACCTTCACCGAGGCGGAATTGGCCGGACTCTGGCGGGCCCTGGCCAATCCCGCCCGCTTCGGCACCGGCTTCGGCCGCTACCCGGCCCAGCTCGAACGCATCCGCGCCCGCGGCCAGCGCCTCCGGGCCGGCGCGGAGTCCGCAACCGCCAGCCCCTTGCGGCTGCTGGACGCAGGCTGCGGCACGGGCGAAGGCACCGCCGAAGCCGCCGCGGCGTTCGCGGCCGCCGCCGGCCGCCCCGTGGCGGCGCTGGGGCTGACCTGGGAGCCGCTGGAAGTCCAGATGGCGCTGGAACGGCGGCCCCAGCTCCAGGCCGCGGCCGGCGGCGGGGCCACGCTCGATTTCCGCGCCGGCGACGTGCTGGCGCCGCCGGCGGGGCTCGGCCGGTTCGACCTGGTGCTGGTCAACGGCCTCGTTGGGGGGCCGTATCTGGAGCGGGACGACGCGTTCCGGGCGCTGCTGGCGGCGCTGGCCCCGTGGCTGCGGAGTCCGCACGGGCGGGCGCTGCTCGCCCAGCGGTTCCATGCTGGCCGCCAGGCGGCGGTGGCGCGCTTCGCCGCCCTGGCCCGGCAGCACGGCTGGCAGGTGGCCGGCAGCCTGGCCGACTTGGAGCTGGCGCCCCCGGGCGGCACGCGCTGGAGTTCACGCTTCAGCGTGGGCCTTGGCTGTGGCGCCGGGGACGGTGCCACTACTTTTGTGGGGGCGCGGCGAGAAAGTAGGCGGAGCGTCCCCGCTCCGCCCAAAACAGCCGCACGCTGAAGCGTGAACTCCAACTCCGAACCCGCCCCCCGCTGGAGTTCATTCCTTTGGGGGGGGCGGCGCCTCCAGGTGGCGGCGGAGGGTGCGCCCCACGTGGGTGTTGTCGTGCTTGCCGGCAAAGGCGGCGGCGCCGGGGCCGCGGGCGTAGACCGGCACGGGGATGCCGGTGTGGCCGCCGGAAGTCCAGGCGAACTCGGGGGCGCAGTCGGCCGCCAAGGGCTTGCCGGCGGGGCCGATCAGGGCGAGGCCGCCGGTTTCGTGGTCGGCGGTGACGACGACCAGGGTGTCATCCAGCAAGCCGTTGGCGGCCAGGAAGGCAAGGGTTTCGCGGACGGCCTGGTCGAGCTCAAGCACTTCGCCGACGGCGGCCGCCGCGGCGTTGTTGTGGCAGGCCCAGTCGATGGCGCCGCCTTCGGCCATGAGGAAGAAGCCGCCCTGGCGGGGGATGCGGGCGGCAAGGATTTCAAGGGCCTTGCGGGTGAGGTCGGCGAGGCGCGGCTCGCGGTTGCCGGGCTGCCGTTCGACGGCATAGTCGAGCTGGTCATTGCCGTTGAGGTCGAAGCTGCCGAGGAGCCGTTCCCCGGCGGTGGCGGGGGTGAGGGCGGCAAGGGTGGCGGGGTTGACGAATTGCCAGCCGGCGGCCCGGGCGGCGGCGGCGAGCCTGGCGTCGTCCCAGCCCTGGGCGCAGACGCCGCCGCCGAAGATCAGGTCGAAGCCGGAGCCGAGCGCCTGGTTGACGATGGCCTCGTAGTTGCCGCGGGCGCCGTCGTGGGCGTAGAAGCAGGCGGGGGTGGCGTGGTCGAAGCCGACGGAGGAGAGGATGCCGACGGCGCGGCCGTGGGCCTTGGCGGCCCGGGCGATGGAGGGGATGGCGCGGCCGGCCGGCGTCTGGCCGATCACGCCGTTGTCGGTCTTTTCGCCACCGGCGAGGGCGGTGCCGGCGGCGGCGGAGTCGGTGACGAAGCTGTTGGCGGCAGCCGTGGTGAGGTAGCCGAAGACCGGGAACTCCTCGAAGGCGAGCCGGCCGGCGATGGCGGGGTCAGAGGCGCCGGCGGCCCGGGCCCGGGCGACCGCGGCGGCCTGGACTTGGGCCAGCCCCATGCCATCGCCGATGAAGAGGATGACGTTCCGCGGCCCATCTTCAGCGGCGGCGGCGGCCAGGGTGCCGGCCCAGGCGGCAAACAACAGGAGAAGGCTGAAGCTGATGGCGTGGCGAACGGGAATCATCCGGCGCAACCTATGGCGCGCGTGGCGTCTTGGCGGGCATAAAGAAACGACTGGGAATCCGAACCCGCCCCTGGCACCAGTGAAGGGCGCGGGGGCGGGCGGTTCAGGCGACGGGCTCGAACTCGTCCTTGCCCACGCCGCATTCCGGGCAGACCCAGCCATCGGGGATGTCCGCGAACGGGGTGCCAGGCTCGATGCCGCCATCGGGGTCGCCCTTGGCCGGGTCGTAGATCCAGCCGCAGACTTTGCAGATGTACTTTTGCATGGTGTCCTCCTGCGGTTTCCGGGGCCGGCCCGCCGGGGCCGGGAATGGGAAAGACTATAGCGGCGCCCCCCTTTGCCGGCAACCCCGCTTCCGTGAGTTTTGGGTTGGCAATTCGCCGCGCCTCTTCCCAAGCCGCGCCGACTTGCGCCGGGCGGCGCGGGGAACGGCGGCTTTCGGCCAGTTTCAGGCGTAGAGCGGGCCGAGGGCGGCGCAGGCGCGGAAGTCGTCGCCGCCGAAGCGGTCCCACAGGGTCGGCCGGAAGATTTTTTCCACCGGGAGGTTGTGCAGATCCACCGGGATGCGGAGCATGGCGTTGAAGGTGAGCAGGTCGGCGCCGATCAGGCCGAAGCTGCTGGCGTCGTGGTTGGGGCCGATCTTGGACATGTACTCGAAGGAGGTCATGCCGTGGGGCGTCCAGTAGGTCTCCGGCCAAGTCGGGTCGGTGACCTTGGAGATGTGGTCGGCGACCTTCCTGGGCAGCTCGACGGTCTCCCCCTCGACGACGGAGCAGGTGAGCTGGTCACCGACGCAGTTGTAGCGGTAGGCGGTCATGGGGATGCCGCCGGGGGTGCGGAAGTGGCTGGAGAGGCCGTCGCCGGGGAAGTACTCGAGCACGGCGGCCTGGTACTGGGTGCCGGCAATGGCCTTTTCGATGAGCTTGCCCTGGAGCTTGGGGTCGGCCTGGATCGCCTGCCAGACCTCCTGGATCGTCAGCTTCGCACCACCCTTGACCAGCGTGCGCGGGTCGAGGGCATAATCGAGGGCGGCGGCGCCGGAGTTGCGCTTGTCGATGATCCCGCGGGGGACGAGCTTGGCGACGTCAACGCCGGTGGCTTTCTGGATGCTGGCCGGCGTCCAGTTGGTGCGGATGTCGGCGAAGAGCTGGGGCAGGCCGGTGAGGAGCGAGGCGGCGAGCATGCCGATGGCGTTCTTGGCGTCGTTCTCGGTGGCGACGACCAGCGGGGCGCGGAAGCCGTTCCAGTCGAAGGAGCTGTTGAGGATGGACTCGGTGACGTCGAAGTTCGGGTGGAGGTCGGTCCACTGCCGCTGCCCCTGGGTGCCGGCGGCGATGGCGTTGGCGCCTTGGGCGAACTCGACATCGGCGCGGAAGCCGTGCTTCCTGGCGAAGGCCGGGTCGGCGAGCTTGGGGTTGCCGACCATCAGGTCGCGGACGATCAGGGTCATCTTGCAGCAGTCGCGGAGCAGGGCGTCGGGGCTCCGCGGCCGCTTGCCCTTGCCGAAGTCCAGCTTGAACTTCTTCATGAAGGCGACCGCCTTCTCCAGCTCCTCGTGGTCATAGAGCCCGGCGTCCATCCGCCCTTTCACGGCGCACATGTCCACGGAGACCGTGCCCATGCCGAGATAGTGCTGGAAGAGGTTCCGGCGCACGTCCGAGCCGATGATGCCCATGGCGACGCCGCCGACGCCGAGGTAGTTCTTCCCGCGCATCTCCGCCACGGCCGCGGCGCAGCGGGCGAAGCTGAGCAGCCGCCCGGCGACGTAGGGGGTGAGCGGGGCGTTGTCATCCTCCAGGTCGGGCGAGTAGACGCAGAAGACCGGCCGCTTCTTCTCGTCCATCGCCGCGGTGAACGCCTTGAGCCAGACCGCGCCGGGGCGGTCGGTCTGGTTCAGCCCGTAGGCGCACTGCTGCCATTCACTGCTGCCCACGCCCATGCAGGCGCCCATCAGCTCGTCGGAATAGGACCAGGAGCGGCTGACCCAGATGTTGGCGCTGACCCCCTGCGCCGTGTAGTGCTCCTGCGCCAGTGCCGCGGTGCGCGCGCCGTAGACGATCTCGGGGGCGACCACCACCCGCACCGGCGTGCCGTCCGGCAGCTTCACCTGGCTGGCGATCAAGTCATGGACCTTCTCCACCATCTTCCAGGTGCCGGCGGCGTTGCCCTCGTAGGCGCCGGTGCGGCCATCGGCCACCGGCGTGATCGCGATCGTCGGGATGTGGCCGACCAAGGCGCGGGGGCGGGCGGCGAACCCGCGTTCCTGTTTCTGCAACTTCCTGAAGTCCGGGCGGGATGCGGGCGACATGATGGCGGCTCCTTGTGCAAGGCCAGGTGGGGGCACGGTGGCAAAATTTGCTGGATACCATACTGGCCGCCGCCGCCCTTTTCCACGCCCGCCCAGCCGCACAAAGAGATGATATACTACAGCATTCGATGGAGAAACCGCAGATGGAACGCTGCAAGATCAAGCCTGCCTACCACCGCTCGCCCGCGGAGCGGCTCGGCGCCTGGCTCGGGGACCGCTTCCTGCGCCTGCTTGCCACCGCCCTGGCCTGCATCGCCATCTGGTTCCTGATCGGCTGGATCGTCGAGGGGCCGTTCAACCTGGTGGCGCAGGGCACCGCCTGGGGCGAGACGGAAACCGCGCCCTTCAGCGCCGCCGCGCCGGCCGTCACCGCCGTGCGCGTCACGCTCTGCCTCTTCTTCGGCTGGTTCCTGATGTTCCGCTTCCGCATGGCCCGGCCACACTGACGCCGCCCGCCGGCCCCCAACCCGCAAGCAACCGCCCCATCCTTCCGACCCATGCCCTGCCTCTGCGTCACCGGACGTCGCCTCCTCCTGGGCCTGCTGCTGGCGACAGCCGCCGCGGGGATCGCCTGGCTGGCACTGCCCCCGCTGACGGCGGCGCTCCTCAAGCACGCCCTGGCCCGGGCGGGGCTGCCGGACTGCGCCCTGCGCGTCCGCCGGATCACGCCGTGGCGGCTGGAACTCGCCGACCTGCGGCTGGGCCGCGGCCCGGATGCGCCCCGCTGCGACCGGCTCACCGCCACCTTTTCGCCAACGCTCCTGAAGCGGCGCCGGCTGGAATCGCTGCGCCTGGACGGGGTGCGGCTCCAGCTCCGGCTCCGGCTCCGGCCCGGCACCGCCGCCAGCGGCCTGGAGATCGCGGGCGTGCCGCCGGCGCTGCTGGCCAAACGCCGGAAGGCCGCGGGCGGACCAGCGGCCACGCCGCCACCACCGGGCCTCGCCCAGCTCCTGCCGCTTGAATCCTTGCAAATCCGCGACGCCGCCGGCACCCTGGAACTGCCGGATGGTTCGCTGCGCCTCCTGCGCACCGCCGCGGCGACGCTGGCCGTGACCCCGGCCGGCCTCGCCTTTGCCGGGGACGTCCGCGCCGGCGAGGCCGCCCTCACCCTCCGCGGCACCCTGCGCGACGGGGCGGAACCCGGCACCGCCCGGCTGGCCTCAACCCTGGCCTTGGCCGCACCGCTGCCGCCGCCCCTCCGCCCAATCCTCCGCCTCCCGGATGGCCTCCCGCCGCTGACCCTGGCCGGCAACCTCCGCTGGTGGCCCGACGCCCAAGCCGCCATCACCGCGGAGCTGCCGGACACCGCCGTGGCGCTGGCCAGCCTCCCCGCGGCCGGCAGCGGCGCCTTCCGGCTGGCGGGGACCGCGGCCGCCGAGTGGCGGGCGGGCGAAGCGGCCGCGCTCCAGGCCCGCGTCCGGCTGCGGGAGGGGCAAGTCACCCTCCCGGGCCGGGCAACCGTCGAGGGCATTTCCCTCGACCTGGCCGGCCACTGGCGCGGCGGCTCTGCCGGAGGGGCGGAACTGGATTCCTTCGCCGGCGGCTGGCAGGGCGCGACCGCCTTCGGCCTGCCCCTGGCCGCCGGGGAAATCCAAGGCGAGCCGCTCCCCGCCGGCATCCGGCTGCGGACGCGGCTTCAGCCGGCGGCCAGCGCCCTGGCGGCGGAAGTCACGGCGATGCTGGGCTGGCAACCCCTCGCCGCCAAACTCGACCTCCGGCTGCCGCCGGCCCGCCTCACCGCCACCGACCCGGCCCTCCGGCGGCTGCTGCCCCCCGGTGAATCCCTCGAACTCTCCGGCGAAGCCGCGGCCGCCGCGGCACTGCGCTGGACGCCCGGCCGCCCCCTGGCCGGCCAGGCCAAGCTGACGCTCCGGGACGGTCGCCTGGCCCTGCCCGGGAAGCAGTTGACCGTGGAAGGGATCAATGCGGCCGTGGCGCTGCCGGAACTGCCGGCCCTGCGCAGCGGCCCCGGCCAAAGCCTGAGCTTCACCCGGGCGGAGTTCGCCGGCATCGGCGGCGACGGCGGCCGCATCCTCTTCCGCATCGAGGGGCCGGACAGCCTCTACCTGGAACGCGCCGAGCTGCGGTTCGGCCCGGGCCGCGCCTACCTCTATGCCGTCCCCCTGCCCAAGCTCCGGCCGGAAGGCCCAATCGAGGTGCATCTGGCGAAGCTCGACGTCGGCTGGCTCCTCCGCGCCTTCCGCGGCGTCGAGGCCACCGGCAGCGGCACGCTCAACGGCCGCCTCGCCTTCGAGCTGCACGGGCCGAAGATCAAGATCGGCGGCGGCTATCTCTACACCGAGCCCGGCCAGACCGGCAGCTTCCAGCTCCGGCAGGACGGCTGGATCGCCGCCGCCCTCGGCCGCGCCGGCCCCAACAGCCGCGGCCTCGCCCAGGTCCGGGCCGCCCTCAAGGACTTCAACTATTCCGTCTTCCGCCTGGACCTGGAACCGGAGACGGACCAGAGCTTCCTCCTCCGCTGGCGGCTGGCCGGCGAAGCCAGGGCGGACAAGCGGCTGCCGCCGGTCGACCTGACCATCAACTTCCGCGCCCCGCTCCAGGAGCTGTTCGACATCGGCCGGCACCTGGCCCCCTTCCTCTTCTGACCGCCGCCGCCAAGGCCCCATCGTGACCCACGCCTGGTTCCACCGCCTCCGCCACCCCTGGTTCCGCCAGCCGCTGCCGCTCCAGGCCCTCGCCCTCGCCGCCCTCTGCGCCCTCCTCTTCGCCGACCTCGCCGGGCGCGAACCCGGCACGGTGCTCTCCCTCGCCGGCACCGACCTGGACATGCAATTCGTCGGCTGGCGCCAGTTCGGCTTCGGCGAGCTGGCCAAGGGCAACCTGGCGCTCTGGAACCCGCACATCTACGGCGGCGCCCCCTTCTTCGGCGGCTTCCAGGCCGCCCTGCTCTACCCCCCGAACTGGCTGCACCTGATCCTGCCGCTGCCCACGGCGCTCAACGCCGGCATCATTCTCCACCTCTGGCTCGCCGGCCTCTGGACCGCCCTCTGGCTCAACGGCCGCCGGCTGCACCTCGCCGCCGCCCTGGCCGGCGCCATCCTCTTCCAGCTCTGCGGCGCCCATTTCTGGCACATCATGGCCGGGCACCTGGCCAACCTCTGCACCCTCGCCTGGGCCCCGCTGCTCTGGGCGGCGGTGGACGGCGTGCTGGAGCGCCGCGGCCGCCGCTGGGCCTGGGCCGGCGCGGCGGCGGTCGCCCTGATGATCCTCGCCGGCCATCCCCAATACGTCTTCTACATCGGCATCGCCACGGCCGGCTACGCCCTCCTCCGCCTCCCCGACTGCCCGGCCCGCGGCCCCGCCCTGCTGGAACTGGCGGCGCTGAACCTCCTGGCCCTGGGCGCCACCGCGATCCAATGGCTGCCCGGCCTCCAGGCCGCCGGCGAATGCGTGCGCCAGGGCGGCGTCAGCTACGAGTTCGCCGCCATGTTCGCCTTCCCGCCGGAAAACCTGGTGACGCTCGTGGCGCCCGACTTCTTCGGCGGCGTCGCCACTGCCCTCCCCTACTGGGGGCGCTGCTACCAGTGGGAGATGACGCTCTTCCTCGGCGCCGCCGGCACCCTGCTCATCGTGGCCGGCGCCGGCTGGCGCGAACACCGCCGCGCCTGGGCCGCCCTGCTGCTGCTCGCCGCCGCCCTCTTCATCCTTGCCCTGGGCCGGCACACCCCCCTCTTCTCCCTTCTCTACCGCCACGCGCTTGGCTTCAACCTCTTCCGCAGCGTCTCCAAGTTCATCCTGCCCATGTCCCTGGCCCTGGCCGGCGCCGCCGCCCTGGGGTTCGACGGCCTGCTCCGCCGCGCCCGCTGGCCCGGCTGGCTCCCCGCCATTGCCGCCACCACCGCCCTGCTCCTCGCCCTGGCCGCCCTCGCCCTGTTGCGGACTCCGCAAAACCCGGCCGCCAGCGCCTGGGGCCGCTGGCTGGCCCGCCGCCCCGCCGCGGGCGAATCGTACCTGCCGCCAGAACTGTACGCCCAAGCCGACTTCCAGGCGGCCGCCGCCCGCGCCGCCGCCCGCGGCCTGCTCCCCCCCGCCACCGCCGCCGCCATCTTCGCCCTGGCCACCGGCCTCGCCTGGCGCCGCCCCGGCGCCGCCGCCCCGGCCGGCACCGCCATCCTCCTCCTGCTCGCCGCCGAAACGGCCCTGGCCGCCAGCCGCCACCGCCCCCTCTTCAACCTGGCCACCGCCGCCATGGCCGAGGTCGCCGCCCGCCTGCCCGAGCCGCGGGACGCCTACCGCGTCCTCAACCAAATCCGCCCCGCCGCCGGCCTGCTCAACGGCAGCTTCGACCTCTGGGGGCCCGACCCCCTGGTGCCGCGCCGCACCGCCGAACTGCTCTTCGCCAGCCAGGGCGCCAACCCCGCCGCCGCCTCCCAATACCTCCCCTTCCGCCAGCCCCATCCCTGGTTCCGCCTGCTGCGCGGCCGTTTCGTGGTGCAACCCCACGGCAGCGGCCTGGCCCGCATCCAGGAACTGCCCTCGCCGCTGCCCCGCTGGCTCCTGCTCCGCGACTGGCGCCTCGCCACCTCCCGCGACGCCGCCTTCCGCGCCCTGGCTCCGGCCCAGTTCGACCCCACCCGCACCGTCCTGCTGGAGACGCCGCCCGACCCAGCCCCCGACCCGGCCCTGCCGCCCGCCGACCCCGCAGCCATCCGGATCCTCGCGGAAGACAGCGACCACACCGACTTGGAACTCCGGCTCGACGCCCCCGCCATCCTCCTCCAGACCGACAGTTGGACCGCCGGCTGGCGCGCCACCACCCTGCCCGGCACCAGCCAGGCCGCCTACCGCCTCCAGCCGGGCGACTACGCCCTGCGCGCCATCCCCCTCGCCGCCGGCTTCCACCGGCTGCGCATCGAATACCGCCCCGCCACCTTCGCCTGGGGGCTCGCCATCTCCGCCCTCAGCCTCCTCGCCGCCGCCGGCCTGGCCGCCAGCGAATGGCGGCGGCACCGCCGCCGGGCGGCGGGGCCAGGGAAAGGCGACAACTAGAATTGAATGCCGCAATCCGGCTCAGCCGGCCACCACCACCGGCCGCTGGCGGGGGACGCCTTCGACCAGGATCGCCTTCCCCAGCCGCACGGCGGGACATTGGCTCTGGCAGAAACCGCAGCCGCGGCACTTGGCGGCGTTCACCACTGGCCGGTTGACCTCCGTGCCGTCGGGCAGCACCAAGATGTCGGCCGCGATCGCCTGGTAAGGGCACATCTCCTGGCAGACCATGCAGAACCCCTGGTCAGCCCAGGCAATGCATGCCTCGCGGTGGATCACGGCGACGCCGATCTGCAAGTCCCGCTTCTCCGCCAGCGCCAGCGGCCGCAGCGCCCCCACCGGGCAGACCTCGGTGCAACGGGTGCAATGCTCCTTGCAGAAGCCGCGCTCGGCAATGAACGGGTCGCCATAGGGCCGCAGTTCCGGGGCGAACGCCGCCGCCGGCTCCGCCAGCCGCGGCGGCGCCACCCGCAACACCTGGGTCGGACAGGCCTGGACGCAGGCATAGCAGCGGCTGCACAGCGCGGCGAAGCGCTCCGGCGACTCCGCCCCCGGCGGCAGCACCGGAATGGCGGGCGCATGCCCCTGGGCACCGGCGGCCCGCAGCGCCCGCCGCCCCAGCCAGTGCCGTCCCAGCAGCGCCAGCGGCGCGCCGATCGCCACCCCCGCCAGCAACTCCCGGCGGACGCGGTCCACGCGGAGCCCCGCCGCGCCCTTGCGCCGGACGGCGGCATGGGTGAGGTCGAAGCTGTAGCCGAGCGGGCAGAGATGGGTACACCAGGCCAGCGGCTGGACCGCGCCCAGCAGCAGCAGTGCCGGCAGCAGCAGCCCGGGAATCCA
The DNA here is from genome assembly GCA_041648735.1 of Lentisphaeria bacterium. Taxonomy (GTDB): domain Bacteria; phylum Verrucomicrobiota; class Lentisphaeria; order Oligosphaerales; family CAITYL01; genus JBAZOO01. Next base: position 78,112 of record JBAZOO010000013.1, read on the forward strand.
GGCGGCCCAGGTCGCGGCTGGGCGAAGCAGCGCCGGCAGGCGCAGGAAGGTCGAGAGCGGATCCACGGCGAGCAGGGCGGTCATGCCCAGCAGGCTGGCGCTTAGGATCGTCCAGAACAGGACGCCGTTGAGCCGGACCGTCAGCAGCCGCCGCTTTTTCAGGGGGGCCTTCGCCCCCAGCGCATACAGCGTCCCCGCCGGGCACAGCCAATTGCAGAAGAGGCGGTTGCGCCAGACGGCCAGGAGCAGCAGGAGCGCCGGCAGCGCCGCCCAGGCCAGCGGTGCCGGCAGCCGCCGCCCCGCAAGAGTGCCGGCGAGCCAGGCCAGCGGGCTGGCGGCGGGGATGGCGCGGAGCAGGGCCGCGGAGCGTTCCGCCCCCAGCCAGGGCACGGCGGCGAGCCGCGCCGCCAGCCAGTCGGGCAGGGGCCCGCCCAGGGTCAACAGCAGCGCGGCCGCCAGCAGCGCCAGCCGCACGCCCCATTGCAACACCGCCCGGCGCCGGAGCGTCACAGCAGCGCCCCCGCCTCAATCCGGTGGATCTTCATCCGCCCCGGATCAATCACGCCCAGCCCCATCGCCGCGGCAATGCGCAGGTAGGGGATGCTCGCCGGATCCGCGACGAAATGGGTGGCGGCCACTGCGTCGGCCGCGACCTGGCTGCGGGAGACGATGATCTCCCCGGGCGTCTTCAGCCGCGTCGCCGGCCCCTGCGGACCGTTGTCCAGCATCAGCCGCGTCGCGTCCACGATCGCCCAGGTCGGCTTCAGGAAGGTGGCGAAGTCGGCGATGCACTGGTGCAGGTCGTTGTTGTGCCAGAAGCCGCGGTCGTTGACGGCGCCCATCCAGTTCTTCAGGCAGATGGTGAGCATGGCGCCGCCATGGTGCTTGGCCACCGGCATGTTGACCACCGCGTCGGCGTCAAGATAATCCTTGCCGACCAGGGCCGCCTTGAGCCGCTTCGCGTCCGGCAGCGTCACCGCCTGGAACTGCTCCTTGCGGTTGAGCGCGTAGAGCTTCGCCCCGTGCTTGGCCGCCGCCGCGGCAATGCCGCTCATGGTGAAGGAGTCCTTGGGGTCGGCGCAGGGCTTTTCCGGCAGCACCAGTTCGGGGATGCCCGCCGCCTTGCAGCCGGCGAGGAAGCCGTCCACCAGCCCCGGATGGGTGTTGGCGCCGACCTCGGGCGTGCGCGCCCAAGCGGCATTGACCTTCAGCGCCAGCTTGTGCACCGGCCGCCCCAGCCCGAGGCCGCCGTTGGCCGCGATCACCTTCAGCCCGGCCTGGATCAGCCGTGCCGGATCGGGATCGTGGATGACCCAGACCTCCGGGACGGGCAGCACCGGGGCGGCCTCCGCCGCCAGCGTGCTCAAGGGCTTCAGCGCCAGCGCGGCGCCACCCAGGGCGCCAAGCTTGAGGAACTGCCGGCGGGTGAAACCGCCGGCCGACGGCTGCGGGACGTGGGACATGCGGCACCTCCAACTCCGGGCAAGACAGCACGGATCGGCTCCGGGCTTTCCGTACTATAGAGGCCGGGGCGGCGGCGCGCAACCGGCCGGCGGCCGGTGGAGGCTTCGCGGGCCGAAAAATGGCGTCCCCACGGGGATTCGAACCCCGGTCGCCGGGATGAAAACCCGGTGTCCTAGGCCTCTAGACGATAGGGACGCAAAAAAGGCGAAGCAGAATGTACCGCCTTCCCGGCTGTTTGCAAACTGTTTGGGGTGGGCGGCCCGGGTTGGAGTCCACGCTTCAGCGAAGCCACCGGCACGGCGGCCTGTTGAAAGGCGGTTTCCGACATCGCCGGCGTCACCGGGATGGCGATCATCCGGGCGATCCTTGCCGGGGACAAGTTCGTCGCCTATCTGCGCCTCGCCCGCCAGGCCGCCAGCCTCGGGCTGGCCATCGTCCCGGCGCCAGCCCCCCCATCTTTTTTCCGCGGCACGGCTTGACTGGGCGCGCCACAAGCGCTATGGTAGCTCTCTATAACACCGATGGTGGTGGGATGGAAACGGACTTTATGGCAATCCAGTTGAACAGCCGGCCCCTGAAATACCAGGCCATCGAGGCCGAACTGCGCCGGTTCGTGGCTGGGCGGCAGGCCGGGGAGAAGCTGCCCTCGGAGCGGGAGCTGGCCCAGGCTTTCCAGTGCAATGTGCTCACGGTGCGGAGGGGGCTTTCAGCCTTGGTCGCGGAGGGGCTGGTGGTCCGCCGCCCGGGCAGCGGCACCTTCATCGCCAAACGCGAGGGGCCGCCGGCGGCGGCGCCGGAGGCCTTCCTCCCCGGCAGCCGGCACCGCCTGGGGGCGCTGATCTCCCATGATGGTGACGCCTACGCCCACAAAGTCACGCAGGCAGTGGCGCTGGCGGCCCGGCGCGAGGCGGTGGATCTGCGCTCGGCCTGGATCCACGACTATGGCGACGAGGCGCTGCAACAGGCCGAAACCCTCAAGGCGGGCGGCTGCACCGCCCTGGTGCTGCCCTGGTTCCCGCCACACCTGGTGGGCAAGGTCGAATCCTTCGTGCGGAAAAGCCCCCTGCCGGTCAGCCTGCCCCAGCTCATTGCGGGGCTGGAGGGGAACTGTTTCGAAAAGCCGGAAGTGTTCGGCAAGAGCATGTTGGCGGCGACCGAGGGGCTGTGCCATTATTTCCGCCGCCTAGGGCACGGGCGCATTGCCTTTTTGGGCCCCAACGCCTCGGGCAACATCATTTTGCAGGCCAAGTTGGCCGCCTACTCCTGCTACGTCAGCCGGGAGGGGCTGGAGAACCTCTCGGGGCTGGTCGGGGAAACGGCGGGCGAGATGGACGCGCTGGCCCGGCGGTGGCAGATCTTCCGGGGCGACTTGGCGGTCATCAGCTACGACGACACCCACGCCTTGCGGCTGGTCACGGCGATGCACAAGCTGGGGCTGGCGGCGCCCATGGACTTCAGCATTGTCGGCTACAACAACATCGAGGCCAGCCAGAGCTGCGACCCGCCGCTCTCCACCGTCTGCCAGAACTTCGACTACCTCGGCACCTGGCTGGTGAAGAGCGCGCTGGCGTTGGCGGCCGGCCGGCGGGAACAGTCCGCCGAAGTCGCGCCGCTGCACCTGCTGATCCGCCATTCCTGCGGCGGCCGGGCGGCGGCCGGCGACCTGGCCAAGGCCGGTATCACCGGGCTGGTCATGGAAGTTGACCCGAGGGTGGCGGCGCTGGCGCCGGGAGTGTCCACCGCCGTGCCGCAACCGGCCCTGGGCCAGCCCTGAGCGGAAGAAGGGTTGGCAAAACGCGGCGGCAAACGCCGGGATGATTTGAAAAGAAGGCCCCGAAGGGCAGTTGGAGAGACGATGAAATGGCGGTTGACGGGCACAACCTGAAGGCGCGGTTCACCCTGATCGAGCTGCTGGTGGTGATTGCGATCATCGCCATCCTGGCTTCGTTGCTGCTGCCGGCGTTGGGCCAGGCGAAAGACCGGGCAAAGACCATCACCTGCCTGGGCAATGAAAAACAGATGTACGTCTTTTCCCTCCAATACCTGGACGACAACGACGAATGGCTGCCCTGCCCGGCGTGGAGCTGGCGGCCTGCCATTTCCGTGTATTGGGACTCTTCCGTGCGCAATAGAGGAGGCGACGTCGGCAACATCTTCTACTGTCCCTCGGCGCTGCCGATCCCGCGGGCGAACTGGAACAGTTGGAACTGCGCCTACACCGCGAACTACGGTTCTTTGCCCAACGCCGGCGTGGGCAAATCGTTCCGCCGGATCGCCACGCCGGCGGCGACGGTCTGGCTCAAGGACGCGCCCGTATCTCCGCCGAGCTACCGCGCCGGGGACTGGAATGTGAGCACGCTGCGGCGGCATGCCGGAGACAAGGCCTGCCTGCTGTACTGGGACGGCTCCACCCGGACGTTTCCCGAATGAAAACCGAAGCACTCCACAGCACCAAGAGCGGAAAACTCGTGAACGTTTTGCGAACCCTTGCGCTGGCCGCATTGGCGCTCTTTCCCTTGGCCGGGCTTGCCGCCGGACAGGGGCGTTCCCTGTTGCCCAACGGCGGCAGCGTGACGGACAAGTCCAAGGCCAAGGAAGGCGTGGCCGCGGAGAACGCGGACGCGCTCAAAACCTTCCAGGCCGTGGGCCTGCAGGCGCTGGTGGCCGCCGTCCGCGGCACCGGCGCCCGGAACATCGTCATTGCCGGCGGCCTCGGCTGGAGCTACGATCTCTCCGGCATCCTGGAGGGCTACGCCCCGCGGGAACGGGAAGGCGGCAACGGCATCATGTACTCCCACCACAACTATCCGTGGAAGGTCGGCTGGCAAAAGGCGGTGCTGGCCGCGGCCGCCAAGCACCCCATCATCGTCGGCGAAGTGGGCTGCCCGGAGAAATGGGAGGACTTCGCCTTCATCAAGCCCACCGAGCGTTATGAGAAGCTCGGCCCCGGCTGCACCTGGCCGGCGGACATGCTCGGCGCCATCCAGAAGCACCAGCTCAACTGGACCGGCTTCAGCTTCCACCCGCGCTGCGGACCGATGATGGTCATCAAGGACTGGGACTATACGCCCCGACTCCCTGCTGGGGCGTGTTCGTCAAGGACGCCCTCGCGGGCAAGCCGTTCGAGTTGAAGCAGATGCGATAACCCCCGGAAAACAGGAGAGAACCATGAGTATGCGAGGCACAGGAACCGGACACAATCACCTTCCAACCAAGGAGAGGATCATGAGCCCACGACGCGGGCAAGCCGTTCGAGTTGAAGCAGATGCGATAACCCCCGGAAAACAGGAGAGAACCATGAGTATGCGAGGCACAGGAACCGGACACAATCACCTTCCAACCAAGGAGAGGATCATGAGCCCCCGGAAGCAGCGTAAGCACGTGACCATGATGATGGCGACCATTCTGGCGGACCTGATGGCGATCGGCTCGGCGGCGCGGGCGGACATGATCGTCAAGGACAACAACACCGACGACCTGAACCTGACGACCAGTTGGGTCGGCGGCGTGGTCCCCGGCAGCGGCGACATCGCGCTGTGGGACAGCACGGTCGCGGCCAACTCGGTTTCGCTGGGCAGCGACCTGAGCTGGCTGGGCATGGCGATTGACGCCAGTCACACCGGCAACATCACGCTGGCAACGGGCAAGACGCTGACCCTCGGCGCGGCCGGCATCAATTTCAGTCCCAACATCACCACCACCATCAACGGCGCCGTCATACTGGACGCCGATCAGACCTGGCGGCTGGCACAGGGCACATTGAGTCTGGGCGTCGCCGCCACCGTGGATACCCAGGGCCACCAACTGACTCTCACCGACCGGGGAACCAAGGAGTTCAAGGCGGCGATCACCGGCGGGGGCGACATCCTGATCAGCAACTATCAGGTCGTCAACGTCACGTCTAACGTGAAATTCAGCAGCGGCGCCACGGCGACCTTGTCGGATGTCACCATCAGCCCCGGCAGCACGGCCGGATCAGGCAACAACCTGATTCTGCTGACCTTCAGCGGCGCCGCCGCGGCGGATCGCGTCAAGAGTCTGACGCTCAACGGCACCGGCTCGAACGTCGGCGTGGGGCTGGCCGTGGATCAGAGCGGCACCGACGCCAATACGGTGGACAACATCACCAATGCCCTGACGATCGATGGGGGCTACACCTTCGTGGCGGTGCGAGCCAAGAGCACGCGGAACTCGCAACTGGCGGTCGGCGGCTCGCTGGTGCGCAATGCCGGCAGCGTCGTCCTCTTTAACGGAAACAACCTGGGAACCAATGCCGTCGGCGCCGGGACCAACAGTTCCAACATCACCTTCGGCACCGCTCCGTCGCTGGTCGGCGGCGGCGGCTCGGCCGGCTCGACCACCCTCGGCATCATCCCCGGCGCTTTCGGCGACACTACCTACGCCACCAGCGGTTTCACTTACACCGCCACCAGCGGCCTGGTCACTTACGACGCCGCCAAAGGCGTCCGCCTCCTCGACGCCTCCGAATACAAATCCTCCATCACCGACGGCCAGACCGCCCTCGACAACGTCCGCCTGGCCAACAGCAGCGGCGCCGGCATCGTCACCACCACGCTGAACTCTGACACCACCATCAACTCCCTGTCCTTCAATGTCAGCGGCGCCAACACCACAGACGGCTCCGGCATCATCATCGCCGGCACCGGAACCCTGACGCTCAACAGCGGCGTCCTCTTCGCCACCCAGACCGTCACCGGCCAGCCCACCGGCGGCAACGTTAACAACAAGATGCTCATCAGCGTCCCCACGCTCGACCTCAACGGCCGGGAAGGCGTCGTCATCGCCGGTGAAAACACGCTGTCCAGCACACGCACCGGTGGTCGCCTGGAAATCAGCAGCGTCATCACCAACGACAACGGCAACGGCCTGACCTTCGCCGGCGGCGTGCTGGCCCTCACCGGTTCCTCCGACAACACCTATACGGGCGTGACCACCGTCAACAGCGGCGCCATGCTTCTGACCGGCACCGCTACCGCTTTGATCCCCGGCGACGTCGTCATCAATGGCGGTTCACTGGAAGACGTCGGCAACCGTATCGCCGATACCTCCAACATCACCATCAACGGCGGCGCCTTCAAACTCCAGATCGGCAACGAAGGCTCGGCCCGCAGTGAAACCTTCAATAACCTGACCATGAACGGCGGCTCGTATGGCACCGGCGCTTCCAATCACACCGGCGCCAGCACCATCAACGGAACCGCGACGCTGGCCGGCGGCGCCATGGGCATTTCCTCCCAGACCCATGTGGATGTGGCCGGTCTGACCACGCTGTCCGGCGGCACCGTCCGCGTCACTCGTTCTTCTTCGACCGATCTGGCGGTTTACAACACCTATTTGGCCCTCAACGGCGGCCTGCAAATCACCAACACCGCCGCCGACCCCTACACGCCCCTCAGCATCGAAGACGGCGACGCCACGCACTCCGGCGGCATGCTCACCCTGAGCGGCGACGTCACGTTCACCGGAAATACCACCAACGCCAACACGGTGGTCATCAACGCCCCCGTCGTCAACGGCGGCACGCTCGGCATCGTCGCCCTCGACGGCGCCCGCACCTTCAACATCGGCAACGGCGCCGCCACGGTCGATCTGGCCATCGTCGCCCCCATCACCGACGGCGCCAGCGCCGGCGGCATCAACAAGACCGGCTCGGGTACGCTGGCGCTTTCCGGCAGCAACACGTACACCGGCGCGACCACGGTTGGCAACGGCACGCTGGTGATCAACGGCAGCAAGACCGGCGCGGGCGCGATCAATGTCAACTCTGGCGGCACCCTCGGCGGCACCGGCACCCTCGCCGGCATTCTGACCGTCAACGCCGGCGGCACCTTGGCCCCCGGCAACAGCATCGGCACGATCAACACGAGCAACCTCAGCCTGGCCGGCACGCTTGATGTCGAGCTGGGGCGCGACGCCGGCACGCCGACGAGCGACCGCACCAACGTCACCGGCACGGTCACCCTCAGCGCCGGCGCCGACCTGAAGCTGACGCTCTACTCGGGGCTGGACAATCCGGAGGTGGGCGACATCTTCTACCTGATCAGCAACGATCTTGCGGATGCCATCACCGGCGAGTTCACCAAGCTCAACGGCACCGCCACGACGCTGAGCGAAGGCAGTCTCTTCGACTGGAACTCGCAGCAGTGGCAGATCACCTACCTGGCCGACGACAACACTGGCTTCATCGGCGGCAACGACCTGGCCATCAAGGTCGTGCCCGAGCCGGCGGCGCTGGCGCTGCTGCTCGTCGGCGCGGTCGGGCTCCTCCGCCGCCGGGGACCTGCCGTCCAGGCAGTCCTCGCAGGGCGGAAGACCGCCCGCCGCGCTTCATCAGAGCCGCGAGTGTGAATGAGCGGGCGGGGATCTGCCGTCCAGGCATCCCTTGGCTCCTGCCGTTCCCGTCCGGCGTGAGGGCAGGATCGTTCCTCGGCTGTCGCGGCTCGGATGGGGGGGAGCCGCGATTGCTTTTGGCCCACGAAAGAATTCGACCCGTTTTTAGCCCACAAATCTTCACAAATCCGCACAAATCAAAACGCCAAACCATTTCTGCCCACGAAACACACGAAACAACACGAAAAATCCAAACCCTTTTTACCCACGAATCCACACAAATCAACACGAATCAAACCGCTAAACCGATTTTACAACAAATCAAAACCCATAAAACCTTCCAAATGTCGCTAAAAATCTAAAAATTAAATTTTTCGTGTAGTTTCGTGTGTTTCGTGGGCTAAAAGATTTGTGGGGATTTGTGAAGATTTGTGGGGGAAATCGGCGTGGTGAAATTGTGAAACGCAATTCATCGTTCACCCTGATTGAACTGCTGGTGGTGATTGCGATCATCGCCATCCTGGCAAGCCTCCTGCTACCGGCGTTGGGGCGGGCCCGCGAGATGGCGTGGAGCACGCACTGCCGGAACAACCTTCGGCAGCTCGGGGTGGGGTTTGTGCTCTACAGGACCGACTATGACGATTTCCTGCCGCCCGTCAACGCCGTCAAGAGCTACAATGCCGCCAGCCTTTATGACAAGCCCTATGGCATGGTCAACTGCATCGGCCCCTACCTGGGCTACCCCGAGTGGGCGGATCCGTGGTACAACTTTGGTGCGATCAAGGCCAAGTTCCGGGCCTCGGTGTTTGCCTGCCCCAGGAAGCCCGAGGCGGAGGCCTGGGTGAAGGTCAGCCTCGGCGAATCCGTGTATCTCCAGACCCCAGGCGGATTTGGCGGCAGCAATCCGCGGGCATGGTCCGTGCCCCGACCGTTTTTCGCGATCGCCAACCCCGCCGCCAAGATCCATGTCGCCGACGGCAACGACTGGCATTTGGGCAACCGTTCCAGCGTGCCGGCGGCTCCCGGCGGCGCGTTCGAACTGTACCGGCACATGAACGGTACCAACATCGTGTTTGCCGACGGACACGCCGGACATTTCACCGCCGGATATGTGCTGGGCAACCTTGCCAGCGACTTTTCACTGCCGTAACCAAGGACTTCAGCCATGAAGAAAAGCGACCTGCGAATCGGAACGAAATCCCTGTGCCGGCTGGGCGGCGCCGCCCTGTTTGCCGGCGCGCTGCTGGGTTCTCTTGCGGGACGCGCCGCGGAGGAGGCGGCGGCGCTGCTTCCCAACGGCGGGTTCGAGCAGTCGGCCAACCAATCCGCGCCGGACGGCTGGGGCAAGCTTCCGGCGGGCGCGACCTGGGAGCAGGAGGACGGCAATCATTTCCTGCGCCTCAAGACGCCGGAGGCGGGCAAGACCGTCATGCTCTACCGCGCCGTGCAACTGCCCGCGGATGCCAAGGAGCTGGAGCTGAGCTACCGCGTCCGCTATGCCGACGTGAAGCCGGGCAAGGAAGCGTGGTTCGACGGCCGGATCATGATGAACTTCAAGGACGCGCCGGGGAAGGACGGAAAGATGATCAAGCCGAGCCCGAAAGCCCCGAGCTTCCGCGGCAGCTCCGCCGGCTGGGTGGAGCGCAAGCAGCAGATCGCCATTCCGGACGGCGCCAAGGTGCTCGAACTCATGCCGTCGCTGTTCCAGGCGGCGGGCGGCACGCTGGATTTTGACGACTTCAAGCTGGTTCCGGTGGCGGCGCCGGCGCCCTGAGCCGCGTTTCCGGCGCCGGCTCCGCCCCCATGAGCCGCGGCCGCGGCACGGCGGCCGCACCCAAGGAAGACGCACGCGCCGCCCCCCCCCCCCAAAAAAATAAAATACATAACATGCTTAAAACAAATAAGATAATGAAAAAAACAGCCATGCTCTTCGGAGCCCTCCTCGCCCTGTGCGCGGGCACCATTTGCGGAGAAGACGCCATCCCCAAGCCGCCCGCCCCCGGTCCCGCCGCCGCCGCCTTGGCCGACGGCGCCAAATTCATCGTGGCCGGTCCCGCGCCGTCCGAACTCCGGACCGCCGGCAACCAGTTGCGGACGGTGGACGGGAAGACCGTGTGGCTGCAGGGGTTGAGCGTGCCGAGCCTGGAATGGCTCGAGGGCGGCGACCACATCCTGCGGTCGCTGGCCACGGGCATTGACGACTGGAAAGCCAACATCATCCGCCTGCCGGTGCGCGACGACTTCTGGTTCGGGCAGGGCAAGGGGCAGAAGGACGACGGCACGGAGTACCGGAAGCTGGTCGCCGCCTGCATCCGGCTGGTGGCGGGACGGGGCGCCTACGTCGTGCTCGACCTGCACCGCTTCAAGGCGCCGAACGAGCAACACCTCCGTTTCTGGCAGGAGGCGGCGGCCCGGTACAAAAATCATCCGGCCGTGCTCTTCGGCCTGTTCAACGAACCGCATGAGATCAGTTGGGACGTCTGGCAGCGCGGCGGCACCGTCGAGGAGAGCGCGCCCAAGAGCGCCACGGCCATCGCCGAGAACACCATCCAGCACCCCACGTTCCAATCGCCGGGCATGCAGCGGCTGGTGGACGCCGTGCGCGGGACCGGCGCGAAGAACATCGTGGTCGTCGGCGGGCTCGACTGGGCCTACGACCTGACGGGCGTGGTCACCGGCCACGCGCTGGACGACCGCGGCGGCAACGGCATCGTCTACGACACCCACATCTATCCCTGGAAGAGCCAGTGGCGGGAAAAGGCGCTCGTCGCGGCCGGAAAATATCCGATCCTGGTGGGGGAAGTCGGCTGCACCTGGCAGCGGATGCCGTTCATCCCCCCCGAGCGGCACGAGAATCCCTACACCTGGGCGCCGGACATGATCGCCTTCATCCAGAAGAACCGGCTGCACTGGACGGCATGGTCGTTCCACCCCAAGGCGTCGCCCGAGATCATCAGCAATTGGGAGTATGCGCCCACGCCCTACTGGGGCGCCTTTGTGCGGGCGGCGCTGCTCGGGGCCCGGTTCGAGTCGGACAAAGTCCGCTGACCAGCAGGGTGTCCGCGAATGTTCGCGAATGGGAAACGGGGTTTTGTGGGCATTAATCTTTTTGCGGCCATACCCAACCGAAACGTGAATCATTCAGAATTGATGCGGCGGCAAAAAAAAGCCGTCCCAACGGAAAGCGGGCAAAGGCGTTGCCCAAGTTTATGCAACGGTCTTGAAGGGCATGGATCTGGGAGTCGCTTGAAGCCGTTTGCGCCGGCGCGTGGCGAAGCGCCGGCACCGGATTCCGAACCACCCGCCTGAACCGCCGCAGGCAAGACCGCACCAGCGTATGGAAAACCGCACCATGGACAACCACCGCAAGCAACCCCGCCGGCCCAAGGCGAACGCCTTCGGCCACTTTGACGACGGCCGCCGCGAATACGTCATCACCCGGCCCGACACGCCGCTGCCGTGGATCAACTACCTCGGCTGCGAGGAGTTTTTCGGCATCATCTCCAACACCGCCGGCGGCTACTGCTTCTACCGCGACGCGCGCCTCCGCCGCCTGACGCGCTACCGCTACAACAACGTGCCGCTGGACAGCAACGGCCGCTACATCTACATCAAGGACGGCCGGACTGTCTGGAACCCCTCCTGGAAGCCGGTGCGCACGAAGCTGGACGCCTACGAGTGCCGGCACGGCATGGGCTACACGCAGATCACCGGCGAGAAGAACGGCATCTCGGTCAGCACCCGCTATTTCGTCCCCATGGGCAAGAGCTGCGAGGTGTGGGACCTGCGGGTGAAGAACACGGGGACGGCCCCGAAGCGCCTCCAGCTCTGGGGTTTCGTCGAATGGTGCCTGTGGGACGCGCAGGACGACGCGACGAACTTCCAGCGCAACTTCTCCACCGGCCAGGTCGAGGTCGAGCCACGGGTGGTCTACCACGTCACGGAATATCGCGAACGGCGCAACCACTTCGCCTACTTCTCCTGCTCGGTGCCCACGGCGGGCTTCGACACCTCGCGCAACGCCTTCGTGGGCGTGCATGAGGGGCTGGACGCCCCGAAGGCGATCCTGGCCGGGAACTGCACCGGCTCCATCGCCTACGGCTGGCACCCGGTCGGCGCGCACCAGATCGACCTCGAGCTGGCGCCCGGCGAAGAAAAGCGGCTGCACTTCCTCCTCGGCTACGCCGAAAACCCGGCCGACCACAAGTTCGTCCCCGGCAAGCTGGTGCGTCCGGGGCAATTGCTGGCGGACAAGACGCCGTTCCGCCAGGTCGAGGCGGCGCTGGGCACGCCGGCGCAGGTGGACGCCGCCTTTGCCGCGCTTCAGGGGTACTGGGACGGGCTGCTTTCCATCTATTCCGTCGAGGTGGCGAATCCGCACGTCTCGCGCATGGTCAACGTCTGGAACCAGTACCAGTGCATGACCACGCTGAACCTTTCCCGCTCCGCGTCACTGTACGAATCCGGCATTGGCCGCGGCATGGGCTACCGCGACTCGAACCAGGACATTCTCGGCGTGGTGCATCTCCAGCCGGAGCGCTGCCGCCAGCGCATCCTGGACCTGGCCGCGACGCAGCTCGCCGACGGCACCTGCTTCCACCAGTACCAGCCGCTGACCAAGAAGGGCAACGCCGACATCGGCGGCGGCTTCAACGACGACCCGCTGTGGCTGCCGTTGGCGGTCTACGCCTACATCGCCGAAACCGGCGACACCGGCATCCTGCAGGCGCGCTGCGTCTACGCGGACAAGCCCGAGGCGGCCGCGACCCTCATGGACCATCTCGAGCTGTCCATGGACTACACCCGGCGCAACCTCGGCCCGCACCGGCTGCCGCTGATCGGGCACGCGGACTGGAACGACTGCCTGAACCTCAACTGCTTCTCCACCACGCCGGGCGAGTCCTTCCAGTGCGCCGGCGACATCGGCGGCTCGGCGGCCGAGTCCGTGATGATCGCAGGATTGTTCTGCGCCGCCTGCGACCGCATGGCCGGCATCTACCGCGCCGCGGGCCTGCCCGAGGAGAAGGTCCGGGCCATGCTCGCCCACCAGGACGCCATGCGGAAGGCGGTGGCGACCGCCGGCTGGGACGGCGAGTGGTTCCTGCGCGCCTATGACGCCCACGGGCGCAAGGTCGGCTCCAAGGACTGCGACGAGGGCAAGATCTTCATCGAAAGCCAGGGCTGGTGCGTGCTGGGCGGGATCGGCCTGGCCGATGGCCGGGCGCGCCGGGCGCTGGACTCGGTCAAGAAGCACCTGGCCACGCCCAACGGCATCGTGTTGCAGCAGCCGGCCTACTCGACCTATCACGTCGAGCTCGGCGAGGTCACCAGCTATCCGCCGGGCTACAAGGAGAACGCCGGCATCTTCACCCACAACAACACCTGGATCCAGTGCGCCGAGGCGCTGCTGGGCAACGGCGAAGCGGCGCTGGACTACTACCTCGCCATCTGCCCCTCGAAGAAGGAGGAGCAGATCGCGACCTACCGCTGCGAGCCGTATGTGTACAGCCAAATGACCGCCGGCCCCGACGCGCCGACCCCGGGCGAGGCGAAGAACGCCTTCCTGACCGGCACCGCCGCTTGGAGCTTCGTCGCCATCTCCCAATACATCCTGGGCGTGGCGCCGACCCCCGCCGGGCTGGTCGTCAATCCCTGCATTCCGGCAAGCTGGAAGGGGTTCACCGTGACCAGGCGCTTCCGCGGCGCCACCTACCGGATCCGGGTGGCGAACCAGGCCGGCCTCAGCCGCGGCGTCCGCCGCCTCAGCGTCAACGGCACCACCGTCGCCGGCAACTGCATCCCCGTCGCCAAGGCGGGGGAAACCATCACCGTCGAGGCGGTATTGGAAGCCTGAACGCGCCGGCCAGCCCAGGCTCCCACTGGCCGCGCCCGCGGCAACCACCGCCGCCTCAATACCACAACAAGGAACCGACCCATGAAATGGCTGCCCGTCCTGCTCCTCGCCGCGGCGCTCTGCCCCGGCCGCCTGCTCGGCGCGGAAATCGCCGCCGCCGCACAACCCGCCGCGCCGCCGCCATCGCTGATCCCCAACGGCGACTTCGAGGGCGACGCGGACCGCGACGGCGCGCCCGACGGCTGGAAGGCCGGCGACGGCGTGAGCTTCGAGGAGGAGGAAGCCGGCAACCACTTCCTGCGGCTGAAGGTCCAGGAGCCCGGCAAGATGGTGCTGCTCTACCGCGCGGTTCCCCTGAAGCCGGAGGACCAGGCCTTCGAGCTGGCCTACCGCGTCCGCTACGAGGGGATCAAGGTCGGCAAACAGCCCTGGTTCGACGGCCGGATCATGATGAGCTTCAAGGATGCGGAAGGGAAAGTGCTCAAGCCCGCGCCCGCGCCGCCGGTCTTCCGCGGCAGCGCCAGGGAGTGGCAGCCACGGCGCCAGAGGTTCCTGGTGCCGGCAGGCGCCAAAACCCTGGAGATCATGCCCTGCCTCCTCCAGGCCGCCGCCGGGACGCTGGATTTCGACGACCTCCGCCTGACCCCGCTCGATGCCGCGGCCGCCGCCGAACTCCAGGCCGCCCTCGCCGCCGCGGCCGCAAGGAAGGCCGCGGCGGAAGCCGCGCTCGAAAGGAAGGTTGACGACAAGATTGCCGCCCTGCTGGCCGCCACCGGCAACCTCCTGGCCAACGGCGACCTTCAGGCGCCCAACAAGGCGGGGGATTTCCCCGAAAACTGGGGCCGGGCAACCGCGGGCAGCGGCATCACCTGGGAAGAGGAAAACGGCAGACGCTTCCTGCGTCTCGCGCAGCGGGAACCGGGAAAGCTCCTCATGCTCCACCGCTTCGTCCCGCTGCCCACCGCCGCCAAGGGCATCGAAGTGACGATCCGCTACCGCACGGCGGGCCTCGAGAAGGGCACGCCGATGCCCGGCGACGCCCGGGCGATCCTCCACTGGCTTGGCGGCGGCCGCTTCGGCCATCTGGAATACGGCAACCCGGTCAAGCCGGAACCGCCCACGCTCGGCTTCTCGCCCAAGGCCGCCGACTGGACGGAAGTCACAACGCGCATGCTGGTTCCCGAAGGCGCGACCAAGCTCCAACTCATGCCCGGCCTGTGGTTCGTCAAGACCGGGACGCTCGACCTGGCGGAAATCCGGATCGCCCCGATCAGCCCCGCCGACGCGGAAGCCATGGCCGCCGAAGCCGCCGCCGCCGCCCAGAAAAAGGCCGAACGCAATGCTCTCATCGAAAAGGATCTGGCCCGGCCGGCCGTCAGCCGGGAACTGAAGGTCGCGGGGAACCGCCTGGTCACGCCGGAGGGCAACCCCGTCTGGCTGCAAGGGCTGTGCGTGGACAGCCTGGAGTGGGGGCCGGGCGACAACGTGCTCTGGTCCATCCGCGTGGCGCTGGATGACTGGCACGCCAATGTCATCCGTCTGCCGGTGCATGACAAGTTCTGGTTCGGCGAGGCTTTCAAGGGCAGTCCCGCGGGCGATCCCGAACGCTACCGGCAGACCGTGGACCAGGCCGTCAAACTCTGCGCCGCCAAGGGTGCCTATCTGGTGCTGGATCTGCACGTGTTCGGCGCGCCCATGCCGGAACATGTGGAATTCTGGAAAGATGCGGCCGCCCGCTACAAGGACAACCCGGCCGTGCTCTATGAGCTGTTCAACGAACCGCATGGCATTCCCTGGAAGATCTGGCGCGACGGCGGCGACTTGAGCGCCCCCGACAGCCAGCACCAGGACAAGGCGGTGGTGGAAAACACGGAAACCAACAGCGGCAAGATTTCCGTGGGCCTGCAGGCGCTGGTGGACGCCGTCCGCGGCACCGGCGCCCGGAACATCGTCATTGCCGGCGGCATCGGCTGGAGCTACGATCTCTCCGGCATCCTGGAGGGCTACGCCCTGCGGGAACGGGAAGGCGGCAACGGCATCATGTACTCCCACCACAACTATCCGTGGAAGGTCGGCTGGCAAAAGGCGGTGCTGGACGCGGCCGCCAAGCACCCCATCTTCGTCGGCGAAGTGGGCTGCCCGGAGAAATGGGAGGACTTCGCCTTCATCAAGCCCAACGAGCGTTATGAGAAGCTCGGCCCCGGCTGCACCTGGCCGGCGGACATGCTCGGCACCATCCAGAAGCACCAGCTCAACTGGACCGGCTTCAGCTTCCACCCGCATTGCGGACCGATGGTCATCAAGGACTGGGACTACACCCCGACTCCCTACTGGGGCGTCTTCGTCAAGGAAGCCCTGTCCGGCAAGGTGTTCGAGGTGCAGAAACTCCGGTAGGCAACGCCGGAAAGGGCGGCGGCCCATGCCGGGCAGAAAGGCCAACACAATTCGGCTTTCCCTGTTTTTTGTGGGTGTCTGGCTGAGCACGGAATCTTGGCCAAGCCGCCGCTTCGATCCGGCGCGCAATGCACTGAGGACCAACATGCTATCGGCTTTCCACGGAATCAGGCTCATGCGGCTCCCCCACGGATTGACCTTTCTTGTCGCCCTCGCCGGCGCCGGCGGCCAGCTCTTCGCCGCCGAACCCTTGCCGATGGCGGCAGCCGAAACCGCCACCTTCCAGCCGCCGGGACTGCTCGCCGGCCCCGCCGATTTCGCCCGCCTTCGCGAAGCTGTCCGGCAGCCGGGCCTGCACCGCGACCTGGCCCGCTTCGTCCAGGGCTGTGCCGACCGCGAACTCAACGAGGAGGTGGTCACCCGGTGCATCATCGGCCGGCGGCTGCTCTACGCCTCACGTGCCGTCCTGCGCCGCGTCATCAATGGCGGCATCACGTATCAGCTCACTGGTGACCGCCGCTACGCCCGCCGCGCCCTGGCCGATCTTCTCGCCGCCGCGGCCTTTCCCGACTGGAATCCGTCCCACTTCCTCGACACCGCCGAGATGAGTTGCGCCTTTGCCCTCGGCCTCGACTGGCTCCACGCGGCCATGACCGCCGAGGAACGCCGCCAGATCGAGGAGGCGCTTATCCGCCTCGGCCTCGAACCAGGGCTCAATCCGCCCAATCCGCACTGGGGCAACAGTGACAACAACTGGAACGCCGTCTGCCATGGCAGCCTCGCCATGGGGGCGTTCGCCGTCCGCCATCGCCGGCCCGACCTGGCGGAGAAGATCATCGCCCGCGCCATCAAGGCCCTTCCGCTGCACGGCCGGAATTTTGCCCCCGATGGCGCGTTCGTCGAAGGCCCGATTCGCCTTCTGGCGCGATGCCTGGCTCCCGGATGCCACCTGGGTCGGCACCAAGGGCGGACGCGCCACGCTCAGCCATGGGCATCTGGATGCCGGCTCCTTCGTCCTCGAGGCGGGCGGCGTCCGCTGGGCGGTTGACCCCGGCATGGAGGAATACCACCGGATCGAATCCATGGGGATCAATCTCTGGGGCGCCGAACGCTTCACACTCTTCCGCATCGGCCCCGACGGGCACAGCATCCCCCGCCTCGATGGCATCGCCCCTGATCCCGCCGGCAACTGCCCGCGCATCGCCTGGACCGCGACGCCGCTACCCGCGGTCACCTTTGATCTCACGCGGCTTTACCCCAAGCATCTCACCCGCCTTCACCGCACGGTCGCCGCACTGCCCGACGGCCAGACCGGCTGGCGCGACGAGGTCGGCGGCCTCGCCGCCGGGACGACCTACCGCTTCACCTGGCTCACCACGGCCGATGTGGAAACCGATGCCGCCAGGGTGACGCTCAGCCAAGGCGGACGCCGCCTCCGCATCGAGGCCCGCGGCGACCAGCCCGTGACGATCTCGGCCGTGGCTGCGACCACGCTTTACAAAAAGCCCGACACCCCCATTCCCGGCCTCAAGCGCCTCGAGTTCGCAATCACCTCCCCCGGCACCGACTTCGCGCTCAACCTCTCCGCCGCACTCCTCCCGTAGTCCCGCCAGCGCCGCAACCGCCCTCGTTCCACCCGGCCTTTGCCTGGCGGTGGTGGCGCTTTTCCGATCCCCCGCTGAAGCGTGACTCCAGTGGGGGGCTCCGAATTTGCCTGTCCCCAAGTGCTGTCCCCAAGTGCTTGCCTGTCCCCAAGTGCTTGCCTGTCCCCAAGTGCTTGCCTGTCCCCAAGTGCTTGCCTGTCCCCAAGTGCTGTCCGCCCAGCGTGGCACCGGCATTCCTGCCGGTGCCACGCTCCCGCGGCCCCGGCGGGGCCGGAGCCTAAAGCCCCCGGCTTCAGCCGGGGGACTGGCGATCCAGCCAGCCGAATGCGCCCTGGAGGGGCGCGAGTGACGTTTTTTGCCGTCCAGCGCCTCGGGGGGCGGCCAGCACTCGCGCCCCGCTGGGGCGCAATTCAACCCTGCGGAACCCCCAGACCCCCCGGCTGAAGCCGGGGGCTTTATTCCCTGGCCCCCGCTGGGGGCCGCGCCTTCAGCGGGCGGCGGTTTGGCCCGGGTTGGAGTTCACGCTTCAGCGAAGCCACCGGCACGGCGGCCTGAAACCATAGGGAGAGACTTGATTTATTGCCCTGGCGTGCTTGGCTATAGGCGTGACACCCGCCGCCGGCATCTTGT
>JBAZOO010000014.1:0-91835 GCA_041648735.1 Lentisphaeria bacterium
CGCCCGGCCGGTCGATCCTGTTTTCAACATGGGGGTCACCCACCCTTCTCGCCCTCAGTCAGCAGAAACACATGCCGCGCGAATTCCCCACTCCCCGCCGTCCCAACGAAGCTGGCCTTCTCATCCCCTCCGTCCAGGGAATCCCAAGTTTCCCGGACCAGCACCGTGTACCGAATGCTGGTCTCCCGGCTCGTGTCCACCACTGCCCAACCAAGCAACTGGCCATCCGACCAGCCCACGCCGAGCATGTAGCAGAGCGCGCAACCCCGGAGATTCAACTGCGTGTCCCCGGAATCGTTCAACTTGAACTCCCAGATCGCGCGCATCACTTACCCTCTCGGATCTGCCGAGCTCTCATGCTCGGGTCCACTCCGCGCAGAACTAGGGCGAGTACCTCCGCCGCGGGGATGGTGGGCGAGATCTCCGGGGGTAACCCGCCATTCACGTGCACATCCAACCATAGCCTAGCCGCCCCCACCACCTCCAGGCACTTACCCAACGACTTGTCCTTCTCCGCCACCTCAGCCCGGACCCGCTTCAACTCCTCCAGCAGTCGGGCAACCCCGCCGGTCAAACCCGCAGGGCCATCCTCCCCAGCATGTTCGGAGACAAGCAACCCCACCGCCCGGGTCCCGTGCTTCACCCACGGCTTCCACTTCGCCAGCAGGTCTCGCGCCTGATCCAGACTCTGAATCTGCGCGATCGCCGTAGGCCACGGATCCCCAACGCGCTCCCCAACCCCGGGATCTACCAGCCCGCGGGCTGAGAATGACGCTAACCAGGTGCCGACAAACTGGAGAGCCCGGTCACTCGGCCAGAACGGGCTCGCACCCAAGCGGAAAGCCCGCTGGCAGTATCCTTGGAGGCACGGCCTGCTGCAGATCGACCGCAGTCGAAACAACCATCCCTCCCTGTGCGCTTGAGGGAGATCCGGATGCTTCCACTGAAGGAGCCAAGGCGCCGGCTTGCTCATCCTACTTGACCTCCTCCGCCCGGCCCTCCAGGCAGACGGTGATCGACCCGGCCCGCACCTTCCCCGTCTGCCACTCGCTGACCTCCACGTGCACCCCGCGATCCGCCAGGTAGCGCGTCAGCCAGTCCAGCCACTCGGTCGTCACGTGGACGACCAACACCCCCGGCCGGCCGGGCACCCGCTGGTAGGCGATGGCCATCACCCGCTTCCGCGGCAGCTCCCTCGACCACAGGCGGGCCCACCAGCCGGGGATCTTCATGGGAAGGTCTCCCCCAGCAACCCGCAGCGCCAGACCTCGCACATCGACTCCGGCACGGGCTGGCCGTTCCTGCCCTTCCCCAGCAGGATCTTCCGGGCGGCCTCCGCTATCAGCGGGTGGTCGCTGAACGCATGATCGCAAGCGGCCACCCACGCCCTGCTGGCCGCCCGGGCCAGCCGATCGTGGTCCTCCCGCGCGATCTTCGCCTTCTTCACCTTCTTCGCCATCGCCCTGCCCTCCTATGTGCACTCCTGCCAGTCCGTGAGCTTCGCCCGCGGGGGTTCCTCCTCCCCCGGGCGCCGTCTGCGCCGCCGGGGGGTGGCCACCACCGCCTCTTCCTCCGGGGTGGCCATCCACCGGACGAACTGGCCGACCACCATGACCGCCAGCACCTCCGCCTTCACCCGCACCTGCGGCTCCCCCGCGGGCCCGGGCACCTGGAGCTCGTTCACCACCTGCTGGACCGCCTGCACGAACTCCTGAGACCGACCCACCCGCTCCTGCAGCCGGCGAAAGGTTGCCTCCACCTGCTCCTGCCGGATCTGCACCCAGCGGAGCTCGTCCGTCAGTTGCCCCAGCCGGCGGCGGAGGGAACGGGTTAGCAGAACCATCGAAGTCCAGTCCTCCCCGCCGGGATCCACCCTCGAGGTGGCCCGGGGGCGCCGGCCGCGCCGAGGAAGCTCCTGCGCCGGCTCTTCCACCCCGCTGGAGGCCGACGGATCGTCGAAGAGGGTCTCCCGCTCGCGCTCGGTCGTCATCCTTGGAACCCGTCCTTCCCGAACTTCAGCAAGAAGACCTCCCGCACGTCCGCCACCGCCCGCGCCTCCTGCGCGCTCGAGCAAGCGAGCGCCAACCGGTTCAGCAGGTGGAGCAGCCCGCGGCATTGCTTCCCGGGATCCCACCGCTGCGCCAGCCCGGCAAGCATCTCCAGGTCGTCCAGCACGTTCTTCCGCACCGCCTGCGTCAACTCCGACAGCGGGATCTCCGTCTCCGGCACCAGCTTGTTCTCCACCTGTCACCTTCCCTTCAGCACAGACGACCACCGGTCCGGCTCCCACTGCGCGCCCGCCTTCACCACCCGGCGGGCCTCCCGCCTGGACAGCGCGCCCCACAGCACGCGCAGCCCCAACTCGCACACCCACAGGCGGCACGAGTAGGGCATAGCCGGCCTGGCCAGCCTGCACCCTCGAGCCCGCTGGTGCGGGCACTGGCCGGCCGGCATCCGGTCATCCGGGGGGCGGGGGAACGACAGGGGGAGGGCGGTCCCTTGAGGGGAGACCACCCTGTCCCACAGCTCAGCGCAGCACCGGCCGCACTGGACGGGGCAGCGCACCCCCTGGTTCTTCTCGCACACGGGGCACACCCGGACGGACTGCCGGTCGAACGTCAACTCCTGCTTGGTCAGCAGGCCGCAGACGATGCAAGGCCCTTGGTTCTTGGCCACCGGTCACCCGCCCGCGCTCTCCGCCGCCGGCGGCAGGTCGAACAGCTCCGGCACCTCCCGGACGAAAGACCGGTGGATCTCCTCCATGACCTCCCGCATCTGCGGGTGAGCCGCCGGCGCCAGCCGCAGGGAGAACACGTGCATCCACTCCCGCAGGTTGGCCGTCATCCAGATCTCGGTCTTCAGCGCGGTGGGCAGCACCCCGCGGGCAATCTGGGGCTCGATCCCGTGCTCCCGCTCCCACTGGTACTGCCGCTCCACCTGGGAGAACAGCTCCCGGCGGCGCTCCCGGAACTCCTGCCGGACGCCCTCCGGCACGCACTCGGCCGGGGGCAGCACGGTCGTGATCTCCGCGCCGAACTTGCCCCGGGTGTAGTCGCAGTAGCGGGTGCTCTCCTGCGCGAAGGACGCCAGCCGGTGGCGCACCAGCTCGTGGGAGACCCCGCGGTCGCACACGATGCGCACGGACGCGAAGCAGTGCTCGAGCATCGCCCCGTGGCCGCGCTTCCGGAGCTCCTTCAGCATGGCGGACGCCGAGCCCGGCTTGATCTTGTCCTCCGACTTGTAGCAGGTGCGGGCCACCCGCTCGATGAACTCCTGCGGGGTGGCATAGAACTCGTTCGGTTGTACCTGGTAGGCATCGAAGAACTTGGTTGCCTCTTCCTGAGAAAGCATCTCCGGTACCATCGGCATGTGAAAGAACACCGCGACCTCGGGCTCCCTCTCGTGCATCGCACCCTCCTACCAACGGGCCCCGCTGGGCAGGCCCAGTTGCTGCGCCATCTCCCGCGCGCCGGCCACCCGGCACCACGCCGGGCGCTCGAGCAGGCGGAACCGGGCCTCGTTCACGTCCGTACCCGTCTGGAATGCTTGGTTGGCCGCCACGACTTCTTCCATCCCGGAGACCTGCGGGCCCCCCGGGATCCGGCACATGCCGAACCAGTCCCCGGTCTCCCACGGGTAGGAGAACATGTGCAGGCCCCTGGGGCAGCCCCAGCACCTGGACGGCCAGACCTTGGGTATACCGCCCTCCACCGCTTGGGGCTCGAGCGGGCGGGGCTGGAACCAAGCACGCCACCGCTCCCAGAGGGTACGCACCCCCGCCCGGCGCCCGAACCGGCGCACGACCAGGTTGACCCGCCGCATCTGTTCCCAAGGCCTGCTCGACATGGGAATCACCTCTCCCTGGTCTCCGGGTACCCCAGGTCCCCCGCGGCCGTGCAGGCCACCCGGATCGCCGTGCTCCTGTCCTTGTGCCGAATGACGACCATCGGGGGGAGCCCCCGGCGGACGGAGATCTGAGCCAAGAACACTCGCCCGCTGGCCACCTGGTAGACGGTCAGCAGCGCCTTCCGCTTGGCCATCAGATCCCACCCCCGGGAGGCAACCGAGCCGGGGGGAGGGCACCCAGCACGTTCCGCAGCCGCTGCGAGCACTTCAGACGGGAGGCCTTGAACTCCTGCCACTTCTGGGCGGACCGAGCCTTGCGGATTTCCAGCTCCTGGCGATCGTTGTCGATCATCCGGTCCTCGATCAGCAGGTGGCACATCTCGATCCGGTCCTCCACCAACTGGGTCACCGCCGACTCCAACACCTGGATCCGCTGGATCAGCGACGGACTCCGAGAAAGGTTCGGCTCCGGCCTCTTCTTCGACTTCAGCACCATGGGCTACCCCCTCCCCTTCTTCCCCTTCACCCCCGCCTTTCCCTTCTTCACCGGCGGGGGATCGGCCGGCAGGCTCCCGGGGGTGGGCACGAGCTCCACCGCCATCTCACCCTCGGGCGCGGGCGCGGGCTCGGAGGCGGGCAGGGTGGGCATGAGCGCCATCTGCCGCTCCCCGTCCGTCAGGGGACGCCCCTCCAGCACCTCCCCCGTGTCCAGCCTGGCCACGTAGAACCGTCCGTCCTTGAAGTCCAGGACGGCCTCGCACCGGACCTCCCGCGTCTCCTGCCTGTCCTTCACCACCTTGGCCAGTCGCTTCGACTCCTGGCCCAGCCCCTTCAGCTGGTCCTTGTACTCAGCGGCCAGGCTCTTCGCCTCCGCCGTCAGCCGGTCGATCTCCATCCGGTAACTGGCCAACGACTGGCCGCGCGCCTGCAGTTCCTCCGGGGTGAGAATGCACGGCAACTTCCGCAGCACCGGCTTCTTCATGAACTTCTCCGCCATCGGGTCAACCGCCTTTCTGGCAGACCACCTGCTGGGCGGTCGCCGCCTGTTGTTCTCGAGCTTCCCGCGCCCACCTGGCCTCCCAGACGGGCCAGTCCACCCACCAGCCACCGCCCTCCCGGAAGGGCACCTGGATGGCCGGCGCGATGGGGGAGGCCTGCACCTGCAACTGAGCTCGCGCCAACCGAACGGCCTCCCGGTCGGTCTCCGCGCTGGCCACAGGCCTCCCCTGGGGCCCGCGGTCGAACGCCCAGATCACCCACCGGCGCTCCTGGCTGGAGACGAACCGGAGGGCGAGCTCCTGCAGGCGCTCCGCCTTCTCCGGGCTGTCCGGCTCTCGGCTGGCCAACCGGTTCTCCCGCTCCAGCTCGCTGGTCATCCGCATCAGCAGCGACCCCAGCGCGGACGCCTCTTCTCTCTTCAGGGAGATCCGCCAGTGCTCCCCCGTCTGCGGATCCACGAACCCCACGTGGCCCGGATCGGTGAACAGCACGTCCCACTCGGGCACCCATGCCCCTGCCGGGTCCGACCCGGGTACCGAAATGATCCCCGTGATCTCCGGGTCCTTGATCTCGCTGATCTCGCGTGTCATCCTCTCCTCCACGCGCGCTCCGCGCGCCTTCGGTCACGCCACCGACGAACATTTCCACGCACAGCGCTGATCACGCTGGCCAGCAGCACAACCGCGCTCAACGCGCAAGCCGCATCGAGCACCACGTACAGGCAAGTAGACCACCACTCCATCACCCACCACCCGCCTGCTTAGCAAGCAACGTCCGCCAGTGCTGCACCCACTGCTGGACGACCTTCCTCAGATCCACCGTGCTCGTCCGCCGGGCGTCGTGGTGGAGCAGGAGCGCCTTCTCCCTCTCCCGCTCGTCCGGGATAGCCCCCAGCATGAACTCCAAGCTCTCCCGCTGTGAGGGAGATCCGATCAGCAGGGACTCCCCGACGGCCACCAGCTCCACCAGGTGAGAACGCACGAACTCCCCGAGGGGCTCGCTGATCCCGTGATCGGCCTTGAACTGCTCGATCCACCGGTCAAAGTCCTCTTCCTTGCAAAGCAGGAACACCGGCACCAACGTCTTCCCCGTCTGCACGTTCTTCAGCCCGTACCGACCTTCCCCGACCAGCAGGATGAGCACACCGGCCACCGCCGCTTTCCCGCGCACCGTGTACGGGTCGTGCGGGTTGCTGACCTCCCACAGGGGGAGCACTTCGGACTGATCAGCCGGTGGTTGGATGCACATGGGTCACCCTTTCGCCCGCAGGTGCGCGCGGAGCAGCTCGAGCACCTCGCAGGCCAAGGGGCCCACCGACATCGCCTGCCGGCCCAAGACCGCCACCGCGCACTCGCGCACCCCTGACCCCTGGTTGAACCCCCGGGCGCTCGGAACGTACCAAGGGCACCTGTCCCCCTGGCACATACCACCGTCCGGGTTCTGGTCCAGCGGACAGATGGCCCACTCGCCTCGGTCCGTACGCACCTTCGCCCCCGACGGCGGGGAGGGCAGGGAAGAAGGCGGGAGCTCCACCGGCAGATCCTCCCCCGTGGCCGACCGAGAAGCCGGGGGCGGGAGCACGGGAGCGGGAGAGGGAGAAAGCAGCGGCGTCATCTTGTCCACCAACGACCGCAACTGCTGCAGCTCCTCCACCGCGCGCTTGACCAGAGGGATCGGTGGTTCGGTCGGGTTGCCTCCCAGGTACTCGGCCATCACACGGCGCTCCTCCAGCAAGTTCCTCCGGGCGTACTGGGCGGCCGACATCTCCGAATCCAGCCTTGCGATCCACTCCGCCGTCGTCTCTTCCTCACGGGCTCCGTACTTCTCGCGCAACTGAAGAATACCCTTCTGCTCGTTCTCGACCAGCGACTTCAATTGCAGTTCCCGGGCCTGCATGTTCCTCAGCAACCTGTGCACCACCTGGGCATCCTCCCGGCTGAAGAGGATCGTGTACTCCGACCCGTCGGGAAGACGCACGGAGATCCCGTAGTCGGTCGGCCCCACGAAATTGTTAGGGTCCTTCTTCGAGGGGAGCCCGATCTCCGCGTCCCTGTCCCACCACGCCGTCCACGCCCACGGCTTCTTCTCCGTCCGCTCCTGCTTCTTCTCGTCGGTCATCGGTCACCCCCCGATCCGGCGTGGGATTACACCCGACTCCGCCAACCGGCCCAGCAGTTCGATCTCGGGATCCTCCGGCAGTAGGGGCTCGGGGAAATCGATCACGGTCCCCCCGGCCGCCTGCCGCTCGGCCGACATCCGGCTGAACTCCTGCCGGGCCTCCCGCCTCTGCGCCTTCCTCTCCTTCCGCCTGCGCTTCTCCCTCGCCTTCCCCATGTGCCTAGCACCTCCTACTCAGATATAACGCGCGAGAAGATCACCCCGTAGATTCTGGGTCATCTCTGGGCGAGGAATCCGAGGTATCTTCAGGTTCATCAAGGATTTCCGCGCAACCGCGTACTTCACGGAGCTGAAGACGGCCAAACCAACTTTTCGCCCCCGGCCCCTCCGGCCTGTCCGGCACCCGCTTCTCCCCGCACAGGCACACCCGTTGCCCGGGGGAGAACCGATGGATCACCACCTTCAGCTGGACATCCCACTTGCACCCGCGTTTTCCTCGAGGCCTACCCACGGCAGGCTACCCCGAGATCAGCGTCGGGCCGACGGTGGGGAGCAACAGCATGGCGCACTGACGATGGATGTCCGTGAACGCCCGGTCGGACAACCGGCCGGCCAGGCGGAGAGCTCGGGCCGCCCCGTCCAGTTGCCCCTGCTTCACCAGGAAGGTCCAGAACACCCGCTGGCTCGGCAGGTCGCCCGTCCGGCGGATCAGCGACGCCCGGTCGCACGCATCCCGGGCCGCCCGGAGCTCGCGGAGGAGGCCCTCCAGGTAGTTGATCGCCTGCTCCTCCGTCTCCAGCCGGCCCTGGGCGGGAGCAGTCGCCCGCGCATCCGCCTCCACCACCGGGTCAGCCATGGGGCTCTCCCCCATTCGTCTCGGACTGCTCGGCCACCGAGTCGAGCTCGAACCTGGGCGGATCGTGCCGGCAGCAGTCGTCGCTGCCTACCCCCAACTGCTGGCAAGCGCCCCAGCTCCGGCACCACCTGCAGGGACCCACCTGGATGCCCACCGTTCCCTCCAGAACGGGCACCGGCCGGTGCCGGCCGTCCTCCCCCTGGGAATTGTGCAGCAGCACCTGGTTGAAGTCCCGCCGGTCGTAGACCACCCCGCAAATCTGGCACGGCTCGGCGTGCTCCACGGGGACCGCGACGCCGATGTTCTTGAACAGGCAGATCTGCGCCGCGTGGCTCGAGGCGAACGCCTTCAACCGGGCCATCGCCTCCGCCTGGGACATGAGCCCAATGACCACCGCCTCCGACAGCAGGGTGACCGCCCGCATGACGGACTGCGGGAGCAACAGCGCCTCACCCGCGGGCAGGCTCGGGGCCACTTCCACCTTGGCCAACTCCAGCTTGATCTCCGCCATGACCTACCTCCTTCAGCCGGGCCCGCATCGCCCGAGCTAGAGCGTCCAAGCAACTCCAGTGGTCCTTCATCCCCTCCCCGCAGTTGATCCCGATGAGCGTATGGCACACCCGCTCCGGTGGGATGGAGCTCTCCTGCTGGATGAGCGTCAGCAACCGCGCGATCCCATTCAGCAGAGCCTGCTGGCACCCCGCGGCGTGCCCCTTGTGGATGAGCGTGCGGAAGGGAAGCCCCTCGTCGGTCTCGTCGACCGTAGGGTAGACGTTCCCGCACCCACCGCCCTCCAGGGTCACCGGAGCGAACTTGAACTTGTACGTGCGCGACGGGCGCCGCGCCACCCTGGGATCGTCCTCTGGGATGGTCACCGCTCAAGACCTCCCACTGAGGGAAGACCGAAAGCCTCTACCATCCGCTCGGCCGCCCTCACCGTCACCACCTCCAGCTCGAGCACCGCGGCGTGCCTCCGCTCCTGCTCCGCCAGCTTCTCCTCCTGCAGGGCCAGCCGGTCCTCCAGGAAGCGCACCCGGTCCGCCGTCACCTGGTTGGAGTAATCCCGCAGGAGCTGGAGCCCGGAGACCACCACGGCCGCACACAGGACCAGGACCAGCAGCAAGGCGCAGACCGCCCCCACCTGGTTCCAAAACCGATCCGCCCGGTCGTCCGTCATCGGTTTCGCGTCAGAAGACCGCCGCCTTCAGGCGGCGGAGGAATGGCGCTCTCCTTTCTGTTGAGAAAACCACTTGGCAAACCTTCGCATTCTCCATGGTTCAACTCCGCTCTCCGTCGCCGTCTATCGGCGCGGAACCCTTCGACCCGCTGTCAACCGCCTCGGCTGTTAACCGGGTTGAATGTTTTGAGTCAGTTCTTCGAGCCTCGTCCGGAGCAGATCCCGGTACTCAGCCACTCGTGCCCACTTCGCGTTTAGCGTCGTCACGCGAGCACGAGAAGACCCCGGAGGCATGGCCGCTCGCTGCTCGCACAGTCGGGCACTGTCCGCTTCTGCACGAGCCAATTCCTTGCGCAGCGCAGTGACTTCAAGTGGCTCATTCATCGCTGTTCACCAAGGACAGGGACTCCGACCGGCTCAAACAAGATCGCCGTCTCGCCGATGTAGGCCACCTTGAACGTGTAGTTCTTGATCACCACACACTCGCCAATCTGAAACTGAGCCCAGTGCTGCGGCACGGGCTCGCCGTTCGGTCGCAGCAGCGATTGCTGTTGCACCATGCGCTTCAACAAACCGACGCTGGGCTGGTGTGGGTCTCCAGTAGTGGTATGGCGCAAATCATTGCCGGGATCTTCGTCTTGGTCTGTTACTGGCCGGAGAAGCTCGAACTTGTTGGTTTCTGGATTCATCTCACACCTCGATGTTCGGCCGCAGGTCTTCGAGTACCAGCGGCGGGTAAGGGCCTGTCTGAAGCGGGCGCAGCCACTCGCGCACGGCCAGGGCGCTATGTTCGGCGTGCCACCCGAGCAGGTCCGCAACAGCACGCGCCGTTACCTTCTCGCCGCTGAGCCAGACCTCGGTCAGTGCGTGGGCCACGGCGAGGATATTCACGAAGCCTCGATACGCATCCTCGCCTTCGGCCTTCAGCGCACCGCTCGTAATCGAAGCGCGCACCGTGGCAAACCACTGAATCGCCGCGTGGGCACGGGCAAGCTCGCGTCTCATTGTCGCGACCTCTCCGTCTTGCGAATCGGCCATCGGCTTACTCAATTCGTCCGTCATGCTCTCCTCCTGTCAACCGTTCGAGTCCGCATTGGGTTCTGCATGGCTCCTAGGAATCCGCCTCCTTCAGGTGGCGGAGGATGTCAACGGATGATCCCCCGGTCGAGCACGCGCCGGGCGAGTGCCCACCGGGTGTTCTTCCCCACCTGGCCGTCCACCCCCAACCCCATCATCCGCTGAAAGGTCTGTACGGTCGACAGCGAGGGCCCCCCAGCGCCCACCACGTAGCCCAGCAGATCGAAGCACAGCCAGTCCGCATGGGTGCTCTCCCACCCCATCCCATCCTCCGGGTCGCCCAGCAACTGACGCAGGGCCTCCACCGCGGACGGCAGCTCCCCCCGGTGAATGAGCGGGAACTCCCGGACCGCCCAGTCTTCGATCAACCGAGCTCCGCGAACGAACTCCACATCGTCCGCCCGAACTCGCAACCCGTCGAACGGTACCTCCGCCAACTGGGGTGCGAAGATGGCCTCCCGCACGAGCGACAGAGGAAAGGCTGGCCCCGGATCTCGCTTGTTCGCCTGCACCTGCTCATGCCCGAGCAACTGATCCCGCTGAATCCCCGGATGGATCTGCCGGACCTCCCGGGCCACCCGCACGAGCGCCACCACCTGCGCCGCCGGGTAGGGCTCCCACCAGCGGCCGAACCGGCTCACCGGCTCTTCCCCCGGAACTGCCCCGTCTGACTGCCAGCGGGCCGTCCACTCGGGGGCGCCCTCAGCCTTCGGGGCCCAGAACACCCACTGACCATCCGCATCCTTCCGGAGCTCCCCGTGATTCGCCAGCTCGATCCCGTAGTGCGTGGGATTCGTCCAGGTGGCGTGCCACGCACGATCCCAGTAGGGAACGCACTGAACAACCGGAGCCGGCAGGGACTCCACCAGCGGGAACGCCTCCGCGATCTTCCGCCACGCCCGCGGCCAGCTCCGACCGATCACCAGGTGGGCGCTCGCCTTCGCCTCCCGGCGGGCCTGCATGAACCACCGGAGAGCCTCCATGAACCCGCTGGCGGTGAAGTGCACGATCAGCCCCTTGGGCGCCGCCGTCGGCCAACCGGGGGTTTTCCACTGGCAGACTGGATCACAACCCATGCCCGTCAGCACCTGGATGCTGAAGGACGCCAACTGCCGGAAGAACTCAGTGGTCATCGGAGCCCCCCTCCATCTGCTCGATCTTCTTCTCCAGCTCCTCGACCTTGCTCGCCAACTCCTCGGACTTCTTCTCCAGCTCGTCCTTGCACCTCGAGCACAGTTCAACGACCAGCGGCTTGGCCGCGTACGAACCGCGCAGGGTGTCGTCGACCCAGACCTCCAGGGCATCCTCACACTCGGAGCATCGGACTTCCATTTCCAACTTGATCTTCATGGGCAGCCTCCGCTTCCCAAGTAGTCCCGCACGTCCAGCCCATCCAGCTCGAGCCCGCACGCATCCCACCCGGGAGCGCGCTCCCGCGCGAAGAGCTCCACCTTCGGAACGTCCTCACCCACCAGGCGGACGATCCTCTCCCGCACCTCCGGCGGCTTCGCCGAATGGGCGCGCAGGGGGGAGACCACCAGCTGGTGAACCCCGCCGCTCGCCCTCTTCGGCCGGCCGCTCACCCCCAGCAAGCAGATCTCCGTGTTCGAGCGAGTCCAGTTTCCCATCCCCCAGTGCCACCGGGGAGGGGCCGACTCCTGGACGGGCCCGCGCGTCTTCGCCCAGACGAACGCGATCGTCTTGTACAAGAACCCCCAGCTCTCCATCAGGGTGAGAGCATCCGGCAACAACGGCCAGGTCGCCCAGAGGAAGAGCAGGGAATCCTCGGCCGCCCACTCGCGAACGCGCAACTCCCGCAGGTCTCCCAGCGTGAGCGTCGGGTACTTGTAGACCGCCCCGCGCTTCCCCGCCGAGCAGCTATCCCGATAGGTCCACGGGGGGTCGACCAGCAAAACCTGGTAGTTGGGGATCCCCAGGTAGCTCAACCCCGCAGGTCTCTTTGCCAGCATCGGTGTTCACCCCTCTCCAGCACAGTAGTCGGTCAGCAGGGCTCCCCATCGTACGCGAGCATGAGATCCAGCGTCCCCTCCGCCTCCATCAGCAGGGGGAACACCCGGTCCGGCCGAGGATAGATCCCCTGCGCCAGCCGGAACGCCACCGCCAGGGCAACCAGGCCGTCCTCCTCCGACAGACCGTCCTCCAGGGTGGTATGCCGAATCCGGCACGCCAGCCTGTCCGCGTACTTCAGCATCTCTTCCGCCGTCAAGGGCGGCCTCCACCTCTTGAGCTCCATCGTCTTCACCACCTTCACCCCTGCCCCGCCGCCCCATTGGAGCACAAAGCGCGCGCTTTACGCAAGATCACCCGAGCCAACGCCGGGGGAAGAGCTCTCCGCTGCACGCACGCCCGCTGAGCTTCCACGAGAGCAACCCCGGACAACCAACCCCCGAGCATGGGGAACAACAACTCCGGGCTGGACGGCAAACCCGCCCGCCGGAAACGCGCTCGGTACCTGGGAGCACAGCGGGAGCACAGACCGCCCCACCGGTGCGGGCGCCGAACCCCAGCACACCAGGTGCAGGTGTACAGCCGGTGTTTCTTCGACCAGTAGTCCGTCCGCAGCCAGGCCAGCAACTCCTCCCGCTGATCCTCCGTCAACAGGTACGTCCCGCGCGGGCCCGTCCGCAGCCACTTCTGCTGCAGGGCCCTCCCAGCCCGTCGCAAATGCGACAAGGTAAATCCGCTGAAACGTGCGACCTCCGCCAACGAGTACGACCCGCGCCGGAGACCAGATCCGAACAACCGGTGAGCCTTCATCTGGCAGGCCGCCCACGAGCGCCCAGGCAGCCGGCGAAGAAACCACTCCCGGCCCCACGTACCGGCCCCCTCCCACAGGACAGCCTCCTCCGAAGTCGTCCACCGGCGGTGAGGCCTACTTGCCATCCGGCTCCCCCTCCGCATCCGTGACCGTGCTCGCCTGTCCGTCCGTCAACTGCCGGTTCGCCTGGGAGGTAGCAAGCAGCGCGAACTCGCGCACCTGCTCATCCGTCATCTGCGGGATCTCCCCCTCCTCCGACTCCCCGGACAGGACGGCCATGCTGGAGACCGCCATCTGGTCGCGCAGCTCGTTCGCCGCCTCCAGCACCTTGCACATGGCCACCGCCAGCGTCTCCAGGCTCCGGGGTTCCAACCGGTCGGACTTCTTGGCCATCCGACTGAACAGCCGGTCCATCACCCGCAGCTGCTCGACCTTCGCCGCCCCCACGTGGCGGCGCACGCGCTCCTGCAGGTCCTGTCCGAGAGCCCGGAAGAACTTTTCTCGGTTGTCGTGCCACTTGTCTTCCTTGCTCCAGTGCGCGAGCGTCTTCAGCGGCACGTGCTGGAACAGGTCGATCTCGTGCAACTGCTCGATCGTCATCTTCTCCCGGCTGGTCACGTAGTGGGTGCCCGCCAAGCACCGGAGATACAGGGTATCCCCACCGGGAGCTCCGGGAACAACCTCCCCGCGGGCCAGCGACCGCAACCTGGCTACCCGGCTCACCCCCGGGTCCCGATACAGCGGATGACTCGGAGGGTACGGGCTGATCGGGGGAGGCGGGCTCTTCGGCCGACGACGGCACGGCGCGGCCGGCTGGGCATCCCCAGCCGGCGCCGCGGGCACCAAAGGCTGGTGTTCGTCACGGTCTGGCACAGCCGAGTCGCTCCTCCTGCAGCCCGCGCAGCCTGGCTGTCAGTTCATCCCTCCCCCACCCGTCCCAGATCTCGCTCATCACCTGCCGCACGTGCTCTGCCTCGAACTGAGTCCCTGGCGGGGTGGACAAGCTGAACTCCGGGAACAGCTTGCCGTCCGCCAGCGTAAGCTTCACCTGGATGTCCTGCTCGGGGACGCGCAGGGCGCCCACCATGTGCAGCCGGGAGAGTTGCAGCATCTCCATCACCACCGTCTCCACCAGCGCGGGGATCATCACCACCGGTTTCACAGCGCACCCCCTCCCACGAACTTCCGGATCCGCCTGGCCTCCTCGAGGGTGAGCACCGCATGCCCCGCCGCGTCCCCCACGTGCTCCCGCAGGGACTTCGGGCAGTTGTCGATCATCTTGGATGCCCCCTGCACCTCCCGACAAAGGGACTCCCAGACATCCTCCTTCGACGAGCTCTGCCGGCCGGTGAAGCGCTTCTTCAAATCGTTCGGCAGCCAGGGGGTGACGTACAGCCCGAGCGCCACCCCGACGGCCAGCACCCCACCGTAGACGGCCATCGTCTTCGCTCCCGCCCCGGCTCCCCCGCTGTCCTGCCCCTCGGCCCCCTCCCCCGCCGGCTGCCCTCCTGGTGGTCCTTTCCGCCGGCCGAACCTGGGGGCCACCCGGTAGGCCTCCACCCCGAGCGCGCGCACCCGCTGGCCGATCAGCATGTCCCGCACGCCCACGAAGATCTCCGTGTACCGGCGAACGTCGTCGTTCGTCACCCGCAAGTTCGACCGCTCCTTCTGCTTCGTCTTCGCCGTGCGGAACACCTGCCACTCGATCACCAGCACCTCCCGGGAGATCTGCGCCGGCGGGAGGTACTCCCGCTCCTCCAGCACGACCACCGCGGTGGAGGTGAACCCCGGGTCAATCCCGGCCACCCGGGTGACCCGCATCTCCGACGCGCAGGCCATCTGCTGGTCGTCCGTCATCGCTTTTCCCCTTCCTCGCCCGAATCGGCGGGGGTCCCCGAGCCGTCCTGACCGTTCGCCTCCTTCAGAAGGGCGTCCATCTTCGCCCGCTCCGCCGGCTCGGGCTCCTCCGGAACGTCCGCCGGGTCCACCCCAAGCTTGGGCTGCTCCTCCTGGGCCCCGTCGACCTCTTCCTCCCCGATCTTCTCGATCAGCCGGCGGGCGTCCACCGGGTTCACCGGCTCCGCGTGCAGAAAGTGCACCGCGTGCGTGACGATCAGGCAGGAACGGTCCGGGAAGGCCTGCTGGAGAGCCTTCGCCGCCGCCTGGAAACTGGCGCTCGAGGTGGTGGTGGGCATGCTCACCACCACCGCGTCCTCCAGGTCCCCGACGAACAACTGGGCCGGACCCTCCTGCAGGGACTCCACCCACGTCTCATCCAGCGGTCCCTCGGGGGCGCCTGGGGGCACGCTTGCGCGGACGACCATCAGGGGGGTCAGCCGGAACAGCTTGCCCGACCGTGACCACTGACGTTTCTTGAGGGAGCTGCTCACCGAGGGCCTCCGTTTCCGAGAGGGGGACGATCCTGGACCGTCTGCCCCGTTTCTCCACCAGGATACGCGAATCGAACGCGGCCTGGAAGTCCGCGTCATGCTCGACCACCAGCACCCCGCCGGTCTTCTCCCGCGCGAGCGCCTGCAACATCTCCACCATCCCCTCCTTGCCCGCCCGGTCGAGATGGCGGAACACCTCGTCCAAGATCAGCAGGTCGTACGGGCGCTGAGCCCGCTGGGATAGCAACCGGCTCAGACCGAAGTCGACGGCCACGCTCACCCGCTGCTTCTCCCCACCCGACCAGCTCCGGAAGTTCCTCTCCGACTGCGTTCCGTCCGGGTTCCATCGGCACACCCGGAGCTCCGGTGCGTTCACGGTCGTCCCGTCCCGGAGTTCCTTCTGCGCCTCGAAACGAACCCACATGACCCCGCCGGTCAGCAGTTGCACCCACTGGTTGGCCGCGTTCGTCAGCTCCTGCAGGCGGCTCTCCAGGATGTACGCACGCAGGCCGCGCGGCCCCAGCGCATCCACCCACCACCCGAACAGAGCAGCCTGGCCGGACAACGCCTTAGCCATCTCTTCCAGGCTGGACGCCCCCGTGCTCAGGCTGTTGCACTGCGAAGCAAGCACAGCAGCCTTCGCCACCCACGGATTCTCCGGCTCCGGCGCCGACTGCTCGGCCATCAGCAGCTCGTAATCCGAGTCCAGCCGGTCCAAGGCAGCCCGGTACTCCTGCTCCGCCTGCGCCTTCAACTGAGAGACCGACCTCGCGTTCTCCTCCGCCGCCCGCACCTGCGGGTTCTCCTCCACCTCCACCATCCGGGCCTGCAACCGGAGAGCCTCCAACGCCTGTCGGTGGCGCTCTCTCGCGCGAGCCGCCTCCTCGAGCGAGGTGGTGATCGCCTGGATCTCCGCCCGCAGGACGGAGCACCGGGACTCCGCCTGCTGGTGGGCCGTCCTACGATCGGACGCCACCTTCTCCCAGCCGGACACGTACTGCTCCCACTCGGTCTGACGGGTGCGCAGCAGTTGCAGTTTCTGTCCCGCCTCCGACGACAACCCGGCCAACCGGGAGAGCTCGGCCGCCAGGTGCTCGGCCGTCACCTCCTGCCCGCACCGGCTACACCGGCCGGCACCCAACTGCCGGAAGCTCTGCGCCTCCCCATCCAGCCGGCGGAGTTCCTCCCCGAGGTGATGCACGTGCCCCTGGATGTCCCGCAGGGTCGACCTCCCGGCCGCCAGCTCCGGTGGGTCCTCCACGGGAACGATCGACCGCCGGATCTCCTCCAGAAGGGAGTTCTTGGCCGTCAGATCCTGCGCCTCCGCCACCGACACATCATCCGCCTGGTCCCGGTCAGCCTCTCCATGTGCGATCTCCGCCCGCAGTTGGTCCAACCGCTGCTTTCGCAACTCCTCCCACTGCTGGATGGACGGCTGGTAGTCCATCGGCTGGATGCCCGCGATCCTCTTCTGGAACCGATCCTGCTCATCCACCTGCCGGGCTTCCAGCTCGCGCTGGCGGGCCTGCAACCGCGCCCGGGCATCCTCTCGGCCGGCCGCCCATTCATCGGCCGCCCGGCGGGCGCCCTCCAACTCCGCCTCCTTCACCCGGACCGACGCCACCTGCTGGGCGTGCAAGGCCTCCGTCTCCGCCACCTTCGACCGCGCATCCTTCTCCGCCGCCTTCGCCCGGGCGAGCAGCACGTCCAACTCTTCCAGCTGCAGGAGTCGGGTCAGGAGAGCCATCCGCTCCGTGTCCGTCGCGTCCGCGTAGTGCCAGTTATCCTCCTGGCCGAACAGGACAGTCGCATGGAAGATCTGGCGATCCAGCCCGAGCACCTGCTCAATCAACTTCTGCGTCTCCCGCGCGTCCAGCGCGGTCAGATCCTTCTCACCCACCCGGAGCTCCAGGCCCCGCTTGCTCTTCGTCCGCCACCGGCGGATCTCCACCGGCTGACCCTGCTCGTCCTCCAGCAGGAGCGTGCCGGAACAGATAGACCCCCGCACGCCCGCCGACTCCTCGTTCACCAGCGCGTCCGCGTGGTCACCCGTCGGGTTATCCCCCCACACGGTCCAGTCCAGACAGCCCAGCAAGCTGCTCTTCCCGCTCCCGTTGGAGGTTGACCTGGGGTCGTCCAGGTTCGACCCGAGCACGAGCACCAACTGGCCGGCCAACTGCTGGAAGTTGAACTCGTGCTCCCCGTAGAACGGGCCGTAGTTCTGCAACTTGAGCTTCAGGATCTTCATCGGTCACCCCTGCCGCAAGGCGTCCAGGGTGGCCAGCAGCCGGTCCTCCGGCAGCTCCCCGTGGAAGGCCTGCACGTACGCCCGGGCGTACTCCCCGAGCCCAGCCTGGGGCTGAACCTGCAACCGGGAGGGAACGGCTAGGCGGGCTTGCGCGGGGGTGAGAACGGGGACCACCCCACGGCGGGCGAGCTCCACCCGCAAGGCCTCCGCCTTCGCCGTCTGCTCGTCCCCAGCCTGAACCACCACCTGCACCCGGTCGCCCAGGCGGATGGTCTCCGCCAAAGCCTGGATGTCTCCCACCAGCCCCAGGTCGAGCTTGTGCGTGCGCGGCCCCCACTGGACGGGCAGCCACTCAGGGGAATGCCCGTCCCACCGGCAGATCCGCTTCTGCTGCCCGCGCTCGTCCGCATGCACCTCGTACGGGCTGCCCACGTAGTGGACGGTCGGCAAGACCTCCTGCGGCTTGTGGTAGTGACCGGCGAACACGCGGGTGAATCGGGAGGCCATGCTCGCCGGGTCCAACCCGTCCGTGTCCGTCGCCTGGTCGTTCCGGAGAGCTCCGCGGATCCCGTGGTGGATCCACAGGACCAGCGGAACCCCGCGGGCGACCGCCTCGTCCGCGGTGAACCTGGCTAACTGGCGCTGGACCTCCTGCACGTCCTTCCGGTAGGGCATCCACAGGCCGAACGCATCCTGCGCGGGCTGGGAGTAGACCTGGACGCCCGGCAGCTTGCTCAGCACGTGAAGCGCATGGTCGCCCGCCGGGTTCACCTGGTCGTGGTTTCCGGGCAGAAGCAGCAGGTGAGTCGGATTCCCGCCGGTCGTCAGCTTCAACACCCAGTCGACCAGCCGGTTGAGCGCCAGCACGGGGAGCCGGTAGCGCACGTCCCACAGGTCTCCCAGGCACACCAACTTGCGCGCGTACGGAGGGGGAGATCGGTCGTCCTCCACCGCCTTCTCGAGCCCGGGCAGGACCTCCCGGAAGATCATGCCCTCCGAGTCCTCCCGGAGGTGCAGGTCGCTGAAGATGATCACCCCGTCACCCGCCCTTCTTCCTCGCCCTCGGGGCCTCCCGGCCGAAGTGCCCACGCACGCGCGAGCCGTCCGACAGAATGACCCCCATCCCCACCTTCTCCCGGCCGATCTTCGCGGCCGTCACCTGGCGGGTCATCTTCCCCCCGCAGTTCGGGCAGGTGAACTCGGTATCCCTCTCCTGGATGGACACCTGGTGCTCCTCCTCCAGGTGACATACCTCGCACTCGTACTGATACAAGGGCATGCCTCAGCCCTCCTTCTCCGGCTCCGTCTCCGGAGATCCCGGGTCATCCTCTTCCTCTTTTTCCTGCTCCACCGAGGGCACCGGCGTCTCCACCGGTGGTGGTGTGACCGAAGCACCCGTCAACGAGGGGGGCCCGGCCTGCACGGCCGTCAGCAGGGGGAGCATCCTCTCCCGGTAGATTCCCACCAGTTGGGGGAACAACTCCGGGTGCTCCGCCATCAGCGCGGAGAATCCAGTCCACCCCTGGAATCGGTAGACCTCCCCGGCCAGGTTGAACGACTGCCAGCTCCCGGACTTGACGGTCATGCCCGCCCTCTCCAGCCCGTGGCAGACCGACCAGCAGTTGTCGATCCCGTACCCGGACACGACCGGCAGGTAGGCCTCACCCCAAGGGTTTCCCAGCCGGTTCTTCTCCAACCGGGCGACCACCACCCGGCCGACCTTCCGACCACCCGCTTCCAACCACTCGCCGGCGGGGTACAGCCGGAGACGGATGGAGGCCATCCGACGGAGAGCCTTCCCCCCGTAGGACTCGTTCTTCGGGCCCATGCCGGTCATACCCACCCGGCTGTACTCGTGGTTGAGAATCACCACCGAGATCTGCGTCCCGCCCAGCCGAACAGGCAACTGACGCGCCACGCGCGCCAGGTACTTGGCCGCCTCACCCGGTTGATCCCCACCCTTCTGCGTCTTCGTCTCCTTCGGTTGGTCCTCCCCCTCGTCCTTCTTCGGGGCGGACTGCGCGGACTTCCCTTTCTTCTTCTTCTTCTCCTGCACGTCCACACCGGCCATCATCTCCGAATGGGTGGCCGTGCCAGCCAGGGCGTCCAGACCGATCACCACCGGAGTCCCCGGGTGGTGTTCGGCCCACCAGTCGATCGTGCGCATGAACGTGCTAAAAATCCGCTCCAGCACGAACTCCTCCCGTGCGAACTGGAGGTACTGCAGATCCCGCGTGTTCACCCCCAGGCGGGTGCTGTACGCCCGATCCCTGGAGATCTCAGGCTCCGCCAGAACCGCGACCCCGCCCATCCGCTGGACGTTCGCGAAGATCTGGTCCAACAGGGTCGACTTCCCAATGTGCTCCGGACCGATGATCTCCACCACCCGACCGAGCGGGATCCCCTGCCCGTTCAGCAGCAGGTCGAGCTCCACGCTGCCCGTGCTAA
Source organism: Lentisphaeria bacterium (assembly GCA_041648735.1). Lineage (GTDB taxonomy): Bacteria > Verrucomicrobiota > Lentisphaeria > Oligosphaerales > CAITYL01 > JBAZOO01. Next base: position 19,939 of record JBAZOO010000014.1, read on the forward strand.
CCCATCCCCTCACGGTGGATAGGCAGTTGTCGTCCTCGAGGCTCATCACCTCCAGCACCCCATCCTGGGAAATGCTCTCCTTGTACTCCTCGAGAGCAGACCGACGGATCTTCCGGGTCTTCGGCGGGCGGCGCGCGTGCTTCTGCGCACGCGGCTTCCTGGCAGACTTCGGGCTCACTTACCCTGCCCTGCCTGGGCCATCAGCCGGGCCTGCAGCTGCTCCGGCGTCTCCACCGGGGTGGCCGGAGGCTGCGCCGACTGGGCGGGCATGGCCGGCGGTGCCGGCGGGGGGCTCCATCCCGGCACCAGCGGGGGCTGCGCCTGCGGAGGCAGCGCGCTCGGCTGGTAGGGGGGCACCGGCTGCGCCGGGGGCTGCAGCACCGGCGGGGAAGCCGGCGGGGGTCCCTGCAGCGGGAGCTGCTGCGGATCCGACCCCGGCGGGGCCACCCAGGACGGCAACTGCCCGGCCGCCGGAGGCGCCGGCGGGGGGCTCCATCCCGGAGGGGGCCCCCCGGGCCCGGGCTGCCCCGCCATCGGGGGCTGCTGCGGGGTCATCGCCGCGGGGGGAGGCCCCGGCGGACTCCACCCCGGGGGCACGGGCCCACCCTGGACGGGCGGAGGCTGCGAGGGCACCGCCGGCGGGCTCCACCCGGGGGGAGGCGTCATCGCCTGGGGCGGGGGGATCCATCCCGGAGGGGGCCCCCCGGGCCCGGGCCCGGGCTGCCCGGCCACCGGGGGCTGCCAACCCTGCATGGAGGCCGGCTGGGGCTGCGAAGGCGGGGACCACGGCTGCTGCGGAGGCTGCCAGGGCTGCCCCGGAGCGGGCTGCGCCGGGGGCTGGGAGACCTGCGTCTGCCCCGGGGGAGACCACGGCTGCTGCCCCGGGGGCATCTGCTGGCCCGGCGCGGGCGGACCGTACGGGTTCGCCCACGGGGCGGCCGGCGCCATCTGGGGCACGCTGTAGATCTCCTGGACCGCCTGGATCATCTGCTCCTGCGTGGGCGGGTCGTACAGGTTTTCCAGGTCCCACAGCCCCTGCAGCACCGGCCAGAACTCCTGGGGGAGAGCCATCTGCTGGCCGTCCGTCGCCCAATACTTGATGTTGATCTTCTCCGGCCCGATCTTCTCCTTCGTCGCCCACATCTCGCGCCCCATCTGCGGGTTGACGAACGAGACGACCCCCCCGCGGCCGGGGGCGTCGAACAGCCGGCCCATGTCGTCGTGCAGCGCCTTCCGCGCGTCCAGCACGAACGGGCGCATCACCCACCCGGGCTGCCCGCCCGGCTGCTGGGAAGGCACCTGGATGTAGTGACCCTGCAGGTTGTCCAGCATGACCACGTTGTACAGGTAAACGTGGGAGACCTTCCCGAAGTCCTTCGCCCGCTTCTGCACCTCCGGGTTCGGGTGGTCGAACCCCGCCCGCCGGGACTGGCAGATGCCGCACGTGGCCTTCCCCGGGCAGGTGATGTTCCGCCCGTTCGGGTTCTGCGGGCTCCGCCAGAAGTGCGAGTTACCCACCGCGTAGATGTTTTTCCCCGGAGCCCAGGGCGGGAGGATGAACAGCCGGAGGCTCACCTTCCAGCCGACCGGGACATCCCTCCCCTCCCACTTCCGCTGCCCCTGCGGGCCGGGGAAGCGCACGAACGGGATCTTCGTCCCCCCGCCGCCCCCCCTCTCCCGGTCCTCCCGGTAGGAGTTCGAGCTCGCCTCGTTATCCGGCAAGTTGAATGCCGGCGGCTGCTGCATCGGGTAACCGCCCTGGGGCGGCTGCTGCTGATTCGCCATCGTCTTTTTACCTCCTACTCAGGTATAACGCACGAGCTCCAACGCCTGTCACATGCTCATCCGCGGGGCACCCCCGGACTGAGCCCGGCTCACCGCCAGGTCCAGGCTGGACAACTGGGCCCGGAAGGCCTCCAGCACCCCCTGCGTGGCGTTGTACGCCTCCTCCGCCACCTCCGTCCGCTGGTAGAACTCCGGGTACTCCGGGTGCACGCGAACGGAGGCCGTCACCTGCGCCTCCGTCGGCCTCTTCCACTCCTTCGGCTTCTCCGGCGGGTCCATCAGGGAGACGGTCAGCCGATCCCGCCAGATCCGGTACTCCCGCTCCCGCACCTCCCACGCCCGGCGGGCCAAGGCAGCCAGCCGAGCCCAGTGGAAGATCTGGGCGCTCACGCTCGCCACCTGGGTGGGCAGGTTGTCGTCCTGGATCACCAGGCAGCGGACCACCTCCGCCGGGTTGACGGTGAACCAGGGCTGGAGCTTGCCCGTCCCCGGGTGGATCTGCTCGATCACCCAGGGGGGAACGCTCTGCAGCCGAGCGATCATCGCATCCAAGTCCGAACGGTTCGCCATCGCTACCTCCCGAGTTTCTTTTTCTCCGACCAGTTCGTAGTCGACCACTCGACCTCAACCACCACGGGAACCGGAGCCATCTCCGGGTAACGCTCCATCTCCTCCCGGAGAACACGCACACCGCGGACCACCTGGTCGACCGGCATGTCCGCCTGGATCTCGTCGTGCACCAGTCCGATCTGACAAAGGGCCAACCCCTCCGCGGTCACCCGGTCGTACACGCGCACCAGCGACTCCTTGGACAACTCCGCGGCCGTCCCCTGGACGTAGCTGGCGATGCACGCCCTCTCCGCCTTCTCCCGCATCCACCGCTCCGGATGGTTCAGGTCAGGGAACGACCGCTGGCGCCCCCACCGGTTCGTATACCGGCACCCATTCTCCCGAACGGTGCGCAAAAAATCGCGCTTCCACTGGGTGAACACGACAAACCGCTGGTCGTATCGCGCGTTGAACGCCTGCGCTTCTTCCAAGCTGATCCCAGCCTGCTGCGCAAGCCCAGCGTCGGTCTGACCGTACGCCTTCCCGAAATTCGCAACCTTGGCGATCCGCCGCTTCGCCTTCTCCTTCGTGCCGAAGATCTCCAAGCTGGTGCGTGAATGCAGGTCCTCCCCGCGGGCGTACACGTCTCGCAGGATCGGATCCGCCGAGTAGTAGGCCATCACCCGAAGTTCGATCTGGGAGTAGTCGGCGAACAGCCGGCACTGCCCGGCGGGGACCGTGTACGCCCGGCGGATGGACCAGGGGTCGCGCCCCCCATGCTCGAGCGGGAGGCCGGAGGCCTGCCTGGCCCGGTCGTCATCGTCCGACGGCTGGTTCTGAAGGTTCGGCTCTCGGCAGCTAGTCCGCCCGGTAGTCGGGCCCACCTGCTGGTAGTTGGGGTGCACCACGCACTTGGAATCCAGTTTCTCCAGCAAGGATCCGGTGTACGTGCTCCGGATCTTCTCGGCCTCCCTCCACTGCAGGATCAGCGGGATCGCCGGATGGGCATCCTTCAGCGCGGTCAGCACCTCCTCGTCCACGCTCAGACTCGCCCGGGTCTTCGTCAGCTTCGTCAGTTGCAGGTGGAGCGAGCCGATCAGCCAGTCGCGTAGGTGGTCATCCGACCGAAGATCCATTCTCCCACCCACCAGCTGGCAGATCTGCTGATCCAACTGGTACTGGGCCTCCTCCAACGTCCGCCGGAGGGTCGTCAGGTACTCCACGTCCACCAGCATGCCCCGCTCTTCCATCGCGGTCAGCACGCTCACCAGGCGCATCTCCGTAGCGCACACCCGGGCCTGCACCCCGGTGCTCAACCCCTGCCGTTGCTCGTACTCGGCACGCAGCATCAGCACCTGCTCGATGTCCATGCAGGCGTAGGGGCCCACCAACGCGATCGGCACCTGGGAGTACCCGTAGCGCGCCCGGTAGACCTCCAGCCCAAGCCGCTGCTGGTACGCCAGCTCGGCCACCTGCGCCTTCACCCGGCCTTCCCAGTCGTGAGCATCCTTCTGCCGGCAGTCGAGCTCCGCGCAGTTCTTGAGGCCGAGGCTCCGCCGGTCCGGGTCGGTCAAGTGGGCGGCGATCATCGTGTCGTACACCTTCGCGGGGATCGCCCACCCGAGCACCCGGTTCATGTGCTGGTCGAACTTCGCGTTGTGCCCGCACCACAAAACCCCAGGGTCGGAGAACAACTGGCCAAGCTGGCGACCGACCTCCTCCCACCGAAGTTGCCTCTCTCCCGTCTCATGCCCCCAGGGGAAGTACCAGCTCCGCGTCCGGCCGTTCTCCCCGACCACCCCGAAGGATGTCCCGCACGGACGCGCATGCGCCCACCAGGCGGTCCCGTTCGTCTCGTGGTCCCACGCGCGGACAGAAGATGCCCGGATCTCCCGGATGGCCGGCTCCACCTGCTCGGCCGTCAGCACGAGCTGCCGATCAGGGCTGCCCGTCTGGTAGGAGAGAAAGGCTTCCATCTGCACGCCCACGTGGTCACCTCTCCCCAGAGATGGGCCCAAGCACCGCGCGCACCGATTCCGCGGTCGACCGCCCGGCCGCCATCTGCTCTCGAATGGCCATGAGGTCGGAGGGTAGCACCTCCGTCCGACCAGGCCAACCGCGGCGGACGGGGGTCAGCGCTACCCAACCTCGGATAGCCGACCAGAGGAGAACTTCCATCACCTGCACATCCAGCTCGGGCAGCTCGAACAGAGCGGGCTCACCCGGCCAGCGGACCTCCTCCGCCGGATAGCCCTCCGGGACGTACACACGCAACTGGCGCACCGTCACCTCCCCAGCCCGCGCTTCCATCCGCATCCACCGACCAGTTGCCTGTCGGCTGGACCTAGCAACCGGTCCAGACCGAAAAACTGGTAAGCCGTTTTCCCCCAAGCTGCCACCGCCCGCATACCCCTGGCACCACGAGCTCGCGGCTGCCTGTACAACCTCCGGCCCACGATCTCCGCCATCACCGAGTACAGGGTGGGCCTCCTCTTCGCCTCGTACCAGTAGCCGAAATCGAGAACCACAGCCTGGTGCTCAACTCCAGCCCACTGGCGGATGAGCACCGTTCCGGGGAGCAAGCGATCCAGCTGAGGGTACCTCCGCCGCTCCCGAACCCAGCGCCAATGGTTGTTCCACGGCTTGGGCACCGACTTCGCGGGGGCTTCACCCCTGGTCCCGAGGCAGCGCCGCAAACCCCCAGCTTGGGAGATCTGCCCATCCTCAACCACCATCGGGTGAGGGACCTCCGGAGCTCCCTCGAGCACGTGCTCGATCGCCCCGCGAACCACCGCCAGCGGCCTCCCGGCTATGGCAGCCAGCACGTCCAATCCTTCATCCTCCGCCATCCCCAGGGACAGGACCGCCAACGGGCCTAGAACCCAGTCCTGGATGCACAGCTCACCCTCCGGGCAGCACGTGCACCCCGAAGCCAGCGCTCCCCACTGACCGAAGCACAGCTTCACGGAGAACCCCCGGGCGGGCCCGCCCCCGCCGAACACCGGCCACCCGGGCCTACCTCGATGCTCTGACCGTCAACGGGGACAGGAACCTGCGGCACGAGGAGTTCCACCGCATGCCTGCCCACCCAGCCCAACCGCTGGAAGAGCGGTCGAACCAGCCTCCACGCCCTACGGTAAGTCACCCGGACCGCCCGCAGGCACATCCTGGCCGCCCGGAGAACCTTCCTTGGGCCCACCCGAGAGGGCACGGCCGGAACTTCCGGACGGCCGGCCATCCCCCTCCCCCTGTTCCTCACGGACGCCAAGCAGGCGTCCGTGCAGTCCTGGTCCCCCGCCCGATCCAGCAGCAGGGCCCACTCGGAGACGGACAGCCGCCGGCGCAGGCGTGCCAACCGAACCCGCGCGTCCAACTGGTGCTCCCCGACCGAGGAAACATCCGCCAGGGCGCACGGGCCATCCAGTGGTTGAGACCGATGCGCGCGAGCTCTCGCCAGCGAAGCCGCCTGCCGACGGACGCTCACGCACACCCACTTCTCCCGCTCCTCCGCGGTCAACCGCTCGGGAGCACGCTGGGAGGCCAACCACGCCCGGATGCGCAAGTCCTGCTCGTAGTCCTCCCGGGTGGATGCCAAGGCGTCCACCTGGTGGGTCCGGCAGGACAACCTCCGGGCGAACGATCGGACGAACTTCTCGCCCTCGATCTGCTGTTGCACGCGATCACCCCTCAACGAAAAAGCCCCAGGGCGCCCAGGCCGGCATTGGGGGGAGCGCTGGGGGAGGATTCCCCGCCCCAGCCCGGGCGCCCCGGGGGAACTTGTCAGTCGTCCTCGTCCGGGCAGCGCACCCGCACGTCGTACTTGTGGAAGAGCTCGGGCGGTCCGGGCGTCCAGATCGCCCGCGCGTAAACGATGGTGAACCCATCGTTCCCCTCGTCGTCCTCGTCGAACTTGATGGGCAGGATCTGCACGTGCCTCAGCACCTCATCCCCCGACCGCTCCGGCAGGATCTGCCCGAGTCCAAGCAGATTGGAAGCCAGATCTTTCGCCGTCTCGAGCTGCTCGATCGTCGGGTTCGTCAGGGGATCCTGGTCGTCACCGTCGTTGTCCAACTGGGCGTTCTCTCCCAGGTCGGAGATCAGCCGCTCGTGCAGGTACAGGGGCCAGCCGTCCAGACCGGCCGCCAGTTGGAGCCGCAGCCGCTCCGACCCGTGCTCGGCCGCCCACTCCCGGATGTACTTGCCGCGGGCGGCCTTCTGCAGATCCTCCTGCGCCTTCTTCTCCGCCGCCGCCGCCGTCTCCAGCTCGATCTTCGCGTTCAGGAGCTCCCTGCACTGCGCGAGGTAGGCATCCACCTGGCCGCGCAGATCCTCCGGCACATTGTCCAGCCGGACATTGAACGCCGGGCTGCCATCTCGGTAGACGAACTCGGAAGCGGGCGGCTTGGCCAAGGCGGCCAGCACGTCCTTCCGATCCTCCTCCTCGCACCTCCGCGCCCTCTCCTCCTTCTCCGCCTTCTCCCTGGCCGCCTGGGCAGCCCGAGCGGCCGGGACCTGGCGCAACAGTGAGATCACCTCCTGGGAGGTCGGACCCACCGGGTGCTGTCCATGATCCACGCAGACCGTCTGGCGGTCGTACCCGTGCGGGTCCCACAGAGGGATCAGCGCGTCCTCCACGTCGGTGGTCCTCTCGGTGACGGGCATGTTCACCGACAGCCGCATTTCCCGCGCCCCCGCCGGCTCCCCGAACTTGTTCCAGCTGACCACCGCCTCGATCGTCTTCTGGCTGCTCATCCTCGTCCTCCTGCCCCCGTAGGGGCCGGAAAGCGGGCGCCCGTGAGCGCCCGCGTGGTTACTTTTTGCCGGGCCGCTTGACGCCCGGCCTCGAGCACGTCATGGTCGCCCAATCGGTATGCGGCCTGCACTCCTCGCAGACCGAGCTGGACTCCCGCTCTCGCCCGCATCCACACCCCTCGGGGTGCACCGACCCGGCCGGCCTGCATGGGCAGGACGGTCCACACGAGCCCATGCACCGCCCGGTGTGCCCCGGAGCGCACCCGCACCCGATGGCTGTCTGCAACCCTACCAGAGCCCCCACGTCCGACCTGGAAGCCAGCACGGCGTCCACGGGCTTCCCACACGCTGGGACCTGCGTGCCGCAGAACATGCACCGGTAGATCATCGAGAGGGCCTCCTGGTTGGCGCTCCCCGCGCCATCCCCGCTACTGTGCCCCATCTCGGGACCGTTGTCAACAACTTTTTGCAATTTATTTTTGTACTACGGTTTATGCTTATAGAACAATTACCTACGGTAGCAGGGAAGACACCTGGGCCCGGACATCCTCCACCAGTGCTCTCGCCCGGGCACCCTCCATGCCCGCACCCAGGTGCCTCTCCCGGCTGACAAGCAAGGCCACCCCCAGCACCCAGACGGCGCTGACCGGGACCCCCAGATCATCCGCGAACTCCCGAACCGCCTGGGCGAACACGCGGGTGGTCCGCACCTTCACCTCCTGCCTGCCCTCCAGGACCTGCCCATCTTTCCTAGATCCCACGCGCCACCTCCTCCTCACCCGAGCCGGATCAGCCGGCCGAACTCCCCCGCGGGCAACGCGCACGCGCGGAAAGCGTTGTTCTCCTGCTCCGAGTACGTCCCCGGGTCCCCGTAGGGCAGCCGAACCAGCCGGACATCTGGGATCACCGACTGGATGAGCGGGGCGGTGGCCAACATCTCCGGCCAGGCGCCCTCCGGCTCCTTCGGGGTCGGCCCGTCCCACATGAAATCTATCGCCCGAACACCCGCCGCCCGCAACTTCTCCAACTGGGTGAGCGTCAGCCGCTTCCCGAACGTGCCCACCGCAGACCGCCCAGCATGTGCCACGTCCACCGGACCCTCCACGATCGCAACCCGCGGGTACTGGCACGCCACATCCAGGTTCAGCAGCACGTCCGACGCCCCCAACTGGCTGGCCGTCCGCGGCGGGTTCAACGCCTTCCGGTAGGGGCCGGCCGCCGGGTCGTGCTCGCCCGCCTCCCACATGGCGCGCGCCTGCCAGTAGACCAGCCGCCCCCGCTCGAGCACGGGGAACACCAGCCGGCCCGCATACTCCCCCTCCGTGCAGACCACCAGCTGCAACCACCGGACGTGCATGTCCGCCAGCCCGCGCTTCCGCAGGTACGGCCAATCCGACGCCCGGTCGATCCGAGACCACCCTGGGGGAGGCAAGATCTCCAACGGGAGCCCTTCACCTGGTGCCAGAGGCCGCGAGCTGACCTCCAACCGCTCCACCGGCGCGCGCTCCATCCGAACGTCCTGCACGCTCTCCGCCAGCGCGATCGCCTGCGCCACCGGCAGGCCGTCCACCACCTGCAGCAGGCTCACCAAGTCGCCCGCGCCGCGGACTGCCCGCTTACGGCCGCGCTCGTCCAGTTGGTACTTCTGGCAGACCCAGCAGTGCCAGATGCCCCGCCCCACGTCCACCGGGAGCTTCCGCTTGCCGCACGTCGGGCAGACGATCACCTGCTGCCCACGGCCGGCCCGACGGGCCCCATGGGACTCCAGCCACGCCTGCAAGTTGAACTGGGCGCCCGGCACCTGCGGTCACCGGAACGCACGGTTGCGGAACAGCCGCGACTTCCGCCGCGCTTCCTTGTCCCGCACCCGGCGCTTCTCCCTCTTCTGCAGCAGCCGCATGCTCCGCGCCCTCGGGGTCTTCGCCATGTTCATCCTGGGGCCTCCTGGTCAGAAAGGGATGTCCTCTTGCGTCTCGGGCAGCACCGCCTGCCCGACGAGCGCCCGCTGGGTTGGCAAGGGCAGCCCGTGGCTGGTCTGCACGTACCCGAGGGGCACGGACGACTCCCCGGGCAAGTTGGCGATCACCTGCCGCTCGTAATCCGCGTAGACGGGGATCACCACGTCCGCCTCCGCGTCCCGGTAGAGCTCCACGTACAGGCGAGCTCGCTTGTTCATCCGTTCCTCGCGCGTCCGGTTGACCGATCCGATTATGTCCGCCACCCGCACCTTGTCGTAGCAGTTCGCGCTGTCCTTCGACCGGCGGACCTCCGAGTCATCCTCCTGCACCTTCTTCGGCCGGGTAGTCTGCGAGGCCGTCCACGCCCGGTACCCACGGTTCACCAACGTCTTCAAATCCCGGTAGGCGGCCATCTGATGGGCGGTCTCCGAGTCGTGCCTCCCACGGCCGCGCAGCAGATCCCCGTAATCGACGACCAGCAGGGTTGGAACCCAGTGATACTGTTGCTTCAGCCGGGTGATCAGCGCTTGCAGGTCGGCCACCGTGTAGTTCCAGTCCTGCACCAACGACTGCAACAGCAACCGACCGCTGTACATCCGGTACTCGGCGATCATCCTGCGGAACACCTGCTCGGAAATCCCGGACCGACGAACGTCCTTGTACGGCTCCTGCGCGAAAATCGTGTCGTACTTGGCGGCCACCTGCCGGCGGCTCCCCTCGTAAATCACGTGCAGGACATTCTGCAACCCGCGCTTCACCGCCTGGGCCCCCAGGTTGGTCAACAGGGTGGTTTTCCCAGCCTTCGCATCCCCCAGCCAGATCCCCAGTTCCCCCTCGTGGATCCCCCCCTGGAGCACCTTGTCCAGCGTGAGAATGCCCGTGCTGATCGCATCGTCCTCCGGGGAGAACGCCAGCCGGTCGGAATACCGCTGGGAGAAATTGTCGAACAGCCACTCTCGGTCCTCCACCTCCCACTCCGCGCGGGAGATCAGGTCCATCGCCTCCGTGACCGTCGTGTACGCAGCCTGGAAGTCACCCCGGTTGTACGTGTCGAGCGCTCCGCGGAAAGCACGGACAAAGATGTTCCGCTTCACGAACTCAAGCGTCTTGTCCCGAAGCCACTTTTCAGCCGTCAGGTCCGCCTGCCCCACCTGCTCGAGCGCCACCTGGTAGATCGTCCCCGCCGGTTGGGGGAGCTGGCGGGCGAGCTCCTGCAGGACGTTCAAGCGGGGGATCGCCTGGTAGGCCTTCTGGTAGGCCTCCACCTGCGCGTACGCCCAGCACAATGGCTCCGCCTCGAAGTAGCCGGGCTGCAGATGAGGGGCCACCGCCGTCGCGAACGCCACGTCCTCCAGCAGCAGGCGGAAGAGCGCCTGCTGGAAGACCGGCCCGAACGGTAGGCGCTCCGCCGCTCCCGGGACCGGACTACCGCCCGGTTGTCCTGCTCCACTGTTGGTCATTCGCACCCCTCAAGATCGCGCGGGCCCTCGCCTGCTCCGGCGTGGCCTTCCCCAGTCGAACATCCAGCGCGGCCGGGAACTCCGCTTCCAGCTTCGCTCTGCACGCTGCCTGCCCCGGGCAGCGGGCGCACACGGTGGACCGCGGATGCCACCCGAACGTCTCCACCGACATGGCCTCCATGCACTCCAGGAAGCCCTGGCCGCCCCGCAGGTGGTAACGCTTCGCCTCCTCCACCGCGGGCAGCAGGTCCACGTTCGGATCGAACTGACGCTGGCAATCCGTCTTCCCGGCTTCCTCGAGCACGCGCTGGCGGTACAGATCGGTCGGCCACCAGGCCTTGCCCGCCCGCACATCCTTCAGCACCTTCTCGCTCTGCAACTGGGCGGGCTTCGGGTAGTACATCCACCGACGGGCGGCGAAAACGGAGAACAGCCACTCCCTCCCGTTCAACCCGCGCTCCGCGCACCACGAGCTCAGCCGCTCGAACGGTCGGAGGGAAGCGGGAGTCAACTTGGGGGGGGCCACCGGGTGTCGACGAAGAGCCTGGCGGAAGATGCTGGTGTGCGACCGCCAGTAGTAGTAATCCCGCCACAGGACCTCAGCGGGGACAGGCGGGGAAGTCGTCGGATCGTACGATCCAGAAGCTGTTGCGCCCATGTGCGGCAGACCTCCAGGCGGTCGGTCTGTCTCAGGCGCCCTGCAGCTTCTCCACCGCCTCCCGCAGTCGATGCTGCTTCTCCTGGTACTGGGCGCTCATCCCCCGCTCGAACGTCCACCCCGGGTCGACCTCCAGCAACAGGCTGGCCGCCCAGTGCACCAGCCGGTCGAGCTCCTCCGGCTCCAGCACGTCCGTCATGCACACCATCCCCACCGACGGGTGCCCCAGGAGATCCTCACCCTCCTTCGGCCGCGGGGGGAGCGCCCGCTCCCGGTGCTGCCGGTAGCGGTCGACGAGGGCCGTGAACTCCCGCACGCCATCCGGCCACGGAAGGGAGTCCGCCAGATGCAGCGAGTCGAATACGACGAAAGACCTGCGACTGGCGGCCAGCCAGGCCTTCAGCTTCTCCGGACTCGCCAGCGCGCTCCGACCGATGTTCTCCTGCACTTCCTGCCTCGCCTTCTTCTGCTGGTCCGTCATCGGCTCCCTCCAGGAAAAGAGCGCCCACGTGCGCGCGCCCAACCTGCGGGAGGGGTGATCCGCGTAAGCCGGGCGAGCGCACGAGGGCGCAGGTCTTTCGTACTCGGTCAGCCTACTCCGCCACCCCCGCGTTGGTCAAGCCCCAGAAGAGCCCCGGTGATCGATCAATCGCTTCAACTGGAACCCCAGTTGGGAAATAAGCTGGATCGCCTGCTGAATCTCCTGCACCTCATCCCCACCCAGCCGACTTCGGATCTGACTCTCCGCCGTCCACGAGCCCGACCCGGGCTGCCAGTTGACCCCCAGCTTGGCGAGCGCCGAACGTAGGACCTCCGCCTCCCGTTCGACCTCAGCCGCCCGGCGAACACGGGACTTCATCTCCTCCACCCGTGCGTACACATGCTCGTTCACCAGCGAAGCCAGTTGCCCGCGCTCCTCCGCCGATTCCACCTGCTGACGGAGGCGCAGGAGGTGGAAGGCCGTCCGGTGGGCCGTCGGGTCGTCCGCCAGGTTCGCCTCCTGCGCACCCCCGCAGACGATCACCCGGCTCATCAGCACGTACAGCAGGAGGGGCAGAACCCGTTCGGCATCCACCTTCCTCGGCGTCGGCTGCACCTTCGTCACCAGCTTGCCCTTCGAGCTCACCCAGATCAAACCTACACCCTCCGCCAGTTCTCGACCCTCGATCAGTCGGGACGGGCAAACAAAGCTGAACAGGTTGCAGAACGGCAGGTACAACTGCCATTTCTGATCACCCAGGAAGTCCGATCTAGAGATCTTCACCTCATATCCATAAAACACCTGGTGAGCCCACGATCTGTTCATCGCCCAGGCATCCAGCACGCGAAGATGGCCTTGACCAACCGACCAGGACGGCCCGTTCCGACATTGGGGGACGAACAGGTCCTCCCGGTGCTTCCATGCAAGCAGATCAATGATTTTCTCCGCCGTCCAATCTGTCATCGTCCTCACCCGTGTTCACAACTGCCCCGTTACACGGACAGGGCCTATTTGTGATCTCTGAGGACATGGCCCGTCCCTCCGCAGAAGCCGCACTTGTTCACGTTCGTGACTCCGTACCCGCGCCCATCGCAGTCGGGGCAGGTCATCCCGCCGGCAGATACAGAAGGCATACAGACCGCATCCGTTCCAAATACAGACCCGTGGGGGGAGGGGGGAACATCGGCCGGGGGGAGGGGGGAAGACGGCTCAATTCCCCCCTTGACTCCCCTATACCCCGTCGCGTCCTCCACCCACGCGCCGTTGCACCGTCCCCAGACCATTCCGCACGACTGGCAACCGATCAGTGTCGCCGTGATGTCGAGATTTCCTTCGCAAAGCTCGCATTTCAGGTCATTTCTCATCGCAGCGTCTCCCATGCCCCAGCAACCACTGCTGGAACTTGTCCGTTCCCAAGGGCTCGGATGCGGTCCACCCGATTGGCCACCCCATGAACCACTCGCACCAGTCCGGGTTCAACGTCCCACCAAGATCCTCGGGCTCTGTCACTGCCGCTCTGAGTCTCTGCACCGTCGTCCTGCGGCTCTCCTGGCGGTACTCCATCACTTCGACCCGACCAGCCGGCTTGCAGTCGTTGGCTGTCAACGTGGGCATCCTGCAATGCTTGTTCGGCCTGCCCCGAATGATTGCCAGCAAATCCCCCCTGCCGCCCCTCTCTCCGTCCGTCGCTCTCAGTGTCGGCATTCGCCTGATCGCCGTCGCAAGCCCGTCCCCGCTGTTCTTGCTCGCACCCTTGCGGTTGTAGTTCCCATGAACGGTTAAAGTCGGCAGCAATCCAAAGCCTTTGTCGCAGGTGCCATGCTCCAAAATCCTCTGCGGATAGCACGCCCCATCGAGCATCAGCCCCCACCTCGGCCAAGTCTCCAAGCACTCGTCCGAGGCCCCGAACAGTGAGATTTGGGCTGTTCTCCACGAGGACATACCGAGGTCGTACCTCGCGAACGATCCGCGCAAACTCTCGCCAGAGGCCGCTTTTCTTGCCGTCGATTCCGTCGCCGTTGGCGTTTGCGACGCTGATGTCCTGACAGGGGAATCCTCCCGAAACCACGTCAACAGAGCCTCTCCATGGGCGTCCGTCGAAGGTACAAACATCATCCCAAACGGGGAACGGTGGCAGGTGCCCTTCATTTTGTCGCTGCATGAGTCGTCGAGCGCAGTAGGCGTTGAGCTCCACGGCGCAGACGGTGCGCCATCCGAGGAGCACGCCTCCAAGAATGCCTCCTCCAGCGCCGCTGAAAAGTGCCAACTCACGCATGACCTCCTGTTAACCTCGCTCCGTTTTTCTCTCGCTGTTTACCAGCACGACCGTCGTACGTGAGCGCCTCCGAGGCTTTCGCCGAGGCTTGCACTTGGGGCAGAAGTCCTTGCCGCCCTCGGCGATGTGCTTCCACCCTGCTCGTTTCAACTCCTCGCGCATCTGGTGGGCATAGAAGCAACGTCGCGAAAGTCCGACGCTTCCGCACTTGTCGCAACGAACATCAATGAAAATCACGGTCGGCCTCCATTCTCTGCGCGTTGACTTCTCTCGCTGTTAAATCCGTGGCCAGGGGCGAGTACCTTCCGGTCGATCCGCTCCTTCCACCGGGGAACCTGCTCGAGGGCTCCGCGGGGGAAGGGGCGGATCGCTCCGCCCTGGTCCTCACGCCCCCTTCAACAGGAGCCAGACCGCCCGCGCTTGGCGGGCTTCGTGGGGCCAACGCCCCTGTTCGATCTCGGTGTTGGCTGGCCGGGCGCCCAGAGCCCGCGCCAACTTCGTCCACTGGACTTCCATTCTCTGCGCACCTCCCTCGCTGCCTTCGAGCATCGGTCTGCATGGCCAGCCGCCCGGCCGGCCCCTTCACCTGTCTATAACGCGGGGACTCCGAGAGGTCTCCGCGGGTCACGCACACCCAGCGAATCCAACCAGAGAGGAAAGTGATCGAGCTGGGATAACCGATCTGTCTGAAAGAGCTCTTCCTGCGCGTACTTCGCCTGCCTGGCCAGCGCGTGCTCCCGCAGCCGCGGGTGATGGTCGTCCTCGAAGTCCACCAGCAGGCTGAGCGACTTCCCCGGGTAGGCGGTGCACACCCGGTAGATCGCCTGCGTCAACGCCACCTCCGCGTGCTCACCGCGGGCGAGTACCAGCGCATCCGCTCGAGGCAGGTCCACCCCCTCGCCCAGGATGGTCGTCCCCAGCAGGACCCGCACCCGCCCCTGCTCGAACCGGTCGAGCGCCTGCCCCACCTGCTGATCCTCCACCTGCCCGTGCACGAACTCCACCTGCTGGTCCTCCGGGCTCGCCGGGTGGGGGAGTTGTTGCCTCACCAGGTCGCGCAAGATCTTCCCCTGCCTGCGGGTGCCCACCAGGCAGACGACCGACCGACCGCGGGCGGCCAGCATGGCGCACACGCCGGAGACCACCCGGTTCCGCACGTCGTGCTCGTGCACCCCCTCCGTCCCGTGTCCTCCCCCGTGGAAAGTCGACCTGGCGGCCATCCGCAAGCGCGGTACAGGCAGGGGCAGGATGGCCGCCCGGACGGGCACCAGGTAGCCCAGCCGAAGGAGCTCCCCGGCCGTCACCCGGTAGACCACGTTTGACAGCAGGGCGTGCATGGCCAGCTCGTCCAGGCCGGAGCGGAAGAACGTGCCGGTCGCCCCCCAGCGGTAGTACACGTGCGGGAGCCGCTCTCCCAGGCGGCGCACCTGATCGCTCGCCCCGTGGTGCACCTCGTCCACGATCCACGCCTGCCGGGTGGCCAGCACCTCATCCTGCAGCATGCTGGCCGTCGCGTTCGTGCAGACGATCACCCGAGCTCTCGCCACATGCTCGGGCACCTGCCCGCCCACCTGGTGGTAGGCGTAGCCCGGGCCGAAGAACCCCTCGATCACCCGGTGGGTCTGCCGGACGATCCGGTCGGTCGGAGCGATCCACAAGGTCCTCGGGCTCATGTTCCTCTGGACCGCGCAGAGGGTTCGGGTCTTCCCCCCGCGGGGAGGCATGTCGATCACCCCCCGACCGTGCCGGATCAGGGCACCCGACCCCTCCTGCTGGTGAGGCCAGAGCGGGATCTGCACCTGCACTTCCGGGATGTCCAGCTCCGGCTTCACCCGCTGGTCCATCACCTGGTAGGCCACCCCCGTCTGCTGCGCGTACCAGCAAACGTGGGGAAGTAGCCCGGTGGGAACCCAAGGAGGCTTGGTCGTCGGCTGGTGAACCAGCCGCACCCACCCGTCCCATTCCCCAGGAACGGGCGGCAACGGATTTCCCTGGTCGTCCAGCAGCAACTGGTTGGTGGGGTATCGGAGCCGGTGGCTCAACCAATCCACCCAACCCGCTGGGCTGCCCAACAGGTAAGTCCGCACGTTCTCCGCCACCAACTGGAGCATGGTCTCCGACCTTTCACCCGGATCTAACGCGCGAGCAGGCTCAGCCTGTTTTCCTCCAGCTAGGACGGGAAGTCCGGGGGATGCTCCGCGGTGCTGGTGCCAGGGAGGGGAGCGGGCGTCCTCGCCCGCTCCCCGGACAGGCACCAAGCACCGCGTGGTACGGGCGAAGCCCGGTAGGTCTTACCGAAACGGACTCGGGTGTCCTGTTCGTGCTAAGGTTGCCATTTATTACTGTTTCTCCCTTCTCCCTTACTTTCCTACCGACGGGGGAGGGGAGGGTCCCTACCGGGACCCTCCCCTCCCCCTAGTTCGGAGACCCTCCAGTCGGGGAGGGTCCCTACCGGGACCCTCCCCTCCCTTCGGGTCTCCTCCTCGGTGGACCCGTTGTACCCCTCCAGTCGGGGAGGGTCCCTACCGGGACCCTCCCCTCCCTTCGGGGTACTACGGGTACCACACCTCCAATCCGGAGAGGAGAGGATCCTCCCTTCTCCTCCCTTCCTATCCTCTCCCCTCCCCATTTTAAGATCTTCTTCTTAAGAATTCATTAGTATAGGTGATCAGAAATTATTGAGAACGCTAGTAAAAATTTTCAACCGGGGTGTAACAATTCCGCCCGGTGTTCAACTAAACCAACCTGAAACCCGGGGTCGATCGCTCGTGCGTTAGAGTCTAGTGGAGGTTGCTGTGGGGTCATCGTACCAGGAGCCCGAGTTCTTGCAGCGGGTGTTCGGCCCGACCGGCCTGTTCTCCCAGGCCTTCCCCGCCTACGAGCTCCGAGCCGGCCAGCTAGAAATCGCCAGGGCTGTCTCGTACGTGCAGACGGTCGGCCGGCATCTGCTGGCCGAGGGACCGTGCGGGATCGGCAAGTCCTTCGCCTACCTGGTTCCCTCCATCGCGCACGCGGTGGCCGGCCGGATTTCCAGGAACGACAACCCGGATCCGGTGGTGGTCGCCACCGCCAACATTTCCCTGCAAGAACAACTGGTCGGAAAAGACTTGCCCACCCTCCAGCGGGTTCTCCAAGGCTGGCAGTTCCGGTTCGCCCTGCTGAAGGGTCGATCGAACTACCTGTGCCGCCGGAAAGTCCTGCTGGTGACCCCCGCCCAACGCCCTCGAGACCAGGAGGCGCGGGAGCAACTTCAGGACATCCTGGACTGGCAGGCGGACACCCGGGCGGGCGACCAGTCGGAGCTCCCGTTCCTCCCCCTCCCCTACGTCTGGTCGCTCGTCAGCTCCAGCGCGGATGAGTGCCACGGGGACCGGTGCGACCAGCAGGAGACGTGCTGGGCGAACCTGGCCCGCCGGGCGGCCCGGGAGGCGGACGTGGTGGTCACCAACTACCACCAGCTGCTGGCGCACGTGCGACTGCGGATGGAGACCGGGCGGGACCTGCTGCTCCCGCCCTTCCGCCGGCTGGTCCTGGACGAAGCGCACGAGCTCGCCCCGATCGCCCGCGACTTCTGGGGCTGGCAGGTCTCCGAATGGACGCTCCGCCGGCTCTCCCGCTGGGCGATGGACGTGGGCGGCCGGCCGAAGTTGGGGGAGCGTCTGCAGGAGTCCAGCCGACTGTACTTCCAGGCGCTCGCGGAGTACGCCCTGGGAGGCCAGTACCGGCGGCGCCTGCGCCGCCCGGGGGAGGGCCCGACGCCCGAGCAGGTGGTGCGGGCCCTGCAAGAACTCCAGGCGTACCTGGAGGCCTACAAGGACCAGCCCGACCTGGACGACCAGGAGGTGGGGGAAGCGCAGGCAATCCTTCGCCAGACGGAAGCGGCGGCCTACCGGCTCCAGGACCTCTGGGAGGCGAACTCTCCGGACTTCGTGTACTACCTGGAGGTGGAAGACCGCCGCGGGCAGAAGGTGGTTCGCGCGTGCGCGAAGCTACTCGAGCCCGGGCCGGTCCTTCAGGGCGCCCTATTCGGACGAGCCCAGTCGGTCGTCCTCTGCTCCGCCACGCTCACCACCAGCGGGACGTTCGAGTTCGTCCGCCAGCAGTCGGGGGCCCCCGCGGGGGAAGCCACGCTCGAGCTGGCGGTGGCCAGCCCGTTCAACCACCAGCGGCAGGCCATTCTCGTGCTCCCCCCGCTGCCCGACTCGCGGGATCCTGCCTACCTGGAACAGGCCGGGGACGCTCTGCTGGACGTGCTTTCCATCCTGGACGGGCGCACGCTCGTCCTGTGCACCAGCTACCGGGTGGCCCGCGCGCTGACCGACCGGGTGCGGGCCAGCCGGCCCCCCTGGCGGGTGATGCAGCAGGGGGAGATGCCCCGCCTGCAACTCGCCCAGATCTTCCGGGAAGACGAGCGGTCGGTGCTGATCGGCTGCGAATCCTTCTGGACCGGGCTGGACGTGCCCGGGCCCGCCTGCTCGTGCGTGGTGGTCGACAAACTTCCGTTCCCGCACGTGGATGATCCGGTGGTGGACGCCATCAACGAGACGAACCCACGGGCATTCCACGAGTTTATGACCCCGACGGCGATCCTGCTATTCCGCCAGGGGGTAGGCCGGTTGATCCGCCGGGCGGACGATGTGGGCGCGGTGGTAGTGCTGGACCCGCGGTTGCTGACCAAGGGGTACGGCGCCCAGTTCCTGAACAGCCTGCCCGCCATGTACCAGTCGCAGGACGTGCAGGAGATCCGGCAGTTTCTCCGCTGGGCGGGCCGGCCGGTCGGGGAGGAAAACCGTCAACCGGGGGAAGAGCAGGCCCAGCAGCAGCAGCAGCAGACCAGCTTGTTCCCCCCCGCGCTCCCCGAGGCGAAAGTCGAGAAGCAGGCCCTGGGGAACGACGATATCCCGTTCTGACCAGCACCCGCGGTCGGGTGCGCTTGACAACCTCGGCCCGTTCGTGCAGGGTGAGGCTGCGAGCGACGAAATGGAATCACGGAAACCGAATAGCCCCCGCTGGCCCGCCTGCCTAATCGTCGCTCGCACCGCGATTTCGCGGTCCGGGCTGGCGGGGGCTTCTTCGGTTGGAGGTGCGAGATGAGCAAGGAACTGGTTACCCTGGTCCACGAGTTCGAGGGAAAGGATGTGACGACCTTCCTGTACAAGGGCCGGCCGGCCTGGGTAGCCCGCGAGCTCGGGGAGGTGCTCGGGTACGCTGACGGGGGCAAGGCCCTGGTGACCATGCTGACCAGGGAGTGGGCGAATGAGGTTCAGGAGGGCCCCGATTTCCGATTCGTCAATGGGGCAGAATTGTCGGATCTGAAAAAACTTCTGGAACTCGGTGTGTCCCACACACCGAGTTCCCAGGTGAGATCCAGACCGATTCCCATCCACGCCCCGTCCGCCGTCATTCTCTTCGAACCCGGCCTTCACTTGGTCCTGCTGAAGACGGACAAACCCGCGGGAAAGCGTCTCCGACGTATGCTGGTGGACGTGGTGCTCCCCCAGCTCGTTCGGGACGGGAAGTTCGACCCGGAGCGCACCGTGACCCCGCAAGGGGAGTTCCAGCCCAAGACCCGCCGGCCGGCGCTCGACCGGGAAGCCCAAGCGGTCCGCCGTCTCGAGTACCGCAGGCTGGCCCTCCAGCGGGAACTGCGGGAGATGGAGGTCGACCTGCAGCGGGCGAGCTCCATCCTGTACGCGGCCGATCGGATGGGCAGCCAGACGGAGGCGGACGCCGCCCGCCGGGAGGCCGTCCTCCTCCTGGCCGGCCGGCCGGTGGACTTCCTGCCGTCGGGCATCCCGCAGGCGCCGGCGGCGCCCTCGAGCCCGCCGTCCCCGCGGCTGGGGCCCCAGCAGTCGCTGCCTCTCCAGCAGGGGTTCCCCACCCGGCCGCTGAGCTCGCTGGACGCCGAGCGGGAGAAGAGGCTGGCCCAGATGGCCAACCGGCAGAGCCCGTTCGGGGTGAACCCCCCAACCGGGGGTGGCACGGACGGCGAGGGGGCCAAGCGGTGAACAACCTGAAGACCATCACGGCCATCACCCTCTGGCAGCCCTGGGCCTCCCTGGTAGCCGCGGGCATGAAGGCCTGGGAGACCCGGAGCTGGCCTACCGACTACCGGGGGCCCCTGCTCATCCACTCGGCCGCTCGGAAGTCCCTACCATACCGAGCGTGCTTCGGGCTCGAGGCGGCTGAATTCGTGCAGTCCCGGCTGGGACCCTGGCAGGCCCTCCCCCGCGGACAGCTACTCGTCCTCTGCCACTTGGCGGACTGCCTTCCGGTCGAGCAGGTTCTCCAGCGTGACCCCCTGGCCGAGACCTCCGAGCTCGCCCCCTACGAGTTCGAGTTCGGCGACTACTCGCCCGGCCGATGGGCTTGGCGGGTGCGGTTGACCAACCGGTTGCACCCCTACCAGGTGACTGGCCGGCAAGGCCTCTGGAAGTTCCAGGTGCCGGGCCCGGGGTGGCTCGACCAGGTGACGGCCGAACGGATGCCCCGCCCCTCCCACCCGAGCAGCCTGCCCTACTGACCCCCGTTTAGAGTATATCTCATCAGGAAGGAAATTGGCTCTGGGAGGGCATAGGAAGCCCCAGAACGAGCCGGGCGCCCGCCGCGCCCTGGTGGCCGTTCGGGGGCGTCCGAGCCTGGGCAGGCCGCAGCGCTTGCCCAGCCAGCTAGAACCTGAGCAACGCAGGCTGGGAGAGGGAGGAGACGGGGGAGGAGAGGTGGAGAGCTCCCTGGGAGGTGGAGGTGGGCCGGTCAGTCCCTTCCTCCACCGCCTGCAGGGCGTACCCGACGGCAACCACCAGGCCGACCGTCAGCACGACCGAGATGGTGGCCACGAACGCCGGGTGCTCGTACCAGGGATCCTTCTGGGCCTCCCGGGCGGCCTGCAGGGCGTCCTGCAAGATCTTCTCCCGTTCCGCGGAGGCCTTCAGGTCGTTCTCCCGCAGGGACCGCTCGAGCCGGAGGTCCACCTGCGCGCTGTCCTGCGCGAACTGGACCGCCAGCTCCATCCGGGCGTCGCACCCCTGGGCCCGCTGCCCCAGGTCCACGGCCAGCCTGGGGGTCAGCAGTTGCCCGGCGTAGGGGGCCACCTGGCCGGCCTGCAGGGGGGTGCTGCACTTCTTCGCATCCCCTGCGTCGCAGGTGGTCCCCGCGGTGGTTGGCGCGGGCGCATCGCCCGCCGGGGGCGGGGGCTCCGCCCGCTCTTGGGCGGAGCCCCGGGAGGGCAGGCCGAAGGCCAGCAGGCCGGCGACCAGCAGACAGCCCAGCAGGCAGCCGCCGGTGCGCCCGGCCTGGACGAGGAAGGTGGCCAGCGCCACCGGATCCTCCTCCAGCATCTGCGCCTGCTTCGTCTGCTGGTCGGTCAGCGTCTTCAGCTGCTCCTGGTACTTGACCAGCACGGCCGACCGAGCGGCCGTCACCCCCTGCTTGGCGATCAGCGCGCGTACCTCCGCCCGGAGCTTCTCCAGCTCCAACTGGGCGTCCACCTGCGCGGCCGGCGGGCTACCGCCAGCCCGCTGGGCTTTCCGCCACAGGTAGATGGCCACCAGGGTGGCCAGGACGAGCAGGACGGCCAGCACAAGGATGATCCACCCGGTCGCGCTCATGGCCTACCCCTCCTCACTTCGGGCTCTTCGCGCTCGGAGCGGTCAGCCCCTGGTGCAGACCGACGATCGCGAAACCGGCCATGATGCCCGTCATGATGCTGGGCATCCAGCCCACTCCCGTCATGTACGAACTGAAGAATCCACCGACGGCGCCGATGAAAGCACTCACCCACGGCTTCCACCGTTTCCAGTCCTTGTTCGTCATCAGATCGTCCAGTGGCTTGTACCGGAGCAGGAGCAGGAGGAACCCGCAGAGAGCCGCGATCCCGGCCATCCAGCCGATCTTCGCCCAGTCGTTGTAAACCTTCTTGCCCGCGTCCACCAGCTCCTGCGTGGTCGGCGGGGGTGCCCCGTCCTTCGCCCCGCTGGCGATCGCTTCGGCCACGGCGGCATCGTAAGGCGTGGCGTTGTTGACCGCCGGCGTTTCCGCCGGAGCGGGGCTGGCCGGCACCGCCGGGGCCGCCGCGGGGGCGGCGGGGGCGGCGGGGGCGGCGGGGGCGGCGGGGACCGCCGCCGGCTGGTCCACCTGGAGGGCGAGCACCTCCGGGCTCACCAGGTCGGCCGTCTGGCCGGTGAGGGCGAACGCGCTGCCCCCGGCGAACAGGGCACCCAGCAGGAGTGCGATCAGCAGTTTCTTCATGGTCAGGTCTCCTTCCCGGTCGTTTCGAGCACCTCTCCCCGGGTGTCCACTGCGTCCACCCGGTCGGCGCCCAAGGTCTTCTTCAACTCCGTCAGATCCATCCCCGGCTGGTCCCCAGCCCCGGCGGGCACGTTGCGCTGGAGGTAGGCCTGAGCCAACAGCTTGCCCAGCCCCTGCGCCTCCCCCACCAGGTGGTCGAGCCGGATCTGCGTCTGCTGGAACTCCTTCTTCAGATCCAGCAACCGACGGCTCACTCGCTCGATCTCCCCGCTCACGCCCACGAACCGGGCGGCCGTCGACCGCTCGAACGGATCGGCCGGCAGGTTCTCCCCCTGCAGCAGCTTCTGCAGGTAGCCGGTCGCCGCCTCCGGCGCCACGGGGTGCGGGCTCGAGGCAGCCGGTGGCAACCGGGAGACGGGTGCCAGCTTCCGGTTGAGCTCGCGCGAGATCTTCTTCTTGCTCCTGTTCATTCGGACCCCCTTGCCGGCCGAAGGCCGGCGTCAGTTGACATCGAAGAACGGCACGTACCGCGCGGTGCCGTTGACGTAGATCTTCAGGAACCCCGTGGTGTCGTTGGCCCCGGCGGCCACCGCGAACTTGATGGTGCCGGTGCCTCCGCCAGCGGCCCCCAGGGTGAAGTCATTGCACAACCCCACATCCAGGGGATCCACGGGTGGGCCAGGATCAAGACTGATAGCCAAGAGGGCTTCGACTTTCACTTCTTGGGTGGCACGCATCGTGATGTAATCCACGGTATGCTGTAAGGCACCCCCACCCCTGGTGATGAACTCGATCCCCCGCCCAGCGATAAGCATGGCCCCGGTACTGTCCCCGCATCCGATGGCCAGAATCGAGTTGTCCCCCGTTCCTTTTCTGGACCAAATCCCCCACATGGAGCACTCAGGATCGATCGTGGGGTCGTCGTCCTCCAACCGAAGAATAGGATTCACTCCCGTGATCTGCGCCGCCGGATTCCACGTCGCTGGGTACCCGCTGTCCACCTCCGTCGTGAGCCCCCCGCGGATGTAGAGCATGGCGCTCCCGGCGGTCACGCCAGACCGATCGATCCCCAGAAGGTCGAACAGCCCAGCTCCAGCGTCCGTGCCTCCCTGGAGAACGAGCTCACCCGACGCGCCGATCACCCACTGCCAGAACCGGTTGTTCGCCGCGGCTGCGCCGCCGTAAATCCTGGAATAGGCCGTGGCCGCCGCCTCGATGTCCAGCAGATCGGTCAGGAACAGTTCCTTCCAGCGCAGGAGATCCGTCCCCAGCGAGTAAGTCCCGGTCGGGTTGGAGGTCAGGTTGGAGGTTACCACGCCGGTGAGCTCCAGGGTCACCCCGAACAACCCACCCAACGCGATCACGTCGTTCCCAGCCTGGATGTCCCGGTCCGCCAGGATGTCCTTGCTGACCCGCAGGAACTCCCACCGACGGGCGGCCGTCCCGCAGCTCTCCGTGTCGTCCGTCGCGGGCTTCAGGTCGCCGATTACCCCGTGGCCGTCCACCTGGTTGAGGTCCAGATCGTCCAGGAACGCAGTCCCCCACCGGAGGCCGGAGCCGGCCATGCCCAACGACTTTCCGGCCGTCCCCGGGCCCAACGCCCCTGTCTCCACCTCCAGCTCGACCACCCCACCGACCACAAAATGGTACCAGTCGTCCCCGCGGGTGAAATCCAGGTAGTCGGTCGCATTGAAGTAGATCCGCGGCTGCGCGGCCAGTGCCAGGCTCAACCTGAAGTTGGCATCCCCCACGGCGAGCTCATCTTCCACCGGCGCTGCGTCGAACCCGATGTTCATGCCACCGATGTCCCGTTCCCACCACCGCCGCAGACCGCGCCCCTTGATGTCCTCCAGACACTGGCGGACGGCCGCGCTGAACATCTGCAGGTCACCCACCCCATAGGTCGCCCGGTCCACACTCCTGTCCGCGAACACACCTCCCCCATCCACGCTCCATCCGCTCCGGTAAGCAACGGAGGGATCGCCCTCGAAGAAAAACGGGCGCATGTCCGTGATCACCATGGTCGCCTGGTCGACCTCGCCGATCAGCAACCACTCGGCCCCCGGGCTGCCCGCTTCCACTCGGACTGACCAGTTGGCCGTCCACCTGCTGTTCACCGCCTGGCTGTACTCGCTGCCGCCCCCGCTGGGATCCCAGAAGGCCCGGCTCTCCAGCCCCCCCTGCACGCGCTCGAACCGGATGTACACCTCGTACGTGCCAGGCGCGTAGGCATTCAGATCGACGGTTTTCGTCAGGTCCCCGTCGGTGGTAATCAGCCCGTACTCGACCACCCCGTCCACCCGGGTGCCCAACAGTCCACGGCCGCGCGCCACCTGCAACTGCTTGGCCGCCGGGTTCGTCATGGCGAACCCGCTGAGCACCCACAGGCGCTGCCGCGCCGGGTTCGTCAGCGGGGCGTCCACCACCTGCCCGAGCTGGGTGCGCAGCAGGTCGTCCGCCAGGGCATCCATGTCCAGCAGGTCCGCCCGCTCCAACGACTGAAATCGCACGCTCTCCCGCATGGGCGTCTCCTAGATCATGGCCTCGAACCGGGGGATGATCCCGGCGGCCAGTAAGGGGTACAGGTAGGCATCGAGAAATCCGATCAGGTCGCTCAGGTAGAACGGCCAGTAAGTCCCCATCGGGTCGTTCTCCGTCTTCACCCCGGGCAGTAACTGCGCGCTCTTCACCTGGCCCTCGTGCACGACCATCAGTATGCCCGGGACGCTCCCGGTCTGTACAGCGATCGGCAGCGTGAGCACCCCGGCGGCCTCCACCCCGCAGTCCGAGCATTCGTAGGACACCGCATGCACGGCCATTCCGACCAGCGGTTCCACCACGAACGCGGGATCCATCCGCCAATCCAGATCGGGCTCGCTCGTGAATGCTGCGGCGGCCACGACGGCCACGCCCGTCCTCCGGGCATCCCTGGGGTTGTAGTTGAGCCCCGCGGGGTACTGAGTCCCGTAGGTTGCCAGATCGACCAGCGTCCCCTCTTCCAGCAGAGCGACGATCGTGTACGAGCCATCGTTCCCCAGCGCACTTCCGCTGATCACCAGCGTCTTCCCCAGGTCGTCCGGGTAGGTGAACGCCTCATGATCATCCACCGTCACCCTGGTGGGTGCCGCGCTGTCCACCGTCGCTCCCTCTGCGTGCAGCCTGCCCTCCAGCAAGACCGACCCGGGGATGACCTCGGAAGCCACTCGGCCCACGAAGTTGTTGTTCCCACCCTGCGCGTTCACCGCCCAGCTGTTGCGCAGGACGATCGTTTTCCCCACCTGCCCGGCGCCCAGCAGTAGCAGCGCGTCGTCGAACTGAGTCGGTGCTGCCCCTGGTGCGCCCAACCACTGCTGGGCCCAGTAGTCCATCGGGTTGTACGCTTTCGCGCCCAGTTGCCGAACGTCCACCTGCAGCCCGGCGGACGCGCCGACAAATCCGAAGCTCAGAACATCGGAGGGCAAGCCGGGGATGGGGAATCCGCCAGTGGTGTATCCACTCCTCCCCATGTACTGCCCGTCGTACCAGAGCTCCAGCCACTCTGGGTCGGTCCTCCGGATTTCCAGTTCGTGCCACTCGTCCATGCTCATCGTGAAATTCGCACCAGATCCACAAGTGACCGTGACGGTAGAAGCTCCGGCAGGTGTCAGGGAGATCAAAAATCTCCTCCACCCATCGTGGAAACTCAGCTGGAACTCGTCTCCCGGTACCCACACATGAACGGAGGGAACGCGCACCAGCGCGTTCACCACCACCCGCGAAGTTTTTTCATCCGCGGTCCCCCCATGCTGCCATCCACGCCACCCCTGCAGGTAGCCCATTTCGTACAAGACAGTCCCCCCCGCGCTCAGCAGGGAAATGTGGGACCCAGCGGTCAGCAGAACGGCCGCTCCTTCCGGATCTGCCCCCGTGTACGTGAAGGGCACGATGGGGGGCCCCCCGGGGTACTCGAAATAGAAAGTCGCGCTGGGCAGGGCATTCCGGAAATCGAACAGAGCATTCAGATCGGCCGGCCGAGCGCTGTACACCCGATCGGGAGAGGCCGCCAGGGTCAGCCCAGTGCACGGCAGGTCCAAGGTCGCCCACTCCTCGGTCGTCATCCAGGCTTTCCCCGGGGCACCTGCGCTTGCCAGCACGGCTGGGTCGATCCGGATGGTCACCCGGCACGGGTCCTTCACCAGGTCTTCGTAAATTTCGTAGTTCCCGGCGCCCACCAGGGCAGTCAACGCCTGCTCGAGCGCCCAGAGAGTCCCGCGCGGGCAGTAGGCGATCGCCCGGACCACCCCCCGGTACTGGGCGTCGGAGGTGAACATGCGCAACCTGGGGACCCCCAGATTGCGTGCCAGCGTGGTCAGGTCCTCCCCCTCCGCTGTGTCCACCAGGAATCCCCGGCGAGCCTTGTCCAGCGCGCTCCACTCCCGAGTCAGATCGGCCACGGTCGACCCCAGCCTGTGCGCACACGCGGCGCCCGGGGTGACCACCCCGGCCCGAACGTGGGAGATGCCGGTGAAAGCCGTGGGGGTGATGCCCGTGTACTCGTAGACCACCCCGTCCACCCCGACTTCCCCGGCCGCCGGCCAGTCCAGGGTGGTCTCCACGAACAAATTGCCATCCCCGGCGGCAACCTCGGCCGTCAGCCTGGTCTGTCGGTACCCGCCCACCTCCGCGAGCTCCTCACCGATGATCCCCGTGATCACTTCCAGCGGGGGGAGGTACTCGGTTTCGGCCGACCAGGCAGGGATCACGGGGGCGACGAACACGATGAAGGTGACCACCATCGGGTTCCCCGCGACGTCCGTCAGCCCCGGATCCACGTCCAGCTGGTATCCCTCCCCGGACGAAAGATAGGGGGCCACCCACAGGTCGACGTACGTGGGGTTCACCCCAGGGCCCGGGAGGGCGGCCACCACCGCGACAGGCACACCCGGGCCCGTCGGGGTGATCAGGTAGCTGGCCGCCGCCTGGAACAGCGCGTCCGAGGTCATGGGCTCGTCGAAAACCAGGCGGACGACCCCGCTGACCGGGAATTCTACGGAATCCGGGGAGGGGCCCGCACCTGCGCCAATCCATCCACCGCCCATCACGCCGCCTCGATTCGGTTGAGGGTCAGGAGATAGTTCTCCCCGGTCTTCTGCTCATCGATCGTCAGGTCCACGTATTCAGGATTCAGGTGGATGGACGCGGGCTCCGGGGCGACCGCGTGCACGGTCAGCGCCGGGGTGATCGTGTAGTTGTCCGGATTGGAGAGCGCGCTGTTTCGCACCGCGGGCGAGGTGAAGGCCACCCGGACGTGCGTCGGATCGATCACCGTCACGGAAGCCAGTCCCGGGCTGAGTCCAGTGGGAGGCGTGTAAATCAAGTCTGCCACTTCAGGGAACAACCCTTGCTGCGTATCGACGTCGTGGATCAAAACCGCCGCACCGAAGTCGGCTTCGATCTCGTCGATAAGCCAACAGTTAGGGAAAACGGCCATCAGCTACCTCACACATACGCCCCGGGGCCAATCGCCACGCACCACCCAGACCCAGCGAGAGAGACCGACGGGAACACCCACCATTGGTTGGTGGCGTCAGCCTCAATCTGCATGATGTCCCCATCCGCCTGCGTGCCGTTTCCGAAGATCCTCACGTGCTGCATCTTCCCGCGGTACTCCTGAAACGCAGCCCCGGTCATCTTCTGATAGCCTTGGAACCCAGGATAGTACCCGGAATAGTCCGGGTCATTCGCGGCCTCAGTCAGCTGCGAACCGAGCCACGCCGTCTGCCCCGTCTGACCGGTCGCGGAAGTCCAACTCATGCCACGGGTGTGCACCCAGTAAGACGACGATGAGACCACCATTTCCAAAGTCACGTACTCAGGCTGGGGGTCCAACCCCACCAAAGATCCGATCGCAATGTCCCCCGTGATCCCCGTGAAGGTGATGGTGCTTGCGGTCACGGCATCGACGTTCACCAGCTGGGGATCACGGCTCTGAAGCGCCACGCCGTCCGGCGTCTGGTTCACCAACCAGACCTTCTGGTTCACCTGCAAGTTGGCGGTCAGATCTCGGTCCACGTCGATGGTCTGCGTCGCGCCCCCACCGACGGCGATGGCCTCCGTCGTGCGACAGATCCCGTTGATGCGCGTCGAGTACGGCCGGATGGTCTGCCCCACCGAGAATGCCCGCCAGACTCCCCCTTGCACGTACACCATGGCGAACTCGTACTCGTTGACCACAATCCACCAGTCGAGCGCCTGCGTGTCGTTGACCGCGCTGAGCAGCGAGGTCCCGCACTCACGGTGCCCAGTGCCTGATGTGGGGGACCAGTCCTGGTACACCTTCACCGTGATCGTCGCCCCCGCAGCGGTCTGGGTCAGCCGGAGCCAGATATCGGCGTCGCCCTCCCCGGCCACGAGGTTCCGATCTCCGACCGAATGGTACACGTAGTCCTGCGACCCGCCCACCGCCGAGATCACCTGCGCTTCGGTCCACGCCTGGATACCCCCGGACAGAAACGCCGTGAGAGACGACTGGATGAGGTCGAACAGGGCATCGCGGTTGCCGCCTCCGGAGACCGGGATCGTCCCTTTGGTGGCTGTCGGGGTCGAACGGGCCATGGGAACCTCCTCCGGTCAGGCCTGCTGATCGATGGACCGAGCGCCCATCCGGTAGTAACTGGGGAGCACCTGCCGAATCCCCCAAACGCTGTTCCAGAACTGGCGAGCGGCCACGGTCAGCGCAGCGGCCAGCGCGTGCTGTTCGGCCGTCACCTGGTCGACCACCAGCACGTCCACCACCGACCCGGGCTCGAGCAACGGGGTGTACGCGCGCAAGGTCGTCGCGTTCACCGGATGGCAATCCGCCCCCTGGCCGGCCACGCCGGAATGGCATTCTGGGTCAGCCGTCGTGCCCAGCGGGCCCAGGTGCACCCGGTAGGTGGCCCCGAGCTCGAAGGTGCCCGTCAGGGTGATCAACCGCCCCCCGTCTTCGGGAACCTCCACCGGATCCACGCTGGTGAGCACAAACGGCATTCGTCCTCCTCAGCTGACGACCACATTCACCGGGGTGGTGCGCGCCAACTGGTCATCCAACAGGATCACATCAGCGATGGGAGCGACGATCCGCACGTTCGCCACACCACGGATCCCCATGGCCTTCGCCATGATCTCCGCCAGCAGCACGTCCCCGCTGATCCCCAGGCTGTTCACGTAACTGACCAGCGCGTCCTGCACGTTCGTCCGAACTTCCGTGTCGTCGTACCCCTCTCGGATGGTCAGCAGGACCTCCATGTTCTGGATGAGCACCTGCGGGACCCCGACGGTCACCATCACGCCGGCAGCGCGCACTCCCGGGTAGTTCACCCGGTCCAGCGGGTCGCCGTCGACGATCTTCTGCGCGAGCGCGATCAGCCCGGTGTAGAACGTGTAGTTCGCCAGCACCTGCTCCCCGTTCACCAGCGGGGGATCGAAGTCGACCTGGCCACTCGCCGGGTTCAGCCAGAAATCGCCACCGGCGCCCACGTCCCGGACGAGCACCCCACGGGTGGTGCTGGTGAGCACGGGAGCCACCGAGTCCTTGACCGCCGGGTGGTCGAGGAAAAGCGTCACCTCCCCACCGACTGCGCCGTCGCCCCCTGGGGGCCCTCCCAACCCCTCGGTCATCACCTCGCCGACCACCGAGTCCGAGCTCTCCGCCGATCCCGTCCCGTCGTCCACGTACAGGTCGACGTAACCGGGGGTCTCCGGATACTCCACCGCGTGCGCGTAGCGGACGACCGCACCCTCCCCCGTGGTAGCCCCCAGCACCCAGCTCTCGAGCGCTCCGAGGGTGGAGCGTCCGAGGCTGGCGATGTAGGTGCGCACGCGCGATCGCAGGGAATCGTCCGACTCCGCGTTCTCCCCGAGCACCGTGGCTGACGGGTTGGTCACCTCATCCACGCCCGCGGGCTTGCTGGCGAAGGCCACCAGCATGTTCGGATCCACGTTCCCGTCCAGGCCAGCCACTTCCGCTACCGCCGGAACCAGCCCGCTGTCGCGACCTACGCCGTGGCCAGGGATCTGCTCCGGACTCAGCGCCGTGATCTGCCCGATCGCGGTGGTCACGAAGTACACCCCGCTCGCAGTGCGCACGCGCGTCCCCGCCGCGATGGTCGTCACCCCGATCACTCCCCGGCGGCTGAACACCAGGTTCCCGGATGCCTTCACCGCCTGCACACGCACAATCTCCCCGTTGGAGATCTCGCGCACACGCGCGTCCAGGTCGTCCCCCACCGCCTTGTCCAGGTCGAACAGCTCCCGCAGCAACCCCACCTGGTAGTACAGCTCATCCAGCGCCCGGGCGCTGGCTGCCAGGAGATGCTTGACGGCCGCGGAGTCCGCCACGTCGGACAGACGGGTGCGCGCCACCAACTTGGCGATCATGCCCGCCAGAATCTGCTCCTGCCGCTTGATGGTGAACCTGGCCATCCTGTCAAACCTCCACTGGTAGGTCGAGCGCCTGCCCCATCCCTCGGACGTTCACCACCATGTCCACCCGCAGGCGGTCCATCGGTTCCCCCACCACCTGCGCGACCGACACCTCCCGCACGCTGGACACCCGTGGGTCGGCCGCCACCGCATCCACCAGCCGGCTCTTCGCCACCGGGTAGTCCAGAGCGGACAGGCCCATACCCACCACCCGCTGAGCGCCCAGCTTCTGGTACAGGAGATCCATCCCGCGCTCGGTGATCAACCGGACGCGCAGGGCCTGCGTCAAGTTGTCTTTCCCGCTCACCAGCAGCACGTCCTGGCTCCCGTGCTCCACGTCGATCACCAGGTCGTACTTCAGCGCGGTGGACCACTCCGCGGCGGTCCCTACCGGATCCAGGCGCAGGTCAGTCCCCAGGTAGTAGTCCTCCACCGAGGATTCCTCTGGGTCCACCCCGAGCACGGTCGCCACCGGCCTCTCCCGCGGGCTCTGCTGGGAGACGGGGATCAGCACCTGCCCACCGACTCCGACCGCCAGGGGGAACGGCCGGTAATCCGCACCGGTGGATCCACCCGTCGGGTAGCTTCCGCGGAGCGGAGCATCCGCCTGCCCATCCACAAACGGGGGATGCAGTCCGTTCAGGCGGGCGATGTACTGCCAGAGCCGAGCGTCCCCCAGGTAGCGGGCCGCCAGGCTGGCCAACGAGTCTCCCGCTTCCACCCGGACAGGACGGGCGCTCCGGTAGACGCGCACCTCCGAGCCGGCCAGTTGTTCGCCTTCGGCGGCCACCACATCTCCCGGGGTAGGCAAGCTCCCCTGGTTCTCCACCTGGTCGAACGTGCTGGGTGTCCCCGTCGCGTCCGCCAGTTCCCGCTGGGAATCCGATAGCCCGCGGCGGCTCTCCTGCAGCTCACGGGAGACGAGGATCCCCTGGTCGGTGGTTGTCCGGAAGGCCTGCGGGTGCATGCCGATCATCTCCAGCCCGTCCACCAACTGGCGGAACTTCTGCCGGGCGGCCTCCGGGAAATCACGAACCACGTGCACCCCCAGGTCCTCGTGCGCCTGGATCAGCCCGTTCACCGAGTCCGCGAGCTCCGTCACCGAGTCCAGGAACATGAGCGGGATGTCCACCAGGTCCTTCAACCCGTCCACGAAGTCGGTGGCCGCGTCCACGATGGAAGTGCAGTCGTCGATCAACCCGTCGATCTCCGCGAAGACCGACCGGATCTCCCCGGCGATCGCCTGCAAGTCCTGGATGGCGCCCGTTACCTTCGCGATCCCCTGCCGGACGGATCGGATGGCATCCTTCAGGCTGTCCAACAGGCTCTTGTCCTCGGAGAAGTCGGCCCGCTGGGCGTCCGCCTTGTCCAGCACCAGCAGGCGGATGCTGTAGTTGTAGACCAGCGGGCTCGATGCCGACCGATCGAGCGAGAACTCCTCGGGCGCCACCAGCCAGTGCTCGTCGTCCTGGGGGATGTGCAAGATCAACTGCGTGTCCGCCGCGGTCGAGGGGTCACGCTTCAAGTCCGCGTAGGTCCTGAAAACCGAGTCCTGCAGGTACTGGAAGTGCCGGTGGCCGCTCACCGCGTCCAGCACCTTCTCCGGCAGCTCCCGCGCGTACGACTTCTGCGCCGGGTCCAGGATGGCCGGGAAGGCGTCCCCCAGCCGGAGCTTCAGCTGGCGAGGCTTCCACCCGGTGTGCCCCTGGATGGTGATCCTCCGCAGGACGATCCCGTTCTCCTCCACGTACAGCCCGCCCCCCTGGGTGGGCTGGGCCTCAACCGAGAAGGGCTCGCTCAACTGGTACGACCGGGGAGGTAGGATCAGCGGGTAGAAGAAGCCGAGGAACCCGCCGAAGGTGGCCAGCTCCTGCGGTACCCGGAGCTCGAAGAAGAACAGGTGGCGCTCGAGGAACTTCTGGTCGTCCGTGCGCTTCTGCCTCGCTTCCTCTTTCAGGGTGGCGATCAGGCTGGCCATGGGCGAAGAATCGCCCACTCCAGCCCGGCGGTCAACCCCTGGGGATCGTCAGAGGATGGGCTGCGCCCCCACCGGGTCCGGCCAGACGGCCAACCCGCCCTGTAGCACCCCGTGTAGGACATCCGCCACCGCCTGGCACGCGAGCTCGGCGGACAGGGCGCCCGACATGTTGGCCAGAAAGACCGTCTGGAGGGCAGCGGGCAGACCGGCCAGCCCCGGCGGCGGGGTGACGGCCGCCGTGGCCGGCCAGCAGGCGGAGGGCACCAGCGCCCCCCAGAAGGCTTGCAGCCCGCTCAGTAGAGCGGCCGGCCCGTCCGCACCCAGGCCGGCCAGCCCGGCCAGCAGGGACGGCCGGGCGGCCTCCAGGCCGGCCGGTAGGATGGGCACCGCGTTCGACTGCGCGTCCGAGAAGTAGGCGAGCAGCGCGCCCGCCCAGGCCTGGATGGCCGCCGCCTCCGTCGTCTGCTGCCCGATGGCCAGTAGCTCAGTTGCAAGTTTCGAGGAAGAAAGCATTTTCTAACCCCTACCCGTTCGGGAGGGAGACCTTCGTGCTCTCGATCGCCGGATCCCAGGCGGGGGCGGGCCCGACGGCGGCGGAGATGGTGCTGGACGGGCCCATGCCCGTGTTTACTAATGCGTTTTCCACGTAAGTCTTGAGGTTGCCGTACAGGGCGCGCAGCGCTTCCACGATCGGAACGTGCATCGCCCCGTCCCCCACCTTCAGCGTGGCCAACCCGTCCTTCCCGGCCGCCTGCAGGGTGGCCCCCTCCATCTGCACCGTCAGCCCCGAGCTGTCCACCCGGATCACCACCTTGCTGACCGGGACATCGGGATTCGTCATGTCCTGTAGGATCACCTGGAAGGCGGCATCCTTGGGCAGGTGGTAGGTCTGCCCGCCCTTCCCGTCCGTAGGTGGCACCGGTTCGTCGAACCCACGGGCGGGATCGATCTCCCCATCGTTCGCCCGCCGGCTGTCCACCTGCCAGCCGCCCTGGTCGTCCACCCCCCAGGTCACGCCATGGTGGCGGGTCAGGTCTGGGTCTCCGTCTGCCTCCAGCAGGTGCAACCGCTGCCCGGCCAGCCCGGTCTGGTGCCCGATGTCCACCTGCGGGTGGGGTAGGCTGGCGATGATCACCGGCTGGTCCAGCGAGTCTCCGAGGAAGCCGATCAACACATGGTCGCCATCCAGGTCCGCCGGGGCGGTCGTCTGGTCCAGCTCAGCGGTCGGCCCGCTCAGGTTGAGCGTGCTCGGCCGCGGGCGCCACATGCGCCCTCGGTGAAGGCCGGAGGGCCCCGGCTGGGCGACCAGCACGCCCTTCAAGTACAACCACCGCTGGCCGGGCTGGTCCGCGTAGGCCAGCACGTC
Organism: Lentisphaeria bacterium; assembly: GCA_041648735.1. GTDB lineage: Bacteria > Verrucomicrobiota > Lentisphaeria > Oligosphaerales > CAITYL01 > JBAZOO01. The sequence continues at coordinate 53,890 of JBAZOO010000014.1, forward strand.
GCAGTAGACGTGCCAGGGAGGCCCGTCCGCCTGGCCCTGCCAATCCGCCCGTGGGTGCTCCCGGGAGTCCGCCACGTGCGTGCGCACCACCACCCCCCGCAGGAGTAGCCCACGGGCCGACCGGTCGACCTGAGCCGGGCCGCTCGGAATGCCCGCTTGCAGGCGAGTGCCAGCGCCCACCACCTTCCCCTCGTACTGCCCGGAGTCTGCCATCATGCGCTCCCGATCCCTGAAGTCACCGCCGAATCCGGAATGAGCGACGGGATCTTGTAGCGGAGGATCATCTTCGCCAGGGCCGCCCGGTAGCTGGCGTCGTCCCCCACCCAGCCGCGGGTCACCCCCAGGTGGGTCTTCGTCGTCTGCCCGAACTGCCAGCTGTGCCCCACCTGCTCCACGTACAGGTTGATCTCCGGCTGGGGTAGGGTAGGACCGCCACCGAACACCAACTCCGGCGCCCGGAGCTCGGGGATCACCACCCGCTGGCCCACCCGGATGTCCGGCCGGCCGATGGCGAGCTCCACCTGGCCGGACAACAGGTAGGGGTTCATGCAATACCAGTCACGGGCAAGCGCACGCTGGGTTTCGATCATCATCTGGTCGGATACGTTCATCACGGGATCGGGCATCATCGACCCCTGCACATCGTACCGGCGGAGCCCGTGCACCTGCATGTCCTGCTCGTCCAGCAAGGGGGCGAGGATATTCAGCGCTCCGGCTTTCATCGCCTCCTGTTGCAGGTAGTGAGCGACGAAGAAGGCGTTAAAGCGCTCGAGCCCGCTGCGCCCGAGGTCCAACTGGAGCACCTGCTGGCGGGGGATGCGCGCAATTGGCAAGCTTCCCCAGGCGTCCTGGTAGCCCTTCAGGTGCCCCTCGGTGGACAACGTGGGGAACGGTCGATCGCGGACCACCACAGTCATCTGCGCCTTCCCCACCGGGACGGGCTCCCCGCTCGCCAACTGGGCGCTCAGCGGGTCCCCGCCGGGCAGCAGGTCCGTCCACACCTCGACGAACGCAGGGTCCGCCTGCTGGACTGCCAGCGCCCAGAGGGTACCCTGCGGGCTCAGGTAGTTCGGGTTGAACGCCCGGCGAGCAGGCACGTTCTGATAGCCCGCGGTGTGGAATACCACGTTCTGCAGGAAGGCTGGTCCCTGCAGGCCGGGCAGAGTGGACGGCGGGCGCCAGTCGGGCCCGCGCTGTCCAATCGCCTCCAGGAAGCTCTTCAGATAGGCCTGCACCACATCCGGCGGGGCGCCCAACACCTGCGGAACCCCCTGGAACACCTGGTTCGCCACCGCGTCCGTGACCAGATCGTTCGCCCAAGGACTGAACCAGACGGGAGTGACCTCCCAGATCTTCCCGTGGTCCCGGCCGGTCAGGGTGAACCGGCTGACGGTCGCACCCCCGCCGCCCATCACGTCCGTTCGCCGGATCTCGTCCAGCAGGCCGCGCATCGTGTGCCAGGGGCGGGCGTGCCGGTAGAACACGATGTCCACCCAGGCGTCGTCTGTCAGCCGGTCGATCAGGCGACTGGCCTCCCTCCCGGGCTTCAGCGTGACCACGAACGACCCGCTGGCCTGCCCCAACGCTTTGGTGGTCGCGCAGGCGATCAGGCTGGGGGCATCGTCCCCGCGGCGCCGGCCGGACAGCTTGAGGGTGGGCGGGCAGACGGCAACCGGGTCCTGCCCGTCCTGGTGGATGGTCACCTCCGCCCAACTGGTCTCCGACCCCTGGAATCCCGACCCGGCCTGCTCTGCGGTGTTCCCCACGGCCTATCTCCCGAGCCCGACCTGTAATTGAGAGATGGCCTGGAGAATGGTCATTGCCTTTCCAGAAGTCCAACCTTCTACAATCTTTGCGAAGTTTTCCATGGATTTGCTGACCGACTCCAACGCTGGGCCGAATGAATTAGTGAACGCAGTGTTCATCTTCGTGGTCGCCCCCTCCAACGCCTGGACGGTATCGAGGACTTTACCGCCAACTTCCAGTTGCTGGTTCAAAATGGATGCCTGCTTCCCTAGGTTCGGCCCCATCTCCCGCACTCGGTCGGCCGCCTGGCTGAGCAGGGCATCCACCGAACCCAGACCCCCCGCTTTCTCCTTCCCCCGGTTGAGCCGGAGGTTCTCGCTCGTCACATCGATCCCGGCCTTCCGGAACTCGTCTGCGCTGATCCCCGTCTTCTCCCCGCCCCACTCAGCCATCGCGGCGGCCTCCATCCCGCTGATCGGGCCCATCCCCAGCCGCTGCATCTGCTGACGCATGAACAGCACGCCCGCCTCCCCGCCGCCACCCATCCGGACCAGCCGCTGGATGATCCCCTTCGTCTTCGACCCGAACTCCCCGGTCTGCAGCTCCCCGGACATCTGCTCCAGCTTGATCGTCGACCGCAGGTAGTCCCCCGCTCCCTGCCCCCGGTAGCCGCCGAACTCCTGGAGGGCCAGCAAGTCCAGCCCGGAAGACAATCCCCGCTGGCCGATCGTCTGCAGGTGCTGTTGCATCCCCCCGGCCATTCTAAGAGCACGGGTGGCTGTGATCCCTCCTCCTCCAGCGATTGCTCCCGTTAGGGATGTAAGCGGATCTTTCTCCATCGGGATTCCCGTTCTCTCCCAATTTTGGATACCGGAGGCTACGATCTCCATGTACGTGTTTACTTCCGAGCCCTCAAAGCCTAATTTCACGGCATCCCGCAGCGCCTCCTGCAACGACTCAGCGCCCATGCCTCCCGAGCCGCCAAGAGCACCCGCCCGGCGTCCGGCCGCCCCGAACGCCCCGCTCACCCCGGTGTCCACCCCGAACAAGGTTTTGGCCGCCATGGCTGCCTGGGCTGTCCGGTACATCTGGTTCTGCGCGCCCACCCCCTCGGCGCCCCCCTCGAGCCGGCCGCCCGCTCGCTGCATGAACTCCCCGACGAACTGCAAGCTCTCCTGCTGGCTCATGCCGGCCAATCGGCTGCCCACCCCGCCGATCGACGTATCAGGACCCATGGACCCCCGCCTGATTTTTGCTGCCCGATCCCATGTTTGTTGGGCCTGCGAAAACAGGGCTTCCGAGGGATTCGTCACCTTGTCCGCCAACGATTCTCTACCCCCCAACGCCGCAGGGCGTACCCCCGCCTGGGCAGCCGCCCACGGGTTGGCATCCACCCGCCCCATAGCCGTCATCCCTTTTCTCCAGGCATCCCCCAGAGACGGTTCTCCGCGCGGACGAGAAAAGACCGCCCCCAGAATGGCGGAGGTGAGCGCAGTCGGGCCCCCTTCCGGCCTGGGGCCGAGCCCAAGCCGGGGGCTGCCCGGAAGAGATCCAACAAACGGACTGAGACCTAGCCGGGTCTGCTGGTACTGCAAGGCCTGCCCAGCGTAACCCGCGCTGGCCATCAACTGGCCGGCGGCAATCCCTCCGAAAGGAAGAGCTTGCAGAGAGCCTGCCAGGCCGGACAAGCCAGTGAATGGCGTGCTCAAGAATGACCCGAGCCCGCCCAAACCCCGGCGGATTACCCCACCCGTCAACTGGCCGGCCGCCTGCTGGCGCATGCCCGGGCCCCGGTCCAAGAACATCCCCGCCGCCTGGGGCATGAGCGTCTGCAGCAACCCCTGTCCGAACGCCCCCCGAGCTCGCTCTCGGCGGCTTCCGTGCGCGCGCTCGATCGTCGCCGCCGCCTGCCCGAGTTTCCTGGCCGCCTCCGCCTCCCTGGAGAAGGCGGCGCTCAGCAGGTTCGCCTCCGTCGCCGCCTCCCGGCTCTCCTGCCGGACGGCCCGCAGGCGCTTCTCCATCTCCAGGAAGGCGTCCGAGTTCTGATCCCCGGCCGATTTCATCGCCCGCCCGAGGTCCAACTGCTCCTTCGCCAACTGGCTGACGCGGGAACGCAGCCCCTTGATCTTGTCGTCCACTTTGCCGAACGCCACGGCCTCCGACCGAAGGGCATCCAGCGCCTTCTGGCTGAGCCCCAGCGTATCCCGCAGCGCCTTGTCGAACCCCTTGGTCTGCGCGCTGATCACCAAATCGGTTCGGACTTGCGTGTTCATCGGCATCGTCGTTGCTCCCTACCGTCGGCCGGCCTGGAAGTTGGGGGTACGCCCAGCCAAGATCTCCGCCTCCCACTCGTCCACCAGCGGGTCCTCCACCAGCTCGCTCTTCTTTTCCCCGAGGGCCCGGTGGAGATCTTCCAGGCGTTCCCGCAAGCGCACGCGCTCCCGGAGATCGTGCTCCTGCTCGAGCTGGCGCTCCAGCTCTTCCCGGGTGGCCAGCAGGTCCTGCAACATCTCCACCTCCAGGTCGGCCGCCGTCTGCTGCTCGAACAGCGGGTTTCCCACTGCCGGCTGGTGGTGCTTCCCTTCCCACCACCGGCGAAGACGGGTCAACCCCTGCTCGTACTCAGATCTCGCTCTCCGCCGCAGGTGCGTTGAGTCCGAGAAACGTGCTCTCGTGGTCGATCACCTCCACATACAGCTCGGACAGCAACTGCACGTCCTCCAACGCCTGCAGGTCCTCCGCCCACTTCGGGCGCTTCTTCAGCGAGAAGGTCAGGTGGGCGATCATCCGGTTGATCCCCCGGGTGTCCGGGTCCAGTTGCTCGTACGGGATTCCCCCGGCCAGCCGGGCCTGCAACTGGCCCACCCGCTGCCGATCCCGGATGGGCAACACCTTGTTCGTGAACTCCCCCTCCCACACCCGACCCCGGCCATCCTTCCAGCGGAAGGTCCAGGTGTACTCCCGCTCGTGCTTCCCACCCTCCTCCGGAGGCACGGCCTCCGCCGCTTTCTTCTCCCCCTGCTGCTCCATCTCCTCCCGGAGGGCATCGGCGGACAGGTGGCCGGGTGTGAGGCGGTCGACCAGCTCCTGGGCATTCGGCTTCGTGGACGGCATCGTCGTTCCCCTGTTCTCCCGGTCACTCCCGGGTGGTTACCCCCCGAGGATGCACCGGCAGACCCCCAAGGGGCAAGGGCTGGGCGGATAAAGCGGGGCCCCGCGGGTGGGGGGTGCACCCGCGGGGCCCCAAGCGACCGGCCAGGCCGGCCGCCCACGACGACTTGCCTGCTACTCGCCCGTCTCGTCCCGGATCCGAACGGCCACGAACTCCACCTGCTCGCCCACCGCGTCCCCGCTGGTGACCGACCAGTTGTGGCTGGCGATCTTCACCTGCTCCACGTTCGCGACGATCTGCCCGGTCTTCACGTCCTCCAGGGTGGCCGACAGGTCACCGCTGGTGAGCACGTTCATCAGGTGCTCCCTGGTGGACTTGCCCACCCCGGGGAACCAGCCGGCCTTCTTCAGCGTCTCCCCGACCAGCCGGTACATCGAGCAGCTGAAGCGCACGTCGTACGCGAGCGGGACGTGCTCCTCCACCTCGATGTTCCCCAGCACCCGCGCGGGGTCGTACTGGATGGCCTCCGACAGCTCGACCCCGCGGGCGTACCCCACCTGCACGCCCTGGATCATCAGACGAGCCCGACACCCGGTCAGGATCGCGCCCTTCGTCTTGTCCGCCATACCCATGACCAATCTCCTTTCGGCCGCGCCCCGCGCTTAGGCGGTGAGCTGGAAGTTCGCGAGGTGGATGGTGATGGGCACGAAGTTGATGGGCATTACCGGGGAGAGCTCCACGCTCATCTCCAGCATGTCGTTCAGCAACTCCGCCGCCTGCGACCGCCAACTGGTGATCACCAGCTCGTCCGACAGGAGGCCCAGGAGGTTCGTCCCGTTCCCGATCGCCGCGTTCACCGTCCCGGCGAAGCCCTTCTGCCCGACGATCACCTCCATGCCAGTTCTGTACGTGTAGGCCGCGTAGTTCACCGCCTCGTTCACCGACCCCTCGGTGAAGGCCAGGTTCGCGGTCGACAGGTGGGTGGTCACGTTCCGGACCACCCGGCGGCCCACGCCGTCCACCTGCTCGAGGAAGCACAGCCCGGCCTGGATCAGCTCCTCCGCGTCGTCCACCGGGTTCCAGCTCGCATCCTGCCGGAGGGACAGCACGTTCACCAGCTTGCGGGTGAGCGGAGTGCCCACCGGCGAGCCCGCCTGCATGCCCGCCAGACAGGCGGCCAGGTAGTAGGGCATGAACTCCGTCCGCTCCCCCACCGAGTCGTACCGCTGGATGGCCTGCGCGCTCGCCCGGATGTGCCGGGAGTTCAGGTCGACGATCTGGGACTTCACCTGTGCCTTCGTCGGCACGTCCGTCAGCCCGGCGTTCAGCAGGCCCACGAACCCGTCGCGCTCGCTCCGACCCACCCCGCAGCAGTAGGCGCAGTGCGCGTCCAGCGCGGCGTGCACCGCCGGGTCACCCGTCAGGACGACCACCGAGTTCACCCGCACCTGCTTCAGCCAGTTGAGGGCCGCCTGCCAGTCGGCGAAGGCGGTCGTTCCCTCCGTCCCTCCGTCGAGGAAGACGGGGGTGGCCGTGTTCAGCGGGGCTCCCCCGACAGCACCGGCCGAGATCTCCGCGCTCACCATCTGGCTGTACGTGTCCAGCTGGTACTGGCAGGCCCAGAGATCAGCGTAGAAGCTCGGGTTCGCCGGGGTCAGGCAGCTCACCACGCCCGCCCCACCGATGGTGATGTCCAGAATGGTGGGCGACATGGCCGTCAGGCCGGTCAGCATCGTCCAGGTGAAGCCGGCCAGTGCGACGGCATCGTACCGGGCGTTGAAGTAATCGGCCGCCTTCTGCAGGGTGTTCTGCACCGCCGAGTTCGCCCGGGCGACCTCCGCGCTCGTGGTGACGGTGGTGGCCGCCGCCACGTCCCCGAGCACGAGCTCCGTCACCTTCGACCAGAGGGCAGCACCCACCACGGGGACCACCCCGTTGAGCGTCAGCTTCTCCACCTGGGCAGCGCCCGTGGGGCTCAGCCCGGCGACCACCACGTTCTTCACCGACGCCGCACCGGCAACGACCGTCACCGCCCCACCGGACACGTACATGGCCTGCCCGTACTGCAGGGCCCTCTTCGGGTTCGCGCCGGCGGCCACGGTGAGCACCAGCGTCACGTCCGTCGAGTCCTTGATCGTCACGTTCCCCGCGGTGGTGCCGATGATCTTCGCGCCGTAAACCTTGCTGAAGGTCAGCAGGCCAGACTTGATCGTGGTACCGGTCAGCCGGATGGTCTCCTGCTGGGCAGCCCCGGCCGCGTTCAGCCCGTAGGCCACCAGGTCCATGCCCACGTCGCCCGCGTCCGAACTGACCACGTGCAGCACGCTGTTGCCCAGCAGCTGCGCGTTGATCTCCGCGTCCAGACCGGCGTCCGCCCGGGTGCCGGCGCACACGATATCCCCATCGGAGGCCACCCCGGCGGTCATCGTCTCCCAGGCCAGGCCGCTGTTCGTGTACTGGAGCTGGAAGATGGCATCCCCGCCCACGTCGTCCCAGGTCTCCAGGTCGTCCTCGAGGGTGACCGTCAGCAGCTTGCCCTTGTTCGTCCCGGTCGCGACCTCCATGGTGATCTGCTTCGTGTGCTCCCCGTAGTCGCGGCTGGTCAGATCCAGCGCGTTCCCGTAAGCGTTCGGCAGGACGCCCGTGCTCGCCCGCGCGGGGTTGACCTTCATGGTCACCACCTGCTGGGCGCCCCCGCGGATGTCCGGATCCTGCGAGGGGCCGAACAGCATGTCCGCCACCTCCCGCAGGGGGCCGGACCGGAAGGCTGCCCGCATGGCCTCCGGCTTGGTGAACCGCTGGATATCGTCCACGGTGGTCAGCTGGTCGTGCGGGATGCCACCCGCAGCCTCGCCGAGAACCGCGACGATCCCGCTCGCGCCCAGACCGACCGCCTCCAGGCCGGAGGCGTCGATCTCGGAGTACGCGCCGGGCCGGCTGATCAGCCGGCCGTTGAAGAAGATGGTGCTGGGGGCCATTGGAACCTCCTACTCAGCCGGTGACCGGCCGGTTCAGAAACTGGTTGAACAGCGCTTTCCACTCGGCCATCGGCCGGGGGAGCAGCCGCTGCTTCTTCGCCCACCGGGCGAACGGGACCAACTGGTCCGCCTTCTTCCCCGTCAGGCGGAGGAAGACTTCCAGGCGGATCATCCCTTCCCCACGCACGGGCGCCGCCACCTTGACCACCGCAGCCGGCGGTTGCGGGAGCACGGGCTCCACCGGAGCGTTCAGGAACTCCGTCTCCTGGTGATCGAGCTCCACCGCTGGCAGCCCCTCCTGCGCGTCCTGCTTCCGCTTGCTCATTCGTCCTCTCCCTCGGCGAACACGCCGATGTTAGTTTTCACCGCCCCCGGGTCGCTCGGGCTACCCGAACGATCCACGTGCAACCCGCTCACCTGGAAAGCCTTGCCCAGCGCGCTCGCCCGGTTGAAGTAGAGGAAGGGCGCGTTCAACGAAAGGGTGAGCTGCCGAACGAACAGCCCCTCCGGGATGTACCGGGGGTCGGGCGCGAGCTCCGCCCCCGACAGCTGGAACCCCCAGCAACCGCCTTCCACCAGCGTGGGGATGCCAGCGATCAGCACGGTCTTCAACGCCTCGTAGTAGGCGGCCGTCACGTCCGGGTGCTCCGTCACCACCGGTAGCTGGAAGGTGTGCTTCCAGCTCGAGCCCTGCACCTCCGCCCCCCGCATCGCCGGATCCCCGTCCTCATCCACCATGCCTGCCAGGTAGCCGAGGAAGTGTTCGTCCTCTCCTTCCTGCGAGAGGATGATCGCCACCAACGGCGGGTTCACGTCCACCCGCGGGTACCCGTTCACGACCCGCAGGGTGTGCGACTGCAGGTAGGTGCGGATGCTCTCCACCTCCTCGACCGGCAGGGCGAACAGCTCGGTGAACAGGTCGTCCACCATCCGCGCATCCGCGAGGAAGGCGTTCATGCCCGTCTTCACCACCTGATGGACCAACCGATGGATCATCGCTGCTTACCCTCCCCCCGCAGGGGCAACCGAACGATCGGCTTGCTCGCCCCTTGCAACAGCAGCCGGATGGCCGCCGGCGCCTGCCGTTCCACCCACTCGCGCGTCCGCTGTGCGAAGTTCCGGGCGGGGATCGCCTTCCGGATCCAGCCTTCCCCGCTGGTCGTGCTGATCGTCCGGAACGTCATGTACTCACCCTGCGCGCGCACCACGTACTTCTTCTCCTCCCGGATCATCCCTGCGTAGATGTCCGTCCGGTGGTGCGCCCGCAGCTTCGGGGCCAACCCGGCGGGCAGCCGTTCCCCGTACACGGGCCGGCCGCCCGGCCCGCCCACCGTGGGCTTCAGCGCCTTCGCCCGCCGGTAGATCTCCTGGCCCAGCCGCTTGGACTCCTGCAGGCCGAGCTTTCGCCGGTAGGCCATCCCCATCTCCTTCCCCGACTGCCCGGTCCGGGGAGCTCCCGGGCGCCCGGGGGTGCCGTGCCGGAAGGGGATGGCGCGAAAGAACCCGCCCAGCAAGTTCTCGTGCTTCCCCCGCTCTCCCATCGGAGCGGTCGGCACGTTCGGGCCCAGCAGGATGTCCCGCAGGTCCACCGCGGGCGACCCGTGCTCGAGCAGGTTGCCCGCCCAACCCACCAGACTGAGCACGGCCGCCCTGCCCACCCGCTGAGCCTCCTGCAGCCCGTTCGCGTACTCCGCCCGGAAGGACTCGCTGCCCGCCTGCTGGTCTCGCTCCACCAACCGCAACCAGTGCCGGTGTGCGCCGGCCGCCAGGTCGCCCACCAGTTGGTCTGTCTGGTCGGTCGTCAACTGGTCCAGCAGCTCCTGCGGGATCAGCGCTTTTTCCACGCCCAGCAGGATCATGTGGCACTCCCCTCGCTGGTCGTCTCCGGATCGGGCAAGAAGTCCAGCCGGATGAGCGCCTGCAGCGGCAGATCGCGTGGGTCTCCCACGGGCGTCAGCGGGCTGACCACCTTGTTTTTCACCGTCGTCACCCGGGCCACGTGCGGGTACTCGATAACCAGCCAGGTCGGGTGGCACAGGTAGTGGACAGCCAGGTGCTCCCCCGCCGCGGGAGCTCGCCCGGGCGCCCACAGGAGTTCCCCCGCGTCCCCCACCTGGTAATCGCCGTCCGGCTCGTACACGTGGGCGAGAGAGCGGACCAGGTTCACCGCCGTCGCCGGGTAGCGGAGAACCTGCGAAGCCCCACCGGAGGCCAGCACGTCCTCCGAGTAGGCCATCTGGGACTCCAGGTCGACCAGCCGATCGTAGAAGCCCACCTTGTTCTCCGGCCGGACCGTCAGTTGGGCAGTTCCGGGCATCCATCGGCTCAGCCGATCCCACGGGTTCGGCTGCGTCGTCTGCCCGATTACCAGCCCGCGAATTACCATCGCGTCATCCAGGGAGATCAGGTGCTGCTGCACGCTGTTCAACGTGTAGCCCGTCAAGTCTTGCGCACTGGGCGCCCCGAAGTAGAAGAGACCCCGCCCGTGGCAGAGAGAGCAGTTCATGTCCGGCTGCGTGCTCCCCTCCAATCGAGCGCATGGGCACGCGCACGCTCGGCTCCAGGCGAGAAGGGCGCCCATCGTTTCAATCGCGACCAGGAACTCATTCGTCCGGAAGTCCGCACGCGGGCCGGTCTTCACCCCCTCGGGGAGACCGAGCACCGGGTACTCTGGTTGCGTGCGCGCGAGCGGCATGTCAGACCACCACCATTCGCACGCCCTTGTAGTAGCGGCGGAGCTTGGGCAGCAGCTCCTTGATCTTCTTCGCGTAGATCAGCAGCCGCGCGCCATACCCGGAGTTGGTCGCGCTCGAGGTGGTACCGATGGACTGACTCAGCCCATCGATCCCCAACGACTTGCTGGCGATGCCAGCGCCAGCAATCAGGTCACCCGCCGTGTTCAACGGGCCGAAGCAGGCCAGCATGGCCACCAGGTCCTTCACCTGCCGCGGAGTCGGCCAGAGGCCGGCCAGGTAGTCCACCCGGAAAATGTCCGGCACGTGCTTGCACGACCCGTAGATGAGCGGCATGTACGCCCCGCTCGCTCCCAGCAGGATGCTGCCAGCGATGCCTGCACCGGGCACCACCTGCAACTGGCCGCTGTCCAGTTGCGGGTGCAGCCAGCTTGCGTCGCAGGTGAGAATCGTCTGCTCCCCGGGCATGACCATCCGGACTTCCTGCACAGACAGTAGGGGGGCCTTCTTCAACTGGATGAAAATGTACTTGCTGTAGTCCTCCCGGTTGAAGTCGTGCTTCTCCCCCACCACGTCCTCGGGAAGAAGCGGGATGTCCAGATCGATCGACACCTGGTCCACGGCCGCGCGCACGAACTCCTCGAACATGCTATCCGGGTACGCGCGTTTCAGGTCGTCCGTCAGATCCACGCCGAACAGGTAGTGCTCTTTCAGCTCCCCGACGGACACGATGGCCAGCGGGTTCGCCCCGGCCTCCACAGCCATCGTCACCTCGGGTCCCAGCAGGGCCCCCACCGGGTTGTACAGCTTGGCCTGGTAGTAGTAGGTCAACGCCCCCACCGGGTCCACCCAGTAGTAGACCTGTGCGTCCTTCAGCAGGTGGAGACGGGTGGCCGGCGTGGTGAGCTCCACGTACGACCCGGGCACCCCGGTGGTCGACCGGTAGATGCGCACGTACTGGTACGACCCGATCGCGGCTTCGGGGTCGGTGACCGTCAGTTGCGCAGTGACAACAGCCACAGTCTACCTCCCGCCCTTACCGTGCGCGGGCTCCCCGCAGTCGTCCTTGGCCGACCCGATGGTCACGTGCTTGGCTAGCAGGGCAGCGATCGTCTGAATGCCGCCCTCGAGCTTCTTGTCGATCCCGTGCACGGTCTGCTCCATCTTCTCCATCAGCTCTTCCTGCCTGGACAACCGCACCTCGACCCGGCTGTGATCCTGCTCGTGCCGCATCCGGTACTCGTCCAGGGCAGCCTGCCCGACGAATCGGTTGGTCAGGTCTACCAGTGTCGTCTGCCACTGGCCGGCGAAGGCGAGTTGCCGGGTGTGCGCCTCCTGCTCGAACTTGACCTGCCGCTCGGCGAACTCCCGCTCGAACTTCTCGCGCGAATCCTTCTCCGCGGCGATGGACTCCCGGATAGCCTGCATGGCCTGCGAACCCTCGCGCAACCGATCCTGCGTCAGGGCACCCGTCTGCTCGGTGAACTTCAGGCGCTCACCCAGCACCGAGTACCGCTCGACCAGCGCGGCGTCCTTGTCGGACTGAGCCTTGGCCATCGCGGTGAACGTGGTCCCCAGCTCCTTCAGGAGCCCGTCGGTCTTCTGCATGTAGGTCTCGTGCCGGCCGAGCTCCCTCCGGAGCAGCACGACCACCAGGGTGAACAGCCCGGCGATCAGCATGCCGCCGCCGGCGAAGATCAGCGCGGTCCAACCCGGTCCGAGGGATGCGAGAAATCCAGATGGTTCTGCCACGATGAGCCTCCGTTGTTCGCCACCCTACCTGCACGCCGCGGCGCACCCGCCGGGCTGGCACAGGCAGTCCGGGCACACGCCCCCGGGGCCAGCACATGGCGAGCACGCCGCGGTCATCAGCCTGTAGAAGTCGGTCTCGTACTCGCCCATACTGAAGTCGCTCACCGGCTGGCCGATGATGCGGCATTCCTTCCCGGGCTCTACCGCCGCGGGCAGACGCAGCACCCTGGATCGCTCGTGGTCGCAGCAGACCACCAGGTTGACGCGATCCTTCGCGGGCAGGTCGCCCACGGCCACGGCCTCATCGGCCACGGCCTCCGCGCTCGCCTCGGCCATGCACAGGCACCCGTGGCCCGCTGGCGCAGCCTGGGAGCCGCCGGGGCACTTGGCGCGCTCGGCCTCCTGTGCGGCCACGCCCGCAAGGTGAGCCTCCAGGGCTGCCAGCCACGCGGGATCCACAGTGTGGCAGAGGCCACCCGCGTCCAGCGGAAGGCAGGCGGGCAGCTCCCGAACGTAGGTCTTGCCCGTCTTGATGGGGTTGCCCTTGGCGTCGGTCGCGTACTCTGGCACGTCCACCTTGATCATGTGCTGGAGGTCGGCGCAGCCCAGCGGGTGGAAGTCGAGCCGCCAGCGGCACGCCTCCTTGGCCCCCCCCGCTGCCTGCTCGCAGAACCATTCCCAGCAGTCGAACAGGTCCGGCCGCGCGGGGGGCTCCGGGGCGCAGTCGGACTTGAGCAGGGCCACGCGCAGCTCGACGCGGGCGGCCTCGACCTTCGCGGGCTCGGGCCCCACGTCTCCCGGCTTGCCCGTCTCGCCCCCGCCCAGCAGGCCCAGCGCCACGCCTCCAGCGGCGAGCACCACGAGTCCAGCGGTGATCTTGAAGTTCATCTAGTCCACCATCGCCCTTTCCAGATACTCGGCCGCAGCGCGCAGAACGCTCGGCATGTCGTGCGCCTGCCCGAGCATCGCGTTGCAGTTCGAGCAGAGAATCCCGCGCACGTTCCCGAGAAGGTGGCTGTGGTCCACGCTGAATTTCCTGCCTGAATCAACAGAGCACTTGCACACGGCACACTTGTTGTCCTGCCCGGCAAGTATCTCGTTGTAGTCTTCGTTGGTAATCCCGTATCTCCTGGAAAGGTTCTGCGTCTTTTCTCTGTCCGGATGCGCGATTCTCCACCGCCTTGTTGCCTCGGTGGCCTTTGTTCTGTTGGCCGCTCTCCACTTTGCGGCCTGCTCGCTCCGTGTTTTCTGGCTCATTGGACCATCCTTCGATAGGTCTGAAGGTCTCGGACCCACAGATCGAATCCGGCCGTCGCGCTTCCCGCGACGTAAAACACGGCTTGCGATCCGGTACGCTTTCCGGTTCCGGCTCCTGCTCCGGGCTGAACCCAAGCAGAATTCCAATAGATCCCTATAGCACCAGATGAGTCACGTCTTGTTTTAAGCGTGTAGTCTGTATTGGCAAGCCAATTGACGGCCAGAGGCTGCGCTGCCTTTGCGCCTGCCGCGCCGTCGTACACGTAGAAACTTGGCCTGTCTAGAGCGCCCTCGATGATGATCACAATTGAATTCGCTGCGCTCAGTGCACCGGAGGCAGCTATCGTCAAAGACGCCGCCGCCGCCCATGGGCTTCGCCACGTTCCAACGATGCTGCTCGACCCGTTGGCCGAGATGAGACTCCCGTTGTCGGCCACGCTCTGGACCATGGTTGAGCACACCGAGGGCGCATCGACATTCTGATCGCAGTAGGCATCGGTCGCCGTGCCGAGCCTCAGTTGCGGAGCGTCCACCAGGGCCACCTGGGCCGCAGCCGCGGGCAGGGTGAACCAGAGCTGCGCCCTGATGGTGCCCGCCTGCATCGTGTAGGGACTGGTCCGCTTGTTCCAGGTCGTGGCGATGGGCACCACGCCGATCGTGGTGTGCCCCGTGGGTGATCCGCAGTCGGCCGAGTCGTCCTCATAGATCGCCACGTCCAGCGCGCCCGCGCCGCTCACAAGGTAGTCGTACCAGGAGAGCGAGTAGACCGCGCCTCCCGTCACCGTCATGCAAGCGCCCGTGATGGTGATCGCGTCGGCCGCGCCCGGGCAGTTGAGCTGCATGCTGCTCGACCCGTGCGCCGCGAGGGTCGTGTTCTGGGTCGCATCGCCCGCGCCCGTGGGGGTCTCGGGCCAGCCTGTCGCGGCGCCAGCGGCCCAGGTCTCGAAGCTCGACCGCTGGACGAGGTTGGTCACAGCCGATGCGCCGTAGAGCCCACCTGAGCCCGCCGCCACGGCGCCGATCATGTTGCTATTCGCGGGCATGTCGATGATGAACGGGCTCACGCCGCCGGTCGGGTACGCGAGGGGGAGCGCGGGCATGGTCGCCGCGGTCACGGTCACGGGGTTATTGCCGCTGCCGTCGTAGAGGCCACGAAAGCGCCTGTTCAACCGCTGATGGTCTGCCGCGGTCAAAACCCCGGGGTAGTAGGCGACAACGAAGATGTCGGCGGGGATGTCGGCACCAAACGCCGTAATAATTCCGATGGTAAGATCCGCCGTTCCTGTGAGCGGCGGGCCCTTCATTGCATTCCCTGTGGCAACCGCCAACTCGTCAACCCAAATGCTCGCCACACACGATCCGTCGGCGTACCCAGTAGACTGATAGGAGACCGTCACGCACGAGAGACGATTCGATGTGATCGATGTGGCCTTGGTTAGCACCGTCGAAGATGTTCCATCGGATGAAACGACAAGCCGCACGTCCGTGCCGTTGCCAGTATAGACACCCCAGGATCGCTGATTCCCCGCTGCCGTGCTCTTTCCGATAAACCCATCATTGGTGGTGATCCCCGCCCTCGGGATGAAGCACATGAACACGCTGAAGTCGGCCACCTCGAACGCCGGGTCGTCGGCCAACGAGAGGTAGTCCCCGGTCCCGTCGAACCGCCAGTTGTAGCCCGGCGTGGTCAGCCCCGACGGCCACGTCGGACCGCTGACCCGCGTCGGGTTGCCGTGCACCGTCATTACGTACCCGCCGATCTCCGTCGTGTACGTGGCCGCCACAGCATCGTCGAACCAGATGCCCAACGTGGGGCAACCGATGGAGGTGTCGCAGAGGTCGGAACTGCCGACCCCGGAACGGTCGAGGTGGTAGGCACGGACCAGGCCGGAGTCGCCATCCTCGTCCTGCGCCCACCCGGGCAGACACACGGCGAGGTCCAGCAAGAAGAGGATCAGCAGCAGGCGGCGCATCGGTCTACCCTCACAGGGCCGGGTTCAGGTACAGGAAGTGCACGTACCCAGCCGCGCTCGGGCCGATCACTGAGCACTTGGGACCGGTCAATGGCAACCGCCTGGTCACTCCCTCCATCACCCGAATCGTGCATGCCGTGTTCATTACCGCGGTCGGAGCGGCCCCGCAGATGATGCACGCGCTGTTTCCGGATGCGGTGATCTCGTACCACCCGGCACCCGGAAGCGTGTACTCCACGGCCGGCGCCGCCTGGATGACCACCTCGTTGGTGTCGTCATCGTCGTCGGCCTTGGCCCACGGGGGAATCCGCGCCTTCACCCCGTCGGTGATCTGGCTCATCAGCGGGTGCGTCGCGTCCACCGGGTTCGTACCGTCGGCCGAAGGACGCACAGGAAACGGGTTGGTCGCCGTGGCCACACTGGTTCCGTTCCCGCCGGCTACCTGCACCAGGCCCAGCGCCGCCGCGGTGGACAGGATGATCTTCCCCGTCGCGTCCACCAGCACGCGCCGGCGCGTTCCCGTCCCGTCCACTCCCTCGATCAGCGTCTGCGCGCTCGCCTGCCAGGCGAACAGCGCGCAGAGGAAGAACACCACGCCGAACCCCCAGCTCTGCAGCCACCGCTTCTTCTCCAACATGACCGGCCTCCTCTCAACCACGCCGCTGGTAGGCCATCACCTGGACCACCGAGTTCCCGCCCACCCCCCGCAACCACAGGCGGATGATCTCCGCCGGGCCCTCGTAGTCGAAGCCCTCCCAGTAGTTCGCGTCCGCCGTGAAGTCCTCCTCCGTGAAGTACAGGCGGATGGGGTTGGTATCCGCGTGCACCTGCAAGAAGGACGTGTAGAAGGGGAACTGGTGGACTCGCCCGGCCACCCCGACGGTCTCCCGCCAGGGTCGAGGGAAGCCACCGCGGACTTGCATGATGGACATGTGGGACCTCCGTGCGCTCCAAGGGCAACTGTTCGACCACCGCCGTCACCCGGGCCTGGCCCTGCCCTTACTCGAGCCCACGGGCCCCGGGGCCCTACACGGGCTCTCAGGCGAGCTGACCAGCCAACTGGCCGATCACCAGCACGTCCAGCACGTCGTTGCCGGCCACGCTGGTCACCAGCAGGCCCGCGGCCGTCCGGTTGGCCACCAGGCTGAGGCCGGTGCCCTGCGTGACGTGGTTCGTCAGCTGCACGGTGTACAGCGCGTCGTGCATGCGCATCCCGCCCAGCGCCTCGAAGTCCAGGGCCACCTGGACGGCGGCGCCGGGGACCGTCACCTCGAAGTGCTGGATGGACACCCCGCGCCGGGCGGCCCCGCACAGGTTGGGCATCCCCTGCTCCGCGCAGTGCACGACCGCCTGCTTCGCGTCCCGGGGGGTTCGGTTGTTCGCCGTCATGTTCGTTCACCTCGTCAGGCAGGTAGCCCGCCCGGGCTCCGCCTGGGTCAGGACTTGTTCTCCGACTCCGACCTGGCCGCCCTGATCAGGCTGACCATCTCCGCCTTCTTCTTCAGCCCGTGGGGGAGCTCCACCCCGTACGCCTTCGCCATCTCCCGCAGGTACTGGGAGCTCATCTCCTCCGAGGGGGCCGGCCAGTCCTCCTCGACCGCGGGCTCGGCCACCGGCTGGGTCTCCGGCTTGGCCTGCTCGACCTCCGCCGGGAACGGAGGGGCCACCACCGGGGGCTCGCCCACCAGCTGGTCCGCCTCCGCCGGGAACGGCTCATCCGACGGCTGCGGAACAGGCGCCTGCCCGGCCGCCATCTCGGCCGGCTGCGCCACCATCTGCGGAGCGGGCAGGTTGCCCTCCGACCGGCCCAGCCCGGCCGGCGCGGGCGGAACCGGCACGGGCTTCGGGGCGACCAGCGGGACCACGGGCTGGACGGGGGCGGGCGGCAGCTTGCCGTTCACCACCGTCCAGTCCTTGCCCTGCAGGAGCGTGCGCGCGTCCGCGGCCGACACCCCGCGCACGATCCCCTCGCCGTCCAGTTGGTAGATCCGGCCATCCACGCTCAGGCGCTGGCCGCGCATGTACGCCTTCGTGTTTCGCAGGTCCATCGTGGGAACCCCCTTCCCTTCTCCGCCGTCAGGCGACGATCCGCCTGCTCGGCTGGATGATCGCGCTCATCAGCTTCGTCCCGTCGTAGGTGCCGCTCGTGAGGTTCACCCCGGAGGTGCTCACCCCGGTGGCCACCGCGTCCGGGGTGGTCAGCGTGCCGCCCAGGTAGGCGAACATGACCTCCGCCGCGCGCTCGATGTCCACCGGCAGGCCGATCACGCTGCCCACGCCGATCACCAGCTGGTCGGCGCCCGCGTTCACCACGCCGGTCGTGTCGGTGATCACCGCGGTGTCCACGCGGGCGAAGATCTTCGTGCCCGTGAAGGCCAGGCCCACGCCGGCCGCGACGGTCATGACCTCCACCACCGGACGGCCCTGCGCGTCCACGCCCGTGATCGTCAGCGTGCCCGTCAGGATGGAGGCGTTCGCGTCCACCAGCAGGGCGGTCAGGTTGCGCGGCACGTCCGGCTGCGCGGCGATCACCCGAGCACCGTCCGCCCAGTCGGCGGCCACGCTGATCAGGTCCGCGTCCTCCAGGAGGGGCGCCCCCATGAAGCAGAAGATGCTCCCGACCTGCTGGCGCGCGAGCACCAGCTTCTCGTCCGCGCTCGGGATGCGCGCCAGCTCCGTCGGTCCCAGGGTTCGTTCCATGGTCGTTCTTTCCTTTCCTTCTCGCCCAGCGCGCGTCAGCGCGATCAGGCGGGCTTGATGAACAGCAGCAGGAAGCCGGGGAGAATCGCCGGATCGCCCGCGAGCACGATCCCGCTCAGGCTCACCCCGGTGGTGATCGTCGGCCCCGCCTGGCGCACGCCCTCGACGTAGGCGTGCAGCACCTCGGCCCCCGCGCTCAGGTCGAACGGGATGCCGAACTTCAGGCCGAACCCGCAGGACACCTGGTCGCCGGGGGCGAACCCGGCCGCCCCGGAGATCACGACGGAGGTGACGCGGGCGAAGATCTTGGTGCCCACCAGCGCTTTCCCGCCGCCCGCGCCGTCCGGGGACATGGTTTCCACCACCGCCCGTCCCTGGTGGTCGACGCCGGTGACGGTGATCAGGCCGGTGCAGGAGTTGTCCGCGTCCGTCAGCGCGATCGTCACGTTCCGGGGCACGTCCGGCTGGGCGGCCAGCACCAGCGCCCCGTCCGCCCAGTCGGCGAGCGCGCACAGGCCCGCCGCGCTCATGTTCTGGTAGATGGGCAGGCAGACGGGCAGGATGCCCTGCTGGCGGGCGAGGAAGGCCTTGTCCGCCGCGCTCGGGATGTTCGGCAGCGCCGCCTTCTCCCCCGCGCTCGGCAGGTTCACCAGCCCCGCCTTCTCCCCCGCGCTCGGGATGTTCGCGAAGCTCGCCTTCTCCCCCGCGGTCGGGCCGTTGGCGATCAGCCCGGGCAGCGCCGCCTTCTCCACCGTGGAAGGCGTGTTGGCCACCAGGGCGGGCAGGGTCGTGACAGCCCCGCTGATCAGCGCCTTCTCCGTCGGGGTCGGGATGCACGAGAACTCTTGGTCATTCAGCATCCGTTGCATCGGGCAAGACCTCCAGTTTCGGACAACCCCGGGGGCCCGAAGGCCCCCGGGGCGGGTACTTCACCAACGGCCCAGCACCTTCTTACAGGTGCCCGCTGGCGCGGCCGACGTTCCGGTAGAGCAGCACCTTGCCCGGGGTGTACAGCACGGGCACCCCGTAGATCAGCTGCATCCAGCGCACCGAGCTGTCGATGACGGCGAGGGGGATCTTCAGCATCGGCGCCAGCTGACGGAAGCTCATGCACTCCAGGTTCTGCTGGAAGAGGAACGCGCTGGTGCAACCCGGGATGTTCGCGTTGTACTCGTTGATGGTCTGCGCGCCCGCGCCCGCGGCGTTCGGCACGCGCAGCACCCGCCGCGCGGTCGCGGCGGCGCCACCCACGGGCGTCCTGTAGATGTCGTACCACTCCACGTCCACGGTCGACCCGGGGGTGAGGGTGAAGGTGATCTCGTCCCCGGCGGCCACGGCGATGACCGCGCCGTCCACCCAGACGGCCGCGCTGCGGCCGTACCGGTTGCACGCCACCGCGTACACCAGGTAGTTGCCCGCGTCGTCCGCGGCGAACTGGCTGAGCGCGGCCGGCGGGGTGGCGGAGGCGCCCGCCACCGGGGTGGCCGGCCGGCGGGTGGCGTCGCCCACGGCCGCGCCGGGGGCGCCGCCGTCGGTGATGAACACGTTCGGCTCGAACGCGATGTCACCGCTCTGGGCGGTGAAACCCTTGATGTCCAGGCCGATCATGTTGCCCCCGCCCGCGTTCAGCGAGGGGCCGCGCTCCTTCGGAAAGAAGGTCTTCGTCAGGTCGCTCTTCACCTTCGGGTTCAGGTGCAGGTGGGTGGGGTTGCCGTAGTTGGGCGCGTCGTTGACGATCAGGCAGCCGTCCAC
Organism: Lentisphaeria bacterium; assembly: GCA_041648735.1. GTDB lineage: Bacteria > Verrucomicrobiota > Lentisphaeria > Oligosphaerales > CAITYL01 > JBAZOO01. The sequence continues at coordinate 73,853 of JBAZOO010000014.1, forward strand.
CAGGGCGTCCTCGCTCAGGGGGGCGCCCCGCAGGTCGACGACGTTCGTCGTCGGCGAGTTGTCGCGGATCAGCTTCTCGAACCCGTCGAACTGGAGCGCGCTCAGGGTGTGATCCCCGTAGAACAGCGCCCGCTCGAGCATCTTCAGCAAGTGCATGGTGCCGTTCGTGGTCTCCTGCGCGATCGCCGGTCCGTGCGCGGTCCGCACCAGCGTCATGGGGTGGGTGACGCGGCGCGTGGTGCCCAGGAACTTCACCAGCGCGTACTGGCGCGAGAACAGGCTGTCGTCCTCGTTGGGCAGGTCACCCTCGGAGATGAACGCCGACTCCTCGTTCGCGCCGTAGGACTCGAGCCGGTTGAATTCCTCAACGGTGTTGTACGCCGGGAGCTTCGGGATCCCGCGGAAGAACCGCAGGTGCTCCATCTTGTAGGTCGTCACCTTCAGCGTGGACTCCAGGGACTCCACGCGGAGGGCGAACCCATCCCCGGCCGTGAAGGGCGAGGGCGCGTTGATCTCCGAACCGGCCGCGAGCGCCTTGTTCAGGAAATCCACCTCCGAGCCCGCCATGGCGCCGAAGAATCCCTCCACGCCCTGGTAGTCCCGGAGGCCCACCATGTTGATCTGGTTCGGCAGCATCTTCTTCTTCTCCTCTCCCCTTCCGGGGAACTTGGTTTCTTCTCCCAGCCGGAAGAGCCGGTGCGATCAGGCCGCCAGGCGGGACGGCCCGATCACCCGTCAGCCCTGGTTGCCCAGGCCGATGAACTTCTGCACCTCGCCGGCCATCGTCTTCGTCATGGAGCCGAACTGCTCGAACCGGGAGGTCGCGGTCGCGATGTCCTCCCCGGCGGCCGTCAGGCCGCCCCGGCCCTCGCGCATGCTCTTCTCCATCATGGTGCACATGGCGTCCAGCACCTGCCCCTTCGTCAGCTCGCCCAGCGGGCTCTCCGCCCCGGGCTGGCCGTCCGCGGCGGGCTGGCTCTTCACCAGCGGGCGGATGCCCGGCTGGACGCCCCGGCTGCGCGGCTGGGACGCCGGCTGGGCGGCCATCTGCTCGAGCGCCTTCACCAGCGCGACCGTCTTGCGCCCGAGCTCGACCATGCCCTTCGCGAGCAGCATGTTCAGCTCGTAGCTGGCGCGGTCCGACTTCTCCACCCGATCCCCGAGCTGCTCGAGCGACTTCACCATCTCCGCCTGCCAGTCCTGCAGGAACTCGCTGGCGTCCAGCGACTTCTGGAGGGTCCCGCTCTCGCGCATGCCTCGCGTGAGCTCCTCGCCCAGCGGGGTGTCCCGGTCGGCCAGCCGGCCGCCCAGGATCTCGTGCAGCTCGTCCGTCTCCGCCTTGGACAGGCCGGACTTGCCCGCCTTCTCCAGCAGCACCTGCTTGCGGGTGGGCTGGTCCGCCTGCGCGGCCGACTCGAGGGCGGAGAGGCTGCGCTCCAGGTCGTCCGTCGAGAGGTCGAGGGACTTCTCGTCCGCCTCCTCCTCCTCCTCCTCGTCGCCCTCGTCCGGCTCGGGCTTCCCGCCGGCGGGCTCCTGCTCGTCCTCCGCCTTCTTGCTCTTCTTCGCCGCGTCCAGCGCCTTCTTGGCCATGAGACCCTCCGTCGCGCAGCCTTTTTGGAGCTGCGCCAGGTTGAGCACGCGCCCGATCTGTGCATCCGTGGCCTCCGGCAGACGGGCGCGCACCCACTGCCAGGCCTCCGACTTCGAGAACGTGGCCGCCGGCACGTCCAGGACGTGCGGCGGGGTCTTCTTCTTCCCCCGCCGGGGGTCGCCCTCGAGCGACCGCGGGGAGAGCAACCGCCCGGCCGTCGGCCCCGGCTGGGAGCCCGCGGGGAGCGGGCCTGGGTTCGCCGGGTTGACCGCCCCGAGGGCGAGAGCACGCTCGAGCTCCTGCTCCTCCTCCGCCGACTCCGGGAGGTCCAGCCCGCGCAAGCTCTTCGTCAGCACCTCCAGCGTCGCCTTGTCGTTCACCGGCACGTGCGTGATCGCCACGTGCCGCACGAGCGCCTGGGTGATCGTCCGATTGCCCGGGCCCTCCCGGCTGAGAACCTTCCCCTCCACCGAGAACCCCAGGCGCCGGGGGGTCTGCGCGAGCGAGCGGGCGAGATCCCAGGTCTCCGCCGCCTTCTTCGTGCCCAGCAAGTAGCCCTCGACCCACCAGCCATCCGCGTCCGCCCGCTTCCCGTTCGGGAGCTCCGTTCCCTTCTTGAACAGGCGGGCGTCCTCCGGGTAGCCCAGAACGTCCTGGGGTTCCTTCCCGTGGTTGTTGTTGAACCAGCCGTTCTTCAGGAAGTAGGACCAGTTGAGCCCGCGGGCGAGCACCACCTCGTCCTGCTGGTCGCGCGTCTCCAGCGTGGCCACCCCACCGATCCGCCGCTGCTTGCCCACCGGGGCGCCCGCCTTCTCGAAGGCTTCCAGCGCGACGGTGAACTTGAAGGGCGTTTCTGCCATCGGATCTCCCTGAAACGACGAAGGGGCGAACTGGCTTTCGCCTGTTCGCCCCTACCGGCCCGCCTGGCCGCACCGGGTCTTCCCGGACTCGTGGATCTCAACCTACACGATCGCCCCCAGGCTCGTCAAGGGATCTCCCCTTCTCCGCCCCAGGCTGGGTGCGGACGATCCGCCTGCGACCCGTCCCAGAAGCACCGGCGGGGACCTGCAGGGTCTCCCCGGGCATCGGCTGCCCGGCCGGGAGGGTCAACTGGAGAGGCAGGGCCACCACCGCCTTGCACCAGTAGCACTTCCCCCGGCACACCCCTGCCTGGTCGAACGTGATCGGCCCCTCCACCCGCAACCGCACCTGATCTCCAGCCCGCTGCACCAGGTGGTTCCCACACTGCTGGCACCTCATGGCTGCCCCTCCCCCTCGGTCTCATCCTCGGGGTGGGCTAGGTTCATGGTCTCGCCCGCCTGGCGCGCGATCTCCCGTTCCAGCCCCGCGCGCCGGTCCTGTACGTCCTGCGAGTCCAGTTGGTCCTCCAGGTGGACGATCTCCCGCTCCTGGTCCAGCAACTCCGCCGCCGGGCGGGCGGCCAGCGGAGTCGGCTCCTCCGGGGGCAGGTACCGGTCAGGCGGGGCCAGCACGGGCTTCTGCCCGGACGGGCGCAGGAGCGGCCCGTTCCGGTCGATCAACTCCTCCAGCGTGTACACGTCGAGCTCGGGCAGTGCGGGGATCATCCCCTCCAGGAAGTTCGGGCCCGACCCGGCCGGGCTGGGAGCTCGCAAGCCCGCCCGCGTGTGCGCGTACTCCTCCACCGTCGCCTTCCGCAGCCGGGGGACCATCAGCTTCACCGCCTGCCCGCCCACCGCCTCCGGCGGGGGCTGGGCGAGCCAGCGCTGCAGGTGGTCGAGCTCCATCGGGGTCGCGTAGAGGAGGAACAGGTCGGGCACATCGTAGTGGGCCCGGTAGGCCGCCTCCGCCAGGTCCTGCGTGGCGTACCCGAGCATGACCTTCTGCTCATCCCACCGGCCAGTGTGCGGGTCCTGCTGCTCCACCACGAACGCGCGGGGAGCTCGAGGGTCCGGTCCCACGAACACGTCCACCTCTTCCCCGTCCGCACCCGCCCCGGCCGTCCGGCGGATGAACCCGTAAGCGTCCCGCATGAGGGTCTCCCCCTGCTCGCCCGACTCGTCCGTCCAGTAGCGGGTGCTCCCCACCGGGTTCTCCACCTCCAGCGGGATCCCCTGGTAGGTCATCGGCCCCTCCCGCCGGCGCCCTTTCCGCAGATCCTGCTCGGCCGCCAGGCCGGCCTCCAGGTCAGCCGCCGACTGATAGCGGGCCCCCAACTTTCCGCCGGGCACGAGCTCCCCATCCTCGTCGAACCCCCAGCCGGCGGGCACACGCACGGTCTGACAACGGCAGTGCGGGTGGACGGGCCCGACGGTCGACCGCCATTCCGCGACCTTCCGGCCCACGTTCGTCCCGTTCCTGGTCAGCACGGAGAGGGGGAAGATCCGCGGCTGTCCGTCCGGGCCGAGGTGGAGTTCTCGGCAGTGCGCGCACGCATCGGGCATGGGAATGCGCGCGACCAGCACATCCGGCCCGTACCGGCGCCGGAGCGCGTCCGCCTGGCCCTCCCGGAGAGCCGCCTGCTGTTCCGTCCGGGCGATCCTGTCCCAGTCGCGTGTCCAGTCGCCCGTCCTCCAGCCCAGCTCCGACCGGAGCTCCCGGGCGGTCTCCCGCCGGGCGATCGCCTGCGCGGTGGCCGACCGCACCTCCGACCGGAGGCGCTCCCGCAGGTGGGCGTCCGCCTCCACCAGCACCGTCTGCACGTCCGTCTGCACCCGGTTGCCCAGCCCCCGGAGATACTGGCCGGCCCGCTCCCGGGCCATCCGCATCGCCTGCAGCTCCGTCTCCGTCAGGGGGAGCGGGTTCTTCCGCAGGTGGGCGTGCAGTTGCTCGACCGACCAGTTGGCCGCCCGCTTCTGTTCCGCCAGGGCCAGCAACTGGCCGAGCACGTACGGGTCGACCGCCAAGTCCACCGGCTGGTCCCCTTCCTCGGTGATCAGCCCCTGGTCGACCAGGCGCCGGAGCTGCTCGGGCGTCACCGCCTCCCGGCCCAGCACGTCCGCGATCAGCGCCTCGTGATGGTCAGCCACGATCTGCCGGATCTCCTGCAACTGTTCGGGGGTGATCAGCATTCGGGGTCCTCACTGACGGGCATGGGGAGCACCTGCTCCATCTCGAACCCTCCCTGCTGCTGCATCCAGCGGACCAGGTGAGCCAACGGCTGGCCGACGAACCGGTGGATCACCGGCGCACCCGCCTGGATGGTGGACTGCTCGTCCACGTCCACCGCGACCGTCATTTTCCGCGAGCTCAACCTGTAGGTGGTGCACGTCATCCGCCCACCCCCTCGAGCCGCTTTTTCAGCCACCAGGTCAGTCGGTCTTCCATCGCGTGCAGAGCGTCCAACCCGGGAGCCTTCGTCGGCCAAAAGGCTGGCCAACGCCAATCGGAACCCTTGGCCTGCAACTTCCGCATGAGCTGCCAGACCACCTGCTGAGCCCACGCTCCCCGCAAGGACAACCGCCGTTCCTCCAGGTTGAAGCCCGCGGGCAACCACATCTCGGCCATCCCATCCCGGGTACGCAGCACCTTCCGCATCTCCCCCGGCTTGGCGTCCACCTGCTTTGAAGGCACCTCCGCCATCTCCTCCCCCGGGTAGACGACGGAGCTCAGGTGCTTCCCCGCCAGCGCGGCAGACTCGCTCTCCAGCCAGGCCAGCACTTTCCGCAGGTGCTCCGCCTTCTGCTTCTTCTTCGCCTCCCGTGCTGCCTTCCGCTGGCTCTCCGAGTCGAAGAACTTCTCCCCGCCGGCCATGGCCGGCCCGCACCCGCTGCCTACCTGGACGGACCGCCCCTTGTTGGATTCCATGGTGACGACCACCGCATGTTGACGGCCGCACCGGGCACACGTCCGGAGCTCATGCTCGGGGATGGCCAACCGCTTGCCCGTCCAGAAGTCGAGCGGCCGTAGGTCCTCCACCCCGATCACCTCCCAGGTCTCAGGCGTCCCCGGGGCACCTTCTGCCGCGGCATCCTGCTTCCCCCCAGCCGGATGCGGCTGGGGCTCCGCCGAACCCGCGGGAGCTCCCCCCACTTCTTCCTGACGTTCCGGACGCATGTCGGGCGGAAGTTGTTTGGCCTCCACCTGCTGGGCGGAGTCCCCCGTGGCCGGCGCCTTCGCTGAGAACAAGCCCATCTGCTTCCCCTGGTGCTCCGTCGGATCCCAGTGCCGCGTGTGTTGCGGATCCTCCCACAAGCCACCCTTCGGGCCGATGTAGGGCCCGCCCTTCTCCAGGGACTTCCCCAGCCCGAGCGTGCTGTCCGCCTCTTCCTGGTCCATCTTGATGTCGTCCAGCAGGGACTCGAGCTCCGATCCCTTGAGCGTCGCGCGGGCGTGTGCACGTCGCATCTCCAGGGCCTCGTCGATCTTGCCCTTCAACCTGGCCTTCGCCTTCGGGCTCTCCGGCTTCAACAACTGCCGCCGCAAGAAGTCCCAGCGCGCCTCTCCTTCGTTCTTGTCCTTCCGCACGAAATCCACGCCGTGGTCCTGGTAGAGCCGGCGCAAGTTGGCCATGTCCCCCTCGACCTCGGAAAAGATCCCAGTGTGCGCCCCCTCGATCGGCGCGGCCTTCCCCGTGTCGTACAGCACCGGCTCACCCTTCGCGTTCAAGCCGACCTGCACTGCGTCCCGGAGGGCGAACCCGTGCTTGTGCATGGCGAGCAGGGTGTCCTGCACCTTGTCCAACTGCGTCGCGGTCAACTTCTCCGGGATGCTCACGTGGTCTCGGATCTGGAATCCTTTGCCAGCGTGCGCCACGAACTCGGAACGCATGATGCCCGGGATCCCCAGGGACGCTAGGTGATTTCCGACCTCCACCTGCTGGCGGAGCATGTCCGTCGCGCCCTCCGGGCTCCGATGCCCAGGGTTATCCGGCTGGTAGGGCACCGTCGTGCTCACCTTCACCACCTTGTCGCCGACCTTGAACGCCAGCCCGTCGTCGCCCTTCCCGAGCAGCTTGCCCTTCCCCTTCAGAACTGCATCGATCTCCGCGTTGCCGCTGGGCGGGCCCTCCACCTTGCCGGCCAGGTCGTTGACGAACTGCCGGACTGAGGCCTTCGGCATCCAGGGGCCGTGCTTGGAGTCAGGGTGCTGCGACAGCTGGACTTGATCTCCCTTCTCCGCGATCACGTGGTAGGTCACCGGGGCCTGTTCCCCACCGAATATCGTGGGGTGGTAGGTCACCTGGAGCTTGTCCCCTACCTTGGGCGCCGCCAGCGGGTCGGACTTCTTGCCTGCGCTCAGGAGGCCTTGCTGCTCCCCTTCCCACTTGGCCGGTACTCGGGCGGGGGCGTCTTGTCCAGCACCAGGCCGTCCCGCTCCACCTCCTCCGCCGTGGGGAGCCTTACCTGGGTGGAAGGCGAACTTCCATCCGAACTCTGCTCCGGGTCCTTCTTGGAAGGCTCGGAGCTGCTCTTCTCTGGTGATCGCATTCCACTCCTCCTGCTTGAACCCAGGGTGATCCTTCCCCGGTGGGTGGCCGCCCAACTTCTCCAACTTCTCATCCATCCGCTCGGTCGCGCGCGCCGCCGCCAAACTCGACGCCTTCTGCACGCGCCCCAGAAGCCAGTCGCCCGTCCACTGGGTCTTCCCACCCTGCAGCATCTCGAACTTCCCCCCACGCGCCTCGGCCTCCAGCGGCACTCCCCAGCCCCCTTCGGGCCGCTGGAGCACGAACACGCCGCCGTCCGGCGTGGTTGCGCGGATCTCCTTCAGGTTCCAATGCACCGCCAGGAAGATGTCTTCTGGACTAAAGAACCCCCCGGAAGGATGGTTGTGCGTGACCGTCGCGTTGCCATGCTCGCGCAGCGACTTCAACACCTCCGGCATGACCCGGCAGTTATCCCGCGTTCCGCTCAGCGACTTGGACAGCGCCTTCCCATCATCCCCCAGCATGTGCACCTGCTCCACCGGCTGGGAACGGATCTGGTCCTCGATCTCTTGCAGTGCCTTCTGCAACGGCGAAGGGCCCTTCCCCACGCGGTCCGCCCGACTGACCGTCCCCGGCGGGGGCTGAAAATCGAAGATCGAGGTCTGCACGTGCTGAGCGGGGTCCCAGGGGATCGTGTGTTGCGGATCCGCCCACTTACCACCCCTGGGCCCGATGTAGGGCCCGCCCGCGTGCACCGGCGGCTTCCCGCCCGCCTTCTCCAGCTCCTCGAGGCCATCGGGCCGGGCGTCCAGCCCCCACAGCCCGGGCTGTTCCTCCGCCGTCGGGCCGGCCGGGGCGGGCGCGGGTTCCGGCTCCGCCTCTTCCGGGCCCACCCGGCGCTTGATGATCTTCGGCTCCTTCGTCGCCTTCGCCGCCTCCGCCTCCGCCGTCTCCCTCTTCCCCGCGCTCACGATCGCCTGCTGGAACACCTGCTCGGGGGTCAGAGCCCCGCCCAGCAAGCTCCCCTGCCCCTCCGGGTTCTGCCTGGCCAGCCGCGCGTACTCCCGGAACACCTTGGCCAACTGCTTCTCACCCGGCTTGCGGACCAGCACGTCCAGCAGGGCCCGAGCTCGCTCATCCTCGAGCAGCGGGTGCCGGCCGCCGAACATGTCGGACAGGAAGTTCTCCGTCAGCGAGCGCAGTTGGTTTTCCGGGATCTTGGAGTCCAGCGGCTTGATCGTCCCCTCGTCCACCCGGTTCTGCAGGACGTTCAGCGCGTCCAGCGCGGTCCGCAGCGACGGGCCCAGGTCGTACTTCTTCCCCGCCTGAGCGGCCATGAGCATGAAGGGCGTGGCGTTCGCCACCGAGTCCAGCGCCTTCGGCCGGATCTCCGCCATGAGGTCCGCGTCCCCCACCAGCCGGCCGACCAGCATGCGGGACACCAGTTGCTTGCCGTCCTCGTTGAGGTGCTTGGTTCCCTTGCGGACAAACTGGTTGCTGTTCCGGTCGTCGATCACGCCCGTGCGGTAAAGGGCGGCCACGAACGCCTCAGCCCTCGAGCTGGACAAGAAGTCCCCGAGGCTCTCGTCCTCCCGCATGCTCGCCGCCATGTCCTCGATCGTCCGGTCGTCCACCTTCCGACCCAGCGCCACCTGCATGGTCCGCGGGTCCATCCCCTGCGTGAACGACTCGTTGAACTGGCGGACGAGCAGGCGGAGCGTCTCCGGCCGCTCATCCGGGGTGGACACCACGCGGACCAGCACCGGGTTCCGCAGCGCCTGCACGTCCTCCGGCTTGAACCCGAACTCGTGCGCGTGCTCGGCCAGGAACTTCTGCAGCTCCTTCGCCTTCTCCGGGTGCTCCGCGTACGCCCGCTGCATGCTCATCGTCCGGCTGTTTCCACCCAGCACTATCCCGCCGGCCGTCACCAGCGGAGGGCCATTCACCGCGTCCGGGTTGGTGTTGCAAATGAACGCCGGGTTCAACTGCTGGGCGTTCCGCAGGACCTTCAACTGCTCCGCCTTGTCCCGGTGGTACACCCGCTCCTGCACGCCCTGCGGGTAGGCCTCGTTCTGCTTGAACCCCGCGCCCGGCAGGTGGGAGGCCTGCAGGTCGTGCGCCTCCACCAGCTTGTACCTGGCCTGCAAAGCCCGTGGCCGCCCGCCCTCACCGGCGACGAACACATGGGTGGGCCCGCCCTCCGTCTTCGGCTCCACCCGGGGGGCTTCCGCCACCACCTGGGGGATGATCTGCTGGGCGACCGGGATCGCCCGGTCCTGCAAGCCAGGGAAGGCCTGCGCAAGCTTCAGCAGCTCCTGGACGGCTGGGGATTGCATGGCCGTCTGCAGCAGGCGCCCCACCGGCTCCCCCGGCTCGCCCGCGGGGGCCGCCCGGGCGGCCTCGAGCAGTTGGTGCAGGCGTAGGAGCTCGGCCTCCGCCCGCTCCGCCGTCTTCCGCACCGCCGCCTCGAACTTCTCGGGCATCCCCTGCATGAGGTCGGCCGCGGTCTGCACGTGCCGGGCCCGCACCTTCCGCCCGCCGGCCAGGTTCTCCGCCGCGTCCAGCAGCTGTACGTGCCGCTTGGCCAGTTGGGCGCCCTCGGGGGTGAGCACGCTCCCGATCGCGGCGGCGCGCGCCGCGTCCTCCCAGCCGTGCCGCTGGAGAGACCTGGAGACCACCAGCTTGGCCCGCCAGGGGTCCACCCCAGCCCGCTTGAACGCCTTCTGCAGCCGCTCGTACACGTCGGGAACCCGCCGCTGAAGGTCGGCCATCCGCTCTTCGTCCGTCTCGCCCTGGAGGTCCTGCAAGAGCTCGGCCGGAACGTGCCGGGTCACCGCCTTCACCGCCATCAGCGCCCGGCGCTCGACCGCCTTGTCCACCACCTCCTGCCCGAAGTGCTGGCCCAGCACCTCCACCCACTCGTCGGCGGAGACCGTGCGCCGTCTCTTCTGCGGAGTCCCCTTGTCCTCTTTCCCCGTGGGAGCGCCCGGGGCGGTCCGAACCACCGTTTCCTCCCGGTCGCCGATCCTGGCCTCCCCCTCGTCCTCGAACGTCACCCGCCCCTCCCGGTCCACCTCCACCACCTGCAGGGAGCGACGGTCGCCCATCCGGATGGTCTCCCCCGCCTGCGCCTGCCGACCGAGCGCCGCCTCGTGGTAGAAGTACCGGTAATGCCGCTTCCCGTCCTTCCCCGTGTAGGGCACCCTTCGGATGTACTTGTGCCCCGCCTTCGGCGCCCCCTCGATGCCGGCCCCGGCCTTCTCCAGCGGGTCTTCCCCGTCGGGCATCCCCAACGCCAGCCACAGCCGGGCCCCCACCTGCTCGTCCACCTCCACCCACGGATCCGACTTCTGGACGGCCAGCAGGTAATCGCGGGAGACCACCCGGGAGATCGCTTCCAGCATCTGCTGCACGCGCCGGGCGTACACCTGGTGAGCCTGCTCCAGCAGTTGGTCGAGCGCGCGCTCCCCCGGTCGTCCGCCCCCACCCGTCTGCTCCGCCTGCTGGGAGTCCGCCACCTGCTCGAGCGCCTTGGCCAGCTCGGGGGTCACCCCCTCCAGCGCGTCCGCCAGTTGGTGCAGGAGCTCCGGAGCCTTCACCCGTAGCTCCGCCTCCGTGGTCTCCAGGTGCAAGCGCATGCGGGCGGCCTCCCGGTGAGCGGTCAACTGCCCCACACGCAGATCTTGCCTGTCACCGGGGTGGAGACCGCGGTCGTGATCTCCACGGTGGCGAACGTGGCCTCCAGGAACAGCTTCGCCTTCGTCCCTCCGGTGGGGACGACCATCCGGATGCTCGCCTCCTCGGGCGTCCCCGCGTCCAGGGTGACCGTGCAGGGGGCGCTCACCTCCATGTACAGGCCGGCCGGGCTCCCCACGTCCCCGAGGGAGAGGGACTCTGTGACGGCCGCAAGCACGCTGAACAGATGGTTCGCCTGCTTGGTGTGCACGTCGATCGTCACCTCCGCCAGCGCGTCGTCCAGGCCGAACAGCATGTTCTTCCCCGCCGAGTCGTCGCTGATCCGCGGGTTCACCTTGTGCTTGATCCTCATGGCCTTCTTCTCCCTCTCCTCAGAGTTCGATGTCCACGATCATCCGCCGGGCGAGCGATCCCTCGGACAGGGACTTCGCGGCCGTCTCCTCCGGCTCCGGCTCCTGCTCGTACTGGGCGAGCAGGGACTCGAAGTCCGGCTGCTCGCCCCCAGGTTGGCCTTCCGGAGCTCCAGGAGCTCCCTGCCCACCCGGGCCGGCCGGGCCGTCCGGCGCCGGCCCGCCATCTCCCCCGGGCTGGGGAGCACCTGGCTGGCCGGGTTGCCCCCCGCCGGCCGCCTGCTGAGCCTCCTGCTGCTTCTGCTGCTGCCAGGCCTGGAAGAACGTGGGGTCGAGAATGAGCTTCCCCAACCCGTCTGGCATGGGCGGCAGGTCATCCTCCGCCCGGATCTCGTCGACCGTGCGGACGGTCTTCACCAACTTGCCCGCCAGGTCCGCGCTCTCCCCGCGCGTCAGGCTGTCCAGGCCCACGAACTCGAACTCGAAGTTCTCGTTCGTCGGCCAGATCAGATACCGGTTGAACAGGCTGGCGAAGTGCCGGAGGAGCGGCCGAAGACCGCGCTCCCGGCTCTCCGTCAGCTTCCCCGCCGAGTCCTCCTCCGACAGGCTGCCCTTCTGCCCGACGTTTCCGTACTTGAAGTTGATCTCCGAGGGGTCCATGGCGTAGAACGCGCACACGACCTTGAGCAAAAAATCCATCCAAGCGTTGTATTCCATGTCCCTGTTATTCTGCTGCAAATTGACCCACTGGAGATCTTCCGCGTTCGTCACGGGAGTCCGCCAGGCGTTCTCCACCCCGGAGATCATCATGTACCAGTGCCGGCGGAACTGGTCGAGCTGGGCGTTCGGGATCGCGCCCTTGAAATTCAGGATGCCCTTGGCGGAGGTCCCCTGGCTGTTGTGCACCATCATCCCGTTGGCCAGGAAGGCATGCTCCTCGCTGAACACCTCCACGTCGAACATCAGTTCGGATTCGGAGGTCACCTCCGTGTAGTCCACCGGGATCTGATAGTAGAACAACTCTTCCGGAATTTCCTGGCCAACCTGCCGCAGATACATGACCGCCCGAGGGCGACTCAAACGGCAGTCTCCGCGGGCAGCCTTCCGAATGAGATCCCAGTCACTGGCCGAAAACTTCCCATGCCCGATTTCTTGGAGTCTGCTGGCAACCCGGCGGGAACACGCTGGGTGCAGACCGTCCCATCGGTCCTTCGCCCCGCTCGACCTCGGGGTCCCTTCCCGCTTGTAGGGGAGCAGGTAGCCGATGACCTCCACGAACTGGGCCACGTTCTGGACAGCGATCGTTCCCTTGCGTGATTTCCCCGTCCCCACGTCGTTGGCGGCCACCCCCAGGGAAAACAGGCAACGCAGGACATCCTGCCTGAGCACGTCGTTCACACAGCACAGCGTGGGCGTGCAGTAGCCAGTGCGATGCTGAACCGTGCACCCATCGGCACTGAACAGCCCGCGCATCAACGCCGCTCGAACCCAGGCAGGTTGCCGCCAGAGAACCGGAGCTATCCGCTTCCCGGAGGTAGACCCGGTGAACCCGAGATCGTTCAACCACTCGATGAACGCCCGGTGACCGATCTGGATGCTCGGGTACCCCCGCCCGCCATCGCTGCGCCGCTCCATGCTCTTGTTGATCTGCACCTGCTGCGCATGGATTCCGTGCCGTGTACACACCGCCAAAAACTTCTCGAACAGCGGAAGATCTTTCTCGAAGTGTGGGAAAATACGAAGCCATCTGGGGGATGCGCGGGCCCCTAACGTAGGCCAGTAACCATCCCCGAGCGCGAACCCCATCATCTCCCAAAATTCGGGGTCTTCCACCAACTCCTTGGTCGGCACAAATGCCCGCCCAGTACACCGATCCGTCTGGTACTCCTTGCCCACCAAGAACGCTAGCAGGTCCATGGGGGGGTCGGACACCTGGGTGTCCACCAGCACGCAATCCCCCTGGGCCAACTCCTGCTGCTGGCGCCACTCGGGAGTTCCGTCCAGAGATTCTCTCGGGATCACCCGTACCCGGTGCTCGGGCCCACTCTCCAACGACAGCCCATTCCACAGCACCGTCCGTGCAACCGGCTGCCGCTGGGTCTCGAACGCCCGGGCCTTCTGCCAGGCCCGGCCGTCCCAGGCCTCAAACTCCCTGCCGGCCAGATCTTCCACCAGCTGCTGGCCCTCCCTGGTCGTGACCAATGTGCTGCCACGGATGCAAAAGAATCGCTGATTGTACTCCCACGCCCACAGCAGGCTGGTGATCGCGCTGATCATCTGCTCCAGCTCGGACTCGCCATAGCCGTAGAGCCGGATGTCCGTCCTGGGGTTGCGCACTCCCCAGGCCATCTGCGCCTGCGTGTACTGGCTGATCACCAGCCCGTCGTACACCTGCACGTACTTCACGTTCTTCGTGTCGTCCTCATCCTGCCGCACGCTCTTCTGGTCGGCCAGGCGGATGGTCCCCGCGTCCACCGCGTACCACTCGCAGGGACGGCCCAACCGGTCTGGCACCACCTCCATGCACGTCTGGTCGAAGATCAGGCTGTCGAACGCGAGCTTGCGCACCAGGGTCTCGAACGAGTCCCGGCCGCGCGGGTGCTTCGTCACGCCCGTGCGGAGCATCAACTGCTCCATCTGCTCTGTCCACTTCCGCTCCGCCTTCGAGGGGCTACGCTTGGAATCCCGCAGCTTCACCCGGAAGCCCACGGTGTACCGATCCTCCTGCGGGGTGCAGAAGCTAGCCAGCTGGTCGATCCGGGTCTTCACCACCGCGCCCACGACAGGCATCCTCCGGGCGATCGCCCGGAGGGTCCCGTACGTGACCTGACTCGGCTTGTCCTTGTACCCCAACTGCTCGACCACGGTGAACGGATCCCAGAACAGGCTCTTCGGATCCTTCTCCGCCGGCTTCTCCGGCACCGGGTTGCCCTCCGCCGTGTCCTTGTCCTTCCCACCCGGGCCGGTCCGCTGCGTCTCCCCCTCCGCCTTCAACAGCCGGTCGGCCGCCAGGTCCTGCAGGCCGGCCCCGAGCGCACCCGCGATGCGGAGGCCGATGTCCAGCACGTTCTTGCCGATGCCCACCGCGGGCCTCCCTTCAGCCGTTCCCACGTCCCTGCAGGTCGGCCAGCGTCACCGTCTCCGCCACCGCCGGCCGGAGGCGGGGCTGACCATCCCGGACGGCCAGCGTCGGCCGGGTGGCCGGCGCCTCCCGCGGAGCTCGAGGGGCATGCTGGTCCACCCCACAATGCGGGCAGACGGTCAGCGCCTTCAGCAGAGCTCCCTGGCAGGCGGGGCAGGCGACCACCTGGGTGCCGGCCGCCCGGTCGATCGGAATCGCCTCCGCGGGAGCCCCCAGCCGGCCGGCGTCCGCCAGCCTGGCCGCCTGCTGGTCGGACTGGCCGCCCGTCAGCACCGTCGACTGGCCGAGACGGACGATCTGCCCGTCCTCCCCCTTCTGCATCCGGGAGGTCGGGGCCGGCCCGGGCCGGCCGACCTGGACGCCCTGGTCACGGAGGGCGCGCACCCGGCTGTCCAGCACCGCCTGCGCGTGCGCGACCGCCAGGTGCGGCTGGTGGGTGCAGTCCACCCCGGGGGTGAGCCGGTAGTCCTCCAGCGGCAGACCCTTCGAGGCGGCCTCCACCTTCTCCCGCTTCTCCGCCTTCTTCTTCTCCGCCTCCAGCCACTCGATCTCCAGCGCGTGCATCTCACGGATGATCTTGTCCTCCTCGTCCGGCTTGGACGAGGTGGTCATCGGCTTAGAATCCTGGTCACCCTTCGCGCGCTTCTGCCGATAGGCCAGCAGCTTCTTCGCCAGCTCGGCCGCTCGAGCCTGGAACTTGGCGTCCCAGTAGCGGCCCGCCCACTCCAGCACGTCCTTCGACTCATAGAAGGATTTCCGGAGGTCATCCCAGGCGGGCATGGCCTTCTGCGCACCATCCGGCTGTCCGGCTTCCTGCTGGGCCTCCATCGAACGGATGCGCAGGAGCTCCCGATCGCACTCGCGGGCCTCCTGCACCAGCGGTTCCTTCTGGGTCTTCAGCGCCTCCCACCGGGCCTTCCCCTGCTCCTCCCGGGCCTCCCGCTGGGCGGGCGTCTCGTTCTCCCAGTCCGGCTTGGCCGCCCGCTCCTGGTCCTTCAGCGCCGCCCAGGCGGCCGCCAAGTCGGCCAGGCGCTCGGCCACGCGGAAAGCGCGCGCCCGCAGGGCGACGCCCGCCGGCCTGGAAGACCAGAAGTTGCTCGCCCAGTCACGGGCGATCTGGATGATCTTCCCCGCGTTGAAATCGTACTCGCCCCACCGGTCGTACACGGTCGACCTCTCGTTCCACCCCTTCTCCAGCGGGTCGCTCCCCGTCAGGGTGGCCAGGGCAGCCAGCGCGCCCTTCTTCATCTCCTGGGTGCCCATGCTCTTCTCCTTCTGGGCGTCCGCCAGCAGGGCGTACGCGCGCTCCTCCAGTTTGTCCACGGGCATGCCCAGCTTTGCGGCCAGGGCGTGCACCTTCGCGTCCTTCGGGTTCGGGTTCTTCCCCAGCAGCTTCAGCAGGGCACGGTCCGCCTTGGACTTCGGCTTGGCCGCCGCCGCCGCGGGCTTCTTCCCGCTCTCCATCCGGGCCAGCTTCGTGTAGTAGCTGGAATCCTCGGTCAGGTGGTCCATGGCGATCTCTTCGGCCACCCGCGGGTCCTTCGTGTGTTCCATCTCCACCTTGGTTCCCGCAGCCAGGGCCTCGGCCGGGAAATCCGCGGGCTTCTTCCCCTCCGCCAGCCCGCCCGGGATCTCCCCGCCCTTCTTCGCGTTGCCCTCGGAGTCGACCCCCTGCGCCGCACGCATGCTGGCGATGGAGGCCGCCTTCCCCGACGTGGGCAGCGGGATCGGCTTGGACTTCGTGAGCTCGGACAGGGCGGACAGGGCGGGGAGGGACTTCGCGGTCTTCTTGGGCTCAGCCGCCGTAGCATCTCCGGCCATCCTCACCACCGTCGCGGCCTTGGCATGCAAATCCGCGGCAGACCGATCCGCCTTCTTTCGCGCGGAACGCCCCTGGTCCTCATGCCAATCCGCTGACTTCCCATGGTGCTCCTTCAGCACCGCAGCCAACGCGCCGGCGTAGGCTTCCGCGTGCTTCCGGTTACCCTCCGTGCCGCTGGATTCCCAGGAAGCAAGATCCACGTGTTCCCCGCCCGGGTACGTCATCCGCACATGGTAACGAGATTCCTTTCGCAGGCTCCCCGCCCCAGGTTTTTCCTCCACCACGGACAACTCCCCGTAGGGGGTCACCTGCTTTCCCCCACCGCCCCCAGAACTCCCTGGCTTATCCTTCCCCCCGCCTGCTTTCCCGGCCCCGTGGATCTTCTCATCCCACGAAATCGTGTGCTGGGGATCCGCCCACTTGCCACCCTTGGGCCCGATGTAGGGGCCGCCGCCCTTCACCAGCGCGTCCAGCGCGCCCAGCGCGCTGCCCCCTGGCTCTCCCGGCTCCCCGCCCTTCACCATCGTCTCCAGCTCGGCCAGCCCCTTGGGTAGCGCGTTCAGCGTCATCGGATCACCTCAAACCCCCAGATGTTCACCAACTTCTCACCTCTTGCGGCCCAGGGCAAGGGCTGCGCCTGTCTGCTCCACCGACGGGGAGGCCGGCCGGGTCTCCTTCGGGTCCACGAAGATCAGTTGCCAGCCCGCCTTCCGCAACGCCCCCAGGAACTCCAGGGCCACCAGCCTGGCACTCCCCGCCGGCCACCGGGCCCACCCGGGCAGGTGCTCGAGCACCCGCGAAAGTTCGACCTCCGTCAGCACCGGCCACCTCGCGTCTTCGGGTAGAACCGCCCCTTGTCGAACCGGCAGCCGGTGGCCTTCAACACCCCGGCCACCCGCTGCCGGCCGTGCTGGCGCACCAGCTCGGCCAACCGGCGGGGGTGCAGGCCGGCCGGGCCCGCCTTGTTCAACAGGGTGACCACCCGCTTCCCCAGGTGCTGGTCGGCCGCCCGCTGGCCGTCCACGTGCCCGGTCGCCCGCTCATACCCCTTCTCCGAGTAGTAGTAGCGGTAGCCCTGTCCGCCCGGGCGGGGGGCACGCTTCACGTACTTCCCGCCCCGCGGGGCGCCCTTCTCCAGGCGGTCGAGGGGAACCAGGAGGGCCAGGGACTTCTTGGCCTCCCCGCCCGCCCCGCGGTGCTCGGCCGCCAGCTTCTTGAACTTCTCGGCCAGGGCGCGCACCCGCGCGGCGCTCGGCTTCCCCTGCTTCTCCAGCCACTCGGCCGCCCGCCGGAAGTGCGACGCCGACTGCTCGGCCAACTGGGCGAGCTCCGCCGGCCGCGCGTTCTCCCCGCGCTTCCGCAGGTACGACCCGGGGGCCAGTGCCTCCCGGTGCTCCGCCGCCTGCACGGGCTCGAGCGCCTCGAGCTGCGCGGTTTCCTCCGGGTGGGGTACCGTGTACACCTCACCACCGATCTGCTTCATAACCTCCCGGCCCTCGTACTTGTCCCGGATGGCCATCCGCTCGGCCACGTGCTTGCTCTCCACCGCGGAGCGGGCATGGTCCTCGGCCTGGTCCACCTCGGGGGTCGCGTTCAACCGGGAGAGCACCTGGTCGATCTTCGCGCGCACCCGCGACATGTGCGTCTGCGCGGCATCCTGCAGGCGCTCGACCTCCACGGGGTTCATGTGCCACAGGATGTCCGTCGACTCCGCCTTCGGGGGGGTCCGCCCCTTGGCATTCCGCACGCGGAACAGGCCCAACAGCACCCGGGAACTCGCGTGATTCGGGTCGCCCTTCCACGCCGCCGCCGCATCCCAGTGCAGCAACGCCTGCTCATACGCAGCCTGCGCCTGGTGTGCCAACTTCGGCCACTCCTGCACCGGAGCCTGCTGCAACTGCTTGGCCAGCTCGTCCCCCCTCTTCTCAGACCCGGACCCCGAGGCCCCCACCCACTCCCGGAACTCCCGCTCCGCCCGGATCACCGCGCGGTCGAACTTCTCCGTCCCGGGCCCGGCGGCCACGGCCGCCAGCTC